>JBFXAY010000050.1:0-38275 GCA_050183815.1 Gemmatimonadales bacterium | reverse complement strand
GAGCAGCGCCATCCGCACCGCGTTGGTGGCTTCCGTTCCGTTCGGCCGGGTGACCCGCAGGGTATCGATCCGTTCGCTGACCCGCACGTCGAAGGCCCGGGTGTAGAAGGCGATCGAGGCGTCCAGGTTGCCCACGTAGAGCATCACGTGGTTGAAGCGGGGCGACAGGGGCGCCGGACGTGGTGCCGAGCCGGTGAGCGAGACGGCCAGGAGCGGGAGGGTCACGGCGGGCCAGAGACGGGTGCGTCGGGTCATGGAAACCTCGTTGCCGGGTGGAAGAGCCTATTTGCCTGCCTGCCGCGCCGCCCGAACCGCGCGAACCACCGCCCAGAGGCCGGCTTCGGCTGGCACCTGCTGCTCGTTGAAGATGACCGACACGTACATGTCGTCGGCCGCCAGGTAGGCGACGACGCTCGTGAAGCCGGTGATGCCGCCGCTGTGGCCAAGCATCAGGCCGGGTCCCTGCGGGATATCGTACAGTTGGACGCCCCGGCCATAGAACATCTGGCCGCTTTGATCCATCGGGGCGAGATCGGTGAACATGGTGCGCACCGATGCCGGCGGAATCAGCCGGCCGCCGAGCAATGCGTGCCAGAACGTGACCAGATCTTCCGCCGTCGACGCGAGCCCGCCGGCGGCGAACGGCGTCGCATAGTGGTCCGGCATGTCCACCGGTTGTCCGCCCACGTGCCCCGACACCACGGGCAGGTCATCGTCCCGATCCCGAAGCGCGGAGTGCGCGAGGCCGATCGGACGGGCGAAACGTTCGGCGAAAACCTCCCCCAGCGGCCGTTTCGCGAGATTCTCGATGACTACCCCGAGCATGGCGTAGCCGGTGTTCGAGTACCCGAAGCCGGCACCCGGACAGAATTGCGGCCTCGCCGCCAGCGCCATGGCGATGGCCTCCCGAGGCGGCCGATAGTCGAGCGTCCAGGCAGGCAACGCATTGAAGCTGACAAGGCCGCTCGTGTGCCGGAGCAGGTGATCGAGGGTCGTGAGTCGGGCGCTCGGCGCCTCGTCGAACCACGGCTCGATGGATTGGCCGGTCCGAAGCGCCCCCTCGGCCTCCAGCTGGAGAAGGGCAACCGCGGTAAACGTCTTGGTCGTGCTGGCGACCTGGAATCGCGCGTCCGGCGGCAGCGGCGTCCCCCGGTCGCTCCGCGCCACCCCCTGGGAAACGGCCCACCGTCCCACCCCGGGGATCGCGACCGCCACGGACACGGCCGGTGCCCGCTTCGTGAGTTGGTCCGCCACCTCCTGCAACGCGGACACCACCGCAGCCGGCAGCGAGCCGTCGATCGGACGGGTGAAGTCGCGTTGCCACACCTCGGCCGGAACCTGACGGCGCGGCGGTCCGGCCCAGGCGGCGTTGGCCGGGCAGGATGGGGCGAGAGGGGGTTGCTGACCGGCGGCGTCCGGCACGGGTGCGGCGACGATGATGCAGGCGGACACGAGCGCGGCCCGTTCGAAGGACTGCCGGGTGAACGTCGTCACGGCTGCAGGCCCTTGAGCCACCGGTCCCACCACGCCCGCTCCACCAGCATCCGGTGCACGACGTTCCACGGTCCCCGGATGCCGTGGTACTGGTCCGGATAGACCACCATCCGGGCCGGCACCCCGTTCTTCTTGAGGGCCACGTACATCTGCTCCGCCTCTTCGTACGGCACCCGCTGGTCGAGCGCGCCGTGCACGAACAGCGTCGGCGTCCGGACCCGGTCGGCGTAGATGAGCGGCGACTGCCGGAGCATCCGCTCCCGAGCCTCCGGCTGCCACGGCGTCCCGAAGAACTCGGTCTCCTTGGTGCGCGCCACGTCGGCGGTCCCGTAGTCGCTCATCCAGTTCGAAATGCCGGCCCCCGACACGGCCGCGGCGTAGCTCGCCGGGTAGTGTGTGATGAGCCAGTTGGTCATGAACCCGCCGTAGGAGTGCCCCGTGGCACCGACCCGCCGGCGATCGACCGGGTAGTTGGCGGCGACGTACTCCATGCCCGCCTGCACGTCCTGGCCGTCGAGCGTTCCCCACTGGCCCCAGGTGGCCCAGAGGAACTTCTCGCCGTACCCGGTCGAACTCCGGAAGTTGGTTTCGAGGACGAGGTACCCGTTGGCTGCGAAGTACTGGGTCTTGAAGTCGAAATCGTAGCCCGACGCCGAGTGCGGGCCCCCGTGACTCGAGACGATGAGCGGGTACGGCCCGCCGTCGGCCCGATAGCCGGTGGGCAGGGTGACCCACCCCTCGATCATCGTGCCGTCGGCGCTCGGGAACCGGATCCGCTCCGATCGCGCCGTCGCGATCTCCGCGAGCCAGTCATCGGCCAGGTGAGTGAGTTGGCGCTCGCCCGTCCCGTCGGTGGCAGCCACGAAGATCTCGGCCGGCGCCTCGCGCGTGGCCGCGAGGTAGGTCATCCGGCGCTGGGCGGAGTCCATGGTGAAGTCGCCGAGCCGCCGCGGACCCTGGGTCACCTGCTCGACCGGCCCACCCCGGGCGGGCACCCGGAAGAGGTGCCGTTCGCCGCCGATGGCCGCCTCGAAGTAGAGGTGGCGGCCGTCGCGGCTCCAGGCGGGAGCGCCGGCCTGGAGATCCCAGTCCGGGGTCAGGTTCCGGGCCGGGCCGCCGTCGGCGGGCATGACCATCAGGTCGGTGGGACCGCCGTGGTCGAGCCGCTCCCGGACGATCCGATCGGTCCCCCAGGATTCGACGTAGCTGATCCATCGCCCGTCCGGCGAGACGGCCGGGCTCCGGCGGTCGAGTCCGTCGTCGGCCGTGAGGCGCTTGACGGCGCCCTCCACGGAAACGGTCCAGAGATCGGCGCGGCCATAACGCTGCTCGGTCCGGAAGCCCGAGTCCGCCAGGAAGGCGAGGAAGTCGCCCCGCGGGCTCCAGGTGAGCGACCGGGGAACGAGGCCGAGCCGCGTCAGTTGCCGGTCGGCCCCGCCCGCGGCGAGCAGGTGGATCTCGCCGGATGCCGCCCGAGTGGGGTCGGGCGCGGGGAAGGGGACCCCGTCGCGCTGGAACTCGAGCCAGTCCACGTCGGCGCCCTTGAAGCGTTCCAGATGCCGCCGCTCGAACTCCGACCCGGCCTGAGCCGGTGCCCGCTCCTCCCGGATGCGGCGGACCCGGGCGCCATACCGCCAGTCGGGTCCCACGACGGCGTCCGGCGGCAGCGGCGGCGTTTCGGCGGTCGATCCGTCAGGGAGGAAATACCGCGGACCGTCGGGCCCGTCGACCCGGATCAGGGTCCCGTGGGTCCAGTCGACACCGGTGAGTCCGATCTCTTCGCTGCCGAGGGGCGTTGGAGCGCTCCGCCCGTCGGTCGCGATCACGTAGGCGCGGCGCGGCTCGCTCCCGTTGGACTCGACGCGCCGGGTGACGAGATACGCGACCCAGGCACCGTCGGGCGAGATCACGGGGCTCCCGATCGAGGCCAGTCGGTAGTAATCCTCGATGGCGACGGGGCGCCGCTGGCCGGCGAGCGGCGCGGCGCCGGTGGCGAGGAGCAGTACGGCGAGCAACCAGCGCATCGGTCACCGTCTCGGCAGGGTGAACCGCGAATATACCGGGGGGCCGGCGCCCCTGGACCAGCCGGACGACGAAGAGGTCCGGCTGGAGCAACTGACCGCTTTCGAGATCGAGGTCCGCGGGGGAGATCCCGGTCCATCCGAGCCGGTTGGAACGTAGTTCGTCTCCTGGCGCGGGTTTCAGCGACCGCTGACGGCGAGCGGGTATTCCGGGTGGGCCACGTCCCAGGCCCGGGCGGACACCCGCAGGTAAAGGGTTCGCGGAGCCGTGGCGGGGTCGGTAGTCCGCGACACCGTGTAGCCGATCGCCCCCGCGACGGAGGGCCAGGTCACCGTGACCTGCCCCCGTCGAACGAGGCGGTGACACCCGTGGGTGGCGCCAGCATCACGGCGCCGGGGACGGCCGCCCGGACTCGGGTCTCACCCGAAGGGGTGCCAATCGAAACGGCCAGTGCCGCCACGGCCAGCGCGAGCCGGCGGCCGGTCGGGTGCGAGGCCGGAACGAGCCGGACCGAGGCAACGAAGGCAGCCCTTCGTCGGGCAGCTGGAGCGAGGCGAGCGAACATGGCCGAAATCTGGGGCTGAGGGTCCGGCCAATCTGGGGACCGACGGTCACCCGTGGTCATGATCCGATCAGGGTGGGATCACCTCGGCCAAGTCGTTGTCGCCCAACGAGTCGGAAGGGACGGCACCGATGGCCGTCGCGGCGCCGAGCGGCTCAGAACTCGGTCATCTCCACCATGACGGCCGCGATGTCGGCGACCTGGGGAAGGACCGCGTTCATCAGGTCCACGTTGTAGGGTGTCGGCACATCGGGGATCGCCATCCGCCGGACCGGCGCGTCGAGGGAGAGAAACGCCTCCTGGGCCACGACCGCCGCCACCTCCGCGCCGAAACCCGCCGTCATGGTATCCTCGTGGACGATCAGACACCGGCGGGTGCTCTTCACCGAATCGAGCACGGCCTCCCGATCCCAGGGCGCGATGGTCCGGAGGTCGAGCACGTGCACCGCGTACCCCGACTCCTTCGCCGCCGCCTCGCACCGTTCCACCATCGCGCCCCAGGTGACACAGGTGAGCTGATCGCCCTCGACGACGGTGCGGGCCTTGCCGAACGGCACCACGAAGTCGTTCCCGGGATACGGCCGCCGCGCCCAGGTACCGTCGAGCAGCGCCCGGTGCTCGAAGAAGATCGTCGGCTCGTTGCTCCGCATCGCCGTGCGGATGAGGCCCACCGCGTCCTCCGCGTTGGACGGAACCGCCACCTGCCAGCCCGTGGCATGGGCCCAGAGCACCTCGCCACAGACGCTGTGCCAGGGATCGCCGCACTTGGGCGCATAGCCGCCCGGCATCCGCACCACGATCGGTGCGGCCCAGCGGTTGTTGGTGCGCCAGCGGATGGTGCCGCAGTTGTTGAGCTGCTCGGTGGCCGGGTCGGCGTACTTCCGGAACTGGATCTCCGCGACGGGCAGCAGCCCCGACAGCGCCATGCCCACGGCCCGGCCGATGATGCCTTCCTCCGAGAGGCTCGTGTCGAAGACCCGCTGGCCGCCGAAGTGCTCGTGCAGGCCGAGGGTCGCGGCGTGGACGCCGCCCTTGGGTCCCACGTCCTCGCCGAACAGCAGCAGCCTGGGATTGGTGGCCAGCTCGTGCTCGAGCGCCTTCCGCACCGCGGTCAGCAGGTTGATGCGGGGTCCCTCCGGCGCCGGCTCCTCGCTGGACGGGGGAAACCGGTGGCCCGACGGCGCCAGGCCGCCCCGCTGCTGGAGGATCGGACCGCCCAGCTCGTCGTGCTCGGTGTACCGGAACCGGGTGATGCCGGCGGGATCGGGATCGGGCCGGGCGAGCGCCTCGGCGAGTCCGGCTTCGACGTCTCGCGCGGCACCGGCCTCGATCTCGGCGAGGTCCGCCTCCGACAGGATGCCGTTCGCGAGGAACGCCCGGAGTTTCGGCAGCGGATCGTTGGCCCGCTCCTGCTCGAGCAGGTCGGCGGGCTTGTACGCCTGGGTGTCCTGCCCCGAGTGGCCGGACAGCCTGGGGACCGTGAGCCGCACGAGCGCGGGACCGTGTCCGCCTCGCACGTGGGCCATGGCCTCGCCGAACAGCCGATTGGTCTCGGCGGGATCGGTGCCGTCGCCTTGTGAGAGCCGGAGATTCTTGAAGCTCCGCAGGTTCTCGACGATGTTGGCGCCCGGCGTCTGGAGCACCGACGGCACCGAGATCCCGTAGCCGTTGTCCTCGATGTAGAAGAGCATCGGGAGCTGCAACGTCGTGGCGATCGTGAGCGACGACCAGAAGCCGTTCGTGGCGACACTTGCTTCGCCGCCGAGGACGCAGCCGATGGCGCCCTGATAGGAGGCGTCGCCCAGCACGTCGCGGTGGTAGGTGATGGCCTGGGCCCACCCGGCGCAGGGCGTGTACTGGGATCCCACGTCGCCCGACATCGGAAGCACGACCGGGCCCGGCGTCGAGGGCAGGTTGCAGACGACACCGATGTCGCGCCCGTCGCTGAAGCCGCCCGATTTGCCCATCGGGCCGGCAAACGCGTCCGCGGCCGAGAGCCCGAGGGTCAGCAGCAGCGGCCGCGACCGGTAGTAGGCGCTCGCGGCGTCATGCGGGTTGGTCAGGTGCTGGCCCAGAATGACCTGCGCCACGTCGTGGCCGCGGGCCGTGAACTGGTAGGCCACCTTCTTCTCGGGCACGAGCCGGGTCTCCTCGGTCTCGTCGAGACCGCGGGACACCAGGACGAGACGATAGACCCGCTTCCAGTCGATGGTGCTCATGACGCGATTCCGTGCGGTTTCTCGGTCCGGTAGGCGGTGCCGCGGAACAGGCCCACGACCGTGCCGTCCGTCCGGGTGACGTCGACGTGATAGTAGAGAATCCGGTTGCTCTTCGTGGCCTCGCGGGCGGTGGCGGTGAGCACGTCGCCCGGGCGGACCGCGGCCGGATAGGTGATGCTGTTCTCGATGCTCACGGCCACGTTCCCCTGGGTGTTGCACGCAAAGGCGAAGGCGCTGTCCGCGAAGGCAAACGTGACGCCTCCGTGGCAGACCCCGAACCCATTGCACATCTCGGGCCGGACCGTCATCCGGATCACCGAGCGGCCCGGGCCCGTCTCGAGGATTTCGACCGCGAGCCACCGGCTGAAGGCGTCGGCCGCCATCATCCGGGCGACGATCGCCTCGGCCTGTTGCTGAGGATCGGTCATGACAGGGTCCGGGTGAAGGGCCGGCGGCAGATCCGTCTCACGAGTAGAACCGCCGTCCCTCGGCCGCCATCCGCCGGAGCAGGGGGCTGGCCCGGTAGCGCTCGTCGCCGTACTCGGCGTGGAGCCGGTCGAGCCGCGCCAGCACCTGATCGATGCCCAGCTCGTCGGCCCAGGCGAGCAGCCCCTTGGGGTAGTTCACGCCCTTGGTCATGGCGAGATCGAGATCGTCCCGCGAGGCCACCCGCCAGAAGAGGGCGTCGGCGGCCGCGTTGATCAGCATTGCCACGACCCGGGGACCGATCCGCTCGGCCAGCGCCGGATCCTTCGTGGCCTCCGCGTTGACGGCGCCGTCGCGATAGTCGAAATGCCCGCGGCCCGTCTTCCGGCCGAGGAGCCCCGCCTCGACCAGCCGTTGCTGCGTCAGGGCAGGACGGTAGCGGGGATCGTAGCCGAATGCCTCGAACACCGAGGCCGTCACCGCGTAGTTGATGTCGTTGCCGATCAGGTCCATCAGCTCGAACGGACCCATCCTGAACCCGGCTTCGCGAATGGCCCAGTCGATCGTCGCGCGGTCGGCCACGCCTTCCTCGTAGAGCCTGAGCGCCTCCGAGTAGAACGGCCGCGCCACCCGGTTGACGATGAAGCCGGGCGTGTCCGCGGCCACCACGGTCGTCTTGCCCCACGCATCGATCCGGGCCCGCACTGCCGTCGTCACCGCGGCGTCCGTGGTGAGGCCCGGCACGATCTCCACCAGCGGCAGCAGCGGGGCCGGATTGAAGAAGTGGACGCCGATCACCTGCCCGGGCCGCTCGCAGGCGGCCGCGATGGACGTGACCGAGAGGCTCGACGTGTTGGTGGCGAGGACGGCCGCCGGTTCGAGGGTGTGCTCCAGCAGCTTGAAGGCGGATTTCTTGACGGGCAGTTCCTCGACGATTGCCTCGATGACGAGCCCCGCCGGCGCGAGCGGAAGAAAGTCGCCGGGGGCGAGCGCGGCGTATTCGATCCGGGCGAGCAGCGCGTCCGCGTCGTCGCGCGTGCGGCGTCCCTTCTCGACCTCGCGCGCCAGCACCTTTTCGTGGCCGGCCCGCGCTTTGTCGACGGCTTTGGGGAAGGTGTCGGCCAGGATGACCCGGTGGCCGGCCGCGGCCGCCACCTGGGCGATGCCGCTCCCCATGGTGCCGGCGCCGAGGACGCCGACGGTGATGTCCGGGCCCAGCGTCATCGCGGGCCGGTCGTAAAGGCAGGATCCATTGGTCTCTCCGATTCGGCCCGCAATTTAGCCGGGCCGGAGGGGGGGCCGAAGGGTGGCGACCCGATCGCTGGCGCGAACGCCATGGCGGGCCGATGCCCGGGCGGCTCAGGGCTTTCGAGCCGACTTCCGCGCCTCCGACAGGTACGCAGGTTCGAGTTCGAGCAGGCTGCCGATCTTGCGGATCAGATAGCCTTCGTGGTCGGCGATCCGTCCATCGGTCAGGATCACGCCCCACATGATCTCGGCCAGGACCATCTTCTGGCCGAGGTCGTAGCTGTCGTTGATGAGCCGGGTGAACTGGAAGTGGTCGATGGCCTGGGCCCGCGCGGCGTCAGCCAGGGCGATCAGTTCGGCGGCAGTGGCGGCGTCGAGGCCGAAGTGCCGCCCCAGGGCCTGTTCGATATGGGTCCGCTCGTCGGCGGAGAATTCTCCATCGGCGTGCGCCAACTCGAGGAGCAGGGCGCAGGCAGCCACCTGGACGCCGGGGCGGCCGGCCGGTGCCTCGGCGGCGGTGTGCATCCGCCGGGCGAAAAAGTCGCGAATCGATTCGAGCATGCGGTGGGCCTCCCTTGTCCGTCCCTCGGGAAGGTACCACCGGTCCTCTGGAGAACGGGATGCGGCGCCCGACGCGCTTCAGCCCGATCGGGGTGCCCACTTGACGCCCGGGCGGCCGGCCCGATCTTGACGGATGCCTTCGATCTTCATCAGCTATGCCCGGGAGGATCAGGAGGCGGCCCAGTCGCTGGCCGACGATCTGACCGCACTCGGCCAGCAGCCCTGGCTCGACCAGGCTCTGACCGGCGGACAGGCGTGGTGGAACGCGATCCTCGGTGCGATTCGGACCTCCGACGTGATGGCGTTCGCGATCTCGGCGCGGTCGCTGGAATCGGTGGCCTGCAAGCGGGAACTGGGCTATGCCGTGAGTCTCCGGAAGCCGATCCTTCCGGTCCTGGTCGCCGACGGCGTGGTGATCGAACTGCTGCCGCCGGCGCTCGCCGAGATGCAGTTCGTGGATTATCGGAGCGCGGACCGGGACGCGCTTCGGGCCCTCGCGCGGGCGGTGGCCAACCTGCCGTCGGGCGGCCCGCTGCCCGAGCCGTTGCCGCCCGAGCCGGGCACGCCGATCTCCTACCTCGGCAGCATCGCCGAAGAAGTCGAATCGACGGACGCGCTGACGTTCGAGGATCAGAGCAGCATCGTTCTTCGGCTCAAGGGCAGCCTCCGGGGGCCGGAGGCCGGTCCGGCGCGAACCCTGCTCGCGAAGCTTCGCACCCGCGGCGATCTCTACGCCCGGATTGCGGAGGAGATCGACAGCCTGCTCGGGCGGAGCGCACCGGGGATGCGGGCGGCCCAGCCAGCGCCGGCATCGTCCGCCACATCGCCTTCGCCTCCGCCTCCGCCGCCGCCGCCGCCGCAAGCGGCGGCGTCCCAGGCGTCGCGCCCCTCGGCGTCACCGTCGGCTCCGGGGCCCGGACCGGCGGCGGAGCCGATCTCCGCGCTCGAGCTACCCGCTCGCCCGCGTGAATCAGCGGACGTTCGACGCGCCGGCGGCCGCGGCGACGACGGCACCCATCGGCCTGCGCCGGCGTCGCGCAAGCCCGGGATCGTGATCGTGCTCCTGTCCCTCGGCTGCGGAATCCTCGCGGCGCTGGCGCCCGATGCGCCCGATGTCGGGTCCCGGCTCCTGACCCTCGCCCCGGGCAGCGCCCTCGCCGCGCTGCTGTTCGGCGTCTACTGGCTCCGCTCTCCAGGTCGCTGGCCGCTCTTCCGGCTGCTGGCGATTCTCCTGGTGGCCTTTGGGGCGCTCGTGGCGGCGGTGGGAGCGGCGGAGGTGTTGGGTTTCATCGGCCATTCGGTGGGGGTCGCGGCCGCCGTGGCCGGGGCCGGCGTGCTGGCATGGCGGGGTGAACGGGTGAACGCCGGCCTGGCCCTCGTGGTAGCCTTCGGGATCGCGATGCTTGGCCCCCTGGCGCAGCGGCTCGACTCGCTCTGGCCGCTCTGGGCCGAGCTCAGGATCCCGTTCGCCATCGCGTGGGTGGTGGCGGCGCATCGGCTGGTCTGGCGGGCGACTGGCGGCTCGAGCAGGGCTGCCCCCTGAAGTGCCGTCCATTCGCCCCGTTTCCTGAAAGAACCACGAACGGACGTGGGTGTCGGACCGGCGGAGCGTTTCCCGGTCTCGACGCGGCTACGGCGAGACGGCCCCCGAAAGAATCACGAGCATGGCGTTCCGGTTCGAACTCCAGGCCTGGTCGTTGCCGGCCAGACCGAACGGCCGTTCCGTGCCGTAGCTCACCGGATGCACCCGTTCTCCGGCGACCCCCCGGTCGACGAATCCGCGCCGCAAGGCCGCGGCCCGGGCCCGCGACAGCCGCTCGGGCTCGGACTCGGTGGAGTCCACGACTACGCCGATCAGGAGCTCGAAGTCCGGGTGCCGCTGGAGTGCCACCACCAGCCGGGCGAGCCGTTCGAGGGTGGCCGCCGAGAGCTCGGCCGAGCCGGGAGTGAACTCCGCGACCACCGGCGGCGGCGGGGCCGAGTCCCGGATCCACCCACGCCACTCGAAGGCGCCCGTCTGCACGAGCGGTTCGAGACAATCGAGCTGGAGGACCGCCCCACCGGCCAATCGCGCTCCCGCCACCGTGGCCCGCGGGCATTCCAGCATCGAGTGGATGTCGTTCTCGCCGCGGGCCACCCAGACGCCGACGTTGCGGGCCTCCCGAAAGCGGCGAACCACCTCGACGGCATCCTCCGCGACGCGAGCCGCCGACCGGCCAGTCGTCGGGCCGGCGACCGCGGCGCCGGCCACCGCGCCGGCGGACGCCGCCGCGTCGCCTGCGGCCTCCCGGGCCCGGATGTTGGAGGCAACCGGAAACTCGTCGAGCAGCAGTGTGATGCTGATCGTTCCCGCGGCGGTTCGATGCACCGCCACCGCCCGGGCGGTCTCCTCGTGACCGTTGATGCCGACCCGAAGCACCTCGCTTGCCCGCGGGACAGCCGTCCCGGCCGCGGCCAGCGCGCCGGCCGGCAGGAGGACCAGCAGAGCAGACTTGATCATTGGAACCTCCGCGGGTGGTCAGTCGGGGCCGGCCGCAGCCGTCTCGGCCGCGCAGGTCGCAGCCTTGGTCAGGAACATGCCCGTCTTCGCCGCCCCTTCGAGTCCGAGCTTCGGCCGGAGTTCCGCCGCGCGGGCATCATTCTTGGTGAGGACGGCCAACAGGAACGAGCGCTCGTCCTCCTTGAGGTCCGTCTCCGCCTTCCTGGCCAGGCAGTCGCAGATCGCCGGCTCGAGGTTGCTCGAGCTCCGGCAGGCGGACACGAACTCGTCATGGAACGCGCCGCCGCCCTTCGGGCATCCGGCCAGGAGCAGGCCCGCCATCAGCAGCCACGATCGCATTGGAGACTCCTTGTGCTGGGGCGGGCCGGGGTAGCCCGCCGTCGGCCGAATCGCCATACTAGGCGATGAGGGGTTCACTCCAACAAGGGCAAACGGGCCGTCAACCGGCTCAACCCGATGCCGGGGGCCGCCCGCCGCACCCGCCCGCGGAGCCGTGATGGCCGATCGAGCCCAGAGCGACGTCACCGGTCTGCTCCGGCAGTGGCGCTCAGGGAACGAGGATGCGCTCGACCGGATCCTGCCGCTGGTCTACGACGAGCTCTGCGCCATCGCCCGCCGGCACCTGGCCCGGGAGCGGCCGGGGCACACCCTCTCCACGTCGGCGCTGGTCCACGAGGCCTACCTCGAACTCCTCGGGCAGGCGGCCGTGGACTGGCAGGACCGGGTCCACTTCTACGCCATCGCTTCGCGGACGATGCGCCGGGTGCTGGTGTGGCACGCCCGCAAGCGCCACGCGGCCAAGCGGGGCGGCGGCCGGGCGGTGGAACTCGATGCCGCGGCGGTCCTGCCCGACCCGGACAGCGAGGCGGCGGCCGATCTCCTGGCGCTCAACGACGCCCTCGACCGCCTCGAGCACGTGGAGGCCCGCCTCTGCCGGGTGGTGGAGTGCCGCTACTTCGGCGGGCTCTCGGTCGAGGAAACGGCGGCGGCGTTAGGCACCTCCCCGGCCACCGTCAAGCGCGATTGGCAGGCCGCCCGGGCCTGGCTCCGGCTGGCGCTGGCGGAGGATCCGGCGTGACGATCGGTCCGGACCTCTGGCGCCGGGCCCGGCCGCTGCTCGACCGGGCCCTCGAACTGCCGGAGGCCGAGCGGACCGCCTTCGTGGCCGAGACGACCCGAAGCGATCCGGAACTCGGCGAGGCCCTCACCCGGCTCCTCGCGGCCGCGGCGGACGAGGCGCCGTTTCTCGAATCGCTCGACGCCGGCACCCTCGGCCTCCTCGGCGCCGATCCCGCCGGGGCGGTGGGCCGGCGGCTCGGCCCCTACGAGCTGATCCGGCTCCTCGGCGCCGGCGGGATGGGGGCCGTGTACCTGGCCCGCCGCGCGGACGGCGAGTTCGAGCAACGGGTGGCCGTGAAGGTGATCCGCTCCGGTCCGCTCGACGCGTCCGCGGTGGCCCGCTTCCGCCGGGAACGGCAGATCCTCGCCTGGCTCGATCATCCCCACATCGCCCGGCTGCTCGATGGCGGGGTCGACGAGGCCGGGCCCTATCTCGTGATGGAGTACGTCGAGGGCGAGCCGATCGACCAGTACTGCGACCGGCACGGCCTCGGCGTGCCGGACCGGATCCGGGTCTTCCTCGCGGTGTGCGACGCCGTCGAATACGCCCACCGGAACCTGATCGTCCATCGCGACCTCAAGCCCGGCAACATCCTGGTGACCGAGTCGGGCCAGGTGAAGCTGCTCGACTTCGGCATCGCCCGGCTGCTCGATGACGAGCCGGCCGACGGCGCCGTCACCGAGACCGGCACCCAGCTCCTCACCCGCGACTACGCCAGCCCCGAGCAGATCCGCGGCGGCCCGATCACCACGGCGTCGGACGGGTACGCGCTGGGCGTAGTGCTGTACCAGCTGCTGACCGGGCGGCTGCCCCACGACACCCGCGGGATGTCGCCGGCCGCGCTGGAGCATGAGGTGACCGAAGTGGCCCCGCCCCGGCCGAGCAGCCTTCGGCGGGAACTGAGCGGCGACCTCGACACCATCCTGCTCCAGGCGCTCCGGCCCGATCCCGCCCGGCGCTACGGCACCGCCGCCGCGCTGGCCGACGATCTTCGCCGCCACCTGGAACGGCGCCCGGTGTCGGCCCGCCCGGACACCCTGGGGTACCGGCTCTCGCGGTTCGTCCGCCGGAACGCGCTCGCGGTGGGCGCCGCGACGGTGCTGCTGGTCTCGATCGTCGGCGGCGCCCTTGCCACGATGTACCAGGGTGCCCGCGCCGAACGCCGGTTCCAGAGCGTCCGGGCGCTCGCGAACGCGCTGCTCTCGGACCTGCACGACGCGGTTCGCGAACTGCCCGGGGCCACAGCCACCCGCGAGCTCCTCGTCTCCCACGCGCTCAACTACCTCGACGAGCTCCGGACCGAGGTGCCGACCGATCCGGATCTCCTCCTCGAACTCGCGGCCGCCTATGAACAGATCGGCGAGATCCAGGGCGACCCGCACCGGAGCAACCTCGGCGATCTCGAGGGCGCCCTCCAGAGCTACCAGACGGCGCTCAAACTCCGGGAACGGGTCTGGACCCGGGACACCTCGAACGCCTCCGTCCGCCATCTCCTCGGGACCAGTTACGGTCACCTCGCCGTGGCCATGTCGTGGTCCGGTCGCAACGACGAGGCGATCGTCCTCTCGCGCCGGGCCATCGAACTGATCGAGCCGGTCGTCCGGAACGGTGCCGCCGCCACCGTCGTCGGCGGCGACCTCGGTCGGATCGAATCCGAGTTGGGCTGGTGGCTCGTCTGGAACGGGCGCGTGGACGAGGGGCTCAACCATCTCGACCGCGGGACCCCGCTCCTCACCCGGGCGGTTCGGCCCGGCAACACCGACCCCGATCCGGCGATCGACCTCTGGCGGGCCTACAGCTACCGGCTCGACGCCCTCCGGTTCAGCGGGCGCGTCGCCGACGCGTTCGCCCTGCTGCGGGACGAGGCCCTGCCGTTCATCGAGTCGCTCGCGGAACGGCACCCCGGCAATCAGGCCGTCCAGTACGAGCTGAGTGTCGGCTACGACTTCCTCGGCACCCTCAATCAGGGACTCGGCCGGCTGCCGGACGCCGCCCGCGCCTATCGCCGGGCCGAGGAAGTGGCCGGCGGGTTGGTGCGGGCGGACTCGGCGGACCAGCGTGCCTTCGAGGGACTGGCTCGCTCCCACACCTCGCTCGGCCAGGTGCTGGTCCGGTCCGGCCGGGTGGCCGAGGCGATTGCGTCGTTCGAGGAGGGCGTCCGGATCTTCACCCGGATGGCGGAGCGGAATCCCCGGAACTCCGAATTCGCCAACATGCTCGGCAACACCTATCGCGGCATGTGCGACGTGCAGCGCCGCCACGGTCTGCCGTCGCGGGCGCTGGAGTCATGCCTGGCGGGGGAGCGCGCCCTGGAACGCGCGGTAGCGATGAGCGAGGCCTACGCGATCGCCCGGGCCAACCTCGCCTCGAACTACGTCCAGACGGCCCGGGTCTATCGGACGCTGGCCGAAGGCGCCGAGCCGCAGGCGGCCGAGCGCTACCGCGAGTATGCCCGCAGCCGGTTCGGCGACGGGCTCCGGCTCCTCCGCGAGCTGGCGACCGCGGTGGACGCCGAGCTCGAGTTCCACCCCGACTCGGTGGCGGCCGAACTGGCGTCACTCCCGGAACGGCAGTGACGCCAGCCCGCTCCCGGCTCAGTGATCGCAGACGATCACGTTGACCATCTGACTCTTGTCGGAGTACTGCAGGGCCGCGCCGCTGCCGTCGGCGGCTCGCTTGCAGCCCACCAGCTTGGCGTAGTTCCGCTCCGAGATCATCACCCAGACGGTCTGCTTCTGGCCGCCGGCCACCATGCCGGACACTTCGATCATCCGGACGCCGTTGACCGGGTCCTTGGCCTGGACCACCCGGACGTCGGCCAGGTCGCCGGCCCAGGCCGGGGTGGTGACGGCGGCCGAGAGGCCGAGGGCGAGCGCGGCGGCGAACGCGCGAAGGGAGCGCTGACGGGACATGGTGCCTCCTCGAGGTGTGGGGAAGTGCTGCCTAACGGGTGACCTTGATCTTGACCCGGCGGTTTTCCTGGCGGCCGGCCGGGGTGTCGTTCGGGGCGACCGGCTCCGATTCGCCCTTGCCGACGGCCGTCAGGCGGGCGGCCGCGACCCCGTGCTCGACCAGGTACGCCACCACCGCGCGGGCCCGGCGTTCCGAGAGGGCCTGATTGAAGTCGTCGGCGCCTTCGGCGTCGGTGTGCCCTTCGATGGTCACGGCCAGGGTGTCGGCCCGGGTGAGGGCGTCCACCAGATCGGTGAGGACCTTGACCGACTCCGGCCGGAGCCGGTCGCTGCTGCTGTCGAAGAGGATCCCGCGGGTGGTGACCTCGCCCTCCTTGAGGAGCGCGTCATAGAGATCGTCGAGGCCGGCGGCCACGACGATGTCGGTCAGGTAGGTCGGGAATCGGGCGTTGCCCTCGAGGTGGAACTCGAGGACCCGGCCGCCCGGAAAGCGGGCGGTGGGCACCAGGCCGATCCGGACCGAATCGACGTACGCGATGGCGACGTTCCGGACCACTTGGAGTTTGACCGCCACGTCCCGCTTCACGATCTCGGTCATCCGAATCGCGGAGACCTCGGCGCGGGCGCGGTAGATCCCGGGGCGGGCCGTGATCGACAGGAAGTCGTCCGCGTACCGAGACACCGAACCTTCGACCGCGGTGGGGAAGAGGCTGATGCCGATGTTGGCCGTGGGGATCCGGGCGGTGAACTCGACGCTGAAGGCGTCGCCGAGATCCTCGGGGAGCACCAGCTGGACGACCGAGTTGCTCGTCGACTCGAGCCAGGCCTTGTTCTCCCGGCTCACGATCTGGGCGGTGCCGCGGACGTAGCGAAGGGCGGTCGCCGGGAACCGGCCGACGGGCTCGCCGGTGAAATCCACCGCCGCGAGCACCCGGCGTCCCGGAACGAAGTCGTAGTTGCGCCAGACGCCGCCCGAGGCCTCCGGCTGGGTCTGGGCCGCCGCGGCCGGCGCGAGGAGCAGCGCCGTGGCCAGGGCGGCGAACGGGATGGAGTACTGACGCATGGGGCCGACCCTCCGAATGATGGTGAGTTCGTCATCCGGAGAAGGGTCAAAGGCCCCTCGAAAGGCTCACGTGGGCGCGGCGGCCCGCCGGGCGGTCATTTCCGGCGGACGATCACCACCCGGCGGTTCTGCTGCCGGCCCGCCTCGGTGTCGTTGCCCGCCACCGGCTCGCTCTCGCCGCGGCCGGCGGCCTCGAGCCGCCCCGCGGCGATGCCCCGGTCGGTGAGGTAGCGCACCACGGCGGCCGCCCGGCGGGCCGAGAGTTCGTGGTTGTACCCGTCGGAACCCTGGGCGTCGGTGTGTCCCTCGATCGTGACGGCCAGATCGGCGTGCTGGTCGAGGGCCTCGTAGAGCTGCTCGAGCGTGGGCGTCGACTCCGGCCTGAGGCGGTCGCTGTCGAAATCGAAGAGGATGCCGCGGGTAGTGAACCGGCCGTCGGTCTCGAGGGCCCGGTATAGCGGATCGCCGTGCACCGCCACGACGATGTTGGCGAGGTACGCCGGCTTGCCGCGCGCGGCGGGGACGTGGATCTCGATCGCGTCCCCCCGCGGGAACTCGGCCGACGGCAGCTGAGCCGCCCGTTCCGTGCCGGCGTAGAGGATCGCGTAGTCGTCCTCGGCCTCGCGCCCGCCGTCGACCTGGAACTTGAACGGCACCATCTCGGTCGCGATGTGCCAGAGCCCGTCGAGGCTCGAAACCTGAGCGCCCTTCGCCGCAATGCCCGACGAGCGATAGAGATAGAGGTACGGCCCCGGGAACGACCGCATGTTGCGGCTCTCGGTCCGGCTGGTCGTCAGCACGAGCCCCATGTTGGGTGCCGCCGCCTGGAAATCGAACTCGATGGTGAAGTCGTCCGGCAGCGTCTCCTTGAGCGGAATCTGGATCGTGGTCGGGGCCGTGATCTCGAGCACCCGGACGCTGTCCCGCTCGACCACCTGGGCGTTCCCCTCGACGAACTTGAGCTGCCGCGCCGGGAACCGCCCGACGGGTTCCTTGGTCAGATCGAGCGCGAACCACACGGTGTTGCCCGGGACATAGTCGTAGTTCCGCCAGACTTCGCTGCCCGGCTTTTCCGCCGCGCGCGCCGCGTCCTTCGCATCGGTCACCGGGTCGCCGTTCGCGTCCACCACGATCTTGCCCTCGGTGTCGGTGAACACCGCGGTCTTGCCCTCCTTGCGGGCCTTCTCGGCACAGGCCTCATCGCCCAACGCGCAGCGGACCGACGACCGCGCCACCTGCTCGGCCTTCTTGCCGACCTCGTCCTCGACGGCCCGTTTGACCCGGTTGGTGATGCCCTTGATCTGGGCGGCGGCCGGCGCCGCGAACCCGGCGAGCGCGATGACGAACAGCAGGGGACGGAGACGAACGATCATGGCATGCTCCCGCACGGGTGGACCGGATCACCGCCGTCGGCTGGCCCGGATGTGCTCATGCTAGGGATGGCTCCAGGGCGTCACAATCGCCCGTTTGGGTGATGGCGAGCCAGGGCGGGCCGAGTCCAGTTTCGGTCCCCGGGACCGGGTGGCCGTCCCCCGCGGCCGCCCGTAGGTTCCCGAGTTCCCTCCACCCCCGGGAGATGTGCCGGTGCGCCCTGTGGCCCGAGCCCGCTGGATCGCCCTTCTGATCGCGCCGCTCGGGTTCGCGGAGCTGCGGGGTCAGCCGGCGCCGGCCGTGTTCCGCCAGGCCACCGACGTCGAGCGGCTGCTCCCGCAGAGTTCGGTCTACGACATCCTCGAGGACCGGCAGGGCTTCCTCTGGTTCGCCACCCGCGAGGGCGTGGCCCGGTGGGACGGCTACGAGGTCCGCAACTGGAAGCACGATCCCTTCGATCCGGCGTCGCTGCCCGGCAACGTCGTCCGGTCACTGGCCGAAGACCGGTTCGGCAACGTCTGGGCCTACACCCACAGCTACCTCGATCTGCCGGCGGGACTCGCCCGGATCGAAGGTCCCCGGTACGACCGGGTTGCCCGGGTCGACCAGCCCGGTTTCGTGGTGGTGGACAGCGGCGGGGCGCCGCGGCTGATCACGCCGGACTCGGTGCTCGCCTTCGACTCGGCCCGGGCGACGTTCTCCGGCGGCTTTGCCCGGACGCCGTTCCGGTCGGGCCCGCTCCCGCCGCCCATGAGCGAGCGGGTCCCCGCGGGTCTCGTGGTCGCCGACACGCTCTGGACCATCACGCGGTCGCGCGGGGTCGAGCGGTGCGACCTGCGGACAGGCCGATGCGCCGTGGTCCCGTTTCCGGCGCGCGCGGGCGAACCGACCGGCCGGCTCCGGACCACGAGCGACCGGACGGTGTGGATCGGCGGGGGCGAGGTGGTGCGCGCCCGGGGCGACCGGCTCGAGTCGTTAGGCGTCGTCCCGCCGGGCGACTACGCCCTCGATATCGCCGAAACCGCGGACGGCTCGGTCTGGATATTGAGCAACGGCGGCGTCACCCGCCTCCGCGGCGACTCGGTCGTCGAACGGAGCCGGCTCCCGACCCTGGCCAACTTCGCCAACCCGGCTCCGATCGTGATTCGCGCCGATCGGTCGGGCACGGTGTGGGTCGGCACCGTGTGGGGCCTCTACCGGCACGAACCCGGTGCGCCGGTCTTCGGTCATCTCGAACACGATCCGAGCCGGCCGAACACGCCCAGTGCCGGGCTGGTCGCGTCGCTGGCCGAAACGCCTGACGGGGCGATCTGGATCGGAACCATCGGCGGCGGGCTCAATCGTTGGGACCGGCGCACCGGATCCGTCCGCCGGTTCCGGCGGGATCCCGCCCGGCCCGGGACCCTGAGTCACGACATCGTCTGGGCCCTGGCGGCGGATGCCGGCGGCGGTGTCTGGATCGGGACGTCCAACGGACTCGACCATCTCCCCCCGGGATCCGACCGCATCGAGCGGCTGCCTCGCGATCCCTCGATTCGGTGGGGGCCGACCGTATTGTCCGTCAACACCGTCGTCGACATCGCGGTCGATGGCGCCGGCGCCGTCTGGTTCTCGTGCGGCGTCTCCTGCGGCGACAGCCTCGGCTATTTCGATCCGGCCCGGCGCCGGCTCGAGGTCCGCGCCGTGCCGGGCGCTGATCAGGCGAGCTACCTCCGGTTCGTGCCGCCGGCCACGATGTGGGTCGGATCGGACGCGGGGGTCCACCGGCTCGACGTCGTGACGGGCCGAACGACGCCCTTCGGTCCCGCGAAGGGCGGCAACCTCGACGGCGTGCTGACGTTCGAACCGGCGCCGGCGGGCGGTCTCTGGGTCGGCAGCAACAGCGGTCTCTTCCGGTACGACTCGGCCGGGCGCCTGCGGGCGACGTACACCGACCGCGACGGGTTGCCGAGCAACGCGGTGTACGGGATTCTGCCGGACCGGCGGGGGCGGCTCTGGCTGTCCACCAATCGCGGCCTCGCGGTGCTCGACCCGGCGGCCGACCGCCCGGCGGCGATCCGGTTCTACGATCGCGAAAGCGGGCTCGGCAACATCGAGTTCAATCGCAACGCCTACCTGGCCGCGAGCGACGGCTTCTTCTATTTCGGCGGCGACCGCGGCGTCACCTACTTCGATCCCGAAACGGTGGACCGGAATCCCTATCGGCCGCCCGTGGTCGTGACCGCCCTGCATCGGTCCACCCGGCGGGAAACCAGGACCACCCGCCACTTCGACGCGACGCCCATCCGGATCGCCCCGAACGAGTACACCTTCTCCTTCGAGTTCTC
Source organism: Gemmatimonadales bacterium (assembly GCA_050183815.1). GTDB lineage: Bacteria > Gemmatimonadota > Gemmatimonadetes > Gemmatimonadales > GWC2-71-9 > SHZU01. The sequence goes on along the minus strand of JBFXAY010000050.1, from coordinate 18,450 downwards.
GGCGCTGAGCTTCCGCAATCCGGCCCGGAACCGCTACCAGGTCATGCTGGAGGGCTTCGACGCCGACTGGCAGTCGATCGGGATGCAGCATCGGGCCACCTATACCAACGTGCCTCCGGGCGGCTATCGGTTCCTGGTCCGGGGCTCGAACGACGACGGCGTCTGGGGCGAGCGGCCGGCGGTCGTGACCGTGATCGTCGAGCCCGCCGTGTGGGAAACGGTCTGGTTCCAGACCGCCGCGGGCGTGCTCGTGATGGGCGCGATTTCGCTGGCGACGTGGTCCGTGTCCCGCAACCGGTACCGCCTGGCACTCGAACGGGCCCGGGCCGAGCAGGTGCTCGACGCCGAGCGGGCCCGGATCTCCCGCGACATGCATGACGAGGTTGGTGCCAGCCTCACCGAGATCGCGATCCTGAGCGACCTTGCCGGCGCCGATGGCCGGCCGGGCGAGCCGCTGGCCCGGATCGGCGAGAAGTCCCGAGCCACGCTCGACACCATCGGCGACATCATCTGGGCCATCGATCCCCGCAACGACGGCGGGGCCGAGTTCAGCGCCTACCTCCGGAGCCACGCCGCGGAGTTTCTCGAAAGCACCGGGCTCCGAGCGCACCTGTCCTTTCCGGCCCCCGGCGAACTGCCGGTCGTCTCCGCCGATCTCCGCCGGACCGTGCTGGCGGTGCTCAAAGAGGCGCTGGCCAATGCGGCCCGGCATGCGGGCGCGGCCTCGGTGGCCGTGACGCTCGCGGCGGAGGCGGGCATCCTCCGCCTCGAAGTGCGCGACGACGGCCGCGGCTTCGACCCGGACGCGTCGGGCGGCGCGGGCGAGAACGGCCTCCGGAACATGCAGAGCCGCGCGGGCGACGCCGGCGGCCGGTGCAAGGTCACCACGGGGCCCGCCGGCACCACGGTAACGCTGGAACTGCCGCTGCCTCCGCCGGAGAGGAAGCCATGGACCTGATTCGGGCGATGATCGTCGAGGACCGGACCGAGGTGCGCGAGGGGCTCGCCGCCCTGCTCAATCGATCAGAGGGCTGCCGGTGCGTCGGCGCCTTTCCGGCGGCGGAGCCCGCACTGATGGCCCTGGTTCGGGAGCGGGCGGATGTGGTGCTGATGGACATCGAACTTCCGGGCGTCTCCGGCATCGAGGCCACTCGCACCATCCGGCAGCGCTGGCCCGCCGTGCAGGTGATGATGCTGACCGTCTACGAGGACGACGACCGGATCTTCCGGTCCCTGGAGGCCGGCGCGACCGGCTATGTGCTCAAGAAGACGCCGCCCGCGCAGCTGCTGGCCGACATCGCCGCGCTCCACCGCGGCGGTTCGCCGATGTCGAGCGGCATCGCTCGGCGGGTCGTCGAGCGGTTCCACGACGCGGGGCCCGCCGAGGACGACGCCGCGCTCACGGCGCGGGAGACCGAGATCCTGGGGCTGTTGGCGAGGGGCTTTCGCTATCGGGAGATCGGCGAGACGCTCGAGATCTCGCTCGACACGGTCCGGACCCACATCCGCCACATCTACGAGAAGATGCAGGTCCGATCCCGCACCGAGGCGACCGTCAAGTACCTGAAGCGGTCCCGGTAGCGCCGGCCGATCAGGCGGCCGGCTTGCCCTTGAGCATTCGGCCCAGAAACGCGCCGACGACGCCGCCGACGCCACCCGACAGGGCCGGGAAGAGCAGTTGCAGCGCGGCAAAATCGGGCCACTGGCCGGTCCCCACGGCCGCGAGCCCGCCGAGGATGCTGCTGATGCCGCCCGCGGCGGCACCGCCGGTGGCAGTCCGTCCAGCCGACGCGCCCGGGGCGTTCCGGTTGAAGAGGAAGCCGGCAATCGCTGCGAGCGCGGTGCCCGCGATGGGAAAGAAGTTGGGGTTTCCGCCGATCGTGGGCAGCAACTTGCCCAACGCGACCATGAGGACTTGCAGTACAGTACCCCCAAGCACGGACTTGACGAGCGGATTGTTGCCCATTGGTCGTTCCCGATATCGGTTGGTGTGAGCGTGCGACCCGAGCGCCGGCGCGGGCCAGTCGCCGGCGTTCACTGCGGGCCGGCGAGGCGCGTGTTGGGCGCTGGACGATCCAACCTACGACTCGGCGGATATCCTGGCTAGCTGGCCGCGGCGGATGCGCGTGCCAGCCCGAACACGATGACCGCGGCGGCTCAGTCCACGCTGCCTCCTATTCGCCGAGGAACTCGGGTTTTCGCTTCTCCCTGAACGCGGTGACACCTTCGACGTGGTCGCGACTCCTGCCCGCGATGGCCTGGCACTCGGCCTCGAGCGCCAGCTGCTCGTCGAGCGAGTTCGTGGCCGCCGCCCGGATCATCCGCTTGGTGAGGCCGAGTGCCTTGGTGGGCATCGCGGCAAGCCGCACCGCAAGCGCCCACGCCGTCGTTTCCAGCTCGGCCAGCGGCACCGCCCGGTAGATCAGCCCCCACTCGGCCGCGGTGGCGGCCGGCAGCTTGTCGCCCAGCATCAGGTGGGCGGCGGCGCGGGCGGGGCCGATCAGCTGCGGCACGGTCCACGAACCGGCCGTGTCCGGCACGAGCCCGATGTTGATGAACGCCTGGATGAACGACGCCTCCTCGGCGGCCACGACGAAATCGGCGCAGAGGGCGAGATTGGCGCCGGCACCCGCCGCGACGCCGTTGACCGCCGCCACGACCGGGACCTCGAGCGCCTTGAAACCGAGGGCGATGGGATTCCAGTGCTTGCGGAGATGGGCGCCGTAGTCGCCGTCGGGCACCTGGGTGCTGATGTCCTGCCCCGCGCAGAACGCCCGGCCCGCGCCGGTGAGATAGACGGCCCGCACCGTCCGCTCGGCGCGGACTTCGCCGAGGACTTCGAGCATCCGGTCCAGCATCGGATTGTCGAAGCTGTTCAGCTTGTCGGGCCGGTTGAGCGTGATGCGGGCGATGCCGTCGCGATGTTCGAGGAGGACGCTGTCGCTTGCCATGGGTCGGTCCGCGGTGTCAGGGACTGGGAGTCTTCGTCAAACCTACCGATCACTCACTCGAGGCGGTACCGCCGCCAGGAGAAGCCCAGCCGGCTTGCGGCCGGATGCTGAATCGGACTCGCCACGCCGAGGCCGTCGGGGAGCCAGACGAGCGGCAGGTACTCGCCCGCCGAATCGCCCTGTGACGAATCGGCCGGGGAGTAGCTCTCCGGCCGGAACGGCGGGGCCAGGGCCACGGCGGGCGTCGAGTCGGTGCCGACCCGGAGGACCGCGACGTGGGCCAGGAGGGAATCGCCGGCGGTGAACCAGCTCGCGGCGAGTTCGCCGGGTCCCCGCGCCACGAGGTATGGAAAGAACGGCGTGGCCTCGCTCCCGGCCACCTGCCAGGTCGTCCACGTGGCGCCGAGGTCCGCCGATCGCGCGAGGTGCACGGCGGGACCGCTCACCCAGAGGGAGTACAGCGCACCAGCGGCATCGAAGGCCAGCGGCTCGACCCACCGGGGCTGCGGCGGCAGCGACCAGGTGGGCGGCGTCGTCGTGGTGTCGCGCATCGGGAACCACTCGCGTTCGCCGGGCGGCGGGTGCCGGGTCCAGGTGGCGCCGCGGTCGGTACTCGTCGCCACGAAGGCCACGCCGGCGTCGAACCGGTTCCCCGACGCGGAGAGCGGCACGACGTTGACGGCGAGTTCGCCGTTCGGGCCGACGGCGAGATGGCTCGAACCGCCGAGCGGATTGACCCGCGGACCCTCGGTCCAGGTGCGGCCGCCGTCGGTGCTCATCGCGTGGGCCACGCCGGCGCCGTCGTTCCAGATCGCGTGGGCGGTGCCGTCGGGAGCCACCTCGATCCAGGGCCGGTCGGCGAGCCGGGTCCCGGAGAGGCGAGTCCACTGCCAGGTGGCGCCGGTATCGTGGCTCGCCGCCACCTGGATGCTCACGCCCTCGAGCGCCGCCCGGTCGAAGACCATGGTGATGAAGTAGAGGGTACCGTCCGGTCCGACGGCGAGGTCGACGTCGGAGTTCCCCGCCGCGCCCGAGGCCGAGTCGCCGACCGGGATGCGGCGCCAGGTGGCGCCGTCGTCGTCGCTTCGCCAGAGGCGGGGTTCCGGATCGGAGTAGCCGCTCAGGAAGAGCGCCCCGCCCGGGTGGCGGACCACCATCGGTTCGCGGGCCAGCGCGTCGAGGTGATCCACCGTGGCGACCGGCTCCAGTCGCCGGGGCGGTTCGGAGGTACGGGGCCCGCATGCGGCGAGCAACGCCGGCGCTACGAGGCACCAGACGGACCAAGGCTTCGCGCGGCGGCAGGCGGCTTCGATCACGGCGGCTCCCGGACTGAGGTCGGTGGTTCGGGTCAGCGGCGACAGGGGAATTCCGACTCGCGGCGGGCCGGTCCCGCCACGACGATGCGATCCACCCGGACGATCATGGCCCGGATCACCGGGTGGTCCGAGGACACGGACCGCTCGCCCTGGGTTTCGCGGTAGCGGGGGTCGCCCGCCACTTTTTGCTCGGAGGCGGGATCGGGGAACAGGTCGAGCCCCGCCTCGAGGCCCGGCTCGGCCCAGGGCGCACCGCCGCCGTAGTCCCAGCCGAACCCGGAAAAGACGATTGCCTTGCCGGCGATGCGTTCCAACTCGGCCAGCGTGGTGCCGACGCCAACGCCGGCGGCCGTCCGCCACGGTGACTTCGGCTGGCGCGCTCCCACTGCGACGATGCGCGAGCGCGTCGAGTCACTCCAGACGACTTCCAGCTCGCGGTCGGTGCCCGGGAAGACCCGGGAGCCCGGGGCGCAGAACCCCTCGCCGATCGGGAGGTCGGCGCGCACCAGTTGACGGGAGCCGATGCGCGCCGCCAGCGTGGCCTCCGTGTCGGTGAGCCGCACCGGTCCGATTCCGGCCGCGGTGATCGACGCCGGCACGGCTTGGGCGACGGCCGGCGCCGAGGCCAGCATGAGGACGAGGATGAGCCAGCGGCACCTCGGTAGCTGAACCACATCGCCTCCCGGCGCAGTCCGCCAGGAAAGCTAGCCGGGAACCGCCGCCCGGCCACCGCCCGCGGTCCGTCCTAGCGCTGGGCCGTCGCGAACCCGGTGCGCGTCATGACGCCCCAGCTGCGCCGGCGCCGCAGCGCGCCCCAGAGCCCGCGCACCCGCCAGAGGGACGACAGCTGCCGGTATCCGAACGATTCGATGACCGCGATGCCGAGCAGCGTGAGCAGATCGCCCATCCTGGGGTAGCGGCGGAAGGTGAGTTCCTCGAGCGCGATCCCCGCGAGCGACAGCGCCAGCCCCAGCATGAAGGCCAGGACGAAGAACGCGAGCGCGTGCTCCAGGCTCAGCCGGCCGAGGAGTACCGCCGCCCCGAAGGTGAAGTACCCGCCGACCTCGAGAATCGGTCCGAGGGTTTCGAGCACGAAGAAGTACGGCATCGCGATCATGCCGATGCGCCCGTACCGGGGATTGAACAGCATCGCGCGATGGCGCGCCATGGTCTCGGCCAGGCCCCGTTGCCACCGCTCCCGCTGGCGGCCGAGGATCCGGAGGGTTTCGGGACACTCCGTCCACGCGGCCGGATCGGGCACGAACGTGATCCGGTACGGCCGGCGCCGGTCGCGGCAATGGCGATGGAGGCGGACGATCAGTTCCATGTCCTCGCCGACCGTGTTCCGGTCGTAGCCACCCGCGTCGACGACGGTCTGCCGCCGGAAGAGGCCGAACGCGCCGGAGACGATGAGGGTCGCGTTGAGGCCGGACCAGCCGGCGCGACCGGCCAGGAAGGCGCGGAGGTACTCCATCACCTGAAGCCGCGCCAGCTGATTGCCGGGCAGGCCGATGCGGGTCAGCGTGCCGTGCCGCACGTCGCACCCGTTCGCGATCCGGATGATCCCGCCCGCCGCCACCGTGGCGTCGTCCTCGAGGAACGGGCGGACGATCCGGACCAGCGCATCCCGTTCGAGGAGACTGTCCGCATCGATGGCGCAGAAGAGCGGCGTGCGGCAGTGGTTGATCCCGGCGTTGAGGGCGTCGGCCTTGCCGCCGTTCTCCTTGTCGATCACCCAGAGCCGCGGATGGGAGCGACTCTTGAGCGTGGCGCGAATGGCCGCGGTGGCGAGCGTGGCGGTCGGTGAGCGGGGCGCCGGGACCAGATCGAACGCCGCCTGCAACCGGGCCAGGGTCGCGTCCCGCGATCCGTCGTTCACCACCAGCACCTCGAATTCCGGATACTGCAGCCCGAGGAGCGCCCGGACCGATTCGACGCACGTGGCCTCTTCATTGTGGGCCGGGACCACGACGGTGATCGGCGGAATCCCGCCGATGCTCAGGATCTCGCTCAGGTCGAGGGACTTGAGCCGGCGGGCGTAGCGGCGGAGCGACACGATGGCCTGGAGGCTCATCGCGAGGTACACGGCGTTGATGACCACGAAGTAGGCCAGCACCGCCAGGTTGGCCGCGTCGATGATGCCGCCGAGCACCGACATGATCAGAAGCCGGCTTCGGCGAGCGCTTCGCGGGCCAGCGCCAGCCGGGCGGGGTCGGCCGAGTCCAGGCCGCGGAGCCGCTCCCGCCAGGGACTCGCCGCGAGGCCCCGGGCGGCGTGTTCCGCGACCCAGATCGACGAATCCGCGAGGCCCCGTTCGAGGAGCGGCGCGTCCGCCGCTTCGGCGAGCACGGCGAGGGCCCGGTAGGCCGCGATCCGGATGATCGGCTGGGGCGAGTTGGCGAGCCGGCGGACCGGGGGCAGATGGTCGCCGTGGCCGGCGCGGGCCAGGAGCCGGAGGCACGCCGCCAGCAATTCGGGATCGCTTTCCCGGTCGGCGATGGCGGCGGCCACGTCGCTCGCCGCGGCGTCCGCCAGCTGGGCGAGCGCGTCGGCAACCACCGCCCGGACGCCGGCCGGGACGTTGCGGTCGCCTAACGCCCAGCGGAGGACCGGGGCGGCGTCGGCGCCGAGGGCCGCGAGCATGGCCGAGAGGAAGGCGGGGCGCCAGTGGCGGAACCGGTGGAGGTTCGCCACGACCGCCTCGACATGCGACGGCTCGAGGTGCCGGGTCAGGGCCCGGGCGGCGGTCAGGCCCACCAGCGGGGCGGGGTCGTCCAGCGCCCGGAGCAGATGCCGGGCATTCGCGGCGCCGCCGAGGACGCCGAGGAGGTGGAGTGCCCGGGCCCGGGTTTCGGCCGAGGCGGCGCGGAGGTCGGCCAGAATTTCGCCCAGGAAGGGCCGGGCGAGCGCCTCGATCCGGTCGAGTTCCACGCCCTTCAAGTGCCGTCCGAACCGCGCGAGGTAGTCGAGAAAGAACTCCGCGTCCCGCGGGGTCACCCGGGCCAGGAGCGACTCGGGCGGCAGCTCGCCCGCCAGGACCTCGAGGACGAGCGGCTCCCACTCCACGGCGGATCGCTCCCAGCGCGCCGCCACCAGGGCGTTCTTCATCCGGAGCCCGATCGCGCCGGCCGCCAGCAGCAGGCAGAGCGACGACGCCGCCAGCACCAGCACCGTCACCAGGCCGATCAGGTGCTCGGGCGTCATCCCGAACCAGGTACTCACGGATGCCGGCCGTGGCCCCGGGTGAGGTGGCGCTGGACGCGGGCCATCAATGCCGCCGGCGAGAATGGCTTGACGATGTAGTCGTCGGCCCCGAGATCGAACGCGCGGATCAGGTCCTTCTCGCTGCCCGAGGCGGTCAGGACGAGCACCGGCGTGTCGCGATGGAGTCCGTCGAGCCGCAGCATCTCGAGGAGTTCGAAGCCGCCGAGGCGGGGCAGACTGAGATCGAGGATCACCAGGCGCGGCGGGTCGGCCCGGCAGGCCACCAGCGCCAGCTCGCCGTCGCTCGCGACCTGGACCGGATAGCCGCTGCGATCCAGGCGATGAGCGACCATCGCGGCCACGAACCGGTCGTCCTCGACGATGAGGATCGGGCCGGCCGAGGGCGTCGGTCGCACCGCTCTCGGCGCGGCGGGAACGTCCTGCGGCGCCGGCGGCGGCGCGGACTCGGCGGCCGGGGCGGAGACCGGGTCACCGGCATGCCCCGCATTCTCGGCCGCGCGGCGAATGGCGCGCACCAGATTCGTTCCGCGCTCGGCGAGCTCGTCGAGTTCGGCGGTCATGACACCGCCCGCCAGGCGGGAGATCCCCGGAAACCCGTACGAACCCGCCGCCCCCTTGATCTGATGGGCGATGGCGCGGACCGGTCCTGCATCGGCGCCGCCGCCGCGGAGCGACGTCAGGGCATCTTCCAGCGCCTCCGCCCGCCGCACGAGCTCGAGACGGAACTCCGCCCGCAGCTCGGCCAGTTCCCAGTCCCGTTCGAGGGAGGGGACCCGCGCCAGCAGCTCCCGGCCGGCGCCGGGCGGCAGCTCGAGCACGGTGCCCTGCCGGATCCGGCGGCCCCGGACCGCCTCGCGCACACTCTCCGGGAGGCCGGGCCACGCCAGCGGCGGATCGATGGCTGTCCAATCCCACCCGCCGCCCGACCCGATGCCGGCCGCGGCAATGGCCCGGGTGCGACCGATCGCCCGGGTGACCCAGACGACCGCGTCGTCCTCGGCCGGCGGCGCCGCCGTCCGGGCTCGTGCGATCGTGGCCTCGGCCTCACAGGACCCGAGGTGCAGCAGGAAATGGGGCATACCCTTCGCCGTTGGAGCAACACCGCCTCGGCACTCGCTCCCCGGAGGGATCGGTTTCCCGGGCGGAATCTTGAGGCGCCGGGCCCGGCGCCTCGGCTAGATTCCCGCCATGCGAAACGCCTATCTCATCGACGGGGTCCGGACCCCGATCGGCAGCCTCGGCGGGTCCCTCTCGCCGGTCCGCGCCGACGACCTGGCCGCCGGCGTCATCGAACAGCTGCTGGCCCGCCATCCCGGCCTCGACCACGCCGCTATCGGCGACGTGATCCTGGGCTGCGCCAACCAGGCCGGCGAGGACAACCGCAACGTGGCCCGGATGGCCGCGCTCCTGGCGGGGTTGCCGCCGTCGGTGCCGGGCGAGACCGTGAACCGCCTCTGCGCGTCGGGTCTCGCCGCCGTGGCCAACGCCGCGCGCGCCATCATGACCGGCGATGGCGACCTCTACGTGGCCGGCGGCGTCGAGCAGATGACCCGGGCGCCGTTCGTCCTCGGCAAGGCCGCCCGCCCCTACGCCCGCGACATCGAGATGTTCGACACGAGCCTCGGCTGGCGGTTCGTCAATCCGCGGATGAAGGAGCGCTACGGCGTGGACGCGATGGGGCAGACGGCCGAGAACCTGCTCGAAACGCGGGCCGTCAGCCGGGAGGATCAGGACGCGTTCGCGCTCCGCTCGCAGCAGCGCGCCGCCGCCGCGCGCGAGAGCGGGCGCCTGGCGCGGGAGATCGTTCCCGTCACCATCCCACCCGCGGGCAAGGGGAAACCGCCTGCGACGTTCGAGCAGGACGAGTTCATCCGGGCCGATTCGAGCCTGGAAGGACTGGCGCGGCTCAAGCCCGCGTTCCGGACCGACGGCAAGGGGTCGGTCACGGCGGGGAATGCCTCGGGGCTCAACGACGGTGCCGCGGCGCTGCTGCTCGCGTCGGACGACGGCATCAGGCGGCATGGGCTGAAACCGGTGGCGAGGATCCTCGGGTCCGCCGTGGCCGGCGTCGAACCGCGAGTGATGGGCATCGGCCCGGTGCACGCGATCCGGACGCTGCTCGCCCGACTCGGCCTGACGCTCGAGCAGCTGGACCTGATCGAGATCAACGAGGCCTTCGCCGCCCAGGTCCTGTCCTGCACCCGGGAACTCGGCCTCGCGGACGACGACCCCCGCCTCAACGTCAACGGCGGCGCCATCGCACTCGGCCACCCGTTGGGCATGTCGGGCGCCCGGCTCGCGATCACGGCGATGCGGGAACTCGAGGCGCGGCAGGCGCGGTATGCTTTGGTGTCGCTCTGCATCGGGGTGGGGCAGGGCATGGCGGCGGTGCTGGAGCGGGTCGACGGCTTCGAGTGATTCGCGGAGAACCCATGCCGAACGTCTTCGAGTTCGACGGCCACATTCCCGTCATCCATCCGACCGCCTTCATCCACCCGAACGCGGCCGTCACCGGCAACGTCACCGTCGGTCCCGACTGCTACATCGGCCCCGGCGCCGCCCTCCGGGGCGACTGGGGCGGCATCGAGGTGGCCGACGGCTGCAACGTCCAGGAGAACTGCACCATCCATATGTTTCCCGGCGTGACCGTGGTACTCGAGGAGGGCGCCCACATCGGCCACGGGGCCGTCGTGCACGGTGCCCGGATCGGCCGGAACGTGCTGGTCGGGATGAACGCGGTGGTGATGGACGAGGCCGTGGTCGGCGAGGGGTCGATCGTCGGGGCGCTGGCCTTCGTGCCCTCCGGGATGCAGATCCCCTCGCGGAAGCTCGTGGTGGGGAACCCGGGCAAGATCATCAAGGATGTGAGCGACGAGATGCTCGCCTGGAAGACGGCCGGGACGTCGCTCTATCAGCAGCTGCCTGGGGAAATGCACCGGAGCTGGCGCCCGGTGGAGCCGCTCCGGGAGGCGCCGGCCGAGCGGCCGGTGCAGCCGCGGATTCTCGAGTCCTGGCGGGCGACGGCGGCCCGGCTCCCGCCTGAGCGCTGAGGTTCCGGCTCGGAGCAGGGCCTCAGCGGGCGACTGAGTTCATCAAGACCGGAGGTGGCGGCGCCGGCGAGCGAGGACGACCAGGCCAAGAAGGCCGGTGGCCGTCAGGGCCAGGCTGGCGGGCTCCGGAACGGCGCTCACATCGGCGACCCTCGCGCCGTAGAGCCATCCGATAAGGGGCCAGAGCCTGGCCCTGATGTCGAGAGCGTCATCTTGATGTCCCGGGCAAGGTTAAGCAAGAAGTGTACCAATTGACAACTGGCCCAGGTTGGCATACCCTCTCTGTTACCGAAAAAGTACTCGGTGCCGCGAATGAACAGTCGCCATTTTTTTCTCCCGGTTTTTCTTGCCGTTGGGTGCGGAGGAACCCCAACCACCGACGGCAGCACAATCGATGTGCAGACCGTTGCCGTCGGGGCGCCCCTCGAAGCGGATAACACCCTCAGCCTAGATGAAGCATTTCGTGCGATTGGTGACCGCGTCCCTGGATTTGCCGGCATGTACATGGATGACTCGACCGGTATCGTACTCGTGACGAGCGCCGCGGCCGCCTTCTCCGCGCTCGAGATTGCCGCCGCGGAAATCGAGGCAGCGCCGTTATCCAGTGACTTGGAGCCTTTTCGAGGGGCGCCGCTGGAATGGCGCGAAGTGAGGAACACCTGGGAGGATTTGTACCGCTGGCGGCGGGCGTTCGAGGACCGGATGCCGCCGGCCACCGTCTACACCGACATCGACGAACGCAACAACCGCGTCCAGTTTGCCATGCTTCCGGGACATGCTGGAGAGGCGGTCGCCCTCGCTAATGCCATTGGCATCCCGCAGACAGCAGTGAGCGTGCGTGAAACGAACCCGCCCCGCATCGAGAGTCGAGGTTCTTTGCAGCCACCGAACAACCTCTTTAGCGTGGTGCGGCCGACAATCGGCGGGCTGTCCATTGAGGTTTGGTACAGCTTGTACCTCAACTGGCCAGATACTACGCTGACTTCCCGCTCACTCGGCTGTACCCTGGGCGCGAATGTCGTTGTCCTGGGCTCATCGGACCCCGTGTTTCTGACGAACTCACACTGCACTCAAGCGCTGTTTGAGCCTGACACGATGACGCTCCGCTCCGGGTGGTATCAGCCAGGCAGGTTCCTCAGTCCGTCCGACACGACCGCATCAATCGCAGTCCTGGACCGAACGGATCCTCCCCTTTTTTCAGGCGGTTCGTGCCCAGCGGGGCGCCTCTGCAGATGGAGCGATGCGGCCCTCGTGACCTATTCCTCCGCGGACATTTGGCAGGGAGGGACCGTTGCGGCACCGGACGTCAGCGCGGCAGCACCGTTTCCATTTGTCGTTAGTGTGCCTTACGTCCAGTCTCTGCAGCTAGTTGGGAACGGTATCTACAAGACCGGCATCGCGACCGGCCTCAAGTTCGGCCAAAACGTGGCCACTTGCCAAAACTTCAATCTGGACGTGGTTAGCTACCCCCTTGACCCGCCGCCGCCGAATGCAACCCTCTTGTGTCAATACCAGACGACGCAGATGGCGAACGCTTCTGGCGACAGTGGAGGCCCAATGTTCCGTTGGGCCGGGTTCGTTGGCGCGAATGCGAAGTTCATGGGCGTCCATTGGGGCGGGTTCCCGGACCAGATGACGACGACTTACAGTCCGGCGTCAGGAATCGTGAAGGATCTCGGGACGCTGTACTACCACCTGCAGTGAGGAGCCGAAGGTCATGCCAAGCCTTCCAATCGCTGGTTCGAGCCGGCTGGTCCTACTGATCGCCTGCTGCCTGTGCTTGGGCGGATGCTCATCCGAACGGCCGTCCTCTCCCGAAAACGGCGAATTGACGCCCCCGATTGTCATCGAGTTGACGCCAGACTTGCAGGACGGACGGCTAACGGCTGGTGATTCGCAGCAAGTGATTCTGTCGACGAATCTTCCGGTGACATATTCCGCGGAATGGTCGGTTCAGGACAGTTCGATTGTCACAGTCAATCGAACCGGAATGGCATACGGTCGTAGAGTCGGCACTACGCTTCTCACCGTATCTCTTGCGTTCGACCTTGGCTACGGGCCTGTGACCAAGACGGCCGGTATGGTTGTCGTGATACGGCAATAGGGCCGCGCCAACGTAGCCGACCAGAGTGTATCGCGAAGGCCTTGAGCGCCCCAGGTCGAACGAGTCCTGGGCTCCGCCTGAGCGCTGAAGTCCGCCTCGGCCGCAGCGCCGCACCGGACCGGCCGACTCGACCACCTCCAGGCGCTCGACGATGCGGTAGACCGCCTCCCGCCGCCGGGCAACGTCCTCGTCGGTACCATCGGCCGCGACTGCTACATCGGGCCCGGCGCCGCCCTCCGGGGCGACTGGGGCGGCATCGAGGTGGCCGACGGCTGCAACGTCCAGGAGAACTGCACCATCCATATGTTTCCCGGCGTGACCGTGGTACTCGAGGAGGGCGCCCACATCGGCCACGGGGCCGTCGTGCACGGTGCCCGGATCGGCCGGAACGTGCTGGTCGGGATGAACGCGGTGGTGATGGACGAGGCCGTGGTCGGCGAGGGGTCGATCGTCGGGGCGCTGGCCTTCGTGCCCTCCGGGATGCAGATCCCCTCGCGGAAGCTCGTGGTGGGGAACCCGGGCAAGATCATCAAGGATGTGAGCGACGAGATGCTCGCCTGGAAGACGGCCGGGACGTCGCTCTATCAGCAACTGCCCGGGGAAATGCATCGGAGCTGGCGGCCGATGGAGCCGCTCCGGGAGGCGCCGGCCGAGCGGCCGGTGCAGCCGCGGATTCTCGAGTCCTGGCGGGCGACGGCGGCGCGGCTCCCGCCCGAGCGCTGAAGGCCGCCTTGACCGCAGGGCCGCCGCGGTCGAGTGAGTTCACCTAGCCCGGGTCGCCAAGCACCTGGAGACCACTGGCCCGCGCGGCAGTCGCCAGCGCCCGATCGTGGGTACTCATCACCAGGTCGGTGGTTCGCAGTTCGCGCCAGATCAGGGCCGTCGCGAGGTGCAGCGCATCCAGGGTCCCGAGCGGCGTCGGCATCGGCTGCGCGGCGCGCCGCAGCACCGGACCGGACGGCTCGACCACCTCCATGCGCTCGACGATGCGGTAGACCGCCTCCCGCCGCCGGGCAACGTCCTCGTCGGTCAGCCACCGCTCGAACCGCATCCGGTCGAGCGTTCGCAGGCACTCGACCTCGACCAGTCCGCTCCCGACCGCGGTCCTGATCCTGCCCCACTCGGGCAACGCGCCGGGCTGGCCCAGGACGACTCGCAGCACGACGGACGAGTCGAGATAGGCGATCATCGCTCGACCTGGCGGTCCTCGAGCAGCAACGTAACCGGATCGGCCGGCAGGACGACCGGTGGGGGCAACGGGACCGCGCCGACGTGGCCCGCCTTCGGCGCCGGTACCCGGATCGCGGGACCGGACGAGGATTCGAACGGAACGAGTCGCGCCACCGGCGTATCACGGTCGAGGACGGTCAGGACGTGACCGCGACGGACGTAGCGGAGGTGCTCGCTCAAACGGGCTTTGAGCTCGGCGATCCGGACGCGCTTCATGGTCACATTATAGTCATGACTAGTCATCACGACAAGGCTGGGCGGCTCGTGTGGGTTGGGTATTCGGGACGGTGACGGGCGTTCGATCCTGAAAGCGTATTCCCATCCGTAGGCGCGGTCGGCAGAGCCAACGCGGTGCAATCCGTCCAGTCGGTCGCGACGATGCCGCCAGATTGTGAACATCCTGTGGGTCGGGGCCCCCGCCCGCTCCTGCTGGCGCCCCGCATCACGGCCGAGGTAGGCGCTGAGGACGAACGGCATTCACGCGGGGGCGGGCGCGATCGACCGTCACAGCGCTTTCGAGTACGGATACCCCAGGAGCACCCCGAAAACCCGGTGGGCCGGCCCTTCGGGCCGATACCCGAGATCCTCGTAGAACGGTCGGGCCGGCGAGAAAGTGGTGGACTCGGACGGCCGGCTCGTCTGGGTTGTCCCTCGGGACGGTGACGGGCGCTCGATCCTCAAAGCGTATTCCCGCCCGCAGCCCCGGTCGCGGGCCCGCGCGGACGTTTCGCGGCCGGTTGGCCGGCGTGTGTGCCTGAGGCGGTCGGCCGGCTGTTCCGGCCCAACCCTCGCGGCTCAGGTCGAGTCGCCGTCTCCGTGAATCGGGATCCCAGGCGCTGGTCCGGAGGGTCGGTGGATGTCTGGTGCTCGCCGCGCCGACGCCGACTCCTCGGCCGGCTCAGAATCGGTCCTCGCGCCCGGGCCCGTTGGCGCCCAGCTAGGACCGCTTGGTCAGGATTGCCCCCCCCAGCATCGCTAGTATGTTAGTGTGTCTGACCGCATGCTAGATATCCGTCGGCATGCGAAGATGGGCTACCCAGCAAGGCAAAGCACTGCCCATCTTCCGGGCATACAGAAGGGAAGTCGGCTCTATGCAGGAACTTGCCTTCCTCCTCTTGTCTCCCCTTTTCGTCTTTGGTCTTCCCCAGGCGGAACGCACGATCAGCGATGCGGTGTCGTGCCCGTCCTGTACCGTCGTGATCGGGGAACGCCACCTCCTGCTCAAGGGTGACGAGCCGCTTTCCGGCTTCATCGGGAAGGCGAGTGGGTCGTTCCTCGTCTCATCGTCGAAGGGAGTTCCGCAGAGGTTTGACACCACTGGTCTGTATCTGGGGCCGCTTGGCCGGCCAGGTGCCGGCCCAGGGGAGTTCCGAATGGCCGCCGGCTACGCGGCGGGGCCGGGAGGTGCCTTTTCGGTGTACGATGCTGCCAACGGCCGATTGGAGCTCTTTGGTCCGGAGGGGCAGCGGGCCGGATCGGTTCGCCTGACCCACGCCACCATTGGTGGTGGAGTGCTTTGGCTCGGCGGCGATGACGCGTTCATTGTCAGTGGCCAGAGGCCGGACGCAGAACACTTCGGCTACACCCTGCACGTGTACTCCCAGGCGGGAACGTACCGGCGGAGCTTCGCGCCGACTGCGCAGCCAATTCTGCCTGGCGGCTCCAAGCTCGCGGGCCTGCGCTTGGTCAGCCAAGCGCCCGATGGAGGTCTGCTTGTCGTCTCGGTCGTGGACCGCTACACCGTTCAGCGCTGGAACCCCGCCAGTGACTCCCTGGAGCAAACCTGGGTTCGCGACGCGCCATGGTTTGGCCGAGTGGAAGGACCGTTTCAGCCCAGGATTCTCTCGGCGGTCGTCGACTCCGCTGGGTTGCTCTGGACACTCGCCCTGGTTCCTTCGCCAAGCTGGGAAAAGGGCGTCCGAGCTCGAGATCTCGCCGAGGGAATCAGACGCGAACGGACATACGAAATCGTCGACCGGGATCTGATTGCCGACACCATGATCGAGGTAATCGACCTGCGGCAAGCGCGGGTCGTCGCGCGCCGCCGACTGGATCGGCTGTACGCGACTCTGCTGCCGGGAGGACTGGTTGCGGCCGAGCGAGCTGAGGATGGAGGCGTGGAGGTGTTCCCCGTGCGGCTAGCAGGGCTGCCGCGAGTTCCGAACCGGAGGTAACGTGGAGGTGGCAAATGAGACTCTGGGGTGTTGCTGTACTGTTCTTGCCCGTGGTGTTCGCGGGCTCGCTGAAGGCGGGAACGGCCGAAACGATGCCGCTATGCTATGGGTGCTGCAACCAGTATACTGAGGTTTGGTTCACCTGTTGCGCGGATCCGTACTTCGAGCAGCACAAGGTACCCTCGTTCGCTTGGGGTGCTGGCGTGGTTGGCCCATCACATGACTACTGCTCCCCCGGTCCGTGCCACGCCTCGTGTCAGACATCGCAGACTGATCAGAACCGGATTGACTCGATCCTGGCTGGTGATAGATATGCGCTTGCGGCGGTGTTGGAATCGGACGACAGGAGATTTGTGCTTGCACCGGATCGGGCGGCTCTGCTGATCTACTCGGATTGTGGCGGAGGGCGGCAAATCGCCGGACTTGTTCCGCTCCCTACCGGGGTGCGCAGCGTTGCTGAGTAGGCGTAGGTCGATGTGGAGCGTTCGAAGTCGGATAGTGGGACCGCCTGCCCCGAAGTCATGCAGCCCCTCGGTGGGCCTGCTGGAGGTAGCGCGCCAGAACGAGACCGCAAACGGAGCAGGGCGCCGCCGACACTTTGGCGGCGCCCTGCCGCTCGATACAGGACCGGTAGCAGCGACCCGAGTGCGGTGGCGAGCCTCCAACTGGAGAGCGGTGGCCCCGATTGCGGTGGCCGGCTGTCTGCTTCTCGGTTGCTGGCCGAAGCCGGGCTGTACCGCCGATGCCTCCGTCGCTTGCCTGCCATTGTGGAACCTCGACGGGGCTGTGGCGCTGAATGGGGGGGCGGATCATCCGGCGGACCTGGCGCGCATTGCCGGGCTGGTCAGCTCGCGGAGCGGGCTCATTCTCGTTTCCGATGCAGAGCGTCCTCGCCTACTCCTGCTCGATTCGACAGGCAACCTGATTCGCGACGTTTCTGCCGATCGACGCATCGAACAGGAACTGGTACGCCCGGGAGTGCCGTCGCTGCTCCACGGGGATACCGTCGCCGTTCTCGATCCGATCGGCGCCAGGGTCTTGCTGTTCGGGCCAGACATGTCCTATCTGGGCGTTCGCCTGCTTGACCGCTACCAGAGCGGAGCGGTCGCGGCGTTTCCCTTGGCCGCGCTCGCGCCGGGCGCTGCCCTCAGTGGGTTGGTCCCGACTGGGCCCCGGTTCCTGTCCCGCGGCGAGGTTGTGCGGGACGCTGCGATCTTCGGCACGGTGGTCAGCGGTGGAGCCGGCTTCGATACCCTCTTCGTCGGTCGTGGCTTCGAGTTGGTCGGTCTCGGCGGTGGAGCAGTGGCGGCGGTTCGGTTCGGGCCTTCGTCGATTGCTGCGGTCGGCCCTGGTCCCAGGGTCTGGGCCGGGGATACTGACAGCTCGGTGGTCTTCCATATCGATCCATCCACGGGTGCTCGACGAGTGGTTCGTTGGGCCGATGAACCGGATTCAGTAACGGCCGCGGATAGCGCGCGTGGCGTTCAGGCTGACCTTGCCGAATGGCGGCAACTGGTCGACGGATCCGGCGAGCAGTCCCAACTCAAAGTAGAGCCTGCTCTTCGGCAGCGCCCCGGGCGTCGAACAATGCCTCGCTTCACCGGGATCGTGCCTACGTACGATGGCGGTGCCTGGATCGTACGCCGCGCCCGGCCCTGGTCGGCGACATCGGAACATTTGGCGGTCGATGCCGCTGGAAGAGTCGTTGCGCGGATTGCCGCGCCATCGCGCTTTCGGCCCCTGGCCGTCAGCGGTGCCTGGGTGCTCGGGACAATCCCCGCCGGCCCGGCGGCCGAAATTGCAGTACGGTACCACCTCGCCCGTCCGGAATAGTGATTGGGTAGCCCCGGCCGGCCAACTCGCGCGGAGGTCATGGTCCAGCGAGTTGGCGCGAGTGCCGAACCGTTCGGCTGGCTGTTCCGAACTCACTCGCGTCGCGGCTCAGGTCGAGTCGCCGGCTCCGTGGATCGGGATCCCAGGGTCCGTGGGCGGGCCCCAGATTCCGAGCACCACGCCGCCACCGATGAAACAGATCCAAGCCAGGCCCGAACGCCCGATCAGGATCAACACGATCCCGGCGACCAGGAGCAGCGTGCCCAGCGTGATGAGGACGTTCCTGCGTCGTTCGCTCAATGGGCCTGCCCCGAGGTCATGAACCGCCCTGCGGCGATCCTGAGGTGAGTGCCACACCGGAGGAAGGCGTGGCGGCGGATTGGCAACGAGCGAGAGGTTACACCGTCCTGGTGCGCGGCGGTAGGTCTCGTCCCGTCGCGCCCTCCCCGTCACGCCGGCGGCCAACTCCCTCGACGGCGGTCGCACCACCGCGACGACTAGTCGGGAAGCGTCACGTCAACCCGAGTGCTGTCCGGCGGACCAGGCCGAGAATCGTCCCGGATCGTC
>JBFXAY010000049.1:0-39364 GCA_050183815.1 Gemmatimonadales bacterium | reverse complement strand
CTTGGACGACGGTCGCCTGGGGCATCTGCAACGCCGCCGCGATCTCGAGCGAACTCCGGCGCGCCGCCCGCAGCCGCACGATCGGGCGCCGGCGCCAACGCGGCGTGGCCCGGGGCGACCGGTGTGGCCGACTGGAGCGATCCGCCAGTCCCGCCGCGCCCTCGGCCTGGTACCGCCGCCACCACCGGCGCACCGTGGTCGTGCTCAGGCCGAGCTGGCGAGCCACCCGGGCGAGGGGTTCGCCCCCCTCCAACCGCCGGACCATCCCGCCCCGCCCCACCGGGGTCAATCGTGCTAACTTGTGCTGGTTCACTGAGTCCTCTGGCGTTTGCCGGTTGAGTGTTCTCGACAAACCCCATCTTGCAACGCTACGGCTCAGTGAACAACCTCCTCATCAATTACATCTAGGGCATCGTCGTCACCTTGAATACGGCGTTGCCGAACTGGGTCTGGTACAGCGCCGCCCGGCTCGCGGCAAATTCCGGGATCGAGTTGCAGCCCCCGTCGAGCGGTACGCCCCAGAAACTCCCGCCATCGTAGACGTCGAGAATGTTCCCCATCGACGTCGGGCCGGTGACCGTCTTGTGGATCGTCGTGCCCAGGGACGAATTGATGATCCCGGTCACGGTCAACTCGTACGAGGTTGCCCCCTCCACCTTCTTGATCAGCGCGTCCGCGGTTCGGCAGTTCGGCTCCCCCGGGGGAATCCGGACGGTAAAGTTCCCGAGCAGGGTGTTCTTCTCGACCTCGACGAACCCGCTCGCGGTCCCGTGCTTGAAGTCGTATCTCGCTACCGTGCTGTCCACCCGTTCCCGGGTAAAGCCGAAGGCCCGCAGGGTGGTGGTGAACTGCTTCATGTAGCCGATGTAGAAGTCGACGCTGATCTGGTCGATCCGCGGCGGGGTGTCGGCCGACTCCGACGCACTCTTGGCGGTATACTCGCCGTGGTCGACGTCGGTCTTGTGGTCCGGGTCGTGAATGTCGAGGTCGCCGTGCAGCTGGCTCGAGGTCCAGACCTTGAGGATGTCGAGGCCGGCCGGATTCTCGTAGACGCCCCCGCTCGGATCCCGGACGACGGCGGTGAAGGTCTTGGTGCCGTCGAACTCCACGTCGCTGAACTCGGGATTGACTTCGAAGCTGAACGCGAGGTCGGCATTGACCGTCGCTTCGGCGCTGGCGAGCGGCACCAGGACGTCCGGTTGGTCGGGATCGATCGGCCCGCGGATGATCACCTGCACCTGATCGAGGTCGCCCAGCGGGAGTTGCGACTGGGTCATGGTGTACAGTGCCACGTTGTCGAACAGCGGACTGATGGCCCCGTTCAGGCCGGTGGTGTTCCACTCGTAGGTAAGGCCGGCATCGTCATGATCGGGAATGGTGGCCCGGAACTCGACCGAGCGCTCGATGAAGTTGACCGAACCGACCGTGGGCGTCAGGCGGCCCCGAGGCAGCCGGGTTCCGATGGCGAAAGGGCTGAAGGAGGTGGTGCTGGCGGTCACGGTGTGGGCCGTTTCGTCGACGACGAGGTCCGGCAGCTTGACCCAGGCCCCACCGGCGTAATGGTAGAGAGCCAGATCCTCCGGCAACGCCCAAGGCGGCAGCTTGGCGGGATCGTACCTCACGGTCACGGTGGCGGCCGACGAAAAAGTGGTGCCTTCGGGTCCGAAGACGTAGGAGGCGCCGACCACCGCGTAGACTCCCGGCGTGAGGCTGTCGGTGGGACGAGCGGCGGAGGCGACCGTGATCGCGACCGGAGCGGAGGTTGCGCCGGCGGGAACCGCAATCCGGACCGCGCCGCCCGCCGCCTCGACCGTTCCTCCGTTGGAGGTGATCTGGCCGCCGTCGGCGACGGTCAGCTGGGCCGAGCCGGTCTTGCCCTCGCTGGTGGCCGCGATCGTGGCGGCGCCCGGGGTTACCGCCGTGGTCACGCCGGCCGAGCTGACGGTCGCCACGCCCGGGGCACTGGTACTCCAGCTGATCGTTCGGCCGGTGAGGGGGTTGCCGGATCCGTCCAGCGTGGTCGCCGTGAGGGTCTGGGTCTGTTGCGGCACCAGGGTCGCCGTGGCCGGAGACACGGTCACTGTGGCGACCGGTGTCGGCGGCGGAGGCGGTGGAGGGGGCGGTGGCGGATCGGGGTTCGTTCCGCCACCGCAGGCAGCCAACACCAGAAGCAGGATCGGAGCGATCGGGCTGTTGCACGAACGGGACATGGGCCGGGCCTGTGATTGGTGCCCGGTATTAGCGAGAAAAGGCCCGGCTACAGATCAATACATGCCGACCAGGCGGGCTGGGGAGCAGTCGGCGGCTCGATCCGGTCGGGGGAGGCGCCTAGTCCAAGAAGAGCAGGCAGGTAGGGCCATTTGGCCCTGGTGGATCGGTGGCCTATTTTACTCCACATGGCACTTCAGTATGGGCCGCCGCTGCCCGAAGGCTGGCTTCATGCCCTGGGCAACGCCGCCATCACGATCGGCGAGATCAAGCATTTCCTGCAACTGGCCGAAGCAGACGGGCGGTTGCACGGTCCTGCGTTCGTCGACCTGCGCGAGGCCCGACTGGAGCTCGAGCCCGGAGACCTGACCCAGGTTCAGCGGGTCTATCGGCAAATGTGGGAGCGCTACGCGACCGGTCCGGTGGCCGTGGTCGCCGCCGACGCCACCACGGCGGACGTCATTCAGCGCCTGGCCGTCCTGCTCGAGGACATCACTGCGGTCGCGGTCTTCCGCTGCCCGGTGGAAGCCGCCGATTGGCTGCGGCGTCCGCGAAGCGAGCCCGTCGGGACCTAACCGACCGGTCCCTCCTTGCCCGCCGTGGCCTGGGCCGCCCGGAGGGCCGTCCGGACGGCGATCAGCAGGTCGGCGCTGCCGTAGGGCTTGGCCAGCACCGGTACCTCGGCCGGAACGGCCCCGGCCTCGATGGCGAGCTGCTGGGGGAAACCCGTCGTGAGCAGCACGGGAACCGGCGGTTGCCGGTCCCGAAGCCGGCGGGCCAGCTCCCCGCCGCCGACCCCGGGCATCATCACGTCGCTGACTACCAGATCGAACCGTTTGCCCTCCGCGTCGATGAGTCGCAGTGCCTCGGTGGCGTCGGCCGCCTCGTCGATCCGGTAGCCGTGTTCGCCGAGGACCCGGCTCGCGGCGGCGCGGAGGGAGGGCTCATCCTCGACCAGCAGCAGGTGCTCCGATCCACCCTGGGGCGACTGCGGCACCGTCCGCCGTTCGCCCTCGGCGACGGGCGGCCGGGCGTGGAACGCGAGTTCGACGGTGGTGCCGCGGCCGTCCGGCCCGGCGGCGACCGACACCTGGCCCTGGTGGTGGCGCATCAGTTCGGACACCATCGCCAGGCCGAGTCCGGTGCCGCTCTCGGGGCCCTTGGTGGTGAAGAACGGCTCGAACACCCGGCTCTGGATCGACGCATCGATCCCGGTCCCCGTATCGATCACCCGGATCCGGACGGAGCCCGGCGCCGCCGGCGCGCCGGGCAACGGCTCGCCGCGGGCGAATTCCAGCCGGATCGACCCTCCCGGCGGGGTGGCATCCCGGGCGTTGGTGATCAGGTTGAGCAGCATCTGATCGAGGGCGCAGGGGTCCGCCTCGATAGCCGGGAGGTCCGGTTCGACGGCGAGGTCGAACCGGATCGACGCCGGCAGGAGCCGCCGGAACATCACCTCGAGGTCCGCGGCGACCGCCGCCGGCACCAGCGGCCGCATTTCCAGCCGGCCGGTCCGGCTCAGGCGGAGCACCTTGCGAACCATTTCGGCACCGCGGGCGGCGGCCGCCCCGATGGCCCGCAGGTCGTCGTGGAGGTCGCGCCGCTGCGCCGGTACCAGCTCGTCGGCAAGCGCGACGTGACACTGGATGACGGTGAGCAGGTTGTTGAAATCGTGGGCGATGCCGCTGGTCAACTGACCGATGGCCTCGAGCTTCTGCGACTGCCGCAGCCGGTGCTCGAGGGCTTTCAAATCCGACACGTCCTCGGCGAATCCGTCGAGCCACGCGGCCTCCCGGAATGGGGCATCCACGATCCGGCCGCTGATCCGCAGCGTCACCTGGCGGCCGTCGTCCCGCTCGAGGGCCAGATCGAATGGCCCGCCGGCCAGCCGGTCGGCGAAATCGCCGGGCGGGACGCCGGCCCGGGTGAGCCGCTCGGCCAGGCCGGTTCCGAGCAACGCCTCCGGGTCGGTGCAGCCGAGGATCGCCGCAAGCGCGGGGTTCGCGAAGCGGGTGGTGCCGTCGGGCCCGAGCTGAAAGGCGCCGAACGGCGCGTGATCGAGCAGGGACCGGCGCCCCTGATCCGATCGCCGGGACGCCTCCTCATCGATCAGCCGGGCCAACTCGGCCCCAGCCCGCCTCGCGAAGAGCGTGATGATCCGCCGCGCGCCGTCCTCGGGCTCGATCGGCGTCCGGTTCAGGATCGCCACGATGCCGATGAATCGCCCGTCCCGGTCGACCAGCGGCGCCCCGAGGTAGCTGTCGATCCGGAGGCCGGCCAGGAAGGGGTGATGCTCGTAGCGGCGAGCCACACCGCTCGGGAGGTAGCTGTATCCCTGGGCGGTGAGCTGGAACGGGGAATCAACCGCCGGAAACCGGGCGCGCGGCTGCATGGTGCCCTCGTGCCAGTGCGCGAGCGATTCGAAGCCGTCGATCTCGGGCCGATATCGCGCGGCGATCACGCCGGTGACGCCGAGCGTGGTCGCCAGCTCGCGCACGAGCGCCTGGAAGAAATCGAGGCCGGCGGTGAACGAGGTCCGGGTGACGACGGAATGGAGGGCGAGGTCGGATCGTGATTCGGTCGAGAGATCGCGGACGACGGCGACGAGGGGGCACGGCGCGGTATCCGGCAGCGCGGCGATGGTGATCTCCGCCGGGAAGGCCTCGCCGGAAATCCGCTTGGCGTAGATCGTCGACCGGCTCCGCATCCGCCGGTGGGCGGGACCGGCCGCCGCGAAGGTCGCCACTTGATCCCGGTGGCGTTCCCGGTAGGCGGCCGGGACGAGGCGATCGAGCGCCTGGCCGATCAGGCTGCCGCGCCCGTCGGAGAAGATTCGCTCCGCGGCGGGATTCGCGTAGCGGATGACGAGGTCGGCGTCGAAGGCGAGCACGCCGTCCTCGGTGAAATTCAGGATCTCCCGAAAGAACTCATCCATCGTGCTGCCTCCCCGGCCGAACGGAAAAGGCGCAGCCCCCGGGAATCCGGGGTGCCGCGCCTTCGCCGAATGGGTCCGAGCCCCACCCGGCAAGGGACCCGTCCGCCATCGACGGGTCGGTTCCACAAGTTGTCGGTCCCGCCTTCCGCTAGGGCATGGCGGACTCCTGCTTCACGAACGTCTCGAGCCGCTGGCGCAGTTCCCCGAGCTGCTTCGATTTGAAGGCCTGGCGGGTCGCCTCGAGGGTGTCGATCGCGTCGCGAATGATCGTCAGCGCCGATTGATGCCGCGGGCAGGACAGCACCCGGCACGGGTGGGCGTCGGGCCGGGCGCCGGCGAGGGCCCCCGATACCGCGCAGAGGTCGGCGGTCGTCGCCACCAGCGTCCGGGCCGTCGAGTCGACGAAGGCCGAGATGCCCTCGGGCGCATTGCCCCGGTTCCCGGCCCGGAGCGAGGCCTCGATCCGGTCGAGCTCCGCCGTCCACTGAGCGGCCCGCTCCCGGGCCGTGGCGATGAGCCCGAGCGCCGCGCGGTCGTTGAGGGCCCGGCGGCTGCGATCGAGGAGTTCGTCAAAGTCCACCGGTTTGATCAGGTATGCGGCCACCGCCAGGTCGACCGCTTCGACGGCCGTCTGGAGCGACGGGTATCCGGTGACGAGAATCACCGGGGTGTCGAGGCCGCGTTCCTCGACGGTCCGGACCAGCCGGAGATCGGGATTGGCCGGCATCCGGATATCCGAAATGATCAGGTCGAAGGGTCCGAGGTCGAGCTCCGCGATTGCCTGATCGGCATCCGCGGCGGTGCGGCACTCGTAACCCTCCGTCGTGAACAGGTCTGCCGTGGACAGCAGGAAGGTCTCTTCGTCGTCGACCAGGAGAACGCGGGGGGCCTGGTTCATTTCGGGGCTGCCTCTCGTTCGGGAGACGGTTGGGGCGGGACCGGGATCGCGACCTGGAACCAGGCGCCGCCGGACGGGCGATTGCCGAACTCGAGCCGCCCACCGAGGGCGCTCACCACGCTGTTCACGGTGGCGAGGCCGAGCCCCAGCCCGGCGCCGTCGACGCCCGACTTGGTGGTGAAGAACGGTTCGAGGATCCGGTCGCGCGCTTCGGCCGGGATCCCCGGCCCGTCGTCGGCGACGGTGAGGACCAGCCGGTCCGGCGTCACGAGGGTGTCGACCTCCACCGTCCCGCCCCGGTCCACCGCTTCGACCGAGTTCTGGATCAGGTTCATGACGACGGGACGGAGCAGGTGTTCCGCCACCGCCACGGTCTCGGCGCCGGCCCGGGTGCAGCGGACGGTCACCGCGCGATCCGCGACCTTGCGTTCGAGGAGCGCGAGCACGTCGCCGACGACGGCACCCGGGCCGCAGGGACTGGGCGCGTGCGTCGGCGGGCGATAGAGGTCGTACATCTGGCGCACGACATCGGCGATCCGGTCGGTTTCCCGCCGGACCCGGTCCACGTAGTGGGCGTAGCGGTGGTCCGGGGGCACCGCGGTACCGATCAGCCGGATTGCGTTGCGGATGCCGGCGAGCGGGTTGTTGATCTCGTGGGCCACCCTGGCCGCCATCCGGCCGACGGTGGCGTGCTTCTCGGTCTCCTGGAGGAGTCGCGCGGCGCGCCGTTCCTCGGTCACGTCGCGGGCGCCGTAGACCACGTGCTCCGGGCGGCCACCGGCCCCGAACAGGGGCTGCTTGGTCACGTCGAGGAGCCGGTCCCCGCGCACCCCGGGCACCATTCGGTCGCCGACGTTCAGGTCGAGGCCCGAGTCCAGCACGGCGAGATCCTCGGCCAGACGGGCGAGGAAGGTGTCCTCGTCCCGGCAGAAGGCGGCGTAGCTCCGCCCGACCAGGTCGTTGGGCTCGAGTCCGACGTACGCGGCGCAGGCGGTGTTGGCGAGGATGATCCGCCCGCTCCGGTCGGTGACCGCGATCTGGGACGCACTCATGTCGATGATCTGGCGGAGGCGGCTCCGTTCCACCTCGAGCGCCGCAGCGGCCTCCCGGAGCTCGGTGATGTCGATCATCGATCCGACGAGCCGCGCGGCCGGCGTTCCGCCGAACCGCAGCTCGCCGCGGCAGAACAACGAGCGGAGCCGGCCGTCCGGACGGCGGATCCGGCATTCGAACTGATAGCTCCCGGTCGCCAGTCCGCGGTCGAGGGCGGCCCGAACCGACCGACGGTCTTCCTCGAGGATGAACGGCCAGCCGCCGCGTTCGGCCGGATCGTAACCGTCCGCGTCAAGGCCGAAGAGCCGGTACATGCCGTCCGACCAGGCGGACCGCCGCGACGTGAGGCAGAAGCTCCAACTGCCGGTCTGACCGATGGCCTCGGAATCGAGGAGCATCTGCCGGCTTTCGCGGAGTGCCGTCTCGGTAGCCCGGCGCTCGGCGGCTTCGGCCTCCAGGTGCTGGACGAGCCGGGCCAGCTCCGCGGTCCGGGTGCGGACCTGGTCTTCGAGCCGATGGGTCAGTCGTTCGGCCGCCGCCTCGATCAGTCGTTCGCGGGTGACGTCCTCGCAGAGGCCGCCGATGTACTGGAGCGACCCGTCCTCGCCGGGGATCGGGAAGACGCGGCAGTGAATCCAGCGGAGGTCGCCGTCGGGCCGGCAGAACCGCAGGTCGACGACCGTGTGGCGACCCTCGCGAATCCGGAGGACGGCCGCGTCGACCAGGGCCCGGTCGTCCGGGTCGATGTGCCGGAGGATCAGCGACGGGTCGGCAACGAAATCGGCGGCGGTGATCCCGGTGACCGGTTCGAACTGGCGGTTGAGGAACAGGATCTCGTCGAACGATGGCGAGGTGATCCAGACCACCGGGTCGACCGAGTCGGCGAACTGGCGGAACCGCTCTTCGCTTTCGCGCAGCCGCTCCGCCGCCGCCCGCTCGGCCGTCGTGTCCGTAAACATCAGCAGGACGCCCGCGAAGCGGCCGTCCTCGAGAATCGGGCTCGAGGCCACGGTGCACCAGCGGCGCGAGCCGTCGCGGCAGAGCACGGCGACGGCGAACCGCTCCGGGACGCCGGCCTCCTGGTGCTTCCGCCGGGAGACCACCAGCTCGCGGAACTCGGGGGCCAGGAAGCCGATCGCCTCCTGGCCGATGACCTCCTCGGCCGAGTAGCCGACCATCTCGACCATCCGCCTGGTGGCGTAGCGGATCCGCCGGTCGGCGTCGAGGACCGCGATGCCCTCGGACGTCGTTTCGAGCAGCCGCCGGTAGTCGCTCGTGGTCCGCTCGAGTTCCGCCTGGCTGGTGCGCGCCGCGGCTTCCGCCTCGTGGGCGGGGGTGGTTTCGACGTGCACGCCCAGGACGCGGTGCGGTTGGCCGGCGAGGGGCGGCAGCAGCCGGCCCGTCGTCCGCAGCCACTTGAGGCCGGTGACCGGATGGAGAAATCGGTACTCGAACTGGGTCGGTCCGGCGTCGGATCCCGCCGCGAGCGCCGCCCGGTACCATTGGTGGACGCGGTCCCGGTCGGCGGCGTCGATACGCTCGTGAATGGCGCGGGCGCCGCGGGCGAGCAGCTCGTCGAGCGGAATGCCGAATAGCTCCTCTGCGCCCGGGCCGAGGAAGGCGCAGCCGCCGGTCTCGGGATCGTGGATCGTCACCACGCCCGGTACCAGGCTGACAAGCGCGTCGGCGGGAAACGTTCCGGCGGAAGTCCACTCCGCGGCGGCGGTCGGCGGCGCCATCGGTAACCCTTCCTTCAAGAAGGAAAAAGGCGCACGCCGGGCCCGTGCGGCCCAATCGTGCGCCTTCGACTGACTGGCCCGAGTCCGGTCCGCCAAGGCTTCAAGCGAGCGGGGGAAACATCGTCGCCCGAGCCTCGGTTCGTCAACTCGTTCACGACAGCGACCGGCGGCGATCAGAGTGTTCTCACACCGGCTTCGAGCCAGAGGCGAAGCCCGGTATCGGTGATCGCGGCGAGCCGGATGCCGTCGACAGCGGTACCGCCGATCTCCGTCTGCCCCTGCTCGGTGGCGAAGCCGCGCTGGAAGAGAGAGTCGCGGATTCTTCCGCCCAGCGAGGTGAGGATCTCGCCGAACGCCTCGGCGCCGCCGGCGTCCAGCGGGAGTTCCTCCCCGATCATCCGCGCGGCGAGGGCGACGGCGTCGGTCGGCCGGGCCCGGAGGGCCAGGACCACCTCTGCGGTGCCGCTCGCGGTGCGGAGCGGCGTGGCGGCGGCGATCAGGTCCGCACCGGGCGGGTCGCCGTCCATTCGTCGGAGGTCGAGCGAGGTCATGACGCCGACGGACTGTTGCAGCGCGGAGAACAGCTCCCCGTCGAGTTCGGCGACGAGGTCCGTCAGGCGTTCCGGGGCGCTTCGTTCGCCGAGGATGATCCGGCGCACGGAGGCATCGAACTGATCGGGGAGGAAGGTGCGGTGGACAGCGCCGTTCCAGACCGGGTCCACGGGCTCGTTCGGCGCGCCGGCGAGGAAGAAGCGATCGCAGGCGAACCCGAGGGTCCCGGCGGCCAGCAGGCGCGCGAGGCCGATGCCGTGCAGGACCCCCGTCTCGGGCCCGGCGCAGACGATGCCCGGCGGCGCCTCGCGGGCGGCCGATAGCACCGCGGCCGCCGAACTGCCTTCCGTGACCCGGAAGTGCCGCTCGAGAATGGGGCGGGCGAAGCTCCTGAAATTCGGGTCGCCGTCGAGGAGGAGGAGGCTCGTCGCGGGTCCCTGGGTCGCGTCCGGTCGCGGGCGGGTGGCCACGTCGCGCAGCATCTGGGCGAGCCGTCGGCGGAGGGCCTCGACCTCGACGGGCTTGAGGAGGTAGTCGGCCACGCCGAGTTCGACGCAGCGGCGGACTGTGTGGTACGAGTGGTCGGCCGAGATGACCGACACGGCAAGATGTCTGGTGATGGCGTGGGCTCGCAGCAGGGCGATCAGCTCGAGCCCGGTCATGTCCGGGAGCAGCGACTCGGTGATCAGGACGTCCGGGCGGCTCCGTTCGACCTCGGCCAGCGTGGCCATCCCGCTGTCTACTTCACCGACCTCGCAGTTGTGATAGCGCCCGAGCAGTCGCGCCATCAGCGTACGACTGGCCGAGTCGGCGTCGGCGATGAGCACCCGCATCGGTCACTCCGTCAGCGAAGGCAAGACCGGGAGCCGGAGCCCCCTCACGTTGCGCCTTCGACTGACCGGCCGGGTGCTCGATCCGCCAAGGTATCCGGAGAGGCCCGCCGGAAGACCGGCGGCCACCTTGCAGGTATCGGAAGCTGTCGGGGTGACTTGAGCCGACGGTGTCAGCGCCCCGGGCCGGCTGGGTCGAGCCGGGCCCGGGCGTTGAGCTGGACGTTCCCCCGGAACGGGATCCCGGCCTCGACCCGGAGATGCGCGGTCGGGCCCCGGAGCCGGTAGGCAAACCGGGTTCGGTCCACGGCCACGGATTCGAGGAGGTAGAGGCCCGCCGGCAGGTTCGCCTCGAGGTCGAACTCGACCCGGAACCGTCCCGGCGGCAGCGTGAGCCCCAGTTCCGTGGTGGTGACGCCGAAACGGAACTCGCCGGTCGACGCCGAGACCACCCGGATCATCGCGGGATCGATGGTGGCGAGCGCTTCCGCGCTCGCGGACCCCTCGATGGCCACCCGGAACCGTCCGCCCGACACCACCTCGCCGCCGTCCAGCAGTTCGAGTCGGTCGATATGAACTTCGGCGCCGTCCTTCGCGAAGGAGGCGGCGTTCTGGCCCGACCGCTCGACGTACGTGGCGATCACTTCCTGGCAGGGTCCGTACGCCACCGTCTTGCCGCGCTCGAGGAGGAGTCCCTCGGTGCAGAGCGTGCCGAGGCGCTCGAGCTGGTGGGAGACGAGAATGACCGCGATGCCGCTGGTGGTGAGATCCTTGAGCCGCTGGAAGGCGCGTTGCTGGAAGCTCAGGTCACCGACCGAGAGGATTTCGTCGACGATCAGCACGTCCGGCTCGATATGCGCGGCGATGGAGAAGCCGAGGCGGGCGTTCATCCCGCTCGAATACCGCTTGATCGGCGTGTCGATGAACGCCTCGACGCCGGCGAAGCCCACGATGTCGTCGAAGCGCTGCTTGAGCCAGGCCCGCGACAGGCCGAGAATCGCGCCCTGGAGGAACACGTTCTCGCGGCCGGTCAGGTCGGGGTGGAAGCCGGCGGCAAGCTCGATCAGGGCGCCGACCCGTCCGGTCACCGTGTAGCGCCCGGTCGTGGGTTCGAGCACCCGCGTCAGGATTTTGAGCGCCGTCGACTTGCCGGCGCCGTTGGCGCCGATGATGCCGAGGGCAGTCCCGGCCCTGACGTCGAAGCTGAGGTTGTCGAGGGCCCAGAATTCGTCGGCGTGGGTGCTCCGCCGGGCCAGGCCTGGAATCAGATCCCGGAGCGAGTCATGCCGGACCCCGCGCCGGAACCGCTTCGAGACGCCTTCACAGAGGACGCGACCCGACATCAGACGAGCTCCGCGAACCGGGTGGACGCCCGGCGGAAGATCAGCACGGCGAGCGGCAGCAGCACGATCGTGAGCCCGACCGGCCACGCCAGGAGCCAGGGGTTCCACGCCGGGCCGTCGAGCCAGGGCCAGCGGCCGTCGATGGCCGCGATCCGGATCCCCTGCAGCAGCGCGCTCACCGGGTTGGCGTAGACGATCAGGCCGAGGCGGCTGGTGATCGAGGGCGGGTCGTAGAGGACCGGGGTCACGAAGATCGCGAAGGTGAGCCCGGTTTGGACCAGGTACTTCACGTCGCGGAAGAGCAGGTTGAGGCAGCTCAGGATGAGCCCGAACGCGAACACCAGCAGGATGAGACAGAGGAGCAGCAGCGGGATCGCGAGCAGCGAGGGCGCCAGCGTGAGCCCGAGCCACGGCCCCATCAGGGCGACGACCGCGGCGCCGACGCCGAGGTCCACGAGATGCGACCCGATCACCGCGAGCGGTACCACTTCCCGGGGAAACCAGATTTTGCCGATCAGGCCGCCGTTGGCGACGAGGCTGGCGGTCGTGAAGTTGAGCGTGGCCACCACGAAGGCCCACGGCACCGCCTTGACCGCGATGGCACCGATCGGAACCGCGCCCGCCGCGCGCCCGACCATGACGCCCATGGCCATCCGGACCGCGAGCCCGGCGCCGACGGTCAGCATCGGCAGCAGCACGGCCCAGGCCACGCCCATGACCGCTTCCCGGTACCGAAGCGTGAGATCCCGGCGGATGAGCGCCTCGAGGAGCTCGTGCCGGCTCCAGATCTCGGCGACCGCTGCGCGGAAGGTGGTGAGCAGTTTCATCGGGGGGCCGCCGCCGTGAGCCGGTAGGCGTGGTAGGCGGCGCGCACCGCCCGGGCCGCCGCCTCCCGGCGGACCCGGGGCCACCAGGGGGTGCCGGCCAGGCTCGGCTCGGCCGCGAGGCCGAGTTCGACCCGGGGTCCCTCGGCGAACGCCCGGCCGGCGAGGCCCCGCGACTGCGGCCCGCCGCGCTGCAAGCAGGCCAACCGCCACCGGAGTACTCGATGGAGCGCGGCCGCGGAGCCGCCCTCGAGGCCGGCGAGCCACCGGGCAGCCTCGAGCCAGCGCCGCCCCGTGGCGGCGGCCACCGGTCGGCGAGTCCGGTCGTCGACCGACTCGCCTAACGAAAGGCGCCGGTCCCAGAGCGGCCAGTCGTCGGCGCCCGCAGCCGCGACCGCCGCCACCGGAAGAAAGTGGCGGAGTCGGAAACCGTCCGGGCCGTCGAGCAGGGCGTGCTGGATCTGGTGCCAGGCCAGTTCGACCGGCGGCGGCACCCGGACCTGGCGGCCCTGCCACGTCACGGTCCGGGCCGGGCGGCCGAGACGCTCCCAGGCCACCTCCGGCGGGACGGTCCGCGCCGTGGTCTCGTGGATCTCGATGCCCACGCCCAGCTCGCCCGCCAGGTTGTCGAGGTGGTGGTGTCCGGGCGGTGCCACAGCGGCCACTCGGTAGCCGTCGGCGCGCAGCGCCTCCCATGCGGGCCGGGCCGCGCCGGGCGCGAGCAGCACGTCGATGTCGACCGACGGCCGGGCATCGAGCAGGGGAATCTCCGCCGCCAGCGCACTCCGGGCCGCGCCTTTCAACAGCACATAGGGGAACCCGCCGGCCTCGAAGCGCGCCGCGATCCGGGCGACCTCTTCGTCCCGCCGGAGCGTGGCCAGCGCCGCGGCGCGAGCGTCTTCGCGAAGCCGTTCGGCGATCGGGCCGAGCGGGGCGCCTTGACGGGCGCGCCGGGCCAGCCATGCGCCGGCACCCTCGAACCGGATCAGGGGCAGCAGCGACTCCGGAACCTCCGTCGAGGTGCCGGCGCCGAGGCGGAGCCGGTCGAGCAGCGCGCGAACCGGATCAGGCGGCATGGTCGCCCCGGAACCGGGTGATTTCCCGATAGGTCGTGACGTCGTTGGAGGCCGGCTCGAAGACCGGCCGCGTTTCCCGCTCGAGCCAGGCATGGGCCTCCAGCGCTCCGGTGGCGCTCCGCCGGACCCCGACCACCAGGTCCGCCGGCCGGCCGCTGCGCTGCAGGAGCGCATAGAGCGTTAGGCCCCGCTTGAGGCAGGTGCGGCGCCAGGGCCAGGGCAGGGCGGCGAGGAACCGATCGACCCAGTCGACGAGCGCTTCGTCGTCCACGGTGCCGTCAGCCGGCCGCCGCCACCGGCGGGCCAGCCACTGGGTGGCTCGTTCGAGCGACATCAGATGGACCATCGGTGCCAGCGCGAGGCCGGCGCCCGAGGCCGCGAGCCGCCACGACGGGGTCAGTCGCCGGATCACGCCTCGGTCCGGCTCACGACCCGCGCGTCGAGGCATTGCTCGAGAAAAGCCGTCGTCGTGGCCGTGGCTTCCGCTTCGGAGACGTCGTATTCGTCGCGAATGGCCGCGGCCAGTTCGCCCATGGTGCACGGGCGCTGGAGCGCCTCGAGCAGGACGAGCCCGGTCTCGTTGACGCTGAAGTACCGCCGCTCGCCCAGATGGAGCACCATGCCCTCGCCCTCCAGGGCGGTGATCCGGATCTCGGGGTGACGGACGTAGCGGGCGGTCATCGGCGCTCCGGTTCCAGGGTCAGGACGCCTGCGGTACGAAGTCGGCCAGCAGGCCCGGCGCCTCGAACAGGTCGGGCGCGAGGCTCGCGCGGAAACACTGGGCGCGGGCCGCCAGATCCTTGAGCAGGGCGAGCTGCTCCTCGGTGCCGGCCGGGTCGATCAGGGGCCAGAAGCTCCGGTCGAAAAGCCCGCGGATCGCCTCGCCCCGGCGGATCGGCTCGAAAGTAGTCCGGTCGCCCCGGACTTCGGGAAAAACTAGATAGTCGGGGGCCACGGAGGCACGCCAGGCTCCGCCCAGTTCCTCGGCCCAGTAGCCGATCTTCTCGCGGCGGCCGAGGGGGGTGCCGCCCTCGGCGCCGAGAAGGGCGTGGCCGCCCGCCCGGAGCGCCAGTCGGCTCCGAAAGCCCCGCACTACCACGCCGAAGCGGGAATCTCGTTGGAGGAACGCGATGTCGTCGGTGGCCACGTGCCACCCGCGCCGCGCCATCAGCGCGGCCGTCGTGCTCTTGCCGGACGCGGAGTTGCCGACGAGCACCCAGCCCGTTTCGCCGGGACCGACCGCGGCGGCGGCGTGGAGGTGGAACAGGCCGCCGCGGCGGAACAACAGGGCGATCGCCGTGACCAGGATCCACGGGGCGTGGTGCTCGATGTCCGCGGCCACCGGCGGGGCGATGGTCAGCCGGGCGGTGCCGTCGGGCCGGATTTCGGCGGCCGTATGCCAGTCGTCCCAGTGGAGCCGGATGGGATCGTTCGGCCCGCGGGCGACCCAGACCCGAACGCCATCCCGGTGATGGTCGGGTGTGGCGAGCTGGTTCGGCTCCGCCGGCGCCTCGATCACGTCGATGGCGGAGTCACGGGGCGAGGCGAGTCGTCCCTCGCTCAGCCAGGCACGCACGCGCCCGGCGAGGGGCTCGGGACCCCGGATTTCCACGGCGCCAGCAGGGTCGGACATGGGATTCCTTTCGGCCGAAACTACAGCGCAACTCCCGCGCCGGGAGCCAGGCCGAGCCTCGAGGAAGGAGATTCTTGGTGTGGCCGGGTGAAACACAGCGAAGCCCGCCGAACCGGTGCGGTCGACGGGCTTCGCGACTCCTCAGGCGGAGTTACTTGTCGCAGCGCGGGCCGCAGGTGTCCTGGCCGCTCACCAAATACTGCAGGGTGACGGTCGCAAGGGACTTCTCGGCAACGAGCTTCGGAGCGACGAACGTCTTCTTCATGGCCAGCCTCCTCGGATGTTTGGAACGACGAACTGCGTCGATGCCGTTGGGCATCGGTTGACAGCAACTGAGGGGTCTTCAGGGTCGAGAACGAGGTTTCCGCTCGGAAGGGATCATCGTCAAACTTCGTGCCGTCAATGAATGCGACAGTCGCGTTCCGTAAATAACTATATTCCAAACGCTTATGCCTATGGGCCTGAGTGAATCGGTGCGGCGCGGCTGCAGCGAAATCAGTCCCTCTTGTGGGCCGGGCGCATCACGGAGTGGTGGTCGGGAGGCAACAGCGGGGCAGTGAGCGGGTTGCAGGGGTTGGGCATGAGGTCGCGGTG
Organism: Gemmatimonadales bacterium; assembly: GCA_050183815.1. Taxonomy (GTDB): domain Bacteria; phylum Gemmatimonadota; class Gemmatimonadetes; order Gemmatimonadales; family GWC2-71-9; genus SHZU01. The sequence goes on along the minus strand of JBFXAY010000049.1, from coordinate 23,679 downwards.
AGGTGGCGAAGCCGGGCCGGTCCCGCAGGACCGGCCGGCTCGTTCACCAGCCCCGGTATCAGGGCGGGTCGCAGGACGGGCCGCAGGTGTCGCGACCGCTGACCAGTCCCTGGAGTGTCACCGTCGCGAGCGATTGCTCGGCGACCAGTCTCGGCGCCACGAACTTCTTCTTCATGCCTGCCTCCTGTGGGGGAAGGGATCAGGATGCGGGCCCGCCTGGGCCGATCGCGCAATAGCCGCGAGCCGCCCACGCGAGCCCGTCCGTCTGATCTAGGCTCCCCTGCCGTCGCCGTCAAGCCGCGCCGGCTCCCGCCGGGCTTCGAACGAACGGTTGAAACCCTGGTGAAGGGGCCGTGCGACCCGGCTGAGCTTAGTCGCAGCCTCCCTTGACGTCCCCGCTGCAGGGGTCGCGGCCGCTGACCAGGCCCTGCAGTGTCACCGTCGCAAGCGACTTCTCGGCAACGAGCTTCGGAGCAACGAAGGTCTGCTTCATCTCTTCCTCCTCGGAATGTGACACGGTGGCGACCTACTGGATGATGCGCTGTAGGGGCATCGACAGACGGCGAACGAACGCGGTCGGCAATCTGGAGAGCGGATTTCGCGCTCGCGTCCCGCCATCATCAAGGTTGGCGCCGTCAACCAAACGGCTCGGTCTGTTGTTGTAAGTTGTGTAGCAGGAACGACGTGAAGGACGGTCCGCCCTCCCCGTGCGGCGGCATGAAGCGCCAGCGGCTACCCCGTTGGCCTGGGAGCCGCACAGGGAGAGACCCGGTTCGCCGCCGACCGGAGGCTATTTCATCGCGTTGAAGGCGTTGAGGACCTCGAGGAAATCCTGGCTCGCGAACGCGATCTCGCCCTCGGCGATTCGGCGGGAGCCCGGATAGAGCGGCCGCTCCTTCCTGACCTTGAGGACCATCGAGTACGGTCCCGGGATCCGGTAGGGCCGGAACCGGCTTCGGTTCCGGACGGCCGCCTCGACGCCGCGTTGAATCGCCTCGCGGGCGGCCTGGGGTGAGAGGCTCAGCGCGGCGTCGTTGATCTCGCGCTTGGTGGCCACCCCATCCACGGCGCCGAGGAGTTCGCGCACCTGATCGACGACCGCCTGGTCGCCGGCAATGAAGACCACCGGCACGCCGGCCAGTCCCGCCACCACGGCGTTGTAGCCCGCCTCCGGCAGCGAGATCCCGTTCACGGCAAAGTCGACGACGTTTCCGGTGGAGGTGTGCTCCAGAATCGCGTTCGGGGTGCCGGCCCGGGCGTGGTAGCCGAGGAACACCACCGCGTCGAAGGTCGAGTCGATGCCCTCCATCATGTTGCGCGGACCGGTGCTCACGCCGCGCAGCAGGCGGGCCCGGGGGTCGAGGTCGCCGGGGAGGAGGTTGTTCTTGGCCCCGTGGGAGTCGCGGACCACGACGTCGGTCGCCCCGGCCCGGAACGCGCCCTCGATCGCCGCGTTGGCCTCGCCAGCCATGATCGTCCGGAAGTGGCCGTAATCGGGGCCGGCGGGATCGACGTCGCGGCCGTTGACCACCCCCGCCAGGCCCTCCATGTCGATCGAGATGAACACCCGGGCTCCACGGGGCGCCTGGGCCTCGGCGGCGGGCACGAAGGCGGCCAGCGCCATCAGCAAGGTGAGGCGATGCGTCATGAGGGAGGCTCCGTGGATGATCAGCGTGGTCCGTGAAAACGGCCGGAGGGGGTCGGCCGGGTCGGCGCCTGCCACCGGCCGGATTCGTAATCGAACCACTGTCCCACCAGGGTGTCCAGGAACCCGCCCATCAGCTCGGGCCCCCCGGCGCTGCGGCTGACCAGACCGCTGAGCACGCCGGAATAGGCCGCCGTGGCCACGCCGACGAGCGTTTCGATGGCCCGGTAGGCGTCGCCCAGGGAATCACTCGTGAAGCGGACGGTGCTGTCCGCGTAGTCGATTCCGGGAACGCCGTCGAGCAGCGCGAGGCTGGCCGGATGGACCGCGCGAACCCCGGCCCGCACCGGTTCACGGACCCGCACCGCCCGGGTCTTGCCGCTCCGGTAGTTCTCCACCGCCCGCCGGGCCGCCGCGGTCAGGTCCGTCCTGGCTTCGGCCACCGGACGCAGAGCGACGCTGTCGGCGGAGTGGGCCGTCTTGACCGTGACGAACTCGATCCACGGCAGGGTCGCGAGATCGGCGGCCAGGCGGTCGTCTCCCGACGCGAAGATGAGCGGGACCCGCTGCCGTCCCCACGAGGCGGCGACCAGTTCGGTTTCGGTGATCATCCGGCCGTTGAGCTCGACCCCGATGCCCAGCGTGATGGTGTGCGAGGCGAAGCCCCGGCTCCCCGTCTTGGCGTGCATTCCGACCACCGCGACGGCGTCGTAGGCGCCCGGCGTGACCAGGTCGAAGTACGAATCGAACGGTTGGTCGCGGAAGACCTGCTGGGCCCGTGGGTCGAGGAGGTCGCGGCGCACGTCCGGCTCCGGGTTGCCGCTGCCGTGGCCGTCCACCACATCGACCGCGGTGGCGCCGCCCTGGAACAGTCCCTCGATTACGGCGTTGAGATCGGCGGCAAGCAACTCTTGTCCGTGGGGGTATTCCGGCTTGCCGAAGAAGAACTGGTTGGGGTCGTCCTCGCCGGCGAGGCCCTCCATGTCGTGAAGGACCAGAATCCTGATGCCGTCGGTCGTGTCGATCGCGGCCGGTTCCGCGGTCCAGGGTTCGGTCGCCGCATCGGCGGCTCGGCGGGCCCCGGTACAGGCGGCCAGGGCCGCCACGGCCGGCAGCAGCAGCGCGATTCTCATCGGCGGTTCGCCTGAAGGAGGATGCCAACCCTATCGCCTGGGCGGAGACCCGGCAACCCGAATCGACAGCCGGGCGGCCGCGGGCTATGTTGCCCCGACGCCGTTTCCCAGCGAGCCCGATGATGAAGCTCTCCCGCCGCCGCGCCGCCGCCGTGCTGTTCCTGCTCTGGCTCGCCGCCGGCGTGCCGGCCGCGGCCCAGTCCGGCACCGAGCGGCCCAATGTCGTGTTGATGTTCCCCGACAATCTCGGCTGGGGCGAAGTCGGCGCGTACGGCGGGGTCCGCGGGGTGCCGACGCCCAACATCGACAGCATCGGGGCGCAGGGCATCCGGCTCAACAACTTCAACGTCGAATTCTCCTGCACCGTCTCCCGCGCCGCACTGCTCACCGCCCGCTACGCCATCCGGTCCGGTGCCACCCAGCCGACCGGCATCACCCTCTGGGAAACGACGCTGGCGGAGGGCCTCAAGTCGCAGGGGTACGCCACCGCCCTGTTCGGGAAGTGGCACCTCGGCGGCACCAACTGGATCAACCACCGGACCCCGATCGACCAGGGGTTCGACGAGTGGTACGGCATTCCGAATACGAGCAACGAAGCGCAATTCACGACGGCGCCGGGGTACGACCCGGCCAAATCGTTCACGCCGTACATCTGGGAACAGACGGCGGGCCAGGAACCCCGCCAGGTCAAGGTGTTCGACCTCGAGAGCCGGCGGACGGTCGATCGGGAGGCTGCCGAAAAGGGCGTCGACTTCATGGCGCGGAGCGTCCGGGCCGGGAAGCCGTTCTTTCTCTTCTACCCGCAGACCCAGATCCATTTCCCGACGCTGGCCCATCCCGACTTCGCCGGGAAGACCGGCGCCGGCGACATCGGCGATGCGATGGCCGATGTGGACTACAACGTCGGCGTGATTCTCGACGGGCTCCGCCGCCTGGGCGTCGACCGCAACACGATCGTACTCTGGTGCACGGACAACGGGGCCGAAGGGCGGCGGCCCTGGCGCGGCTCTTCGGGGCCCTGGCGCGGCTTCTACAACTCGGTCATGGAGGGCGGGATCCGGACCCCGTGCGTGATCCGCTGGCCGGCCCGGATTCCCCGAGGCCAGGTTACCAACGCCGTGGTTCACGAACTGGACTTCTTCCCGACGATCGCCGCGGCGATCGGAGCACCCGAGATCGTGCCGAGCGACCGGGCGATCGACGGGGTCAACCAGCTGCCGCTCTTCGAGGGGCGGGGACCGTCGGCGCGGGAGAGCGTTCTCTTCTTCACCGGCAACTCGGTCCGGGCGGTGAAGTGGCGCGACTGGAAGTTCCACTATGCGTTCCAGCCGGAACCGCGGGTGAGCGAACCGCCGTTGATGCGGCTCTTCAACCTCCGGTCCGACCCGCGGGAGGAGACCGACGTGAAGGACGTCAATCCGTGGGCGCCCGGATTGTTCGACAAACTGGTGGCGGAGTTCGTCGAGAGTACCAAGCGGTACCCGAATGTCCCGCCCAACGCGACGGATCCCTACACGCCGCCCCGCCCCTGAGGGGCCGCCGCGGGATCCGGCGATCCGGACGGGAACCGGCCGCGAGGCATCGCCTCGCGGCCGGCGTTATTTCCGGGTGTAGAAGGTCCGGGTGGTGACCGGTGCCGCGCCGAGGATTCCGTCCCGCACGGTCTCGATGAGGAGACGATTCGGCGCGGCGAGGCGAAGGGTCTGGCGCACGGCGACCGTCGTCGGCCGGCCCTGCGGGTCGGGCGGGCCGGGGTAGGTGCTGGCGATGACGACGTCGGCGCCGGACCGGGTGAGCCGCGCCGCGATCGGCACCGCGGTGTGGCTCACCATGATCGAGTTGGTCGAGAGCGACCCGTCGAGCGCGAAGCGGTACTGGAGCGGCGGCTGGAGGTCGTAGGGCACGAACACCTGGTACTCGACCGTCAGCGCCGTGGCGGTCCGGGCGATCGTGAGCGGCGAGCCCCAGCCGCTGCCCGCCGTGCCCGTTCGGAACGCCGCGTCGCCGGCCGAGGCGACCGTGGACCGGGCGTCGGCCGGATCGGCCTCCACGACCCAGGTGCCCGCGAGGTCGGGCTGCTGGGCCGCGACCGGGGCCGTCGTACCGACCAGCCCCATGAGCGCGGCGAGCGTCGATCGAACGATCATGGGCACAAGGGTAACGCCGATTCCGGTGACCTCCAAACGGGCCATGGGAAATCAGGCTAAGTTTGAGGGCCTTTTCCCGATTTTTCGCGAATGCTCCTGCCCCTACTCGCCCTGTTGCAGACGGCCGGTCCCGGTTACTGGCAGCAGCATCTCACCTACCGGATCGAGGCGTCGCTGGACGAGGCGGCCGGGACGCTGCGGGGTACCCAGCGGGTCATCTATCAGAACAACTCGCCCGACACGCTGACCACGCTCTCGTTTCATCTCTACCTCAACGCCTTCCGCCCCGGGTCCCGGTGGGCCGACGCCGACAGCGCCGAGGGCCGGCGCCGCTTCAATGACCTTCGCGATCCCGACTTCGGGATGAACCACGTCGCCAACGTCCGCATCGCGGGCGTGGCGGTGGAGCCGGTCTGGCCGTTCGCGCCGGACAGCACGATCGTCCGGTTCGCGCTGCCGGAGCCCCTCCCGCCCGGGGGTTCGCTCGTGGCCGAGATGGACTGGGACGCCCGGCCGTCGACCTTGCCCCGGCGGCAGGGGCGCCAGGGCCGGGCGTTCGACTTTGCCCAGTGGTATCCCCGTGTCGTGGCGTACGACAAACACGGCTGGCAGGAACACCCGCTCTACCCCGCCGGCGAGTTCTACGGCGACTTCGGCGAATTCACCGTGATTCTCGACCTGCCGGCCGATCAGGTGGTCGGCGCCACGGGCGTGCCGCTCTGCGGCGATCCGGGGTGGGAGGGTGCCAACCGGAACCCGGCGCGTCCGATCGAGTATCGCCGGGACTATTACCCGGCGGCCCTCGCCGCCCTGCCGGCGGACGCGTGCACCCCGCGGGCCCCGGGGCGAAAGACGATCGTCTGGCGGGCGGAGGACGTCCATCACTTCGCGATGTCGATGCGGCCCGACTACCGGTACGAAGGGGGGCACTGGGGCGGCGTCACCGTGCACGCGCTCTACCAGCCGGGCGACGAGGCGACCTGGGGGAACAACCTCGTGGTTCGCCGGACCGAGGTGATGCTCGAGTGGCTCGACGGTCTCTTCGGCCGGTATCCCTGGCCGCAGATGACCAACGTGCATCGGATCGAGGGCGGCGGGACCGAGTTCCCGATGATGATGCACAATGGCTCGCCCTCGCAGGAGTTGATCCTCCACGAGGGCGGTCACAACTATCTGATGGGCATCCTCGCGAACAACGAATGGAAGGAGGGGTACCTCGACGAGGGGTTCACCAGCTTCCAGACCACCTGGTTCGGCGAGGTCCAGGCGCAAGCGAAGGGCGACCCCGAGTTCGTCCGCTATGCGGCCACCGAACGCCAGATCCTCGAGCTCGACCTCGACGACTGGTCGGAGCCCACCAGCTACCAGAGCGAGCACTACCGCGACTTCACGACCTACAACCTGATGATCTACTCCCGGGGCGAGCTGTTCTATCACCAGCTCCGGGAAATCGTCGGCGACGAAACAATGCGCCGGATCCTCCGGACCTACTACGAGCGGTGGCAGCTCAAGCACGTCGACGAGGCGGCGTTCCGGCACGTGGCGGAGGAGGTCTCGAAGCAGGATCTCTCCACCTTCTTCGCGCAGTGGCTCCACGGGACCACCCGCTACGACTACCGCGTCGGGAAGATCACATCGACCCGCCGGGCGGACGGCCAGTGGCTCACCCGGATCGAGGTCCGCCGCGACGCGCCGGGCGTGTTCCCGGTGGAACTCGTCGTGAAGCGCGGGACCGATTCCGTCGTGACCCGGATCGACGGCCGGAGCGAACAGGAGTGGGTCGACGTCGTGACCCGGGACAAACCGAAGGAAGTGTATCTCGATCCCCGGGTGCGATCGCACGACTGGAACTACCTCAACAACCGGCGGACCCGGTCGATCTTCGGCTGGTCGACCTCGCCGCGGCGGGATTTCCATCTGGATCGGGTCTTCTCGACCCGGAACTACCGGGACCGGGTGTCCGAGGCCTTTCTCCCAACGCTCTGGTACAACGACGCCGGCGGCTTGACCGTCGGCTACCGGATCCGGAGCAACTTCCTCGGCCGGGAACGCTGGCTGCTCGAGCATTCCCTGGCGACCGAGAAGTGCTGCGACCGCGACGCATCGTACGACCACTGGTACGGCCGGGTCCGCACCGCCAACTGGCTCGGCAAGCCGCGCCTCGCGGCCGGTCTCGAATGGTACCGGGTCGAGGGGCGGCAGGGGGCGTCGGTGTGGCTCGAGCGGCAGAAGAAGGGTCACCTGGGTTACGGGCCCCGGACCTTCTCGGGCTTTTCGCTGCGCTGGCTCGAGACCTACGATGTGGACTTCCTCGATCCGGCTCTGTACGACGACGGCGGCACGGTCGAGGGCACCTGGCAGACGCGCTCGTCCGGGCGGCGAGGACCGTGGGCGCTCGCCGGGTCGGCCTCGGCGGGCGTGGGCGTCGAGTACCGGAACCGGGGCGCCGGCGTCGACACCGATACCCGCTACGATGTCCAGGCGTACGGCCGGCTGACCGCGGAGGTGGTCGCCCGGCGGCCGGTGACGGACCGGGGGCAGCTTGGCATCCGGCTCTTCGGGGGATTCGTGGACGGGAGCGACGGCGATCCGCTCCGCCAGCGATGGTTCTTCCTGGCCGGGGCCGACCCGTACGAGCAGTTCACCAATCCGTTCGTACGTTCCCGGGACGCCTTGCTGACCGGCGACGTGCACTTCCACACCCCGGGGGGCGGCAACGTCCGGGGCCTGGCCCGCGACGTGGCCGTGACGCGGATCGCCGCCGCCAATGTCGAACTCGAGCGCTCGGTGCTGGCCCGGCCCCGTGCCCGGCTGTTCCGGGACACCCGCGTGGCCGTCTTCGGCGACGTCGCGCTGTCGGACGGGTTCCTGTCGTCCTCCGGGTCCGGCAACGTGAGCGGCGATGCCGGCATCGGACTCCGGGCGGTTCACAACATCGGCCAGACCACGTTCGTAACCCGTTTTGACGTCCCCTTGCTCGTTTCCAATCCCGATCGTGCCATCGGCGGTCCCGGCTCCGGTTCCCGGGGGCGGTTCCGCTGGATCGTGGCCCTGCGTCCCACGTTCTAGGTGTCCTGCGCCAGAGAGGTTTTGCTCATGCGACGTTTGACCGCTGCCCTCGCTCTCCTCGCCGGAGCGGCCCCGCTGGCCGCCCAGGGGCGGGCCTTCACACCCCAGGACTGGTACCGGCTCTCGACGTTGTCGAGCCCGGCCGTGTCGCCCGACGGCCGGTGGGTGGCCTTCACCGTGACCACCGTACGGGAGAGCGAGAACAAGCGCCACTCCGAGGTCTGGATGGTCGGGACGGCGCCGGGCTCCACTCCCATGCGGATGACCACGCCGAACACCGAAAGCAGCAATCCGCGCTGGTCGCCGGATGGGAAGCTGCTCCTCTTCGGCTCGAGCCGGCCGCCGGCCAAAGGTCGGACCTGGGCCCTCCGGATGGACCAGCCCACCGGCGAGGCCTTCGAGGTGGACAGCATTCCCGACGGATCGTTCACCGCCGACGGGCGGATCGTGGCCTACGGCGACACTGCCGCTACCGGCGAGGCCCGGGACAGTTCCCGGTCGCGGGGCCCGTTCGACCGGATGCAGCCGATGGCCCGGCCGCCGTATGACGCGATCACCCGGCCGCTCGATCCGGCCCGGTTCGACGGCCGCCACATCACCGACCTGGGCTACAAGTTCAACGGCCGGGGCTTCATTCCCGGGGCCCGGGAGGCGCCGCGCGACAACCCGGCCCAGATCTGGACCCGGCCGGTGGCCGGCGGCGAGAAGAAGCAGCTGACCAACACGGCGTACTCGCACCGGAACATCACCATCTCGCCGGACGGGCAGTGGATCGCCTTCGTGGCCGACGCCCGGCTCCGGCCGGATTCGCTCGGCCGCCTCGAGCGGGACTCGCTCCAGCGCGCGAAGTACGATCCGAAAGCCAGCGAAGCGCCCCGGAACGACGCGGACGTCTTCGTCATCCCGGTCTCGGGCGGCGAACCGCGCCGGCTCACCACGGCCACCGGGAGCGAGGGCTCGCTCGCGTGGTCGCCGGACGGGTCGAAGCTGGCCTACTCGTCCCAGTTGACCCGCACCGGATCCGACCGCATCTGGGTCATCGACGCCAAGGGCGGCGCTCCCGTCAACGTCCTCGGCGACTGGAAGTACGAGCCGAACTGGTTCCGGTGGCTCCCCGACGGCCGGATTCTGATGGGTGCCGCGATCGGCGGACGAGACGCGATCATGACGGTCGATCCCGCCACCAAGGCGATCAAGGAAGTCGTCGGCGGCCGCCGCCGACTGCCGGGCACCGACAGCGACCCGGCTGCCAGGACGCTGGCGTACGTGGCGAGCAGCGTCACGCAGCCGTGGGAACTCTACGTGGCGGGCGCCGACGGCAGCGGCGAACGGAAGCTCACCGGGTTCAACGACGCCCTCAACAAGGAAATCGCCTGGCCCGAGGCCGAGCGGTTCACCTACACCAGTGTCGGCGGGCTCGAGATCGAGGCGTGGCTCCAGAAGCCGTATGGCTACGAGCCCGGCAAGAAGTACCCGCTCGTGTTCTACATCCACGGCGGCCCGCACAGCGCCTACGGCGAGAACTGGTTCGACGAGTTCCACAGCATCACCGGCGCAGGGATGTGGGTGCTCTTCACCAACCCCCGCGGGTCGAGCGGCTACGGCTCGGCCTTCACCTACTCGACTCGCGGCCGCTGGGGTCTCGAGGACTACCAGGACCTGATGAAGGCGGTGGATATCGCCGCCAAGCGGCCGGACGTCGACTCGACCCGGATGGGCGTCACCGGTGGGTCCTACGGCGGGTTCATGACCGCGTGGGTCACCTCGCACACCACCCGGTTCAAGGCGGCCGAGGCGGATCGGATGATCAGCAACTGGTGGTCGTGGTGGGGCGTCAGCGACGTGCCCGGACTCACCGAGTTCGAGTTCTACGGGATGCCATGGGAGCGTCCGGCGCTGTACGACTCGCTCTCCCCGATCCGGCACGTGAACAAGGTCCGGACGCCGACGCTGATCGTGCAGTCGGAAGAGGATCACCGGACCCCGATGGCGGATGCGGAGCAGTGGTTCGTGGCGCTGCAGAAGAACAAGGTGCCGGTGGAGTTCGTCCGCTACCCGCGGTCGACGCACGACCTCTCGCGCACCGGTGAGCCGTGGCTCCTGGTGGACCGGCTGGGCCGGCTCCGCCAGTGGTTCGGCTACTGGCTCAAGGACGAGAAGCCCGGCAACGGGCGGATGGCCGCCGGCAACTGACCGGCCCGGTACGAACGACGGCCGGCTGCCTCGGGTGAGGCGGCCGGCCGTCGTCGTTTCCGGCCGTCAGAAGGAGAAGTAGTAGTTCGCCTTGACGAGCAGGACGTTCTGCATGTCGTCGCCGAAGATGTCGCCGAGGTCGCGGAAGGCCCGGAACCGGGGATCCGCGGCGAAACCGAACCGGTTCTGGTTCCAGACGAGGAACAGGGTCGAACCCGGCCGGTATTCCCACCGGAGGACCATGTTGCTCCGGAGCGACCGGATCCGGAAGTCCGGGGCGGGGAAGGAGAACGCCGGCGCCGGCCCGGCGCCGTCGGCGTCGACGGTCGTGAGGCCGGTCGCGGCATCGACCGACAGGGTGCTCGGACCGGTGCCGTAGTCGGTAAACTGATAGCTGCGGGGCGCATCGAGGGAGCCGGGGGTCCGGTAGTCCGCGGTGGCGATGAACGGCTGGGCGTACACCTGGAGCGAGAGGTCCGGCGAGAAGAAGAACTCGATCCGGCTCGTCAGGCCGAGGACCGTCTGGGTGAGCGGGGCGAACAGGTAGCGGTTTCCGAAGGTCTCGGTGGCGGTCGGGTCAGGGTATTCGCCCAGGTAGAACCGGGACGCGCGGTCCTTCAGATAGTTGGCGCTCACCGACAGCGATGCGGCCCCGGTTGGCTTGAACGTGAGTCCGGGACTGATGCTGAAGCTGCTGCTGCCGCGCCGGGCACGGGTCCAGGCCAGGCCGAGGGACCCGTAGACGGGTTGTCGCTGGTCGGAGTAATACTGGGCGTTCAGGTCGAGGCGCCCCGGGGCTTCGATGAGCGGTCCGCCCCGGGTTGCCCGGTCGTCGAGGCCGGTGAAGGTGTATTGCCCGATCAGGAAGATGGACGACAGGTCATGGAGGGTCACGCCGCCGTTGCCGACGACGGCGACGCCGGGCCCCTGGCCGCCGAAGTTGACGGTCCGGCTCACCCGAACGCCGGCGAACCCGTCCTGGAAGAGCTTCCCGGGCTGCCGCCAGTTACGGTTGACCAGAACGCTGCCACGGATCCGGTCCGCGTCGAGCTGGAAGCCCGCGTCGTTCAGCTCGAACCCGGGCGACACGACGTTCGCCCCCGCCGCGAAGGTCAGGTCGCCGCCGATCTTCTCGAACAGCACCTGGCCCGAGTACCCGCCTAACGACGTCCGCGTCGGGTCGAACGGGGCGTAGTCCTGGTCGGGCCGCTGGTAGTAGCGGGCCGACGAGGCCTGCGTGGCTGCCAGGGCGCCGCCCGATCCGCCCACCCGCGAGACGCCCAGGTAACCGGAGACCCGGTACCGGTTCTGCCGCATCAGATGGAAGAAATCGGCCGCGGCCACGGTGGCGGAGCGCCGGAGGAACGGGAAGTCGAGCGAGTCGAGCGACCGGGTCACGTTGGTGAGCGCGATGCCCACGCCGCTGCCGCCGTCGTCCGCGGCCCGGCGAAGGCGCACTACGCCGAAGTTCGTGAGCGGTTCGATCGCGGTTCGCCGGACGGGGCCCCCGGTCTGGTCGGCCACGCGGGCATACTCGCGTCCGGTGACGGCATCGAGGGCCCCGATCGACCACCCGCCGGCGCGTCCCGAGAACTTGGCCGCGCCGAGGATCGAGGTGGCGGCGGGCTCATCGACGTAGGGTGCCGTCCCCAGGGCGGAGGCGGTCGGCGCCCGGCCGATGCGCCGCGTGTAGAAGAACCGGTCGAGGCCGAAGCTGCCCTGGAAGTCGAAGAAGTTCGCCCCCTCGACGAAGAATGGCCGTCGTTCCTCGAAAAAGGTCTCGAAGGCCGTCAGGTTGAGGACCGACGGATCCGCTTCGACCTGGCCGAAATCCGGGTTGATCGTGGCATTGAGGGTCAGATCGCTGGTGATCCCGTACTTGGCGTCGAGTCCGCCGGTGGCGGAGGCGACACTGCCGTCGTCGAAGGGATTGCCCGGGGCGATCCCCTCGGTGAGCCGTGCCTGGCTCGACACGTAGGGCAGGAACTCGAGCCGCTTCGGGGCCGGGATGTTCTCGAGCCCGAGCAGGTGCCCGAACTTCGACGCCGCACCCGCCTCCGCCCGAGGCGACCACTGCCAATCGACCGCCTCGCCGGCGCGGACGATGTCGCGCCGGAACTGGATTCCCCAGGCATGCCCGTCGGCCGTTGGGAAGCGTAACTGTGAGAAGGGGATCCGCATCTCGGCCACCCAGCCGGCCGAGTCGACGGCCACCGCGACGTCCCAGACCGGATCCCAGCCGGCATCGAAACCGCCGCCGTCTTCGCTGGTGAGCACGTCCCGGCGTTCGCCGGCCACGGTCACGCCGAAGGTGAAGGCGGTGCGGTGGTCGTGGTACGAATCGATCTGGACGAAAAAGGCGTCGACGAAGGAGCTGAAGGAATCCCGCCGGTTGAGGCGCCGGACGATCAGGTCGGGCCGGTCGTCATGGAGTCGGGCCCCGATGTACATCGCGTCGCCGTCGTAGACGACCCGGACTTCGGTTTCCTGAGACGCCGGATTGCCGTCACTCGGCACGTCCCGCCGGAAGCCGCGCTCGACCGGGGCACCGGCCCAGGCGGGATCGTCGAGCCGAGCGTCGATCCGCGGCGGCTCGGCGGTCCGCACCGCCGTGACCGCGCGGGGAACGCGTCCGTTCCGATGGACGAGCGAGTCCGTCGCGGTGACCGGTCCCGACTGCAAGAACAGCGCGAGATAGAGGAGCATTCACCGTGGGGTGGCTGGGTGCGGCGCCAGGGCGCAGGTGCTCCGGGCGACGTCATGCCGAAGACGCGGAAAATACTCCGATCGTGGATCACGGGAAGCCGGTTCGGGCCGTCGGAAGGCGCGTTTCTACGATTAGATTGGTCAGGAATCCGCCGACTCGCTGCCCAATGCCTGGAACTCGTCATCGCCGCGCGCTACTTCCTGCCGTTTCGTTGCTGATCGGAACGCTGCTTCCCGGCGCGGCCGCCGGGCAGGTACGGCCGGGAAATTTTCGGGCCGCGTGGCAACCGGTCGGGGACTACTTCCACCGGGTGCTGGCCGAGGAGGGGATGGTGGGCGGCGCGCTCCTCTTCGTTCACGGGGACACCGTCCTGGCGCGGGAGTACCACGGCTTCGCCGACCTCGCGACCCGTCGGGCCGTGGACGACAGTACCATTTTCCATTGGGCGTCGATCACCAAGACGTTCACCGCCATCGCCCTGATGCAGTTGCGGGATCGGGGCCGGGTTTCGCTCGACGATCCGGCGGTCGTCCACGTGCCGGAGCTGCAGGCTGTGCACGACACCTTCGGCACGATCGCCGACATCCGGCTCCGGCAGCTCCTCTCCCACTCGGCCGGCTTCCGGAACGGCACCTGGCCGTGGGGCGGCGATCGTCCCTGGCACCCGTTCGAGCCGACCCGGTGGACGCAGCTCGTGGCGATGATGCCATATACCGAGATCCTCTTTCCGCCGGGGAGCCGCTACAGCTATTCGAACCCCGGCATGATCTTCGTCGGCCGGACCATCGAAGCCCTCTCGGGCGACGACTACGAGGTCTACGTCGACAAGAATCTGCTCAAGCCGCTGGGGATGAGTTCGAGCTACTTCGACCTGACGCCGTACCACCTGCTTCGGCACCGGTCGAACAACTACGAGGTCCGGGCCGGGGTGCCGCACGCCAACGGGCTCGACTTCGATACCGGGATCACGGTATCGAACGGCGGCCTCAACGCCCCGCTCGTGGACATGGTCAAGTATCTGCGATTCCTCGCCGGCTCGCCGGGCACCACGGCCGACGCCCGCGCGGTGCTGGCCCGCTCGACGCTGGAGGAAATGTGGCGGCCGGTACTTCCCACCGGCGGGACCGAGGCGGACTCCATCGGGCTCGGCTTCTTCATCCTCCGGCGCAACGGCACCCGGACGATCGGGCACACCGGCAGTCAGGCCGGCTTCCGCTCGTTCTTCTATCTCGATCCCGAGACGGGCGCCGGCGCGATCGCGGTCTTCAACGCGGCGCCATCGGACGATCCGCGCAACCCGACCGACCAGAGCGGGGCCAAGCCCCGTATCCCGGTCATCTTCGGCGGCCTGCTCGACCGGCTGTTCACCGGCATCTTTCCGCTCTTCCGCCCATGAACCCCTGGGACAAGGGCCCCGCGGACCGCCGGACCCTCTTTCGGGAGAGTTTCGGCAGCTGGATTCGCGATCTGGTCGAAAAGACCGAGGACCGGATTCTCCAGCAGCGCTACGTCCGGCCGCCCGGGGCGCTCCCGGAGGTCGCGTTCCTGGCGGCCTGCAGCCGGTGCGGCGAGTGCTCGCCCGTCTGCCCGGTCCGGGCGATCCGGACGGTGCCGACTTCGGGCGGCCTCGCGGCCGGGACGCCGTATCTCGAGGTCGCGAGCCAGCCCTGTGTCGCGTGCGCCGACATGCCGTGCGTCCGGGCCTGTCCCACCGGCGCACTGCAGCTTCCGGCCAACGGGTGGACCAACTACCGTTTGGGCGCCGTGGAGCTGGTCCCCGAACGGTGCGTCACGTTCGAGGGGAGTCCCTGCCGGGTGTGCGTCGACGCCTGCCCGATGGGAGACCGGGCGCTCGCGCTCGACGCGGGCGGCCACCCGGTGCTCAAGCGCGAAGGCTGCGTCGGCTGCGGGGTGTGCGTCCGCGAGTGCATCACGTCGCCCTCGGCGTTCCTGTTTCATCCGTTGGAGGTGTGATGGACCTCCCCGTTCGGGTCGACAAGCCCTGGGGGTACGAACTCATCTGGGCCCGGACCGACCGCTACGTGGGGAAGATCCTCCACATCGCGGCCGGGCACGGTCTCAGTTGTCAGTATCATGAGGTGAAGGACGAAACCCTGTATCTCTTGTCCGGCCGGGTGAGGTTGACCCTCGAAATGCCGGGCCGGACCGCGGAGACCCGGATGCTCGAGCCGGGTGCCGTGATCCACATCGATCCCCGGACGATTCACGAACTGGAGGCGCTGGTCGACAGCGACGTGCTGGAGGCCTCGACCCCGGAACTCGACGACATCGTCCGCCTCAAAGACCGCTACGGGAGAGTCTGACGTGCAAGTGATCATTCCGCTGGCCGGCAAGGGAACCCGGGTCCGCCCGCACACCCACCTCGTGCCGAAGCCGATGCTCAAGGTCGCCGGCCGCCCCGTCATGGACTGGGTGATGGACCGGGTCAAGGAACTCGACGTCTCCGAGCTCATCTTCATCACCGGCCACCTCAAGGATCAGGTGGAGGCGTACGCGACCAACCGCTACGGCTATCCCTGCCGGTTCATCGAACAGAAGGTTCAGGACGGCACCGCCGGCGCGATCAACCTGGCGCGGCCGTACGTCCGGGAGCCGGTCCTGATCATCTTCGTCGACACCGTCTTCGAGGCCGACCTGACCCTGATCAACCGGACCGATGCCGACGGGATCATCTGGGCGAAGGAGGTCGAGGACTACCAGCGTTTCGGCGTCGTGGTCACCGACCAGCAGGGCTACATGACGAAGATCGTCGAGAAACCCTCGACGCCGATCTCGAAGCTCGCCAACATTGGGCTCTACTACCTCCGCGACACCGAGTCCCTCTGGGGCGGGATTGACCACACGCTCGCGGCACCGCCCAACAAGGGCGAGTACTTCCTGACCGACGCCTTCCAGTGGATGATCGACCGCGGCAGGCGGATTCTCACCGCCGAGGTAGGCGGCTGGTACGACTGCGGCAAGCTCGACACCTTCCTCGAGACCAACCAGATCCTCCTCGAGAAGGGTGCCGCCCGTCACGGCGAGTACGAGAACGCCACGATCTTCGAGCCGGTGTTGATCGAGGACGGGGTCACGATCACCAACTCGACGATCGGCCCGAACGTCACCATCGAGCGCGGCACCACCATCGCCGACAGCAGCGTATCCCACTCGCTCCTCGGGCAGAACTGCCGGATCTCGGGTTCGAAGCTGACGGCCAGCATGCTCGGGAACCGGGTGGCCGTGAAGAATTTCACCGGCAGCCTGTCGGCGGCCGACGATACCGACGTGGCCGGCGGCTGATGTCGCTGGCCGAGCTGTTCCGGTCGTTCGAAGACCTCTGGACCCATTTCGACTCGGCCGACGCGGCCCGGTTCGGCGCGCCGGCCCCGCTTCCGGCGCTCGACGCCTTCGACGAGGCGAGCAACCGCCAGCACGGGGCGGCCTTCCGGTCGCTGGCGCTCGCCGTCGAGGAACTCGAGGTCGAGTCGCTCGACGAGGAACTCGACCGAACGCTCCTGCTGACCGCCATCCGGACCCGGCTCCGCCGGCTCGAGAAGGAACGACCGGAGCGCGGGAACCCGGCGCTCTGGTGTCATCGCCTCGCGGCCGCCGTGGCGGCCCGGGCCGGCGACGCCGACACCCTCGCCCGGATTCCCGGCTGGGTCGATGCGCTCCGCGACACGCTCCGGAAGCCGCCGCTGATCCACCTCCAGGTGGCCCTCGAACACCTCGGCATGGTTCGCCTGGCGCTCGAAGGGGAATCGTGGTGGCAGGCGGACAAGGAGACGCTCAGCCGGGCCAACGCCAGCCTCGAACTGCTCGAGCGATTTCTCCGGCACGAGGTGGAACCGGATCCGGAACCGATGGCCGGGGCGCTCCGGCCCGATCGGGTCGAGTGGCGCCTCCACTTCGAGCATCTGATCGAATCGACCGGCGGCGAGGCGCTCCGGCGGCTCAGCCGCCGCCTCGAACTCCTCGACGGCGGCCACGAGGAACCGGAGGAGCCGGCCGCCGCCCCGGTGTCCCCCGGCGAGTGGGAGTCCCTGTCGAGTTCCGAGATCCGCTCCCGGCTCATGCATCCGGCGTGGATGCGGGCCTGGGGCCTGTTTACCGACACCCGGGCCGGCCGGACCCGCGGCGCGGTGCTCGCCCAGGCCCGGATCGGCGCGCTCGATCTCGCGATCCAGATGACCACGATCTCCGCCGCCGATGCGGCCCGCCGCCTCGCCGAGTCGGGCGAGGCGACGGGGCCGGAAGTGATTGGGGCGCTGGTCACTGCGCCGCTCGAGGAAGCCGCCACCGCGCTCCTGGTCGAGCGGTGGGAAGCGCTGGCCCGCCGGTGGCCGGGGGGCGGCGCGCTCGAAGACGTCATTCGCCGCTCCGGCCTCTACCATCCCGACCTGGCCCGCTGGCGCCTCGGCCTGACCGAATGACCGTGCCGCCGGCCTCGGACGAGCCTCGCGCGGCCGGGAGTCCGCTGCCCGGGACGGTGAAGGGTCTGGCCGCCGTCTCCCTGTTCAACGATCTGGCGAGCGAGATGGTCTATCCGCTCCTGCCCGCCTTCGTCACCACGACGCTCGGCGGCGGGGCCGTGGCGTTAGGCGCGCTCGACGGCGCCGCCGATCTCGCCGCGGCATCGCTGCGCTGGTGGAGCGGGCGGATCGCCGACCGGCCCGGCCGGCGGGGGCCGCTCGTGCTGGCCGGGTATCTGCTGGCGATCGTCCTCCGGCCGCTGGTGGCGCTGACCACCCAGGCCTGGCAGGTGGTCGGCGTTCGGGTCCTCGACCGGGTCGGGAAGGGGCTTCGCTCGCCGGCGCGCGACGCGCTCATCGCGGATGCCACCCCGCCGGCCGTCCGCGGCCGGGCCTTCGGCCTCCATCGGACCGCCGACCATCTCGGGGCCGTTCTCGGCTCGTTGCTCGCCTTCCAGCTGCTGCGCCGCGGTACCGCCGTGCGGGACGTGCTGGCGCTGAGCCTCGTTCCCGGTCTGCTCGCGGCGCTGGTCCTGGTCGTGGCGCTCCGCGCCGCCCGTCGCGAGGCCGCCGCGGCCCCCCGACGCGACGAGCCGGCCGACGACGGGCCGGTGCATCTCCGCCCGTTGGCGGCGATTGCCCTGCTGTCCGCCGTCCGGCTGCCGGAGACGCTCCTGCTGCTCCGCCTTCAGGATCTCGGAGCGGCCGTCGCCACGATTCCGCTGGTCTGGGCGGTGCTGCATATGGTGAAAAGCGCCGCGTCCTATCCCGCCGGCATCCTCTTCGACCGGCTCGGGGCCCGGGCGGCGCTCGGCGCCGGGACGGTGCTCTACGCGGCCACCGTGTTCGCGCTCGGCCGGATCGACGCCCCGCTCGCGGCCATCGGCGTGTTTCTGGCCCACGGCCTCGCGGGCGGCCTGCTCGAGCCGGCCGAGCGGGCGGCCGTGGCGGGCGCGGTCCCGAATCGGCGGGGGAGGGCCTTCGGCGTCTACCAGGGGCTGGCCGGCCTCGGCGCGTTGGCGGCCGGCCTCGGGTATGGCTGGGTCTATCAGGTGTACGGCGGTGGCGCGGCGCTGACCGCCGGGGCGGTGGCCGCCGCGGTGGCCTGGGTCGGCTGGCTGGGTGGGAGCCGCCCCGCGGCCGCCGCTGCCTAACTTGCGGCGACCGGTGGCCGCCGGTAGCTTCGCGCCAATATGCCGTTTTCAGAAGCGGGCAAGTTTCCTTCCTGGCAGGCCGCCGCCCGGTCCCGGGCCGCTGTGCTGCCCGAAACGCAGGATGCGCCGGTCATCGCTCCGGGATTTCCCGGGAAGACCGTCATCGTCACGGGCGGGGCCACGGGCCTGGGCCGGGCCATGTGTCTGGAGTTCGCCCGCCTCGGCTGCAACGTCGCCTTCTGCTTCGTGAACCTCCCCGGGCGCGACGTCCGGGAAACCGCGCTCCTCACCGAGACCACGCTCGCGGCCATGGGCACCAAGGTGTTCGCCGACGCCTGCGACGTCCGCGATCGGCGGCAGGTGGCCCGCTTCGTGGAAGCCGTGCGGGAGCGGTTCGGCACCTTCCACTATCTCGTCAACAACGCGGGGATCGCGGCGGACGGCGCGCTCTGGCGGCTCACCGAGGACGACTGGAGCGACGTCATCGCGACCAACCTCGTCGGCGCGGCCAACTGTCTGGCCGTCACGGCGCCGGTGTTCCGGAAGCAGCGCTGGGGCAAGATCGTCAACGTCTCCTCGCACCAGGCCACCCGGCCCGGGTTCGGGGTGACGAGCTACGCCGCGAGCAAGGCCGGCCTCGAAGGCCTGACCCGGGCGGCCGCCGTGGAGCTCGGCCCGTCGAACGTGAACGTCAATGCGGTGGCCCCCGGCTTCGTCCGGACCGAGCGGCTCCAGGCGCTGCCCCGCGAGGTCATCGACCGGGCGCGTACCGCCACGGTCCTTGGCCGTCTGGCCGAGCCGGAGGAGGTGGCGCACGTGGTCAGCTTCCTGTGCTCCGACGAGGCCCGGCACGTCACCGGGCAGGTCATCCAGGTGGACGGCGGCCTCTCGCTCGAGCATCGCTGAGGGTCGCCTCGGCGCCGCGCCGGTTCCGGCTGGCCCGCTCCGCGGCCCGTTGTCCGCCTCTCGTTGGCGCCAACCTTGCCGCCGGATCCGTGTTGCCAACGGGCCCGGCGGTCGTCTTTTGGGTCCCACTCGACTATGATTGGAGCGGGCCTATGTCGATACGTTTCAACGCTTTCGGACTACTTTTCCTGGCCGCCGCCGGGGCGTCGGCCGCGCCGGCCGCCGCCCAGAAGAAGCCGGTGACCCAGGGCCTCGTGACCGCCGCGATCGCGGGGCAGGGTGTCGCGATTCTCCCGCTCAACATGCTGATCGTGGAACCCGAGGTAACCCCGGGTACGGTCCCGGGCGACCGGGTGACGCAGCTTCGCTGGTCCGACTCGCTCCTCTTCGACGGCGCCCAGACGCGCTCGCCCGAGGTGAAGTGGATTAGCCCCGTCGAGTTGCGGCGCGTGGCCCGGCGGTCGGCCGGTCTCGTGCCCGATCCCGATCAGATGGGCCAGTCGATCATGCGGAGCTGGTCGCTCAACACGGTGCCCGATCCGCTCCGGTCGAATCTCCGGAAGTTGCTCGCGGTGGCCGGCGGCTGGCGGTACGCCCTGATTCCGGCCTCGCTCATTTTCAAGAACGACAGCACCGGCGCGCTCGCCGCCGATCTCTCGATGCTGCTGGCCGATACCCGGACCGGCCGCGTGGTGTGGCGCTCGCTGGCGCGAGGCGCCGGCGGCACGCCCGACCAGGTGCTGGGCAAGGCCATCGCCACGATCTTTCCGGTCGAAGGAACCGAACCATGACGTATGACGTGACTCTGATCCCGGGCGACGGGATCGGGTCGGAGATCACCGAGGCCACCGTCACCGCGGTCGAGGCCACCGGCATCTCATTCAACTGGGACACCCAACTCGGCGGCATGGCGGCGGTGGACAAGGTCGGGACGCCGATTCCCGACGCCACCCTCGAAAGCATCCGGACCCGGCGCGTGGCCCTCAAAGGTCCGCTCACGACGCCCGTCGGCCCGGGTTACCGCTCGGTCAACGTGGCCCTCCGGAAGGAATTCGAACTCTACGCCAACATCCGGCCGGCCAAGACGATCCTCCCGGGCCGCTTCGACGGGATCGACATCGTCCTGGTGCGGGAAAATCTCGAAGGGTTCTATACCGGCATCGAGCACTGGATCGCGACCCGCAACGATCCCCGGTCGGCCGGCGTTACCACCGGGGTCACCACCCGGTTCGGCTGCGAGCGGATCGTGCGCTATGCGTTTGAATACGCGCTCAAACACGGCCGGAAGAAGGTCACCATCGTCCACAAGGCCAACATCCTCAAGATGGTGAGCGGCCTGTTTCTCGAAGTCGGGCGCGAGGTGGCGAAGGAGTACGAGGGCCGGGTCGAGGCCAACGACATGATCGTCGACAACTGCGCGATGCAGATCGTGCTGCGGCCCGAGCAGTTCGACGTGATCGTCGCCACCAACCTGTTCGGCGACATCCTGAGCGACGAACTCTCCGGCCTGGTGGGCGGCCTCGGGATGACGCCGGGTGCGAACATCGGGACCACGGCATCGATCTTCGAGGCCGTCCACGGCAGTGCCCCCGACATCGCGGGAAAGGGGATCGCGAATCCCTCGGCCCAGATGCTCGCGGCCGTCATGATGCTCGATCATCTCGGCGAGGCGGAGGCGTCGATCCGGTTGCGCAACGCGGTGATCGACACCATCGTCAAGGACGGGATCCGCACGAAGGATTTGGGCGGGAATGCTACGACTCAACAGTTCGGGGCTCAGGTCGCCACTCGGGCTCGAGGCTGAGCCGGTACCCTGCGTTCAGTGCGATCGGCGGGAGCGCGGCCTTTCCTGGGGCGACTTCTGTTCGATCTGCCGCGAAGAGCGGCGGCTTCGGGCCAATCGGCTCGGCCGGCGGTGGGCCCTCGGCGCGGCGGTCGTGCTCGCGGGCTGGTTGTTCTGGGCCACGCCGCCCACGCCGATGTCGCGGTTCTTCGGGGCGGCGTCGGTGCTGCTCATCTACGTGATCGTGCTCCGGTTCGTCTCCCGGCTGCTCATCGAATTCATGCCGAAGGAGCTCAAGCGATGACCGTCGCCCCCAGGCTCGTCCTCGTGGCCCTGGTGGGTGCCACGCCGCTTTGTGCCCAGGCTCGTTCCCAAACCGCCGACGCCCGACAGACCGGGATCACCGTGTACCAGGACGGCCGGGTGCTCAATCGCACCGTTTTCCCCGTCCGGGTGCCCGCGGGGCGGTCCACCCACCAGCTTGCCCTGGGCTCCATCGATCCGGCTTCGCTGTTCGCGCTCGATGCGGAGGTGGCGGTGGTCGGCGCGCAGTACGACCCGGCGGTGGCGGAGGCCGACGCGATCCGGCGGCTGGTCGGGCGGCCGCTCCAGTTCCTCCAGTTCGGGGGCCGCGACACGACGGTGGTCACGGCGACCGTGTTGGGTGTCGATCCCGAACGCTACCAGCTCGCGAACGGGCGGGTGATTTTCCAGCGGCCGGGCCTGCCGGCTTTTCCGGCGGAGCTGGCGCCACCGGATGCCCGGCTCTCGGTGGCGGTCGCCAGCGATCGGGCTCGTTCCGGTCTCGGGCTGGGTTATTTCACCAGCGGCGCGAGCTGGAACGCCTCCTATTCCCTGATCGTGAACCGCGGCTCGGCCCGGATTACCGGTGTGGCGGCGGTCACGGCGGGAACGCTTCGAGCCGATTCGGTCGACGTGCAACTGCTGGCCGGCAATGTCGGGCAAGCGGCGCCGCAGCCGATGTTCCGCCGTAACGCGCTCGATGCCCGGGTGGCCATGGCGGCGGAGGCCGTGGCCGTCGAGGAACGGGTCGGCGAGGCGCATTTGTACACCTTGCCGGGTCGTCACCACTTCGAGCCGGGCCTGGTGACGGTGGCCTCGCTGTTCGAACCGACCACCGCGCCGGTCGAACGGGTCTACACCATTTCGGGGCAGGTGCCCTTCTATGGCGGTCTCCCGCAGACGGGCAGTGAAGACGAGGTGCCCGTCGCCGTGACCTACGTGGTCAAACGGACCGCCCGGACCGGCTTCGGCGACACTCCGGTGCCCGGTGGCACTGCCCGGCTCTACGAACGAGATTCCGGCGGCCGCCCCCAGCTGATCGGCGAGGCCGCGATCGGCCACACCGCCGCAGGCCAGGACCTCCGGCTCTCGGCCGGCACCGCCTTCGATCTCACCGCCGAGCGAACCCAATCGGAATACCAGACGCAGCGAGTGAACAACCGAACCGTGGCCACCGCGGCCTACGAAGTCACGGTGTCCAACGCCGGCGACTCGACCGCCACCGTCGATGTGCTCGAGACCCGGGGCGGCGAGTGGTCGGTGGTCTCGTCCTCCGTTCCCGCCGAGAAGCTGTCGTCGACCCAGACCCGTTTCCGGGTCCGGGTCCCGGCCCGCGGCGAGGCCCGGCTCACCTACCGCATCCGAGTCGTGTGGTAGGGTGACGACCCTCGTTCACCTCTCCGACATTCACTTCGGGCGAGACGCGGACCTCGAGCAGGTCGCGGCACTCGAGGAACTGGTCCCGTCGCTCAAGCCGACGGTCGTCGTCATCTCCGGCGACCTCACCCAGCGGGCCCGGCACGGCGAGTTCCAGCGAGCCCTGGTCTTTGCCCAGACACTCGAACGGGCCGCCCCGACCTTCGTGGTGCCCGGCAATCACGACGTCCAGTGGTGGGCCACGCCGCTCGACCTGTTCGGCATCCGCCGGAAATACACGAAGTACCGGATCTACTTCGGCGAGGTGCTCTCGCCGTCGCTCGAACTGCCGGGCCTCCGGATCGAAGCCGCGCTCACCAGCCACGGCGTGTCCGCCGGCTCGATGACCTGGAAGTTCTGGCGCGATACGGCGGTGAAGGGACACCTGCCCGAAGCCGAGGTGGCCCGGGTGGCCGCCCGGTTTCGCGAGGCCCCGCCTGACGAGGCTCGGGTGGTCGTCATGCACCACAACGTGCTTCGGGGCGAGATCTCCCGCCGGATGGGCCTCGCCCGGTGGCGACAGGCCCAGGTGCGGCTCGCCGAGTGCGGGGTCGACGTGATTCTCTGCGGCCACGATCATCAGGAGGCCGTGGCCACCCTGGGAGGCCGGGTGGTGGTCTCGACTGCCAGTACCCACACCTCGCGGACCCGGGGGCATCGGCCGTCCGCGTTCAACCTCGTCGAAATCTCCACCGAGACGATCGCGGTCCGGCATAACTCGTGGAACCGGCCGGCGCGCCGGTTCGAT
>JBFXAY010000048.1:0-39935 GCA_050183815.1 Gemmatimonadales bacterium | reverse complement strand
TACGCCGCCACGGTCGAAGCGGTGGAAACCCGGCGTGACACCACCAACGCGGTGGACGTCTCCTTTGCCATCCAGGAGGGTGGCCGGGTGGCGATCAGCCAGGTGATCATCGAAGGCAACGAACGCTTCAAGGACGGGGACGTCGTCAAGGGCATGTCCTCGAAGCCCGAGGGCTTCTGGTGGTTCCGCAAGGGCGAGTATACCGAGGACAAGGTCGAGGACGACGTCCGGAACCGGATCCCGGCGTGGTATGCGGACCGCGGCTACGTCGATCTCCGGGTCCTCAAGGACACGCTCGTGGCCGACAGCACGCCCGGGAAGGCCATTCTCAAGATCACCGTGGACGAGGGCCAGCCCTATCGGGTCGGCACCTTCGACATTCTCGGGAACCGGCGGTTTTCCGCCGAGGAACTGAGCCTGCTGTTTCCGTTCGGCACCGCCGTGGTGGCGGGCACCGGCAAGGAAGTCGGCGTGCCGTTCAGCCGGGCGGACTGGGACGCGGCCACCGAGAAGCTCCGGAACCAGTATTCGAACTTCGGCTACATCGTGTCCCAGGTGGAGCCCGAGGAGGTCCGGCGCACCGGGGCGGACGGCAAGCCGGTGGTCGATCTTCGCTGGAAGATCTACGAGGGCCAGCCGGCCTCGATCAACAAGATCGTCATCGTGGGCAACGAAGTGACCCACGAACGCGTCATCCGGGAGCAGATCGTCCTCCTCCCCGGCATGACGTTCAATCGCGACCTGTTGATCCGGTCGTATCAGAACATCTCGAACCTCAATTTCTTCGAGCAGCCGCTCCCGAGTCCCGAGGTCGACCAAGCGGAGAACGGCGTCGACGTCGACGTCACGTTCCGGGTCACCGAGCGGAGCACCGGCAACATCAACTTCGGTGCCTCGGTCGGGCAGGGCGTCGGTGTGGGCGGCTTCCTCGGCCTCGAGGAGCCCAACCTGTTCGGCAAGGCCAAGCGGGGCCGGGTTCAGTGGCAGTTCGGGCGCAACATCAACGATTTCAACCTGAGCTACTCGGACCCCGCGATTCGGGACAGCCGGATCTCGGGCACCCTCACGTTGTTCGACAGCCGGCAGCGGTACACGGTCGGTGAACTCGGCCGGATCCGCCGGACCGGCGCTTCGCTGCAGCTCGGTCTCCCGTTCTTCGGCTCCCGGTACACCCGGATGTTCGCCTCCTACGGGTTCCAGCGAAACCGGTTCACCGACACGCCGGCCGACCTGGCGGATCAGTTTCGCTGCGACGAGTCCTGTACCCGGTCGTCAGTCGGACTGAGCCTGATTCGCGATACCCGCGTGGGCCTGCCGTTCCCGATCGGCGGGAACTCGATCACCACGTCCGTCGAGTACAACGGCGGGATCCTGGGCGGCAGCGGCCAGTATCAGAAGGTGGATCTCGAGGGCAACTGGTTCACGCCCCTCGGCTCGACGGGCGGCGACGCCTTCGGCGGCGGCGTCCAGTTCACGCTCGGGTTCAAGGCCAAGTCCGGTTTCGTCTTCGGCGACGTCGGACCGTTCTTTTATGAGTTGTACTCGCTGGGCGGCGTTCAGTACGGCATTCCGCTCCGCGGCTACGACGAGTTCTCCATCACGCCGAACGGCTACGATCCGACGGCCAGCGGTTCCACCGTCCAGCCGGGCTCGTTCGGCAAGGCCTACGCGGCCTTCACGGTGGAGGCCGGGGCCCGGCTCTCGCAGCAGTTCTACGTCAACATCTTTTCCGACGCCGGCAACGTCTATCGCCGGGCTCGCCAGTTCAATCCGACGCGGCTCTTCCGGAGCGTCGGTGCCGGCGTCGCGCTGATCTCGCCGCTGGGTCCGATCGGCATCGATCTCGGCTACGGCCTCGATCGAACCGACGCCACCGGCAAGCCCAAGCCGGGCTGGCAGCTCCATTTCCGGCTGGGCAATTTCTTCTAACCGTTCGTCAACCCGTACCTCGGTACTCCCTGGAGGACCAACGATGTCGTTCGTTCGCCGCTGGCTCACCGCTTTCACCTTCACCGCCGTGGCGCTGGCCCCGGCCGCCGTCGCCCAGGCCCCTGCCAAGGGCGCCGATCAGGCCGGCGGTCTTCGGGTCGCGTTCATCAACGCCTCGGCGCTGCTCCGCGGCATGCCCGGCTATGCCCAGGCCGAGAGCACCTACGCCAAGGAAGCGGAAGTCGCGCAGCAGGAAGCGCTGAAGATCCGCACCGCGTGGGACTCGCTGGTGGCCAACTACCAGCAGGGCCAGGCCATGATGACCCCGTCGAACCGGACCGCCCGGGAAAAGCAGCTCAACGCCAGGGGCGACACCGTGCAGGCGCAGCTCCAGGCGATCCAGGCGCGGGTCCAGAACCGGGAGCGCGAGCTGCTCAGCCCGATGCAGGAGCGGCTCAAGTCGATCATCGACGGGATCAGGGCGGAGGGGAACTACGCCATGATCATCGATCTCGGGTCGGACGCCTCATCGAACATCGTCTCGTTCGACAAGTCACTGGACATCACCCTTCGGGTGGCCCAGCGGCTGACCCAAACGAACTGACGTGACCGCGTCCGCGGTGCCTCTCTCGGCGGCCGCGATTGCCGAGCTGGTCAAGGGCCGGCTCGAGGGAAATGAAGCCGCCGTCATCTCCGCCGTGGGTCCGCTCGATCGGGCCCACGGCGGGGCGCTTTCCTTCCTGACCTCCGCCAAGTATCGGAGCCAATTCGACACCTCGGCCGCAGGCGCCGTGCTGGTGCCGCGGGACTTCGAACGGGGGCCGGCCGGGCCCGCCACCCTGATCTTCGTGGCCGACCCGGCCCGAGCCATGGCCCAGGCCGTCCACGCCCTGTTCCCGCCAACCCGGCCGGCACCCGGGGTCGATCCGACCGCCCGGCTGGGCCGCGGCTGCCGGCTCGGCGCGGGGGTATCGATCGGTCCCGGCGCGGTCGTGGGGGCGGGGGCGGACGTCGGTGACGGGGTAGTCCTGGCGGCGGGTGTCGTGCTGGAGGACGGGGTGAGGGTCGGGGCGGGGTCCCGGCTCGACCCGAATGTGGTGTGCTACCGCGGGACGGTGCTGGGGCAGGCGGTCGTCATCAAAGCGGGCACCGTGGTGGGGGGAGCGGGCTTCGGATTCGTCTCCGACCGGAACGGCCACCACGCGATTCCGCACGTCGGCGGGTGCGTCCTCGACGATGATGTGCAGGTCGGGGCCAACTGCGCGATCGACCGGGGCAGCGTGGGCGACACCTCGATCGGCGCGGGCAGCCGGCTCGACAACCACGTGCATGTGGGGCACAACGCCCGAATCGGCCGCCGGTGCCTTCTGATGGGTGGGGTGGTGGTGGCCGGGAGCGCCCGGATCGGCGACGACGTGGTCCTGGCCGGCCACGTCGCGGTCGGCGGCCATTTCACGGTGGGCAACGGAGCCCGCATCGGAGCCAAGGCTGGAGTAACTTCCGAGGTTCCTCCCGGCGCGGACTGGAGCGGCTTTCCCGCCCGGCCCCACCGGGAATTTCTCCGGGCCCAGGCGGCGTTATACCGACTGGCACCCATAGCGGGCGAGCTCGAGACCCTCGTCAGGGAGCGGGGCACGGACCATGGCAAGGCGGACCCTCAAGGCTGAAGTCACGATCAGGGGCACCGGGCTCCACACCGGCGCCACGACCCGGCTTCGCTGCCTCCCGGCGCCGTCCGGGACCGGCGTGGTGTTTCGCCGCACCGACCTCGAGGGCCAGCCCGAGTTCCGGGCCACCGTCGACGCCGTGGAGGCGACCGAGCGCCGGACCGCCATCGGCCACGGCGAGGCGACCGTCCACACCGTGGAGCATCTGCTCGCCGCCGTCGCGGCACTCGGGATCGACGACCTCACCGTCGAGATCGACGGCCCCGAGGCCCCGATCCTCGACGGCTCCTTCGCCCCGTTCCTGAGCGCGCTTGAGTCCGTCGGGGTGGCGGAGCAGGCCGGCGATCCGGCCAGCTTCACGGTCACCGCGCCGTTCACCCTCACCGTGGGCCAGGCCTCCTACGTCGTCGCCCCGGCGAAGGGCCTTCGAATCACCGCCACCATCGAGTGGCCGCATCCGTTGATCGGCCGCCAGGTCGGCGCCTTCGACGTGACCCCCGAGGCCTTCCGGACTGAGCTCGCGCCGGCCCGGACCTTCGGGTTCGTCGCGGAACTCGACGGGCTCCGGGCCAAGGGACTGCTCAAGGGCGGCACCCCGGAGTCCGCCGTGGTGCTGTCGGACACCGAGTCGGTCACCGGCCCGCTCCGGTGGCCGGACGAGTTCGTCCGCCACAAAGCGGGCGACATCGTGGGCGACCTGGCTCTCACCGGCGGGCGGATCAACGCCCACGTGGTGGCAACCCGGCCGAGTCACGAAGGGAATGTGGCGCTCGCCCGGATGATCGCGCGGACCGCGTCGCGCAACGGCCTGGTCCTCGACATCGGCCGGATCCTCGACGTCATCCCGCACCGGTATCCGTTCCTGCTGGTGGACCGGATCGTGGAGATCGAGCCCCGGAAACGGGTGGTGGGCATCAAGAACGTCACGATCAACGAGCCGTTCTTCCAGGGCCACTTCCCGGGGCATCCGATCATGCCCGGGGTGCTGATCGTGGAGTCGATGGCGCAGGTGGGGGGCATGCTGCTGATGGGCGAACTCGATCAGCCGGACGAGAAGGTGGTGTACTTCATGTCGCTCGACAACATCAAGTTCCGGCGGCCGGTGACGCCCGGCGACCAGCTCCGCCAGGAGGTCGAGATGGTCCAGCTCCGCGGGCGGGTCTGCCGGATGAAGGGCGTGGCGTACGTCGATGGCCAGGTCGTCTGCGAGGCCGAGATGATGGCCATGGTGGTGGACAAATGACGACCGCACCGATGGCCGCCGCGATCCATCCGTCCGCCGTGATCGACCCGGACGCCACGTTAGGCGTCGGCGTCGAGGTCGGCCCCTTCGCGATGATCGGTCCCCAGGTCACCGTCGGCGACGGCTGCCGGATCGGCGCCCGGGCCACGCTCGAGCGGAACGCCCGCCTCGGCCCCGGCGTGACCGTGGGGATCGGCTCGGTGATCGGCGGCGACCCGCAGGACCTCAAGTACCAGGGCGAGGAAACCTGGGTCGAGATCGGCGCCGGCACCGTGATCCGCGAGTACTCGACGATCAACCGCGGGACCTCGGCATCGGGCCTGACCTCCGTGGGCGAGCAGTGCTTCGTGATGAGCTACGTCCACATTGCTCACGACTGCCGGGTGGGGGACCGGGTCATCATCGCCAACGGCACCCAGCTGGCCGGTCACGTGACGGTGCACGAGCGGGCCATTCTCTCCGGCCTGGTGGCCATCCATCAGTTCGTCACCATCGGCACCCTGGCGTTCGTGGGCGGCTGCTCCCGGGTCAACCAGGATATTCCGCCCTACGTGAAGGCGGTGGGCAACCCGGTCGAGCTCTTCGGCCTCAACGGCGTGGGGCTCCAGCGTGCCGGGCTCGGCGAGGATGCCGTGCGGGGGCTGAAGCGGGTCTACCGGCTCTTCTTCAACTCGGATCTGAACCTCTCCCAGGCCGCCGAACGGGCCCGGCTCGAGGTGCCGCCGCTCCCGGAAGTCCGCCAGTTCCTGGAGTTCGTCGCCCACTCCAACCGCGGCGTTCCTTCCTGATGACCCGCCTGCCGGTCGGCGTGATCGGCGTCGGCGCGCTGGGCCGCCACCATGCCCGCCACCTCGCCGCGGCGGCGGGCGCCCAGCTCGTGGGTGTCAACGACATCGACGAGGCCCGCGGCCGGGAAGTCGCCGACTCCGTCGGCAGCCGCTTCTACGGCGACCTCGACGAGCTGCTCTCGGCGGTCGAGGCGGTGACCGTCGCGGTCCCGACCGGGGTCCACGCCGCCATCGGACTCCATGCGCTGGGACGGGGCAAGGCCGTCCTAATGGAGAAGCCCCTGGCCTCGTCGCTCGCCGAAGCGGACGCGCTGCTCGCGGCCGCCGACCGGGCGGGGGTGCCACTCCAGGTCGGTCACGTCGAACGCTTCAACCGCGCCGTCCGCGCCGCCGAGCCGTACCTGGGCGAGGTCCGCTATTTCGAAAGCACCCGCCTGGCCCCGTTTCAGCCGCGGGGCACCGACGTCGCTGTGATTCTCGATCTGATGATCCACGACCTCGATCTCGTCCTGCATCTCTGCCGCGGCAGTCTGCCGCGGGACGTCCGGGCGAGCGGCGTGAACGTCCTGACCCCGCGGGTCGACATCGCCAACGCCCGGGTCGAGTTCGCCAACGGGGCCGTGGCCAACATCACGGCCTCGCGGGTGGCCCGCGAGCGGGTCCGCCGGCTCCGGCTGTTCCAGACAAACGGCTACTTCTCGCTCGACCTCGCAGCGGGCACCGGCGTATTCATGCGCCTCAAGCCGGACCGGCCGGCGGTGTCGGCCGCGCTCGAAGACGTAGTCGAGACCATTCCGCTCGAGGCGCCCGAGCGGGACGCCCTCGGCCTGGAATTGGCCAGTTTCGTGGCGTCGGTCTCCGGCACCAACAACGGCGTCGTTACCGGCGTCGAAGGTCGCGCGGCCCTGGCCCTCGCTCTTCGGGTCAGCGCCGCGGTTGCCGGGGCGTGACCCGGATCCTGGTGTCGGCCGGAGAGCCCTCCGGCGATCTCCATGGCGCCCCGGTGGTGGCAGCCCTCCGGCACTTGCTCCCCGGCGTGGCGGTCGAGGCGTTTGGCGGCGCCCGGATCGCGGCCGCGGGGGCCGAGGTCCTCTGGCCCATGGAGCAGTACACGGTCATGGGTCTGGCCGAGATCGTCGCGAAGATCCCCGCCCATGCCCGCCTCCTCGGGGAAATGCGCCGCCGCTTTCGCAGCGGCCGCTACGACCTCGTCATCCTGATCGACTACCCCGGGTTTCATCTGCGGGTCGCCGAGGCGGCCCGGGCGGCCGGCGTGCCGGTCCTGTACTACATCGCGCCCCAGCTCTGGGCGTGGCGGCCCGAACGGGCAGCGCGGTTCCGGCAAGCCGTGGACCGGTTCGCCGTGATCTTCCCGTTCGAGGTGCCGTTCTTCCGTTCCGTGGGCCTGACCACCGACTTCGTCGGGCACCCGCTGCTGGACCGGCCGCCGTTGCCGACCCGTGAGGCGGCCCGGGCCGAACTCGGGATCGGGGCTGGGGACCGGGTCCTGGCACTGTTCCCGGGCAGCCGGGGCCAGGAACTCCGGCGGCATTGGGCCCCGTTCCGGGATGCCGCCCGCCGCCTCCTCGACGCCGGGACCGCTACCCGCTGCGTGGTCGCGGCCGTCCCGGGGGGCAGCTACCCGGATCCAGGTCCCCTCGAGCTCGTGGACCGCGATTCCGGCCTCCTCCTCCGCGCGGCCGACGCAGTGCTGGCAAAATCGGGCACCACGACACTCGAGGCGGCCCTCGCCGACGCGCCCATGGTGGTCGCCTACCGGGTCCACCGCGTCACGGCGTGGGCAGCCCGCCGACTGATGCGGGTGCCCTGGATCGCGCTGCCCAACCTGATCGCCCAGCAACCAGTGGTGGAGGAGATCGTCCAGGCAGACGTGACCGCGGAGCGGCTGGCGGCGGCCGTGGCCCCGCTGCTCGACCCCGCCAGCGCTGCTACGGTGGCCCAGCGAGCCGGCCTCGCCCGGATTCGTGACCTCCTTGGCGGCCCCGGCGCCGCGGAGCGGGTGGCGGCAGTCGCGGCCACCATGCTCCGATGAAGATCCGGCTCCCGCCAGGCCTCGTCGCGGTGACCGGCGGGTCGGCGATCTCGACCCTGGCCCGCACCTGGCGCTTCTCGGTCGGCGGCGACGCCGCGGGCCGGGCGCTGGGCGCCGGGCCGGGTCCGTTTCTGTTCCTGCTCTGGCATGAGGTCCTGCTGCCGCTCCTCTGGCTCCACCGCCACCGCGGCATCGCCATCGTCGTGAGCGAGGCCGCTGACGGCCGCTACCTGGCTGCCTATGCTGCCCGGCTCGGGTATCAGTGCCTGTTCGGGTCGAGTACCCGCGGGGGCGCCCGCGCCCTGATCGGGGCCATTCGCGCCCTCGAGGGGGGAACCCCGGTGGCGTTCACTCCCGATGGGCCCCGCGGCCCGCGCCGGGAGATGAAGCCGGGTATTTTGGCTGCAGCCCAGCGGGCCGGTGTGCCGATACTACCGATCCACGCCCAGGCCGACCGGGCCTGGCGCCTGGCCTCGTGGGATCGGTTCGTCGTCCCCCGGCCCTTCGCCCGGATTCGGGTCGGCTATGGCCGTCCGTTCCCGGTGGCCCCGAACGCCTCCCTCGACGAGGCAGCCGCGCGGGCGGTAGGGGAACTCGACGCGATCGAAACGGAGCAGGCATGGCGGTGAAGCGGGGCGACGGGCATCGCATCATCCGGTGGCTCTGGACCAGCCGGCGCGTGGACGCCCGGTTGGCCCGGGCCGGCCTGGCGCCGCTGGCGACCCTCTGGAAGGCCACGGCAGCCGTCCGGAACCTGGCCTTCGACCGGGGCTGGATCGCGGCCCGGCCCTTGCCGCTGCCGGCGATCAGCGTCGGGAATCTCACGGTCGGCGGCTCGGGCAAGACCCCGGTCGCCGGGTGGATTGCCCGGTTCCTCGCGGCCCGGGGAGCGCGGCCCGGGATTCTCCTCCGGGGGTACGGCCGGGACGAGGTCCTGGTCCACCAGCACGCGGTGCCCGAGGCCATCGTGGTGGCCAATCCGGACCGGCTGGCGGGAGCCGAGCGGGCCCGGGACGAAGGGGCCACAATTCTGGTGATGGACGACGCCTACCAGCGGCGGGACGTGGCTCGGGACTTGAACGTCCTCCTGGTGGCCGCCGAGGCCGCGAGGGCGGTGCGGTGGTGCCTCCCGGCGGGGCCGTGGCGCGAGCCGCTCAACCAGGCGTCCCGCGCCGACTTCGTCCTGGTAACCCGGAAGCGGGCCGACGAGGTCACGGCCTTCGAGGTGGCCCGCGAAATCGGGGGCCTGACCCGGGCGCCGGTCGGAGTGATCCACCTCGGCGTGGTCCGCTACACCGGGATGGTCTCAGGCAGGCCGCGGGACCGCGAGGCGCTGGCCGGGAAACGGGTGGTGGCTGCCTCCGCGATCGCGGACCCGGAGGCCTTCATCGCCCAGACGAAGGCCACCGGCGCCCAGGTGCAGCCGGCCACCTGGCGGGACCACCACGAGTTCCGGGACGAGGATGTCGCCTGGCTCGCCACGGCGGCCCGGAAGGCGGACCATCTGGTGCTGACGGAGAAGGACGCGGTGAAGCTCCGTGACCGCTGGCCGGCCAGCGTGCCCGAGCCGCTGGTGGCCGAACTCGAGGTCCGCTGGGAGCACGGGCAGGAGGAGTTCGAGGCTCGGCTCGCCGACCTCCTCAGGCCGGACCGATAGTGCTAACTTGATGATCTTGCGGGACTTGCCAGACGTGTTGACCGTTCCAAACAATCTTCGGAGATGCCCGAGATGAGACCGTTGAGCCAGATCCGCCCCGAACGCGATACCCACCTCGGTGGTGAGAACCCGTTCGAGTCGATGATGGCGCGGTTCGATGTCGCCGCCGAACACCTCAAGCTGGAATCCGGCCTCTACGGCGTCCTCCGGCACCCCGAAAAGCAGCTGATCGTCGCCTGTCCGTTGCTCCGGGACAACGGCGAGGTCGAGGTCTTCACCGGATACCGGGTGCTCTACAACACCGCCCGCGGCCCGGCCAAGGGCGGGATCCGGTACGACATGGGCGTCACCCTCGACGAGGTCAAGGCGCTGGCGGCCTGGATGACGTGGAAGTGCGCCGTGGTGAACCTGCCGTTCGGCGGTGCGAAGGGCGGGATCATCTGCGACCCGACCACCATGTCGTTAGGCGAGCTCGAGCGGCTCACCCGTCGCTACACCTCGGGCATCATCGACCTCCTTGGCCCCGACTCGGACGTGCCCGCGCCGGACGTCAACACCAACGAGCGGATGATGGCGTGGATCATGGACACCTACTCCATGCACAAGCGCCACACCGTCACGGCGGTCGTCACCGGCAAGCCGATCGCGATGGGCGGCTCCCTCGGCCGCCGCGAGGCAACCGGCCGCGGCGTCATGATCTCCGCCCGCGAAGCCCTCAAGCAGCTCAACATGCCGATCGACCGGTCCACCCGGGTGGCGGTGCAGGGCTTCGGCAACGTCGGGTCGATCAGTGCGAAACTGATGGCCGACCTCGGGCTCCGGATCGTCGCCGTGAGCGACAAGGAGGGCGGGATCTACAACGCCCAGGGGCTCGACATCGACGACGTCATCAACTACGCCAACGAGAAGCGCACCCTCACCGGGTATCCCAAGGCCGACCGGATCACCAACTCGGACCTCCTCACCCTCGACTGCGAGGTGCTGGTCCCGGCCGCGCTCGAGAACGTCATCACCGAGGACAACGCGGCCGACATCAAGGCAAAGGTGATCTGCGAGGGCGCCAACGGCCCGACCTCCGCCACCGCGGACGAGATTCTCCAGGACAAGGGCATCCTCGTCATCCCGGACATCCTCGCGAACGCGGGCGGCGTCACGGTCAGCTACTTCGAATGGGTCCAGGACCGGGGCGGGTATTTCTGGGACGAGGAAACGGTCAACACCCGGCTCGAGAAGATCATGGTCGACTCGTTCGGCGAGGTCGCCGGTATGGCGGCCCGCCACAGCGTGAACATGCGGATCGCCGCCTACATGGTGGCGATCGACCGAGTGGCCAAGGTGCACCGCCTCCGCGGGATGTACGCGTGAGGGCGTGAACACCCAGCTCCTCGCGGTCGGCAAACTCCAGCCGATGTTCCGGGAGGCGTGCGAAGAGTACCTCGCGCGCCTCCGGCGTTACGGCCCGGTCGACGTCCGCGAGGTGAAGGAGGCGCCGGCCAGCGCGGCCCCGGCCGAACAGCGCCGGATCGAGGGGCAGCGGCTGCTCGAGAAGCTCGCCGAACGGGCGGTGGTGGTGGTCCTCGATCGGGAGGGGAGGGCACTCTCGAGCGAAGACCTGGCCCAGGCCGTCGAGCGCTGGCGCCAGCAGCCCAATCCGGTCGCGCTGGTGATCGGCGGATCGACCGGGCTTGACCGGGCCGTGCTCGAGCGAGCCGACCGGCGCTGGAGCCTGGGCCCGATGACGCTGCCCCATCAGCTGGCCCGGCTCGTCGTTCTCGAACAGTGGTACCGCGCTCACACCATCGTCCACGGCGAGAAATACCACAAATGACCCCGCATCCGGGAACCATCGCCGCGCTCCGGTGCTTGATGAGGCGACAGCGGAGATCATGCTGACTTTCGTCGACACCCCATTGGCTGCGCCCTTCACGGTCCCGGAACCGCATCCGGGCCGCTGGGACGCCGCGCTCGGTGCGGCCCTGCTTCCCGGAGCGAACGCGGCGGCGGCGCGGCTGGCCGAGCCCGGGGCGCTGGTGGTGACGACGGGCCAGCAACCCGGTCTCTTCGGCGGGCCGCTCTACACCCTGCACAAGGCGCTGTCGGCCCGCGCGCTGGCCCGGGCCCTCGAGCGGCGCTGGAACCGGCCGGTCGTGCCGGTGTTCTGGGTCGCGGGCGACGACCACGATTTCGCGGAAGGGGCGACCGCCTCCTGGTTCGGGGCCGACGGACGGCTCGAAACGGGGACCCTCGATCCGCGGCCGGCCGATGCGCCGATGGCGCCGCTGTCGCGGGAGCCGATGCCGGCCGGGGTGCCGGCGCTGCTCGATCGCCTCGGCGCGGCGCTGCCACCCAGTCCGGCGCGCGAGGCGACGCTCGCCTGGCTGGGCCGCCACTACCGCGGCGGTCACACCCTCGGCGGAGCCTTCGGGGGCGCGATGGCCGAACTCCTCGGCCCCCTCGGCATCGTCTGCTTCGACTCGACCTCGCCCGCGGCCAAGCGGGCGGCGGCACCGTACCTCTTCCGCGCCCTCGACGAGGCCGCAGACGTCGACGGGCACCTGGCCCGGCGGGCGGCGGCGCTGGAAGCCGCCGGCCATGATCCGGGCGTGAAGGTGGGTGACGGCGCTGCGCTGGTGTTCCTCGACGGGGCCCTCGGCCGGGACCGGCTCACCCGGGACGGCGACGGATTCGCCACCCGGCGGGGCGGGGAACGGCTGAGCCGGGCCGACCTCGACCGGATCGCGGCGGCCGAGCCGGGCCGGCTCTCGCCTAACGTCCTGCTGCGGCCCGTGGTCGAGGCGGCAATCCTTCCGACAGTCGCCTACCTGGCCGGACCCGGCGAGCTGCGCTATCTCCGCCTCGCCGAGGCGCTCTACCAGCCGCTCGGCGTCCCGCGCCAGACGCCGGTCCCGCGCTGGTCCGGCCTCCTCCTCGAGCGCCGGGTCACCCGGACCCTCGAAAAACTCGGTTTCCGGCTCGAGGAACTGCTCGGACCGGCCGCCCCGCTCGAGGAGCGGCTCCTCCGGCGCCTGGCCCCGGCCGATTTCGAGCCCGCCTTCGCCGACTTGCGCCACGCCCTGCAGACGGGATTCGCCCGGACGACGGCCGTGGCCCTGGAGATCGACCCGACGCTCAAGACCCCCGCCGAGCGGGCCGGGATGGCGGCCCTGGGCGGCGTGGCCGACCTCGAGAAGCGGCTCCTTCAGGCCCAGAAGCGCCGCCAGGGCGAGCTGATCGACCAGCTCGGCCGGGCCCGGGACGCCGTGCTGCCGGCGAATCAGCCCCAGGAGCGGGTCATCGGCCCGGCGGCGCTGCTCGGGCGGTACGGCTTCGACTTCCTGACCGACCTGGCCGGCCATATCGACCGCTGGTTCGCGGCCGCCCTTGAAGCTGGTCAGGCGCCAGCCTAGACTCGATCCGCTATGGGCCTCCTCGGTCTGATCGTTCTCGCCGCCCTGTTGATCCCGGTGGCCGTGGTGCTGGTCGACTCTCCGATCGGGCGGGCGCTCGCCCGCCGGCTGGAGGGACCGAACGCGACGCCGCCGGAGATCGGGGCGCTGGCCAAAAAGGTGGAAGTCCTCGAGTCCGAGATGGAGGACCTGACCCGGAGCGTCGAGGCCCTCCGCGAGGAAAACCAGTTCCTCCAGCGGCTGCTCGAGGACCCGGCGAACCGGCCCACCCTCCCACCCCGCAAGACACCCTGACCACCGGCCGCCGCGGCGCGGCGGCCTTCGTCGCCGCCGGGATCTTCGCGAGCCGTCTGTTCGGACTCGCCCGCCAGTGGATCATCGCACGGTTCTTCGGCCAGGCCACCGACTCCGCGGACGCCCTCAACGCCGCGTTCCGGATTCCGAACCTGCTGCAGAACCTCTTCGGCGAAGGTGCGCTGTCCGCCTCGTTGATTCCGGAATACGCCCGGCTGCGGGCGGTGGGGCAGGAGGACGAGGCGCGGCGCCTCGCCGGCGCGGTGGCCGGACTGCTTGCGGCGCTGGTGACGGTGATCGTCGCCCTCGGCGTCCTGGCGGCCCCGGCTGTCGTCGGCGTGCTGGTCGGCGGGTTCGACGAGACCCGGCGGCGCCTCGCCGTGACGCTGGTCCGGATCATGTTTCCCGGAGTCGGACTCCTGGTGCTGAGCGCCTGGTGCCTTGCCATCCTCAACACCCACCGGCGCTTTTTCCTCTCGTACGCGGCCCCCGTGGGGTGGAACCTCGCCATCATCGGTGCGACGCTCCTCGGCTCGAGGCGCGCCGCGGGGGCCGACCTGGTGGTCTGGACCGCCTGGGGCGCGGCGCTGGGCGGTCTGGTCCAGGTGGGCGTTCAGTTGCCGCTCACCCGGCGGCTCCTGGGCGGCATCCGGTGGTCGTTCGGCCGCGGGCAGGCGGCGGTCCGCACCGTCGGGCGCAATTTCCTCCCGGCCCTGGTGAGTCGCGGGGTGGTGCAGGTGAGTGCCTTTGCCGACGGCATCATCGCGAGCTGGCTGCCGATCGGGTCGCTGACGGCGCTCACCAACAGCCAACTGCTCTACACGCTGCCGGTGAGCCTGTTCGGGATGTCGGTGGCGGCGGCGGAACTGCCGTCGCTCGCCGAAACGGCGGCGCGCGAAGCACCGGCGGCGCGGAACGCCGCCCTCCGGGCCCGACTCGCGCAGGCGGCCCGGCAGGTCGCCTTCTTCGTCATTCCCTCGGCGATGGCGTTCTTCGCCCTCGGCAAGGTGGTGGCCGGCGTGGTGCTGCAGTCCGGCCGCTTCACCGCGGCCGACAGCGCCTGGGTCTGGGGCACTCTCGCCGGATCGAGCGTCGGCCTCCTGGCCGCAACGCTGGGCCGTCTCTACAACTCGGCCTACTTCGCGTTAGGCGATACCCGGACCCCGCTCCGGTTCGCCCTGATCCGCGTCACCGTGACCATCGGCCTCGGCGTCGCGGCCGCGTTCGCCGGTCCGTCCCTGCTCGGCATCGATCCGAAATGGGGCACGGCCGGTCTCTCCGCCTCGGCCGGGCTGGCGGGGTGGGTCGAGTTTCTCCTCCTCCAGCGCGGCCTCGCCGCCCGGATCGGGCCGGTGCCGGCGGACTGGCCGTATCTGGTGCGCCTCTGGGTGGCGGCGTTCGGCGCTGCCGCGGGAGCCTGGATCGCCCTCGTCCTGCTGCCCGACACCTGGCTCGCCCGAGTGGCCGTGCTCGGCGTCTACGGGTCGCTCTACCTCGGCGCCACGACGCTGCTCGGCATCCCGATGGTGCGATCGCTCCTGGCGCGCGGCCGGGGCCAGTGACCCGCCGGGCCATCCGCCGGCGCCCCTCGGCGCCCGGACGCTCCGGATGACCGCGCCCGGCTCTCTCGAGCGGAAGCTCGACACGCTCCCCGACGGTCCCGGCGTCTACCTCTGGAAGGACGCGGCGGGGAAGGTGCTCTACGTCGGCAAGGCGAAGAATCTGCGTTCCCGGGTCCGGAGCTATTTCACCTCCGATCACGCGACGAGCCCGAAGAACCAGCTCCTGGTCCGCCTGGTTGCGGACGTCGAGACGATCGTGGTGCCGAACGAGGCGCAGTCGCTCCTCCTCGAAAACAACCTGATCAAGGAACACCAGCCCCGGTTCAACGTCCGGCTCAAGGACGACAAGAGCTACCCGTCGATCGCGGTCACGCTCAAGGAGCCGTTCCCCCGGGTCCTCGTCACCCGCCGCCGGGACCTGCCGGGCGCCCGGTACTTCGGACCCTATACCGACGTGTCCGAGATGCGCCGGAGTCTGGCCCTCATCCGCCGGATCTTCACGGTGCGGAGCTGCTCCGACGACCTGCCCCGGGAACAGCGCGAGCGGCCCTGTCTCGACTACCACATCGGCCGCTGTCTGGCCCCGTGCGTCGGGTGGCAGAGCGAGGCGTCCTACCGGGCGATGATCGACGAGGTGGTCCGGTTCCTCGAAGGCCGGACCGTGGACGTTCGCACCCGGCTCCGCGACCTGATGGCCGCCGCGGCGGAGCGGGAGGACTACGAGCGGGCCCGTGATCTCCGCGACGCGCTCCGCTGGCTCGACCAGCTCGATTCGCCCGCCGCCGTCGAGCTCCCCTCCGGTGGCGACGCCGACGTGATCGGCTACGCCCGCGACGGCGACGACGCCGTGTGCGTGCTGCTCCGGGTCCGCGACGGCAAGCTCATCGCCCGCGATCACCGGATCCTCGACAACCTCGAAGAGGAAACCGACGCCGCGATCCTCGAGCACTTTCTGATCCGGTACTATCTCCTGGCCGAGGGGCGGGCCCGCCGGGTCATGCTGCCGTTTCCGCCCGAGGACTTCGACGAAGTCCAGACCGTCATCGGCGACGCCGAGTGGCTCCTGCCGCAGCGAGGAACCGGCCGCCGGTGGCTCGACCTGGCGGACCAGAATGCCCGCCACCTGCTCGAAAGCCTCAAGCTCGAATCCTTCGAAACCGACGAGCGGGCCGACGATCCGGTGTACGCCCTCGGCCGGGCCCTCGGGCTGCCCACGGTCCCACGGACCCTGATCTGCATCGACATCTCCACCAACCAGGGGCGAGATACCGTCGGGTCCCTGGTCTGGTTCGAGGCCGGCCGGCCCCGCAAGGGCGAGTACCGCAAGTTCAAGATCAAGACGGTCGACCAGCAGGACGACTTCGCCGCAATCCACGAGGTCGTGACCCGGTATTTCCAGCGGCGTCAGACCGAGGGAACGCCCTTCCCGGACCTCGTCGTCATCGACGGCGGCAAGGGCCAGTTGGGCGCGGCGCTCGCCGCCGCCCGGGCGCTGGGCATCGACCGGCCCTTCATTGGCCTTGCCAAGCGGGAAGAAGAGATCTATTTCCCCGAACGAAGTGAGCCGCTGCGGTTGTCGCGCCGGCATGCCGGCCTCAAGCTGCTCCAGCGCGCCCGCGACGAGGCGCACCGCTTCGGGGTGACCTACAACCGGAAGCGCCGAACCAAGCGGACCATCACCTCGGCGTTGCTCGACATTCCCGGCGTCGGCCCCACCCGGCGGCGAGCCCTGATCGAGCGCTTCGGCAGCCTCGCCGGCGTCCGCTCGGCCTCGATCGCCGAGATTGCGGCGGTCCCGGGGTTTTCGACGACCCTGGCCGAACGAATCCAGGAGCGGCTCCGTAACGACCTGTGACGACGTCCTCCCCAACCTGACCGAGCCCATGACCGACTGGTATCTGGAGTGTTCGAAGTGCGGTGCCACCCGCGAGGCCGACGGCCTGCCCACCGTGTGCGACGCCTGCGGCAAGCCCTGGCTGGTCCGTTACCGCGACCGGACCCACCCGGCGGCCGAGCGGACGGCCACGGGCCCGGGCATGTGGCGCTATCGGTCCTTCCTGCCGCTGCACCCCGGCGAAGAGCCGGTCAGCCTCGGCGAAGGCAACACGCCGTTGCTCCGGGTCCCGCGTCTCGAGGCAGACCTCGGGTTCGATAACCTCTGGGTCAAGGACGAGGCCACCAATCCCACTGGCTCGTTCAAGGCCCGGGGCCTTTGTGCGGCCGTGACCCGGGCCGTGGCCGCCGGCGTGACGAAATTCACCCTGCCCACGGCCGGAAACGCCGGCGTGGCGGCCTCCGCCTACGGGGCCCGGGCCGGAGCCGCCGTGCGAGTCTTCGCGCCCAAGACGACACCCGCGCCGATCCTCACTCAGATCCGCTCCTTCGGCGCCGACCTCCAGCTGCTCGACGGTCACATCGGCGACTGCGGGAAGGCGAGCCGCGAATATTCGAGTACCTCCGGAGCGTTCGATCTTTCGACGCTGCGCGAGCCGTACCGCATCGAAGGCAAGAAGACCATGGGGCTGGAGCTGGCCGAGCAGCTCGGCTGGAAACTCCCGGATGTCATCATTTACCCGACCGGGGGCGGCACCGGCCTGATCGGGATGTGGAAAGCTTTCCACGAGCTCGCCGCTGCCGGGTGGGTGTCAGGAAAAATGCCGCGCATGTTCACGGTCCAGTCGGACGGCTGTGCGCCCGTGGTCAAGGCCTTCGCCGAAGGCAGCGAGGACTGCATCCCCTGGACCTCGCCTTGGACCGTGGCGAGCGGGCTCCGGGTGCCGGGGCCCCTGGGTGACCGCCTGATGCTTTCCGCCCTTCGGGAGAGCGGGGGCGGCGCCGTGGCCGTCAGCGATGCCCGGCTGATGGAGGAGGCCAATCGCGGCACCGCGCGCGAAGGAATCGATTTTTCGCCCGAGGGTGGCGCGGCGCTCGCCGCCGCGGTGGCACTCCGCGACGCAGGCACCATCGGCGCTGGCGACCAGATCATTGCCTTCAACACCGGAGCGGGCTGGCTCTACCGCTGAGCGCGACCCGGGGCGATATTTGTAAGTCTATGTCGGCTCGTCGGTTCGCGATCATCGACCCGGCCGCGGGTATCAGCGGCGACATGCTCCTCGGCGCGTTGATCGACGCCGGGGCGCCACCGGCGTGGCTCCGCGGGCTGCCGGCCCGTCTGGGCCTCGACAACGTCGAGGTCGAAATCGCCGATGTGATGCGCTGCGGGCTTCGCGCAACGAAGGTCACCGTCCGGGTCGGCGGTGCAACCGAGGGGCCGGCGGACGTCCATGGTAGCGGCCATACCCACGGAGGCACCGGCCATCATCACCACCACCCGGCCGAGCCGGAGGGGCACCACCACGGCGGGCCCGGTCACCACGCCCACCGCCATCTCGGCTCCCTCCTGCGCATGATCGAGGCAGGCGAGTTGTCCGCGGCCACCAAGGAACGAGCGACCGCCGCCTATCGGCTGCTCGCCGAGGCCGAGGCGCGGGTGCACGGCACCACGGTGGACCAGGTCGGCTTGCACGAGGTCGGGGCGCTCGACGCACTGGTCGACATCGTCGGTGCGGTCGAGGGCTTCGAGCAACTCGGCGTCGACGAGGTCTACACCAGGCCGGTGGCGGTCGGCAGCGGCTGGATCACCGCGGCCCACGGGAACCTGCCGCTGCCGGCGCCTGCCACCGCGATCCTCCTGGAAGGCGTTGCCATCGCGCCGAATGGTCCGGTGCAGGGGGAGGCCACGACGCCGACGGGCGCGGCGCTGCTCAAGACGCTGGCCCGTCCGTTCGAGCCGACCGCCGCCTGGTCGGTGGTCCGCACCGGCTTCGGGGCCGGGGGCCGCAACCCGGGCGATTACGCCAATACCCTCAGGCTGATGGTGGCGGAAACCGCCGCGGCGGCGGACGACGTATTGACCATTGTCACCGACCTCGACGACTTGTCGCCCGAGTACCTCGAGCCCCTCCGGGAGGGCTTGATCGCCGCCGGCGCGCTCGACGTGGTGTCGTGGGCCACGCAGATGAAGAAGGGGCGGATCGGGTTTCGAATCGAAACCCTGGCCCCGGCCGACCGGCTCGAACCGGTGGCCCAGGCGTTCTTCGCCCACAGCACCACCGCCGGGGTCCGCTACTGGCCGGCCCGGCGTTCCACGCTGCCCCGCGAGGAATGGGTCACCACGGCGCCCGGCGGCGACCCGATCCGGGTCAAGACGCTGTTTCGCCCCGGCGGCCCGACGGTCAAGCCGGAATTCGACGATATCGCGGCGGCCGCCCGGCGTACGGGCCAACCGGCGCATGAGTTGTTTCGTACTGTTCAGGAAGGGGCCCTGCGAGCGGCTCGGTCGGCCGAGCCCGGTGGGGATTCGCTACTCGTCAACCCGAAGGAGTCACTACGATGAAGAGCATTTGGTCTGGGATCCTCGCCACCGCCGCCTTCGCGGCGACGGCCCAGGCCCAGAGCCCGATCATCCAGCCGAAGCTGGCGGAGCTGCAGCCGGCGAAGTTCAGTGTGCCGCTCTGCTCGCTTAAGCCGCAGGGTGGCGTGAGCAAGGGCGTGGATGCCCTCAAGAAGGCCTACGACGCCAAGGAAGACCGGGCCGCGCGGCTCGAGGAAGCCAAGACGAAGATCCTCGAGAGCGTCGCCAAGGAGAACCAGGCCACCAACGCGGCCGCCTGGTATTACCTGGCCCGCGTGTACCTGATGCAGGGCGACGTCGGCGGCGTGGACTCGGCCTTCACCAAGGCCCAACAGCTCCAGCCCCAGTGCGAGCTCGATATCGACCAGTACCGCCAGAACAACTGGGCCCAGCTGGCCAATGCCGGGCTCCAGCTGCAGCAGGCCGGGAAGATCGACGAAGCCATCGTGCTCTTCAAGGATGCGTCGCGGCTGTTCAGCGGCCTCCCGCACGTCGTATCCAACCTCGGCGTGCTGTACGCGAACGCGGGCAAGGACGACAGCGCCTCCGTCTACTTCGCCAAAGCGCTCGAAATCTCGGAGAAGGGCGCCGAGACCGACACCAGCCTGATCGGCGACCGGAACTCGAACGCGCTCAATCTGGCCTTGATGTACCAGCGGCTCGAGAAGCACCAGGAGGCCATCCCGGTCCTCAAGAAGTACCTGGCCTGGGACCCGAACAACATGGACGCCCGCAAGGCGCTGTCGCAGTCGCTCCGCGGTGCCGGGCAGAAGGACGAGGCCGAGCAGCTCGAGAACGCGATGATCTCCGAAATGTCGAAGCAGAATCTCGATTCGCTCGATAC
Organism: Gemmatimonadales bacterium; assembly: GCA_050183815.1. Taxonomy (GTDB): domain Bacteria; phylum Gemmatimonadota; class Gemmatimonadetes; order Gemmatimonadales; family GWC2-71-9; genus SHZU01. The sequence goes on along the minus strand of JBFXAY010000048.1, from coordinate 20,077 downwards.
CCAGGACATCCTCGCCATCGGCGTCGCGTCCTTCAACGCCGAACGCTACCCGCAGGCGGCCGAGGCCTTCTCCAAGGCCGTCAGCCGGAACCCCTACAGCCGGGACGCGCTTTACAACCTCGCCAACGCCTATCTCGCCATGAAGGCGAATGACAAGCTGGTCGAGACCGCGGCCAAGCTGGTGGCCATCGAACCGATGAACGAGGACGTCTACCGGCTCCTCGGCCAGGGCCACAAGGGTCTCGGCCAGGACGCCGAGGTGCTCAAGGCGGCCGAGAAGCTCGTGGGCCTGCCGGTGACCATCGACATGACCGGGTTCCAGATGGGCCGGACCGGCGCGCGCCTCGAAGGCACCATCACCGGCCGGTCGCCGACGGACGCCCAGGGCAAGGCGATCAAGCCCGGCCCGCTGACCGTCGTGGTCGAGTTCGTGACCACCGCGGGCACCGTCGTGGACTCCAAGGAGGTCAGCGTGCCGGAGCTCGCGCCGGGTGCCTCCCAGCCCCTGGCCGTCGACGCCAAGGGCTCCGACATCGCCGGCTGGCGGTACCACAAGAAGTAGCGCTCCAGGGCAGGGCGCCGACCCCGAGTCGGCGCCCTTGCCGGATCCCCGGGGGACGGCGCATCTTAGGTCCCGTTGCGGGCGTAGCTCAGTTGGTAGAGCGTCAGCTTCCCAAGCTGAATGTCGCCGGTTCGAGCCCGGTCGCCCGCTCTGGAAAGGCCATCGATCCGATGGCCTTTTCCTTTCTCGGGATGCGGCCCTAGAATCCAGATTAGATGACAGCCCTTAAGTCTTGATAAAACAAGCCGATAGGGGCATTATTCGGCGTGATCAAGGTCGCCGCTGTCCACCCCGGATCCATCGCCGATGAGCTGGGCCTCCAACCGGGGGCCGAGTTGCTGTCCGTCAACGGAACCGAACTCGAGGACTTCCTCGACTGGGAGTTCCACACGGCGGAGGAGGAGTTCACCCTCCACGTCCGCCAGCCCGACGGCTCCGAGTTCGAATACGAGATCGAACGGGACCTCGAGGACCCCCTCGGCGTTACCCTCGAGCCGCCCCGGATCCGGCGCTGCGCCAACCGCTGCGACTTCTGCTTCGTCGACGGCAATCCGGACGGGCTCCGGGAGGTGCTCTACATCCGGGACGATGACTACCGGCTCTCCTTCCGGTACGGCAACTTCGCGACCCTGACCAACCTGAAGCCCTGGGATGTCGACCGGATCATCGCCTACCGGCTGTCGCCGCTCTACGTCTCCGTTCACGCCACCGACCCGGTGGCCCGGCGATATCTGCTCCGGAACCCGCTGGCCCCGGAGATCATCCCGCAGCTCCGGCACCTGGCCGACCACGGGATCCAGTTCCACACCCAGATCGTGATGTCGCCCGGGGTGAACGACGGCGCGGTGCTCGACCAGACCCTGCGCGACCTCTACCAGTTCGGTCCCGCCATCTTGAGCGTTTCCGTGGTGCCGGTGGGCCTCACCGAATACAGCAAGCACAGCCTCTGCCGTGAGCCGACCACCGAGGAATGCGCGGCGGCGGTGGCGATCGTCGAGCGATGGGGTGGGGTAGCCCGGACGGAACGGGACCTCACCTGGGTCTTCGGCGCCGACGAGTTGTACCTCCGGGCCGGGCTGGAATTGCCGCCGGCCGCGTTCTACGGCCGCTTCGACCAGGCGGAGAACGGGGTCGGCGCCGTTCGGTTCCTCCAGTCCCAGATCGCGGACGCGGCCGACCGGTTCGCGGCGTGGCGGGGCAAGCGGATCGCCGTCGTGACCGGGATGTCGATGGGGCCGCTCATGCCGCAGGTCCTCACCCCGTTGACCGAGGCCTCCGGCGCCACTTTCGAGCTGTTCCCGGTCGAGAACACCCTGTTCGGCCCACGGGTTACCACCGCAGGCCTGCTCCCCGGTCGCGACCTGGCCGCCGCCCTCGGCGGCCGGAAAGACTTCGACCTGGTGCTCCTCCCCGGCGAGGCGGTCAACGATCACGACCGTCTGATCGACGACCTTCCCGCACCGGAGGTGGCCGCCGCCATCGGGATCCCGGTACGGTTTGCCAAGACTTTCGTGGACGCGCTCGATGAGTAAGCCGACCGTGGCGATCGTGGGTCGCCCCAACGTGGGAAAATCGACCCTTTTCAACCGGTTCGTCGGCGGGCGCGAAGCCATCGTGGCGGATCAAGCCGGCACCACCCGCGACCGCCACTTCGGCGACGCGGTCTGGAACGGCCGCGCGTTCTGGATCGTGGACACCGGCGGCATGGTGCCCGATTCGGACGACTCGATGGACCGCGCCATCCGGCGCCAGGCGGAAGTCGCCATCAACGAGGCGGATCTGATCCTGTTCGTGGTGGACGGCAAGGAAGGGCTCCACCCGATCGACCAGGCCATCGCCGGTCATCTCCGGAAGGCCCAGCGTCCCCTGGTCCTGGTGGTGAACAAGCTCGACAAGATGCCGGTCGAAACCTTCGATCCCGAGTTCTACAAGCTCGGCCTGGGCGACCCGGTGCCCGTCTCCGCGGCCGTCGGCAAGGCCAGCGGCGACCTCCTCGACATCATCGTGGAGAAACTGCCGCCCGCCGCCGAGCCCGAAGGCGAGGACGAGGTGGCGATCGCCATCGTGGGCCGGCCGAACGTCGGCAAGTCGTCGCTCGCCAACCGGCTCCTCGGCGAGGACCGCTACGTCGTCTCGCCGGTGGCGGGCACCACCCGGGACGCGGTGGACTCGATCCTCAGCTACCACGGCCGGACGCTCCGCTTCGTGGACACGGCCGGCCTCCGGCGGAAGTCGCGGGTGGACGACGACGTCGAGTTCTACTCGACCGTGCGGACCCGGCGGGCCATTGAAGCGGCTCAGGTCTGCATCCTCGTCGTCGATGCGAGCGTCGGCGTCCATCACCAGGATCTCCGCATCGCGTCCGAGGCGTGGGACCGCGGGGCCGGACTGGTCGTGGCCGTGAACAAGTGGGATCTGGTCGAGGAGAAGGACGCCAACACCGCCGTCCGAGGGCATGCCATCGTCACCGAGAAGGCGCCGTTCCTGGCCGATGTGCCGTTCGTCTACCTCTCGGCGATGACCGGGCAGCGCGCCCGCAAGGTGCTCGACACCGTCCTCGAAGTCGCCGAGGCGCGGGTCCGCCGGGTGCCGACCGCCGAGGTCAACAAGGTGCTCGAGGCCCTGGTGGCCCGGAACCAGCCGCCCCAGCGCGAGGGCGAGGAAGTGAAGCTCTTCTACGCCTCGCAGATCGGAACGGCGCCGCCGACGTTCGCGCTGATCTCGAACCGGCCCGACGACGTACCGGAACACTACCAGCGGTACCTCCTTCGCGGCTTCCGCGAGGCGTGGGGGTTCGCCGGTGTTCCGATCCGGCTCAAACTCCGGCTCCGGCGGGGGGCGGCGCGGTGAGCCTTCCGGCCTGGTCTCCGGCGCTCGCCGGCTGGCTGGCGGCTGCGTACTTCCTGGGCGCCATCCCGACCAGCTACCTCGTGGCCCGGATCGCAAAGGGTATCGACCTGCGGGAGGTCGGCAGCCGGAACCTCGGCGCCACGAACCTCTATCGGTCGCTCGGCTGGCGCTACGCGATTCCGGTCGGTCTCTTCGACGTGGCGAAGGGCGCGGTGCCGGTGCTCTGGTTCGGCCGGCTCGCCGGCGGCGGCCTGCTGACCAGTCTCCTCCTTGGCGTCGCGGCGATCGTCGGGCACGTGTTCAGTGTCTTCGTCCGGTTCAAGGGCGGGAAGGGCGTGGCGACCGCGGCCGGCGTGGTGCTCGGCGTCGCGCCCTGGGCCACGCTGCTGGTCCTCGGAGTCTGGATCGTCGTGGTCCGGCTCACCGGGTACGTCTCGTTAGGCAGCATTCTCGCGGCCGCGGCGCTTCCGCCCGCGGCCTGGTGGCTCCATCCGGCCACCCGGCCGATCGTCTGGCTCTTCGCCGTGCTGGCCGCCTTCGTGATCGGCATGCACCGGGCCAACATCGGCCGGCTCCTCAAGGGCACCGAGAACCGATTCGGCCGCCGGACCGGAGCGCCGTCGTGACCCGGGTCGGCGTGATCGGTGCAGGCGCGTGGGGCACCGCGCTGGCGAACCTGCTCGCGGCCAAGGGCGAGTCGGTCACCCTCTGGGCCTATGAACCCGAGGTCGTGGCCGGCGTCAACGGCCAGCACGTCAATCCGCTCTACCTGACCGGGTGCCGCCTCGCCGACACGCTCCGGGCCACCGGGGATCTGGCCGAGGCGGTCCGGGACGCCGCTGTCGTGGTCTGTGTCGCTCCGAGCCACGTGGCCCGCACGGTCCTGCGCGAAGCGGGCCCGGCGTTCCGGCGGGACGCGATCCTGGTGTGCGCCACGAAGGGCATCGAAACCGAGTCGCTCAAGTTGATGTCGGAAGTGGCCGCCGAGGAACTGCGCGGCCGTCCGTTCGTGGCCTTGTCCGGACCGAGTTTCGCGGTGGAGGTCCACCAACAGCAGCCGACCGCCGTCGTCGCGGCCTCGCGCCACGCCTCCGCCGCGGCAAGGGCGCAGGAGCTGTTCGCCACCAACACGTTTCGCGTCTACACCAATCACGACGTGATCGGCACCGAACTCGGCGGCGCGCTCAAGAACGTCATCGCGATCGCCGCCGGCATCCTCGAGGGCCTCGGCCTTGGCAACAATCCTCGCGCCGCGCTGATCACCCGGGGCCTCGCGGAAATGACCCGGCTCGGCGTGGCCTGCGGAGCCGACGCCCAGACCTTCGCGGGGCTCGCCGGGATGGGCGACCTCATCCTCACCACCTGCGGCGCGCTGAGCCGGAACCGGAGCCTCGGTGTGGCCGTGGCCCGGGGGACCTCGCTCGACGACTGGCGCCGGCAGCACCGCACCGTGGCCGAGGGCGTCAATACCGCCCGGGCCGCCGCGGCCCTCGGGGCCCGTCACCGCGTCGAGTTGCCGATCACCGAACAGGTGGCCGCGATCCTCTTCGACGGCAAGCCGCCGCGCCAGGCGATCGCGGACGTCATGGAACGCACCCTCAAGCCGGAGCAGTGGAGTTGATTCAGCCGCGCCCGACCCAGGAGTTCTTCTCGATCGGCGAGGTCTGTGCCCTGACCGACCTCAAGCCGCACGTTCTCCGCTACTGGGAGAGCCAGTTCCGGTTTCTGAGCCCGGCGAAGAACCGCTCGGGCAACCGGGTCTACAAGAGCCGGGAGGTCGAGATGATCCTCCTGGTCAAGCACCTGCTGTACACCGAGAAGTACACGATCGACGGCGCCCGTCAGCGAATCGAGCACTTCCGCCGGACCGGCGAACTCAAGAAGGAGGCCGCGCGGTCGGCTTCGCGGCAGACGCTCGACGACCTCGACGGATCGCTTCGAGCCATCGTCGAGATCCTCGATGGCACCCGGATTCCGGAGCCCGCCCAGGACGATGACGAAGGAGCCGCCTGACCGATGAAGATTCTCGTTTCGAACGACGACGGCGTCCTGGCCCCCGGGATCAGCATCCTCGCGAACGCCTGCCGCGAGGTGGGGCAGGTGACCGTGGTGGCCCCGGACCGGGAGCAGAGCGGCACCTCGCATTCGCTCACGCTGCACCGGCCGCTCCGCCCGACCCGGACCCGTGACGGCGCGTTCCAGATCGACGGGACGCCGACCGACTGCGTGCTACTCGGCATCGGGGCCCTGCTGCCCGAGCGCCCGGACTTCGTGTTTTCCGGCGTCAACCACGGTCCCAACATGGGCGAGGATGTGCTCTACTCGGGCACCGTTTCGGCGGCGATGGAAGCGGTGGCGCTGGGCGTGCCCGGGATCGCGTTCTCCTTCGCGGGCCGCGACCCCGACGTCATGGAGACCTACAGCGGCACGCTGGTGCGGCTGATCCGGCAGATCACCCAGATCGCGTCGTTCCCGGCGGAGACCCTCCTCAACATCAATCTGCCGAAGATCCCGGCCACCGAACTCAAGGGCGTCCGGGTCACCAAGCTCGGGAGCCGGTTCTTCTCGGGATCGCTCACCCGGATGAACGACCCCTGGGGACGGGAGGTTTTCTGGATCGGCGGGGGCGACGTGACCTGGACCGGCGATGCCGATTCGGACCATGCCGCCGTCAAGGACGGCTACATTTCGGTCACGCCGCTCCACATGGACCTCACGAACTACGAGCTGATCGAAACGGTGCATTCATGGGCGCTCGAGCTCTAGACCCGCGCGACAGCTACGGCGGCTACCGGCAGCGGCTCGTCGAAACGCTGCAGGAGAAGGGCATCCGGGACCTCGCGGTGCTCAAGGCCGTCGCGGCGACGCCGCGGCACCGGTTCGTGCCCGACAGCGTCCGCCACCGCGCCTACGAGGACTCGGCGCTGCCCATCGCGGCCGGGCAGACGATCTCCCAGCCGTGGGTCCAGGCCCGCTCGCTCCAGGAGCTCGCCCTCACCGGGCGGGAGAAGGTGCTCGAGGTCGGGGGCGGCTCCGGGTACCAGACCGCGCTACTGGCCCAGATCGCCGGCAACGTCGTGGCGATCGAACGGGTCCCGGCGCTGGCCGAGCAGGCGAGAAGCGTCCTCAAGGAACTCGGTTTCCGGAACACCACCGTCGTGGCCGGGGACGGCACCCTCGGCTGGCGCACCCTGGCGCCGTTCGACGCCATCGTCGTGGCCGCAGCCTCGCCCAGCATCCCGGCGCCGCTCGTCGAGCAGCTCGCCGAGGGCGGCCGGATGGTCATCCCGGTCGGCGATCGTGACGAGCAGACCTTGGTGCGGGTCGACAAGCGGGGCGGGGAGACCACCGTCACGCCGCTGTCGGATGTTCGCTTCGTGCCGCTCCTCGGCCAGTTCGGCTTCCGCGGCTGATCTTCGTCCACTCCAATCCCGTCTGCCTTGACCGATCTGATCCGGTTCTTCCTCGATTTCGTCCTCCATCTCGACCGCCATCTCGGTGAACTGATCCGCCAGTTCGGGCCCGGCACCTACGCCATCCTGAGCCTGATCGTGTTCTGCGAGACCGGCCTGGTGGTGACGCCGTTTCTGCCGGGGGATTCGCTGCTCTTTGCCGCCGGGGCCTTTGCCGGGCTGGGCGACCTCGACCCCTGGATCCTGTCAGCCTGCCTGATGGCGGCCGTGACCCTCGGCGACAACCTGAACTACTGGATCGGCCGGTGGATAGGACCCAAGGCCTTTTCCGGTCAGTACCGGTTTCTCAAGAAGGAATATCTGGACCGGACCCATCGCTTCTTCGAACGCCACGGCGGGCGGACGATCATTCTGGCCCGGTTCGTTCCGATCGTCCGGACGTTCACGCCGTTCGTGGCCGGCGTCGGCGCGATGCCGTATCCGCGCTTCCTGGCCTACAGCCTGGGCGGCGGGGCCTTCTGGGTCTCGCTCTTCATCTGGGTGGGGTACTACTTCGGCAACCTCCCGATCGTCCGGGAGAACTTCGGGCTCGTCATCGGCGCCATCATCCTGGTGTCGGTGATGCCGATGGTGATCGAAGTGATCCGGGCCAGGCGGGCAGGGACCGCCAGCCGGTGATCCGCCGGGACTACCTGATTTTCGGCCGGGTCCAGGGGGTCGGCTATCGGGCGTTCGTGCTCCGGACGGCCCGCGGCCTTGGCATGGCCGGATTCACCCGGAACCGGCCCGACGGCACCGTCGAGGTTGCGGCGGTCGGGCCCGACTCGAGCCATGTCCGGCTCGGGCAGGCGCTCAGCGCCGGGCCGCCGCACGCCTTGGTTCAGCGGGTCGACGTCGTTGAGAATTCGGGCGAGGACGCTCCGGCAAACAGTTTCGAAATAAGGACTTAGTCGAACAGACCTCAACCGCATTCCCCGGCCGGGGCAGGAAATCATCCCGGGCCGATCGATGCGGGGCCCGAACGATGGCTTTAGCTTTCCTCAGGTCTGCCGGCCCCCGTAGCTCAGCTGGATAGAGCAGCGGTTTCCTAAACCGTTGGCCGGAGGTTCGAATCCTCTCGGGGGCATTTTCTTCCCAGCCGGAGATCGCTGTCGCAACGCGTTTTCGGGGTTATATTTGCAGGCTAGGCCGTGACTCGGTCCGAACGCACTGAGACTATGACAGCGCAACCGAAAGCCAAGATGGGTACCACCGCCGAACCGGTCGAACAGGTCAGGCACGTCAGCGACGAGCATCCGATCGTCGCCTGGATTCAGGCCCGGCAGAAGACCCTCACGATTGCCGTGGGGAGCATCATCGTCGTCGCCCTCGTGGTGTGGTACGTGATGGAAAGTTCCCACCGCAAACGGCTCCAGGCGATGGAAACGCTGGACCAGGCGCGCGGGGCGATGGAGGCGGGTGACTATCCGACGCCCTCGACCGGCCTGCAGCGGGTGATCCAGTCCTTCGGCGGCACCGAGGCGGCCTACGAGGCCACGCTGGCCCTGAACCAGGTCCGGCTGCTGTCCGGGCAGGCCGAACTGGCCGTGGAAGACCTTCAGAAGTTCGTCGCCACCAACCCGCCGGAACCGTTCGGGAGCGCCGCCCACAGCCACCTGGCCATGGCCCTCGAGAACACCGGCAAGAGCGCCGAGGCGTCGGCCGAGTACCAGAAGGCGGCGGAGACGGCCACCGTGGACTACCGGAAGATCGACGCCTACCTGAACCTGGCCCGGACCTACCGGACCCAGGGCAAGACCCAGGAAGCGATCGATGTCCTTCGGGACGTCATCAAGCGTTTCCCGGAGCAGGACGCCGGTACGGCCGAGGCGCGCGTCCGGCTGGCCGAGTTGACCGGCGGCGGCTTGTAGCCGGCACCAAGGAGCCGTCGACCTCGCGGGCGCCTCGATTGGGGCGCCCGTTTTCTTTCGCGACCCCGGGCGCCTTGGCTCGCGCCCGAAACCCAGCAAGCCCGGGCGCCGGAACTCCGGCAGGGCCGTCAACAGATCTTTCGGCAGTGTCCGGTCGGCGGGACCGGATAACGTCGTATAAGATGTATTATGTTAAGTGCCCTGGTGGAAAACTGTGGGAAACCCGCATGCTATCCGGATCTCGGTCCCCCACTGACCCCGCCGTAGTCGGACTAAGATGATCTGGAGCAACGACTTCGAAGAACGGTCCACGTGCCTGACCCAACCCGACCCGCTACGGCTTTCGAAACCGCCGGACGACCGAAAAGCCGACCACCAGCACCGCCAAGCCCAGGATCCCCCCAGCAATCGGCCGCCCCAGAATCGCCGCCCACTTCCCGTCTGCCACGAGCAACGCCCGGCTCAGGTGCTGTTCGGCCAGCGGCCCCAGGATGACCCCAATCACCGCCGGGACGGCCGGAATCGACAGGACCCGGAACCCGAGGGCGATCAGGGCCAGGACGAACAGGATGACCAAATCGGCGGCCGACCGGTGGATCGTCCAGGCCCCCACCGTCGACAGGACCAGGATCCCGCCATGCAGCAAGGCCGGGCGAATCGAGGCCAGCCGAGCCCAGATGCCCACCAGCGGGAGGTTGAGCACCAGGAGCATGGCGTTGCCCACGAACAGCGAGGCCAGGAGCGTCCAGACGAGTTCCGGCTCGTTCCGGAACAGGAGCGGCCCGGGCTGCAGGCCGTACTGCTGAAACGCCGCCAGCAGCACCGCCGCCGTGGCGGTCGTGGGAATGCCGAGCGACAGCAGCGGCACCAGGGTCCCGGCCGCCGAGGCGTTGTTGGCGGCCTCGGGGCCCGCCACGCCCTCGATGGCGCCCTTGCCCCACTCCTCTGGATGGCGTGAGAGACGGCGCTCGAGGCCGTAGGACAGGAGCGTCGGCAACTCCGCACCGCCGGCCGGCACCGCGCCGAGCGGAAAGCCGATCAGGGTGCCTCGAAGCCAGGCCGGCCAGGAGCGCCGCCAGTCGGCCCGGTTGAGACGCGCCGGACCGGCCGGGATGGCTTCCTGGTCATTGCCAGCAACCCAGCTCAGCGCCAGGCTCAGGCTCTCGGCCACGGCAAAGAACGCCACCGCCACCACGATGACGTCCACGCCGTCCAGCAGTTGCGGGATCCCGAACGTGAGTCGCGCCGAGCCGGTTTGGGGGTCGATCCCGACCGCGCCGATCAGGAGCCCGACCGCCAGGCTCGCCAGCCCCCGGGCCAGGCTCTCGCCGAGCACGCTGGTGACGATCGCGAACGCGAGGACCGTGAGCGCAAACTGCTCGGCCGGCCCGAACCGGAGCGCCAGCGACGCCAGGCCCGGTCCAAACACGGCCAGGAGGCCGGTGCCGATGGTTCCGGCCACGAAGGAGCCGACGGCGCTCGTCGCCAAGGCCGCCCCACCCCGGCCGGCCCGGGCCATCTGGTAGCCCTCGAGCGCGGTAACGATGGTGGCGCTCTCGCCGGGGACGTTGAACAAGATTGAGGTCGTCGACCCGCCGTACATCGCGCCGTAGTAAATCCCGGCCAGCAAGATGAGCCCCGACGCGGGCTCGGCTCCGAACGTCACCGGCAGCAGCAGCGCCACCGTCATGGCCGGGCCGATGCCCGGCAGCACCCCGATCGCCGTGCCGAGCGCGGCGCCCAGGAGGGCGAATCCGAGGTGCAGCGGCGTGAGGGCCGCCTGGAAGCCGTGCAGCAGCGCGATCAGGGTGTCAATCACGGCCGACCCCACCAGAGCCCGGTCGGGAGCCGGATGTCGAGCGCCCACGAGAACAGCAGAAACACGCCGAGGCAGTAGGCCAGGCCGATGGCCACCGCCCGGCCCAACCGCTCGCCAAACGCCACCGCGGCAGCCGCAAACAGGATGAGGCTCGACCCGATGAAACCGACCCGGTCGAGCAGCAGTACGTCGGCGGCCATGGCGGCCAGAATGAGTCCGGCCTTTCCGAGGCCGGCGCCGGAAACCGGTTCGATCGACCGGCGCTCGCGAATCAAGACATATCCGAGCGACAGGATCAAGAGCCCACCCGCCGCCCCCGGCAACCACGGGAGATCCGCGGCTGGACCGCGCCCGCCCGCCTTGAGCCGGGCCAGCCCCTCGACCCGCTCGGTCTCGGCGGCCAGGAACCGCGCGAACCCGTCGCCCCCGAGAAACAGCGGCTCCCAGCCGCGCCGCTCGAGTTCCTCGGCCCAGGCCGCCGAGCGGGTCATCCGTTCCATGGCGCCGATGAGGGCCGCCCGCTCGGCCGGCCGGATGCCCGGCGGTGCCACGACGCCGCGCCAATTGGCAAGTTCGATCTCGAACCCGGACTCCCGCAGCGTCGGGATCGCCGTGCCGGGAATCCGTTCTGGCGCCGAGACGGCGAGGGCTCGCACCTGGCCAAGTTCGATCAGGTCGGCGAACTCGCCGAGCCCGCCGATGGCGACGGTGACCTGGCCACCCAGGAGGGCCGTCTTGGTCTCCCCGCCGCCCGAAAAGGCGACGTAATTGCTCCGGTTGGGATCGACGCCGACGGCGCGGGCCACGAGGTCCACGAGGATCTGGTCGGTTCCGCCGGCCGAGCCCCCGCCCCACGAGACCGATCCCGGGTCGGCGCGAAACGCCTCGAGCAGGCTGCCTAACGTTCGGTGCGGCGAGGCGGCGGGCACCGCGATCACCTCGTACTCGCCCACGAGGCGTGCGATCGGCACCGCGTCGCCGAGGCCCACCGGGGAGTGATTCTGGACGATGCCGCCCACCATGACGAGTCCGGTGACGAGCACGGCATCACCGCTCCCGCGGTCCGCGGAGATGAACCGGGCCAGGCCGACGGTCCCGGCGGCACCCGGGGCGTTCTCGACCGTGACCCGCGTGGCGATCCGCTCCGTTTCGAGCACCCGCTGCATCGTCCGGGCGAGCTGATCCCATCCGCCCCCCGGCGCGGCCGGGGCGACGATCCGGGTGGGGACCTGAGCCGCGAGAATGCCGGGCAGCAACGCCATCAGGAGCTGCGCCCGGACTCCGCGCATCAAATCTGGAGGTCGCCGGTGAACACGAGGCGGCCTTCGCCGCAGAGCCACACGTCGGTGGCCTCGTCACCGTCCAGGGTGGCGGTAACCGAGTAGACGGAGCCGCCCGCGGCGCGGATCCGGGCCGGAAGCCGCAGGAGTCCGGCCCGGGCGAACGCGAGCGCGGCCGCGATCGTGCCCGTTCCGCAGGCGAGGGTCTCTCCCTCGACGCCCCGTTCGTACGTCCGCATCGCCCAGTCCGCATCCGCGTCGGCCAGGCGGCTCAGGAAGTTCACGTTGCTTCCCTCGGGACCGGCCTCGGGAGCGAACCGGAGTTCCCGGCCGCGCGCCGCCAGCGGGACGGCGGCCACGTCATCGACCTCGAGCACGAGATGCGGCACCCCGACCGTACCCTGGAAGGCCCGGCGTTCGCCGGCGCAGAGCCGGAGATCTCGCGGGCCCGGCACGACGGCGGTCGGAAACCGGAGTTCGGCCTGCCAGCCCGGACCGACGCAGCGGCTGTCGAGCCGGCCCGCATCGGTCTCCAACTCGACCCGCTCCGGGCGGGCCAGGCCGAGACGGACGGCGAGCCGGGTACTGCAGAGCGCGGCGTTGCCGCACATGCCCGCGTGGGAGCCGTCGGCGTTGTAGTAGATCATCCGGACGGCGCCATCCGGAAGCGGCGCCAGGTGGACGATGCCGTCGGCGCCGACACCCCGTCGCCGGTCGCAGACCCCCCGGATCCGCTCGGCCGGCCAGTCGGCCCAATCGTGCTCCCGGCCATCGAGAAAGACGAAGTCGTTCCCCGAACCGGTCATCTTGAAGAACCGAACGGCGGTCACAGCTTCCCCACCCGGTCGGCGATCCAGAGCCACCAGACCATCCAGATGGCCTCGCGGACGATCGCCTTGCTCATCTTGCTGCTGCCCTCGACCCGGTCGGTGAAGACGATCGGCACCTCGACCAGCCGGAACTTCTTCCGCCAGGCCCGGAAGCTCATCTCGATCTGGAAGGCGTAGCCGTTGGACCGGATCCGGTCGAGCGGCAGCGCCTCGAGCACCTCGCGGCGGAAGCACTTGAAGCCGCCGGTCGCGTCGGTGAGCGGGAGGCCGGTGACCCAGCGGACGTAGATGTTCGCGAAGTACGACAAGAGGAGCCGCGACATCGGCCAGTTGATGACGTTGACCCCACTCTTGTAGCGCGAGCCGAGCGCCAGATCGGCGCTGTCCGCGGCGGCGATCAGCGCCGGGAGGAACTTCGGATCGTGGGAAAAGTCCGCGTCCATCTCGAGGAGCCGGTCGAAGCCGTGCTCCAGCCCCCACCGGAAACCCGCGAGATAGGCCTTGCCGAGACCTTCCTTGGCCGTCCGATGGAGCACGTGCACCCGGGCAAACGCGCCGGCGAGCTGGTCCGCCAGTTGACCGGTCCCGTCGGGCGAATTGTCATCGACGACGAGCACTTCGAGGCGGGAGTCCTGCTCCAGGATCGTCGGAACGATCTGGGGCAGGTTCTCGCTCTCGTTGTACGTCGGGAGAATGACGAGGTAACGTTCAGTCGCCACGCGATCGACCCCGCCGCGCCAGCGGCCCGAGGAACAGTCCCACCACGCCGAGCAGCGACACCAGACTGATGAGCCTGCCCCGGTGGTACGCCGCCGAGTCGAAGTCGAAGGTGACGTCCCGGGCCCCGGGCGGCAACTCGACGGTCAGCAGGGTCCCCTGCCCGCGTACGGCAGGCACCGGCTGGCCGTCGACTTTCGCGTGCCAGTCCGGATACCAATTTTCTGCGACGACCAGATACTCCGTGCGCTCGGCGTCGCCGGTCACGGCGACCCTGATGTGGCCCGCCCACCATTCGCTGACCGTTGCGGTGCGGCGGGACGGTTCCGGAAGTACCGAGCCGAGGGGCGGCGGCTTGATCGCCGAGGTATCCGGCACCAGGACCAACTGCTCGAAGGGGTACCGCGGGTCGGCCACGGTCGCCACGATTTCGCTGTCCGGGACGGCGGCCGCCGCCGGCAGGACTCGGGCGTACGGCGGTATCGTGTCCGCTTCGTAGAGGATCGCGTTGCCATGGTGCGTCGAGATGGGGCCGACCACCTGGTGAAAACCGGGGAGGTTCTGCGGCTGGCTCAACGCCACGAAGCGCACCCCGAACATTTGCCACATGCGGGGATCGAGCTGCCGCTGCCAGAGATTCTTGCCGCCCAACACTTCGTCGAAGGCGACGAGCTCGTTCCCGTGGTAGCCAAGCAGGGTCGGCACGCCATCCCCCATCAGGCGGCTCTTGGGATACGGGTTGAGTTTGCCGAGTTCGCCGCCGGAGACCGGCGAGTAGACCCGATATGGCAGCGGCGTGGCCTGAAGTCGCTGGACGACGCTGTCCGCGGCATAAGTGATCGACGCGGGCGGCGACCATTCGAAGTAGCGGGAACCGACGACGCTGAGGTCAACGGCCGTGACGAGCGCCAATACCGCGATCGCCACCGCGCCCTTGAGTCGGCTCGTCCCGACCGCCCAGATCGCCGCCAAGCCCATCGCCGCCGTGAGCAGCAGCCTGAGGCCGTCGGCCTTGAGTGCTGCGGCGCCGTAGATCGGCATCTCGGGCGGCGCCCCGCTCGATCGGGCAATATCCTCGGCGATCGCCTGCCCGATCCCGAGCACGGCGAAGAGCGCGAGCACCAGCGCGACCCCGCCGACGATCCACACTCGCCGCAGCCCGAGTCCGTCGCCCCGGAAGAGGCGGTCGGCCCCCAGCCCCGCGAACGCCGCCAGCGGAAGGGCCACGAGGTAGAACGCCATGCCGGGGGCGCGAAGCCGGCCCGCGAGCGGCATCAAGGCATACCACAGCCGGAAGAACGGCGTGGCACCGGCGATGCTCACCAACAGAAACAGCGTGGCGATCGTGCCGAGCGCGATCTGGTCTCGCCGGCGCTCCAGGGCCCCGCCGGTCATTCCGAACGCGGCGAGCATCAGGACGATGGGGCCGACGTACTCGCTATGCAGTTTGAGACCGTTGGCCCCGAAATAGCCCGGCGTCGCGCCGCCGTCGATCTGGGGCAGCAGCAGCCCGAGGAGTTCCCCCACCGGGAGGCGAAACTGATTGGCGTAGGCCCAGCCGGTATTGAATCCGCCATCGCCGCGCGGACTGAACGGAACGTATTCGGCCATCGGCAGTGCGTAGACGGCGTAGAGTCCGACGCCGAGGGCCACCGCGCCGACCGCGCCGGCAATGACCTGCCACCGCCGCGCGCCCTGAGGTCCTTCGGCGCCGAACACCCAGAAGAGCCCCCAGACCGCCCCGGCCACGAGCAGGTAGTACGCCGCCTGCGGATGACCCTGGAGCGAGAGCCCGGTCACCAGGGCCATGAATCCATACCCCGCGAGCGAGCGATCCCGCACCGCGCGCACGATCCCGTAGAGCAGGAGCGGCGCGAGGGCCGAGACGAACAGCTTCCCATCGTGCCCGGGATGCACCAGGGAGATCACGATCCCGGTGAGCTCGTAGCTCAGGCCACCGACCACCGCCCCGCCCCACGACACCTTGAGGGTCCGGAGCAGACCGTACATGGTCACGCCCGCGAGGACGATGTGGATGGCGAAGCCTAGATTCATGGCCAGGTCGGTCGGCAGGAACCACCGGAGCCAGGCCGTCGGGTAGAAGATGTCGCCGTGGGCGGCGCCGACGAACGGCAATCCGCCGAACAGGAACGGATTCCACTGGGGAATCGCGTGATGCTGCCGGAAATACTCCGCCGCGAAGTGGCGGAAGGCATACCCCGCCTCGAACTGGTCCGACCACGGTCCCGCGAGGAACTGGCCGGTGAACATCGGCCAGCAGAGCACCAGGGCGGCCAGGAGGAAGATTCCGGTCGCCACCAGGCCGGGACGCGGCGGGACGAATTCGGACGATCGGTCAGGTTGTGCCACCAGGCCTCCTCGGCGCCAACACGAACGGAGCCGCCGCCATGAGATCCGCCACCGTCATGGCGATCCGGGACACGATCGCCAACGCCGCCGCCGGGCCCAGGCCGAGCACCGACTGGGTTAGAAATATGAACACCGACTCCCGAACGCCGAAGCCCCCCGGGGCCAGGAGCATCAGGAACCCGGCCAGGTACGAGGCGGTGAACGCCCCGATGGCCTGGGCCACGGTCAGGGCCGAGTCGGCGAAGACGCCGTGGGCCAGCCAGTAGAGCGCCACGCCATACAGGACCCACGCCCCCGCATTGATCACAACGCCGGCCGCCACGGCCGGCCAGGACGGCGGGGTCACCGCTGCCCCCCCGCCGAGGCGGCGGAGAATCCAGTTGAGCGGCGCCGGCCACAGCACCAGCAGCAGGCTCGCCATCGCAATGCCGACGAGCCCGGCCAACGCCGCGTGCGTGCCCGGGTTCTGCGCTTCGAGCGCCTGACTCCCGGTCAGTGCCACCACCAGCGCCCCGGTGCCGATCGACACGATCTGGAGCACGATCGCCGACGCGGTGGCCACCGCCCCGGGGACCCCGGCTTCCCGGCCGAGCACGGCCATGCCCGCGATCGCCCAGACCTTGAGCGGCAGATACTTGCCCATGCTGGACAACACCCAGACCCGCGCCGCCGCCCACCAGCCGAGTTGCGCGCCCCAGCCGCCGACCATCCGGCGCCACCCCTCGACCAGGAGCCCGTAGGTCGCCAGCACCAGCAGCACGGAGGCTGCGATCGGGAGCGGCGCGATCCGCCACGCGATGTCGGCCCGGGAGACCTCCTCCCAGTTCCGAGCCAGGTACCAAAGGGCGTAGCCGACCACCACGAGCCCGAGGACCGCCCGGACGATCCGGCCGAGATGCCGGCTAGCCACCGAGGGCCTCGCGATACCAACCTTCGCAACGAGCCGCGACCGCGTCGGGTGTCAGGCGGGTCCGCCATCGGGTGCCGGCCTCGTGCGCCCGACCCGCGGCATGGGGGTCATCGAGGAGGCCCCGAACCGCGGCGGCAATCCCGGCGGGGTCCGGCGCGACCGATTCCCCGGCTCCGGCTTCGGCAAGCAGGTCAAGTACGCCCCCACCGTCGCGACACACCACGAGCGGAAGCCCCGCCATCAACGCCTCGACGGCGGCGAGTCCCAGGCCTTCCCGTTCGGCGGGAAACACGAACACGTCACCCCGGGCAAGGATCGCTGCCACCGCAGCCGGCGCCAGCTGGCCGGTGAACCGGACCGCGGGCGCGGTGCCGAGCCGGGCGGCGAGTGCCTCGAGGTCCGGCCGCTCGGGACCATCGCCGACAATGGTGAGGGCGAGGCCGGGGCGATCCCGCCGAAGCCGGGCGTGCGCTTCGATGGCAAGCCGCACTCGCTTCTGCGACGTCAGCCGCCCCACGAAGACCAGGCCGCCACCCCCCGCGGAGCGGGTGCCGCGATCGACGACCGGCATCGGGCAGACATGGTCGCCGTCGACGACCCGGCCGGTCCGGGCCCGCACCGCCTCCGCCAGGGGCGCGCTGACGGTCGTCACGACCCGACCGGGCCGAAACGCGAGCCGGGCCACGAAGGGCGCCAGCGGGGCCCCCAGCAGCCGGCCGTCGGTGCCGTGCAACGTGACGACCGCCGGCCGCTCGGGCGGCGCGGCGACGCCCGACGGGAACCACCAGTGGGCGTGGATCACGGCGCCGGGCCGGGCCACCTCGCGGGCCGTCCGCCGGAGGGACCGGATCATTCCGCCAATCGCCCACCACCCGCCCGGCGAACGAAGGGCCTCGGTCATTCTGCCGGAATACGCGTACCGCTCGCGACCGACCGACGCGTAGCGGGCCCGGTGCACCGGAATCCCGTCGAGGCGGTCCACGCCGCCCTTCCCGCCGTCACTCGGCGCCACGACCGCGAGGTCATGACCGCGGTCCCGAAGCGCCAGGGCAAGGGGCCGGAGGAAGCCTCCGGCCACGTCGTCTGCGTGCCGCGGGTAGTTGTGGGTGAGAAAGACCACCTGCATCGAGGTCAGGCGTCCGGATGCCGGCGGCGCAGTTCCCGGCTCAGGTCGCGAACCTCTTCCCGAAGGCCGGCCACGACCTCGGCGACGAAGCCGAAACCGAACAGCGCGATCCCGCTGATCACCAGCGTCTCGACGAGGGTCAGCAGGGGCCGGAACCCGACCCCGAAACCGAACCGGATGACCAGCGCCACGACGCCCGCCAGGAAGCCGGCACCGAACAGGATCGCGCCAAGGACGCCGAAGAACAGCATCGGCTTCCGGCCGAACCGAAGCTGGAACCAGACCGACAGGAGGTCGATCACGCCGACCGGGATCCGGGTCCAGCTGAACTTCGACACGCCGGCCCGCCGGGGATGCAGCGGGACCGGGCGGGACACCACCCGGAAACCTTCCACCGCGGCGATGACCACCATGTAGCGGTGCCAGTCCGGCCGCATCGGCACGATTCGCATGATCTCGGCGCGGTACGCCTTCACCGAGTTGAGGTCCTCGACCTGGACCCCGAACAGCCAGCGGCACAGGCGGTTGTAGATCCCGCTCACGAAGGCCTTCTCGTACTTCCCCTGCTTCGAGCCGGTCACCATGTCGGCCTCGTTGGCCAGGATCGGCCGGACGAGGGCGGGAATGTCCTCCGGCAGGTACTGCAGGTCGGCGGGATAGAACACCAGCACGTCGCCGCGCGCCGCATCCGCGCCGGACCGGAGCGCTTCGGCAATACCCCGCTGCCGCCGGTGCCGCGCCGACCGGAGGAATGGGTGCCGACCCGCCAACTCGGCCAGCAACGCGGGCGTCCCGTCACGGGAGCCGTCATCGACGACGATGACCTCGAAGGAGAAACCCGCCGGCCCCAGCGCCTCGCCGCAGAGCCGCACGAATTCGGCAAGGTTCTCGGCCTCGTCCTTGGCCGGAACCAGTACGCTCACGTCGAGATGGTCGCCCGCCGGCGCGGTCATACCCGTTTGCGCATCCGGGCGGGCAGGATGCCGAGCTGATCGCGGTACTTGGCCACCGTCCGGCGGGCGATCTGGATGCCCTGTTCCTTGAACCGGTGGACGATCTGCTGGTCGGTGAGCGGCTTCGCCTGGTCCTCTTCGGAGACCATCTTCTGGAGCTTGGCCCGGATCGACCGGGCGCTGGCGTCCTCGCCCGAGGCAGTGGTCAAGGCACTCGAGAAGAAGTACTTGAGCGGCAGGACGCCGCGCGGCGTCTGGACCCACTTCTCGTTGGTGACCCGGCTCACGGTGGATTCGTGCATGCTGATGACCTCGGCCACCTCCCGGAGGGTCAGCGGCTTGAGGAACTCGACGCCTTTTTCGAAGAACGCGCGCTGCCGGTCCACGATGAAGTTCATGACCTTGAGCATCGTCTGCCGCCGCTGCTCGATGGCCTGAATCATCCAGTTGGCGCTGTTCATCTTCTGGGCGATGAACTCCTTGTTCTCCTGGGTCAGCGCCTTCTTGTCACGGGCCACGTCCTGATACGACCGGCTGAGCCGGAGCCGCGGCACGCCCGTATCGTTCAGGCTCACGTGGTACTTCCCGTCCACTTTGTCCACGATCAGGTCGGGAATGATGTAACCGTCGCCGCGGTTCGAGTACTTGAGCCCGGGCTTCGGATCGTACCGGGACAGCGAGTCGGCGGCCGCCTGCACCTTGGCCGGTTCGACCCCGAACCGCTTCGCCAGATCGTTCCAGCGGTGGTTGATCAGGTCGGGAAAGGCCTCGGTGACGAGCCGGTAGATGAGCGACTCGGTTTCCTTCGCTTCCCGCAGCTGAATCGCGAGGCACTCCTGGAGGTCCCGGGCACCGACCCCGGGCGGGTCGAGCCGCTGGAGAACGCCGAGCATCTCCTCGACTTCGGCCACCTCGAAATAGGGCACCGGCGGCGCCGCCGGGGCCGCCGGCGCGTCCTCTGCCGGATCGTCGCCGGATTCCGATTCCTCCGCCCCGCCACCCGAGTGCGACTCGAGGAGGACGTTGACCGACCCGAGAATCTCCTCGAGCGACGCGGTCAGGTAGCCCTCTTCGTTGACGTTGCCGAGGAACTCCTCGCTCAGCAGCGACTGCCGCGGCGAGAGGTGCATCAGCTGGAGCTGTTCGCGGAGATGGTCGATCAGATTCGGCTGCTCGATGCAGACCGGTTCGAGGTACTCCTGGTCCTCGAACTGCGGCTTGACGCCGCCGACGTCGAAGCCGTTGAGGAGGATCTCCTCCCAGTCGATCTCCTCCTCCTTCTCCTGCTTTTCCTTTTCCTGCTCGGCCGTCGGTTCCGGCTGGGACTGCTCCTCCTC
>JBFXAY010000047.1:0-40205 GCA_050183815.1 Gemmatimonadales bacterium | reverse complement strand
ACGACCTGCAGGCGCAGTTCAAACAGCTCGAGTACCACGGGTCCGCCGATCAGCAGCTCCTCGAACTCAAGGCCAAGATGGGTCTCCTCAAGGGCGGCGGGGAACAGGCCAAGCAGCTCGGGAAGGGGGCCGACGACGGCGTCCACGACGCCGAGGTCCTCGAAGACGACGAAGTGAAATAACCGGCCCCGGCGGCGCCGACTCCCGTCGGCGCCGCTTGACCGTGCGGGGTTTTCGGATACAATTTTGCATACCAAAGGCGCCGGGCGCTCCTCCTGAGCGGACCCGGCGCGCTCCCACTCCGGCCGGCCTATGTCCGAACCCAGATACCTGATTCTCGCGGACGGCAACTTCCATCCGCTCGAGTCGAAAACCGCCAATTCCGTCATCCGGTATCACCCCGGCCGCGTGGTCGGCGTGCTCGACCGCCGCGCGGCCGGCAAGACCGCCGCGGACGTCCTCGGCTTCGGTGGGGCGATTCCCGTGGTCGGGTCGATCGAGGAAGGCCTCGCCCTCAAGCCGACGGCCATCATGATCGGGATCGCCCCGGCGGGCGGCAAACTCCCCGATGAGTGGCGCACCTGGCTGGCCAAGGCGCTCGAGGCCGGCTGCGATCTGATCAGCGGGCTCCACACCTTCCTGTCCGACGATCCCGATCTCTCGGCCCAGGCCGCGCGACTCGGCCGCCGGATCTTCGATGCCCGGAAGGCGCCCGCCCACCTGCCCATCGCGGCCGGCGAGGCGCGGCTGGTCGATCCGTTCGTGATTCTCACGGTGGGGACGGACTGCAACGTCGGCAAGATGACCGCCCAGTTGCAGCTCACCGCGGCGCTCAAGGCCCGCGGGGTCCGTACGAACTTCGTGGCGACCGGGCAGACCGGCATCTTCATCGAGGGGTGGGGCACCGCGGTCGATGCGGTTGTCGCCGATTTCATCGCCGGCGCCGCCGAAGACCTGGTGCTCCGTGGTGCCAAGGACGCGGACATCGTGCTGGTGGAGGGGCAGGGCAGCATCAACCACCCCGGGTATTCGGGCGTCACCATCGGCCTGCTGCATGGATCCTGTCCGGACGCCCTGATTCTGTGCCACCAGGCCACCCGGACGCACATCGGCGAGTACCGGACCACGCCGTGGCTCCGGATCCCGCCGCTCTCGCGGTATGTGGAGATGTACGAGATGGTGGGGTCGGCGGTCCACCCGACCAAGGTGATCGGCGTCTGTCTCAACACCTACGACCTCGACGACGACGCGGCCCGGAAGGCCTGTGCGGCCGCCGCGGCGGAAACCGGCCTGCCGTGCACCGATCCGGTGCGCTTCGATCCTGCCCCGCTCGTCAACGCGATCGAGCGGTCCCGCGCCGGCTACCTGGAGCGGCGGAATCCGGTCTACTGACCGTACGGCGGCGTGGCGTCGTCGGGCCGCCGGGACCGCCGGACCGGCTGGTCGTCCCGGAGGGCGCGGAGGGCGGGGGTGTCGAGGTCGTCGAACTGGCCGCGCCGCGCGGCCCAGGCAAAGCCCGCCACCGCCACGATGGCAATGACCACGGCCAGCGGGACGAGCAGGTAGAGGACGGTCATCGCGCGGTCCGGAAGGTCCGGCTCCGCCAGCTGAGGAGGATGACGGTCAGCGAACTTGCCGGCATCAGCACCGCCGCCACCAGGGGATTGATCAACCCGCCGATCGCCAGCCCCGCCCCCACCACATTGTAGCCGATGGAGATCGCGATGTTGGTCCGGATGACCCGCATCGCGGCGCGGGCGCCGTCCACCAGGTCGACGAGCGGTCCGAGTCCCGGCCGGGCCAGGAACACGTCGGCCGTCGCGAGACAGGCCTCCGCACCACCCTTCACCCCGACGCCGACGCTCGCGGTGCCCATCGCGGGCGCGTCGTTGACGCCATCGCCCACCATCACCACCGGACCGGCCGCGAGGGCGGCGCGCACGGCCGCCATCTTCCCCTCCGGGGTCATCCCGCCCTGCACGGCGCCGGTTTCGATGCCGGCGGCCGTCGCGGTGGCGAGGACCGCGGCGGGGGCGTCGCCGGACAGGACGCCGACGGTGAACCCGCGCGCCGAGAGGGCGGCGACCGCCGCCGCCGAGTCGGGGCGGATCGGATCGCCGAAACCGGCGGCCGCCACGACCCGCCCGGCTTCGGCCGCCAGCACCGGGGTGAGGTGCGCGGGGATTCGCTCCGCCAGCCCGTCAGGATCGGCGGCCGTCGCCATTACGAACGCCGGAGACCCGATCCGATAGCCGGTATTGCCGTGCTCCCACTCGAGCCCGCCGCCGAGCGTCTGCCGGGCGGCGTCCACCGGCGCGGCGGCCACCTCCGGCCAGGCCCGATCGAAGCTCCGCGCGATCGGGTGATGCGAATGACGCTCGCCGCCCTTGATGATCGGCCGGAGCCTGGCGGCGCCTTCCCAGTGCAGCAACTCGAGCCTTCCCTCGGTGAGGGTGCCCGTCTTGTCGAGGAAGAGCCGAGCCGGTCGGGCCAGCTGCTCGAGCGCGTCGGCACCGCGGATCAGGATCCCCTGGCGGGCGGCCCGGCCCACGGCCACGGTCATGGCCAACGGCGTGGCGAGCGCCAGGGCGCAGGGACAGGTGACCACCAGCAGCGCGATCGCGTTGTCCACCGCGAGATCGGGATTGGTGCCGCGCCAGACGAGCCAGGTCGCGGCCGCCAGCACCAGCACGGCGGCCACGAACCAGCCGGCCACCCGGTCGGCGGTCTGCACCACCGGCGCCCGGCGCCGCATCCCCGCCTCCAGTTCGGCGAGGATCCGCCCAAGGCGGGTGGACTCGCCGGCCTCACTGATTCGGATTCGAAGCGCCGCGCTCTGGTTGATCGTGCCCGCGTAGACCCGGTCACCGGGGCCGACCGACACCGGCCGTGACTCGCCGGTCAGCAGGGCGAGGTCGAGCGCCGAGCGTCCGTCGGTGACCGCGCCGTCGACGGGGACGGTCTCGCCCGCGCGGACCACCACCTCGGCGCCCGGCTCGAGCGCCTCGACCGGTACCAGCGTTTCGCCGCCATCGGCCGCCAGGCGGGCCGTGGCGGGCGTCAGCGAATGCAGCAGTTCGGCCGAGTCGGCGGCGGCACGCTGGGCGCGCTGCTGGAGGAACCGGCCGACGAGGAGCAGGAAGATCAGGGTGACGACGCCGTCGAAATAGATCGGGCCCGAGTCGGTGACGGTGTTGTAGCCGCCGCGAAGGAGCCCGGCGCCCAGGGCCAGCGCCACGGGCACGTCCATGTGGAGCCGCCGGGCGGCCACCGCACCCCAGGCGCTCTTGAAGAACACCCGTCCCGGGCCGAGTACCGCGGGGATGGTGAGGGCGAGACTCACCCAGCGGAAGTAGCGGACATAGCTCGCCTCCATGGCACCGAACCACCCGGCGTAGAGGGCTATTGCCACGGTCATGACGTTGATCGCGAGCGCCCCGGCAACGCCGATCCGCACCAGCATTGCCCTGGTCTCGGCGCGGCGGAGGGCTTCGGCGCGGCCGCCCCGGAACGGGTGGGCCTGATAGCCGAGGCGGTCGAGGAACCGGGCGATGGCGGAGAGCCGGGTCCGCTCCGGGTCCCAGCGGATCCGGGCCAGGGAGCGAGGCACGTTGAGTTCCGCCGCCACCGCGCCCGGCACCGCCAGCGGCACTCGCTCGACCAGCCAGACGCACGAGGCGCAGTGGACCCCGTCGAGATACAACTCGACTTCGGCGAGGCCGTCGCGGGTCCGGGTCAGGTAGAGCCGTTCGAAGGCGGGATGGTCGAACTCGGCAAAATCGCGGCCGGAGCTCTGCACCGCCGCCTGCCGGCGTTCGTCGGTCTGGTAGAAGCTCTCGAGACCGAACTCGTGGATCAGCTGCCACGCGGTGCGGCACCCCGGGCAGCAGAACTGCCGCGTGGCGTCCGGATCGCACTCACCCGCCGGCACCGACAAGCCGCAGTGAGCGCAGGCCGTCGTGACCGACTCAGCGAGCGACGTGGTCATGCATCGGGGCGGCCGCGGGCAGGGCGGCGTCATGGCCGGCGTGGCCCGATCCGGGGCGGACCAGCGCGGTATAGAGCCCGAAGCCGACCAGCACGGCACCGGACACGAGCGGCAGGCGGGCCCGGAGCGGTCCCGCCAGGCGGGCAAGCATCAGGCCCGCGCCCGCCACGGCGGGGACCGTCCCGGTCCAGAAGACGGCCATCGTGAGGGCGCCCCGGACGGGGTCCGCCGTGGCGGCGGCCGCCGCCACGAAGGCGAAGAGCCAGCCGCAGGGCAGGGCGGCGGTGACCAGGCCGAGCACCGAAGCCCTGCCTAACGGCGGGAGTGCCCGGCCCCGGGCCGCGACCCGGCCGATCCAGCCATGGCCAGGATTCCAGCGGAGTGGCCGCAGCCCGGCGGCGGACAGCATCACGCCCACGCCGAAGACCGCCAGGCTCACGCCGGCAATCCGGGTGGCGGTACCCGTCAGTCCCGCCAGCGTTCCGAGCCGCTCGGCGCCCGCCCCGGCCGCGCCGCCGATCAGGCCGAGGATCAGGTAGCCGGTGAGGCGGGACAGGTGATAGGCGGCGGCGTGCGTTGGGCGGCGGCCGGCCGCGCCGGCGATCAGGCCGCACATGGCGGCGCAGTGGGCGCTGCCGACCAGGCTGCCGAGGAAGACCGCCCAGAGCGTCATGACTTCGGGCTGAGGCTCCGGCCGGGCTCGCCGCGGAACACCGCGGTGAAGCGCAGGGTGTCCACGTCGGCCTCGAAACGAAACTCGTGGAGGCCGGCGTGCCGGAGCGGGAGGGCGGCGGTGAACTGGCCCGGCCCGGTCTCGGTCAGCGTGGCGGCGACGGTGCCGTCCTCGTAGGCGATCGGAAAGGCCTCCACCGCGAAGCGACCCGGCGTCACCGGCTGCCCCGCGGAATCGGCGATCGTGGCCGTCAGCGTTCCACCGGCGTCGAGGGCCGCGACCACCCGCCAGCCAAGCGTCGCGTTGCGCCGCGCCTGGGCCATCGTCGAGTCGAATGCCACGGCCTTCTGATAGTAGTCCGGCTCGATCGCGGCCATGCCGCGGTTCGCCTCATACAGCAGGTAGCCGTTGGCGCCGACCGTGACGGCCAGGACGCCGATGATGGCCATCGGCCAGAGCGCCGCGCGAACCTTCATCGGGTACCTCCGGCCGGCGGGGCCGGGGAGTCGGCCGGGGCGTCGCCCGGTCGCGGCCCGACCAGGTCGTACGGGTAGGTCTGATCAAAGCCCTTGCCGTCGGTGAGCCGGAAGACGACATCGAGCCGGCCGTTCCGGAACAGGTCCCGGGCGCCGATGACGAACAGGCTCGTGGTCCGGAGCTCGCCGGGGGCAACGACCAACGGATTCTCCGGGGCGATCACCTGGGCGCCGGCTGCGCCGGTCACTTCGATCCGGTATGCCCGGGTGTCCGCCCCGCGGTTGGTGACCCGGACGCGGACCTGATTCTGCACCCGGCCGTCCGGCTGGATCGAATAGGGCGCGCCGATGCCGCGCAACAGGGTCACGTCGGTGTCCTGTTTGGTGCCCAGGAAGAAGAGGAAGGCGCCGACCGACAGGGTCAGGGCCAGCGGATAGAGGACCACCCGGGGCCGGAGGAACTTCTTCGGGACGCCGTCGATTTCGTCCCGCGAGGTGTAGCGGATGAGGCCGCGCGGCTTGCCGACCTTGTCCATGATCTCGTCGCAGGCATCGGCGCACTGGGTGCAGTGGATGCACTCCATCTGGAGGCCGTCGCGGATGTCGATGCCGGTGGGGCAGGTCAGCACGCAGGCGTTGCAGTCGATGCAGTCGCCGACGCCTTCGGGGCGCTTGGCGCCTTTCGCCCGGGGCTCGCCTCGCCCGGTGTCGTAGCCGACGATCAGCGATTTCCGGTCGAGCAGGACCGACTGGAGCCGGCCGTAGGGGCAGGCCACCAGGCAGGTCTGCTCCCGGAAGTAGGTGAAGTCGAACATGATGGCCGCGGTGGTGCCGGCCATGATGAAGAACGCCGTCGGATGCTCGAACGGCGACAACTGGACCCACTCGACCAGGCGGTCGATGCCGACGAAGTAGGCCAGGAAGGTATGGGCCAGAAACAGGGCCAGCAGGAAGAAGACGACGTACTTGAGCAATCGCCGCGGCTTGAAGCCCTTCTGGCGGTCGAGCGCCAGGGTGCCCGACCGGCCTCCCTCGATCAGCCGCTCGAGCGGCCGGAAGAGGAACTCCATGTACACCGTCTGGGGGCAGCCCCAGCCGCACCAGACCCGGCCGAACAGCGCGGTGAGCAGGAAGATCCCGATCAGGGTGCTGACCGCCAGCAACATGAAGAGGAGCGTGTCGGTCGGGAGGAAGGTCGTGCCGAAGATCGTGAACTCACGCCGCGGCAGATCCAGCAGGATGGCCGGTTTCCCGTTGATGGGGACGTACGGGATGATGAAGAACACGAACATCAGCAGGTACGCGACCACCCTGCGCTTGTGCCAGAACGCCCCGGGCGAGAGCTTCGGTCGGAGCCACCGGCGGGAGCCGTCGGCGTTGAGCGTCGAGAGAACCCGGTCCGGGGCGTTGGCGTGCGTCATGGTACTACTGCTTAGTCCTCTCGTTATGGCGTCGTTCCCGCCGCGGCGGCGGCGGAATCGACGTTGATGCCTTGCGGCGCCTTCGGCGTCTTGGGCGTGGTCCCCTTGAGCGTGAGTACGTACGCGGCCACGGCCTTGAGCTGTTCCGGCTTGAGGGTCTTGCCCCACGGCGGCATGCCCTTGTCGGCCACACCCTCGACGATCGTCTTCATGATCTCGAGCGGTTGGCCGCCGTGGATCCAGTACGAATCGGTGAGGTTCGGGCCGATGAGGCCCCCGCCGTCGGCAAGGTGGCAGGAGGAGCACATCGTCGTGAAGGTGGTCTGGCCGAGTTCGTGCTGCGCCGGATCCTGGCTGGCGGCGACCAGCGCGTCCGCGGTCAGGCCGGCGAGCGGGTCGTTCTTCGCGGCGAGTTCCGCCGCGACGGCCATTTCCGCGTCATAATCGGCGATTCGGCCCTTGCCGACGCCGACGCCAGGGATGTTGAGCACGTAGAGGACCGAGAAGATGATGGTCACCCAGAAGGTGGCCAGCCACCAGCGCGGCATCGGGTTGTCGTACTCCTGGATGCCGTCGTACTCGTGATCGAGCAGGCGGTCCTGATTGGGATCGGGGCTCATGAACGCGCTCCTTTACGAGGCGAAGTCGCCTGCGGATAGTCGTCGAGGGGGATCCGGCCGTGCTCGTCCATCTCCCGCTTGCGCGACGGGAGGAAGGTCCGGACCACGATGGCCAGGAACGCCGCCATGAACAGGATCAGGGCGATGGTGGCGTATCCGGACAGGCCCGAACCGCTCATGATGTCGGTGAGCCGCATCAGCGCGTCCCTCCGCCGGCCAGGGTGCCGGCCGGATTGCCGCTCTGCGCCAGCTTGATGTCCTTGCCGAGGCGCTGGAGATACGCGGTGATCGCGATCACTTCCTTGTCGGCCAGATCCGTCGGCCCGCCCTGCGCCGCGATGCCCGCCGCCATCTGGGTGGCCTGCTCCCGGGCCATCGCCGGGGCCCGGTTGAGGGCGTCGCCGTACGGGACGCCAAGCATGGCCATCGCGTCGACCTTCTGCTGGATGCCGTCGAAATCGAGGGTGTTCGTCAGCAGCCACGGATACGGCGGCATGATCGAGCGCGCGGTGATCTCGGGCGGATTGTTGAAGTGCCGGACGTGCCAGAGGTCAGGATACTTGCCGCCGACCCGGGCGAGGTCCGGACCGATCCGGCGCGAACCCCAGAGGAAGGGGTGGTCGTAGACGAACTCGCCGGGTTTCGAGTAGTCGCCGTAGCGCTCGGTCTCGAACCGGAAGGGCCGGACCATCTGGGAGTGGCAGTTGAAGCAGCCCTCGCGGATGTAAATGTCGCGCCCGGCAAGCTCCAGCGGGGTATACGGCTTGACCGACGCGATGGTCGGCACGTTCGACTTGATCAGGAACGTCGGGATGATCTCGAAGAGGGAGGCCACCACCACGGCCAGCGTCACCATCACGGTGAAGGTGACCGGCAGTCGCTCCCAGGTCCGGTGCCAGGTGGCCCGCAGGAACGCCGTGAGCCCGCCCATCTCGGGGTGCGGCGCCTCGGTGTAGTTCGGCTCGAGGGCGGCGGCCTGGATCACCGGCTCTTCATAGGTAGCCGGCCGGGTCGCCCAGGTCTTGAAGATGTTGTAGCCGAACAGGCCCATGCCGAGGAGGTACATCGAACCGCCGGCGGCCCGGAGCAGGTACATCGGCATCAGGCGCATCGTGGTTTCGACGAAGTCCGGGAACTGGAGCCGGCCGGTCGCGTCGAACGCCCGCCACATGAGGCCCTGGGTCAGGCCGGCGCTGTAGATCGCCGCGGCGTAGAGGATCATTCCGAACGTGGCGAGCCAGAAGTGCACCTCGGCCAGCTTGACGCTGTGGAGCTTCGTCTGGAAGAGCCGCGGCATCAGCCAGTAGACCATGCCGAAGGTGAGCAGGCCGTTCCAGCCCAGCGCGCCGGTGTGCACGTGGGCGATGATCCAGTCGGTATAGTGGGCCAGGCCGTTGACCGTCTTGACCGAGAGCATCGGTCCCTCGAACGTGGCCATGCCGTACGCCGTAACGGCCACCACGAAGAACTTGAGGATCGGATCCTCGACCACCTTCTTCCAGGCCCCGCGCAGGGTCAGCAGGCCGTTCACCATGCCGCCCCAGGACGGCGCCCAGAGCATCACCGAGAAGAGCATCCCGACCGTCGAGGCCCATTCGGGCAGCGCGGTGTAGTGGAGGTGGTGCGGGCCGGCCCAGATGTACATGAAGACCAGCGTCCAGAAGTGCAGGATCGAGAGCCGGTAGCTGAACACCGGCCGGTCCACCGCCTTCGGCATGAAGTAGTACATCAGGCCGAGGAACGGGGTGGTCAGGAAGAACGCCACCGCGTTGTGGCCGTACCACCACTGCATGAAGGCGTCCTGGACCCCCGCGTAGATCGAATAGCTCTTGAAGAGGCCGGCGGGGACCGAGAGGTTGTTGAAGATGTGGAGGACGGCGACGGTGATGATCGAGGCGATGTAGAACCAGATCGCCACGTAGAGATGCCGTTCCCGCCGTTTGGCAATCGTGCCGAAGAAGTTGATCGCGAACGCCACCCAGACCACCGCGATCGCGATGTCGATCGGCCACTCCAGCTCCGCGTATTCCTTCGCCTGCGTGAATCCGAGGGGCAGGGTGAGCGCGGCCGCCACGATGATCAACTGCCAGCCCCAGAAATGGAACTTGCTCAGGCCGTCGCTGAACATGCGCGCCTTCAGGAGCCGCTGGGTCGAGTAGTACGCCCCGGTGAAGAAGGCGTTGCCCGCGAAGGCGAAGATCACCGCGTTGGTGTGGAGCGGCCGGAGCCGGCCGAAGCTCGTGAAGGGCAGACCCAGGTTGAGGGCCGGGTAGGCGAGCTGCAGCGCGATCAGCAGCCCGACCGTCATCCCGATGAATCCCCAGAGGAAGGTCGCGAAGAGGAACTTCCGGACGATCGCGTCGTCGTACGAGAAGGACTCGAGGCGTGCGTTCATCGTCACTCCGGACAATGATAGGAAAAGGCCGGGGACAGCCCCGGCGGTGTGGGAAGCCGGCGAAAACTGTCCTGTGCTTGGTGAAGCCGGTTCAACGAATGGATGAAGCGGGCTTTAGAATCGAGAACGTACCAACTCCGCCGTCCGCTCCCCGATAATAACCGTGGGCGCATGCGTGTGGCTGCTCGTGATTCGCGGCATCACCGACGCGTCGGCCACCCAGAGATCCTCCACGCCGTGCACCCGGAGGTCGGAGCCCACCACCGCCCCGCCGTCCGCGCCCATTCGGCACGTGCCGACCGGGTGGTAGAGCGTCTCGGCGTGGGCGCGGATCGCCAGGGCCGGATGGCCCTGACCCGGCAGGAACTCGTCGCCTCGATAGCGGTCGAACTCGGGGGCCGCGGCCCAGGCGCGGGCGGCCTCGAGACCCGACGCCAGGCGGCGGAGATCTCCCGGCTCGGAGAGATACCGCGGAGCGATCCGCGGCGGCGCCTCGGGATCGGCGCCGGCAAGCGTGATCCGCCCGCGGCTGTCCGGCTGAAGCAGAACGGTGGCGATGGTGAACCCGTGGCCTTCCGGATTGCCCCGCCCGTGATCGACGAAGAAGACGGGGGCGAACAGCAGCTCGATGGTCGGCCCCGGGGCGGGATCGCCGACTCGGATGAACGCGCCGGCCTCCGCCACGTTCGAGGTGAGCGGGCCGGAGCGGAAGAGGAGATAGCGCAGGACGTCGATCGGGCCGCCGGCGCCCGCAAGGCTCACCGGCCGGGAACAACGGAACACGACGCCGGCGGCCAGGTGGTCCTGGAGATTCGCTCCGACCCCGGGCAGGTCGGCCACGACGGTGATCCCGAGCGGAGCAAGGTCCGCGGCCGGGCCCACGCCGGAGGCCAGGAGGAGGTGAGGAGATCCCACCGCGCCGGCCGCCAGGACGACGCGGCCGCGCGCGATCCGGAGTTCCGATCCCCGGCGATACTCAACCCCGACCGCCCGCGAACCGTCGAACAGGATCCGCCTGGCCAGGGCCCCGGTGGTAATGGTGAGGTTCGGCCGGCTCCGGACCGGTGCGAGATATCCGGCCGCCGCGCTGACCCGCCGGCCGCGCCACTGGGTCACCTGAAAGAGACCGGCGCCGTCCAGGGTCCCCGACCGGAACCCGTCGTTCGGCTCGGCACCGAAGCGGCCGGCGGCCCCGAGGAAGGCGTGCGTCATGGGGTTGATGGTCCGATGCCGCGAGACCGGGATCCCGACCCGGTCCGGCGCCGGCGGAGCGGCCAACTCGGCGCGCCTCAGGGCCGGCTCGCAGTCGTCCCACCCCCAGCCCGGATTGCCGAGGTCGCGCCAGCCGTCGAGATCGGCGCGCGAGGGCGGGGTCCAGATCATCGCGTTCATCGCGCTCGAACCGCCCAGCATCCGCCCCCTCGGCCAATACAGCTGCCGGCCGTCGAGTTCGGGCTCGGGTTCGGTGCGGAAACGCCAATCGGCCGCGGTGCCGAAGAGCCGGCTGAAGGCAGCCGGGATCAGCGAGGCGCTCGGCACCGCCGGACCGCCGGCCTCGAGCAACTCGACCGAGCAGGCCGCCTCCTCCGAGAGCCGGCTCGCGACGACGGCCCCCGCCGAGCCCGCACCGACCACGACGAAGTCAGCCATGCACGGTGAGCATACTGCTCAGGCGGGCGCCGGGCCAGCCAGATCGGCCGCGAGCTGCTCGGTCGGGCCCGGGCGCAGCGCCCGGAGGGCGTTGAGGATCACCGCGACGTCGATCGCCTCCTGCAGCAGGGCCCCGATGGCGGGCGGAATCCCACCGGCTGCCGCGACGACCATCGCCGCCGCCGAGAGCCCGAGCCCGACGCCGATGCTCTGGCGGGCCACGTGGAGCGTCCGCCGGGCGATGGCCACCGCCCGGGGAATCCGGCCGAGGTCGTCGCTCAGGAGCACGATGTCGGCGGCTTCGGCGCTGATGCCGCCGCCGTGGGCGGCGATCGCCACCCCGACCGCCGCAGCCGACAGGGCCGGGGCGTCGTTCGCACCGTCACCGACCATGAGCACCCGGTGGCCCTGCTTCGTGAGCGCCGCCACGAAGCCCACCTTGTCCTGCGGGAGCAGGTCGCCGATTGCCTCGTGGATCCCGAGCTCGGCTGCAGCCGCCCGGGCGTTGACTTCCCGATCGCCCGACAGGAGTACGATCCGCGCAAGACCGAGACGGCGGAGCGCGCCCGCCATCGAACCGGCCGTGGGCCGGAGCCGGTCGGCGTAGGTGATGGTGCCGGCGGCCTCGCCGTCCACGGCGAGATAGGCCCGCAGCCCCGGCGCGCCCGACCCGTCGGCAAAGTCGCGGGCGGCGGCCGGCTCGAGTTCGCGGAGCAGGGTGAGGGCGCCGATCGTGACCCGCCGCCCCGCGACGACGCCGGTGACGCCGCGTCCCGACGCCTCGACGACCTGGCTCGCTGCGGGCAGCTCGAGTCCCGCGGCGGCGGCGGCGTCCACCACCGGCCGGGCCAGCGGATGGCCCGATCCCTGTTCGACGGCGGCCGCAAGGCAGAGGATCTCGTCCCGGCGGCGTTCCCCGATCGGATCGACCCGTTCCACCACCGGATGACCGAGCGTGAGGGTGCCGGTCTTGTCGAACACGGCGGTGTCGACTCGCGCGAGTTGCTCGAGTGCGGTGCCGTGCCGGACGATGATCTGGTGGCGCGCGGATCGGCTGATGCCGCCGAGCATGGCGACCGGCGCGGCCAGGATCAGGGGACACGGCGTGGCCACGACGAGCACCGCGAGAACCCGGGTCGCATCGCCCGACCCGAGATAGGCCGCGGCGCAGGCCAGGACCGTGATCGGGGTGAACCAGACGGCCGCCCGGTCGGCGAGGCGCTGGAGCGGGGCCTTGCTCTCCTGCGCGGTCCGAACCAACTCGACGATCTGGTGATAGAGGCTGCCTTCGGCCCGTGCGGTCGCCTCGACGGTGATGGGGCTCTGGACGTTGACCGTACCGCTTGCCACGGTCACCCCCGGAGTGACCGAGCGGGGCACGGGCTCCCCCGTGATCCGCGAGGTATCGAGGGACGACCGGCCCTCCCGGACGACGCCGTTGCAGGGCACCATCTCGCCCGGCCGGACCACCAGCCGGTCGCCGACGGCCACGTCGGCCACCGGGACGTCCCGGATTCCCTCGGCCTCGACCCGGTGCGCCACCCGGGGCGCCTGGGCTTCCAGGTCCGCCACCGCGCGCGAGGCCCGGCGCGCTGCCAGCTGTTCGAGCGACTCGCCGCCGCTCTGCATCAGGACGATGACCAGGCCCGGCAACGGGTCGTCGAGGACGACCGCCGTGACCAGGGCGAGCGACGCCACCAGGTCGGCCGCGAACCGGCCGGCCAGCATTCCGCGGATGGTCGTCCAGAGGATCGGCGCGCCCAGCAGGATCAGCCCGGCGGTCCAGACGCGATGGTCGCTGCCCGCCGAAAAGAAACGCGGGGCCAGGAGCCCCGCGAGGAGGAAGACCGCGGTCGCGAGGGGCCGGCCGGCGACCGCCAGGAACCGGCCCATGGGTGCCTATCGCGCCACGGCGCTGCGGGTCGGGGTTGCCGCCGCCTGCCGGAGACAGAAGCCGACGCCCCGGACCGTCTCGATCCGCGGATCGGAGACGTGCTTGAGCAGCTTCCGCCGGAGGTTGCCGACGTGCACGTCGACCACGTTGCTCTCCGGGTCGAAGTGCATGTCCCAGACCTTCTCCAGCAGGGTCGTCCGCCGGACCACCTCTTCGGGATGGAGCATGAAGTATTCGAAGAGCTGGAACTCCTTCGCGGTCAGATCGAGGCGGCTGCCGTCGATCGCGGCCTGGTGCCGGAGCCGGTCGAGTTCGAA
Organism: Gemmatimonadales bacterium; assembly: GCA_050183815.1. Classification (GTDB taxonomy): domain Bacteria; phylum Gemmatimonadota; class Gemmatimonadetes; order Gemmatimonadales; family GWC2-71-9; genus SHZU01. The sequence goes on along the minus strand of JBFXAY010000047.1, from coordinate 26,771 downwards.
CGGCCCGAACCGGAGCACCTCGAGCCGTTCCGCGCCGCCGCGGCGGTGCAGGGCCCGGAGCCGGGCGAGCAGTTCCTCGAACCGGAACGGTTTGGTGAGGTAGTCGTCGGCGCCGGCATCGAGACCCCGGACGATGTCCTCGACCGCGTCCCGCGAGGTCAGCATCAGGATCGGGGTGCTGCGCCCTTCCCGGCGGAGTTCCTGCGCCACCTGGAAGCCGTTCTTCTTGGGCAACATCAGATCGAGCAGGATCACGTCATACTCGTAGACGTGGGCCAGCATCGTCGCTTCATCACCGTCCGGCGCGACATCGACGACGTAGCCTTCCTCTTTGAGCCCTTGCTCGATGAATCCGGCGACCTTCCGGTCGTCCTCCACGACGAGAACTTTCATGGGCGTACGCTAGGCCTCCCCGGCTGAAACCACCTCCAACCAATTGTGAAGACGGCTTCATCTCGGGTCAATCCCCGGCCGGCGCCTCGGTGGCGGGCAGGGTCAGGATGAACAGCGCGCCCTGACCGGGCTGGGACACCGCGCGGAGGTCCCCGCCCAGAAGGCGGGCCAGCCGGCGGGACAGGGCCAGGCCGACCCCGGTACTCCCGCGGCCTTCGGGGCCGGCGGCGGTGTAGTAGATGTCGAAGATCTTCTCCACCAGGTCCGCCGGGACCCCGGGGCCCTGATCCTGGACCCGGAATTCGATCCCGGTCGGCTCCGGCGTGGCGGTCACGGTAATGGTGCTGTCGGCCGGCGCGTGCCGGATCGCGTTGGTGAGCAGATTCACCAGGATCTGTTCGATCCGGTGGGCGTCCGTCCGGCAGATCAGCGGCTCGCCGCGGTCCGGGGGTTCGATCGTGATCGACTTCTCGGCGGCGCCCGGAACGACCCGCTGCACGGCGGCTCGCACGACACTGCAGCAGTCCACGTCCCGGATCACCGGGCGGAGCCGGTCCTCGTCGAGCCGGTTGAGATCGAGCAGATCGCTTACCAGTGCCACCGCCTGTTCGGCCGCCTCGAGAATCTCGAAGGCGCCCCGGGGTACCGTGAGCGGGTCTTTCTTCCGCACGAGCAGCTCCGACCAGCCGTACACGGCCGCGAGCGAGTTCCGGAGTTCGTGATTCACCATCGCGAAGAACCGCTCCCGGCTCCGGTGGAGCTGCTGGACTTCCTCGAGGAGCCGGGTCGAGCGCTCGTGGTCCCGGGCGTTCTCCACCGCGGACGCGACGATGCTCGCCAACAGCATCGCGATGTGGACGTCCTCGTCGGAGAAGGTGTCCGCCCCGACCTTCTCGGTCAGATACAGGTTCCCCAGGACGCCGTCGCGGCCCACGATCGGCACGCCGAGGAACGAGTGCATCGGCGGATGGGCGGGCGGGAAGCCGACGGCGTTGGGGTGCGTCGTGAGGTCGGGCAGCCGGACCACCTGGCCCTCCCGGATGACGAGACCGAGCACCCCATGGCCTTCCGGACGCTTGCCGATGGCTTCCACTTGGGCGGCATCAAGGCCCGACGTGGTGAAGGAGGACAGCGACGTCTTGCCGGGGGCGAGCAGGCCGAGGGCGGAATAGCGGCTCTCCAGCAGATCACGGGCGAGATCGACCACCCGCCGGAGCACAGCGTCGAGATTCAGTTCCCCGACCAGGGTCGGGGTCGCGAGCACCAGTCGCTCGACCCGGTTGGACGGCCGCTCGGTCATCGCAGGGAACTTACAGCGGGTTGAGTCCGGCCGAAATCCAAGGAAACCTTCACGACACCTTCATAAACGGTCGGCTAACCTTCGGCCGAACCCTCCCGAGATACGACCGATCGTGGTGTTGGGACGCCTGCTTGCGGCCACCGATGAATCCTCCGACGGCCGCCACGCCGTTCGGGTCGCACGCCGCCTGAGCCAGGCTCCGGCGTCGGCGACGATTCTCAATGTGCTTCCCGTCCCGGCGTCGGGCGAGATCCCGGCCGGACGGCTGCTCAGCACCCGCGACCATCCGGATGGCGCGCCCGGGACCGACCTGTGCCGGTTCCTCGAGTGGCTCGGGGACGATGGCGGCCGGGATGCGAGCGGGAGTCGGCCCGAAGTTGCGGTTGCCTTCGGCATTCCCGGCATCGAGATCAACCGGATGGCGGAGCAGCGGGAGGTGGATCTCGTGGTGCTGGGCCGGCGCCCGCGGGCGCCGACCCGGCGGCTCCTGCTGGGCGCCACCGCCGACGCCGTCGTGCGCCGGTGCGATACCGCCGTCCTGTTCGTGCCCCCTGAGGTCTCCGAGTTCCGGCACCTGCTGGTGGCCCTCGACGGGGCCGAGCGCTGTGTCCATGTGCTCGAGACGGCGCACCGGTTCGCGGTGGCGCTGGGGGCCCGGCTCTCGGCCGTGCACATCCAGTTCGAGGAAGCCGAGGATCGCGGGGGCGCCCCGATGCCCCGGCCGCGGCGGGTCCGGCTCGAGCACCTCGTTGGCCAGCTGGGCAAGGTGAACGGGACTCCGGTAGCGCTCGAACGAGGCCGGGGCGATCCGATCGACGGGGTGCTCGCGGCCGCGGACCGGATCGAACCGGACGCCCTCATCATCGGCTATCGGCGGGGCGGTCTTCCCAAGGTGTTCGGTCCGAGCGACGTGGCGCGCAGCCTTCTCTACGCCGCCCCGTCGGCCGTGCTGACGGTCCCGCTTTGAAGGATTCGTCACGAAGCCCTCAACCGGACCTCACCGGTGCTCCGCTAATTCTCGGACGGAGCCGTCCGCGGGGGGCGCAATGGTCCGCAACATCGGCCTCATCGAACGCCTGATCCGGCTGCTGATCGGGGTGGTGATCCTGGGCCTCTACGGGGCTCTCGAGTCGCCCTGGAAATACCTGACGCTGATCGGTCTCGTGCCGGTCGGGACGGCGCTCACCGGATCCTGTCCGCTCTATCAAATCCTCGGCCGGAGCACGGTCCGGCGGCCGCCCGCCGCGTCCGGCAGCAACAAACGTTAGGCCGGCCGGCAAGGAGGTTGTCATGTCGATCTCGTCCGTGGTGGTGTCCCTCGACGGTTCCCGCTTCGCCGAAACCGCCGTCCCGGTGGCAGCCAGGCTTGCCCGCAGCAGCGGCGGCCGGCTCCGGCTGGTGATGGCACACGAGCCGACGATGGCAATGGTGCCGGCGGCCGACATTCCGATCACCACCGGCCCCGATGACATGGGCGTTCGGGCCGAACAGCAGACTTACCTCGCCGGCCTGGCCCATGACCTCGGCCGGGTCGGCGCCGGACCGGTCGAGTTCACATTGGTCGACGGGCTGGCGGGCCCGACCCTGGTAGACGAACTGGAACGCGCCCGTCCCGACCTGCTGGTCATGGCGACCCACGGGCGCGGCCCGCTGAGCCGCTTCTGGCTGGGCAGCGTGGCGGATCACCTCCTCCGGCATGCGTCGACGCCGATCCTGCTGATGCGACCGCACGACGGCGACAAGCTGCCCGTCACCGAGGTGCCCCTGGCCACCTGCCTGATCCCGCTCGACCGGTCGCCCGAGGCCGAGGCGATCCTCGGACCGGCGACCGATCTTGCCCGGATCACCCAGGCCCACGTCACCCTGATGACCGTGATCGAACCGGTGCTTGGCGTGTCCGGTGCGGTGCCGCCGTACCCCGTGGCCGTCCCGCAGGAGGCGCTCGAATCGCTTCGGGTCGAATCCCAGAAATACCTCGATGAGGTGGCGGACCGCCTCCGGGCCGAGGGGCTCCGGGTGGCCACTCGGGTCGTGGTGGGGATGGGGGTTGCCACCACGATTCTCGAGCAGGCCGACCAGGGCAAGTTCGACTTCGTCGCGATGAGCACTCACGGGGCCGGCGGCTTCCGGCGGCTCCTCCTCGGCAGCGTGGCCGACAAGGTCGTTCGCGGCTCGGGTAAGCCGGTGCTGGTGTTCCGACCCGCGGTCGTCTGAGCCGGCGCCGGGACGCGCGAAACGGGGCGGCCCGCTCTCGGGCCGCCCCGTTTCGTCTGGCCGCCGCCGCGGCTCAGCGAATCTGGCCGGCGGCGAACGCCCGGTTGATATCGCTTCGCGAAATGACACCCACGAGCCGTCCGTTTTCCTCGACGAAGAGGCGATGGACGTCGCCGTAGTCCATCTGGAGGGCGGCTTCCCGGAGTTCGAGGTCCGGACTCGCGGTGAGGGGCTTCGTGGTCATCACATCGCTGACGACGGCGGTGGCGAGGAACCGGCTCCGGCCTTCGTCGTCACCGGCCTCGGCTTCGGCACTGACGACATCGCTGGTGGAGACCACGCCGACCAGCTTGTGGTGATGGTCGATGACCGCGATTCCCGAGACGTGGCTGTCGGCCAGGAGTTCGATCGCCCGCGCAACCTGGGCGTCGGGGTCGATGGTGACCACGTCGGTGGTCATCACGTCGCGGACGATCCGCGCCGCGGGGCCGTTCTGGCGCTTGGCGTTGGGCATGATGGCTCTCCTCACCGGGTTCGGGTTCGGAATCGGAGCGTGGCCGCGAGGGTGTCGATCGCGGCGGCGGCCCGGCTGTCGTCGATGACCACGACCTGGGCGCCCTGCCGGAGGGCGTCCTCGATCGCGTGGTCCACCAGGTTTTCGATCGGGGTCGCGGCGGCCGGTTTGACGCAGTCCTTCCGCTCCGCCACCAGGAGTCCGTCGGCGCCGCAGCGGTAGCCGCTCGCTTCCGCGCCGTCGGGCAGGATCAACTCCCGCACCTGGCCGCGGCCGAGGGCGAGGAGCGTATCCTGGAGGCCGTTCACCGCCCAGCCGGTTCCGGTGGCAGCCTCCACCCGGGCCACCAGCCGGGCCTCGTCCCGCCGCTCGGCGTTCCACTGGAGCCGCCAGGCGGTCTGACCGACCTGGGCGGGTGTCACCGCCGCCGGATTCATCCGGGCCGTGCCGAGGAGCAACTCGAGCTGCCGGCCGGTGAGGAACGAGGTCAGGGCCGCGGTGTGCGCCGTCGGCCCGAGCACCACCAGGCCGCGGTACGGACGGGCGTGCGTCAGGCGGCCGATTTCGCGAGCGACCCGCGCATAGTGGCGGTTCTGCTCGCTCTGGATTCGCTGGTGATAGCGGAACTCACCCCAGCCGGGCGCGTCCTTGCGGTCCGCGACGAACTTCCCGCCGCGCCGGGCCAGCGGCACCATGGCCGCGAGTTCCTGGGTCCCGGTGGCGGTCACGTGGAAGAACCGGGCGCGGTGCCGGTCGATGGCCACCGCCAGGTAATGGCCGAGGGTCTCCTGGGCGTCGAGCAACTCGTGCAGCAGCGGCCGGGTGTCGACCCCGACCCGGTCCCGGTGGACCCGCGGCAACGGCACCACCTCGAAGAGGCCGATCTCGGCCGCCGCGAAGAGCGCCACCCCCGGCAACGCGGGCAGGTTGGTCGGCTTGGCCAGCCAGCGGACCACCCGTTCGAGGTCGGCCGCCACCCGCTTCCCCTCGGCCGCGGTGAGTCCGCGCTCGGACAGGGAACTCTCGACCTCGCGCACCCGGTTCATCACGCTTACCAGATACGCCTGCTTGGTGCGGACCGCGGGGCTGAGCCGGACGTAACAGGATACGATCGTCGGCTTCGGGGTTTCGGTTCGGGCGAGCCGTTCGAAGAGTTCTTCCGCGGCAGTGGGTCGGGCTGTCAGTGTCGTCATCGTGTCCTCCGGTCGGCTTCCTTCCGAACGCTACGCCGCTCGTCCTGAAGGCGCGATGAAGGTGCATTGAGGGCGACGCCGCGTCGCCGGCGCCGCCCGGTCGCTACGGTTGCGCGGCGCGCGGGGCGATCCGGCGGCCGTCGGCGATCTGCTCGTCCGGGTGGAGCACCACGCGGTCGCCCGGGGCGAGGCCACCGCGCACTTCGGCGACCTCGGTGCCGATCAGGCCGGTCTCGACCGCCCGTTCCACCGCGCGCCCGCCGGCCACGACGAACACCGTCCATCGCCCCGCGTTCCGGAACAGCGCTGCCCGCGGCACCCGCACCGCGTCCGCCACCCGGTCCAGCTCGACGGTCACGACCACGCGGAACCGGTCGCCGAGCCGGGGCGGTGGGGCCGCGATGGTCGCGACCACGTCGACCCGCTGCTCCTCGACGCCTAACGCCGAGATCCGGGTCTCGCCCGACGGGGCAATCCGCCGGACCAGGGCCACCAGGGTATCCGGCCCGCCCCAGTTGCTCAGGCGCAGGGTGTCGCCCGGGGTCAGGCGGACCGCGTCCGTCGACAGCAGGTCGACCCGGATCTCCAGGTCGCCCGGGTTGCCGATCTCGGCGATGACCGTCCCGGCGGGCACCACCCGCTCGCTCTCCTCGAGGACCCGGAGCACCCGGCCGGCCACCGGGGCGCGGATCGCGATCCGGCCACTGCCCGCCGCGGCCAGCGCCGCCCGGGCCAGGTCCACCTCGTGGGCGGCGGCCGCCGAGCGGGCCCGGGCGGCGTCCGCGTCCCGCTGCCGGCTGGTCGTCGCCAGGACGGCGCGTTCCCGGTCCTCCACCGCGATCACGCCCTGGGCGTACAGGGCCTGTTGCCGCCGCTCCTCGCGCTGGGCCTGGGCCACCAGGTCGTCCGCCTGGGCCGCCAGCGCCCTGGTCGTTCGCTCCGCGTCGAGCGCCGCCTGGTAGCGGGCGTTGGCCTCGGAGCGGGTCCGGGGATCGAGCGGCGCGGACGAGATCGTCGCGATCACCGTGCTCGGGTCCACGCGGTCGCCGGCCTCGATACCAGGGCGGGCCAGTCGGCCGGTGACCGGAGCCGTGATCAGGAACCGGTTCCGGACTTCGGTCACGCCGTCCTCCTCGATGGCCACGACGATCGGCCCCCGGTCCACGTCGCCGACGTCGACGAGCACCGGCACCGGGCGCACCGCCCACCAGATCAGGATCGCCAGGACGGCGAGGCCCGCCGCCCAGCGCCAGTGTTTCCGGGAGATCATGGTCACTCTCTCGCTTTCAGGACGGCCACCAGATCGAGCCGGTTGGCTCGATGGCGGAGCGCCCATCCCGTGGCGACGGCCGCGCCGACGACGACGGCCGCGGCGGCCACGAAGGTCCGGGATGACACGATCAGCGGCAGCCGGAACGACTCGGACGCGAATCGGGTCACCATCAGGTAGCAGAAGCCGTAGCCGAGGGTCCAGCCCAGCGGGATCGCCGCCGCGGTGAGGACGCCCTGCTCGAGGAGCAGCATCGCGGCCACCTCTCCCCGGGTAAACCCGAGAATCCGGAGGCTCGCGAGTTCCCGGGCTCGCTCCGACAGCGAAATCCGGCCGCCGTTGTAGACGACCGCCCCGGCGATGAGACAGGCAAACGACAGGATCGTGACGAGGGAGATCCGGAAGCTCTCGGCGATCGTCCGGTCGAACGCCGCAAGCGTACCGGCCCGCACCCCGACGCCGGCGACGGCGGGGAAGTCGCGCAGCGCGGCTTCGACGGCGCGCTGGCGGTCGGAGACGACCGCCAGCCGGGCGCCGGTGGCAAACGAACCTTCGCCCAGAAACCGCGCCATCACCGCCGGGCTGACGTACGCACCGAAGCCGAGGAGTTCATCGATGGTGGCCACGACCGGCAGGTCCGTCGTCCGCCGGGGGTTCTCGAGGGCCTCGACGGCCACCCGATCGCCCCGGCGCAGCCCAAGGCGGTCGGCGAGCAGGCTGGTGAGGGCGATGCCGTCGGGCGGCGGTGCCCGCACCCGGCTCGGGGGCTCGACCAGCCGCCGCAGCGTCGCGTCCGCGCCGATGCCCGTGAGGGCCACCAGTTTCGACCGGTGGCCGTGGCGGAGCCGCACGGCCGTGACCCGCTCGGGCTCGACCTGCAGAACCCCCGGCACCCGGGCGAGGGAGCGTACGGTGGTGATCGGGATCGGTTCGGTGAAGCTCACCCGGAGGTCGCTCCGGTCCGCCTGATGGAACGCCACCACCTTGATCAGGTCGATCGCGTCGAACGAATAGAGGGACACCAGCACGATCGCGACGCCGAAGGCAATGCCGAGGGCCGTCGCTCCCGCCTTCACCGGGCGCCGGATCAGGTGGCGGACCAGGATGCGGGAGGGCGGCGTGAGTCCCCGGAACCACCGGCTCCGCTCGAACCAGGACGAACGGAACCGCGGCGGCGCCGGCGGCCGCATCGCCTCGGCCGGCGCCAGGCGGAGCACCGTGCGGACGGCTGCCAGACCACCGGCGATCGCCGCGGAAGCGCCGATCAGCAAGGTCACCACGATCAGGGCCGGATCCGGATGGAAAACGGCGATCGGGAACTGGTAGAACTTCGCGTAGACGTCGGCCAGCAGGCTCGCGAACCAGAGCCCGACGCCGATGCCGAGGACCGTGCCGATCGCCACGATGACCAGCGTGAACTCGGCGTAGTGGGCGACCACCGCGGCCCGGGTGAAGCCGAAGGCCTTGAGCAGAGCGATCTGTTCCCGCTCGGTGGCAATGAGCCGGGACGTTACCAGGTAGAGCATGAACGCCGTGACGCCGAGGAAGATCGTCGGAATCAGAACGCTGGTCACCTGGGTTTCGGCGATCTCGTCGGTGACGAACCGGTTCGAGATCTGGTCGTCCCGGCCGAAGGCGCCCCGGCCCCCATACCGATCGAGGATCCGGTCTACGGCGGCGATCGCCCGGTCCCGGTCCGCACCCCGCTCGAGCGCCAGGGCCACGTTGTTGAACGACCCGACCATGTCGAACGCCGGACCGAGGAGACGCTCGGGCACCCAGAATACGCCGAACCGGCGGGCGTCGGGGAGGAAGTCGGCGCCGTCGCCCCTGATCTCGTAGACGAACTCCGGCGAGAGGCCGAGGGCCGTGATGACGAGGATCTGGCGGCGTCCGTTGAGCAGCCCGCGGATGGTGTCGCCCACGTCGAGCCGGTGGGCCCGCGCGAACGCCTGGCTTGCGACCACCCCCGGGGCCCGGTCCTCGGCCGGGTAGCGGCCCCGGACGAGAAACAGGTCGTTGAGCATCGGGCGGGGCCGGTCAGGGATCGAGACCAGCCGGCCGGTGACCAGGTCCACCGACCCGGGAACCTCGATCACGGCGTCCGTCACGATTCGCGGCTCGACCGCGGCCACCCCCGGGATCCGGGCGAGGTCCCGGGCCAGGGAACGCGGCGCCCGTCCCACGGAGGCGAACAGGTCCGCGAAGCGGTACGCCTGGTAGTAGTCCCGCTGGGACTCGATCAGGAAGTTCCGCATGCTCCGCATCGAGACGAACAGCGCCACGCCGGCCGCCATCATCGCGACCGTCGCGGCAACCTGGCTGCGGTAGTGCCAGAGATCCCGGCGGAGCTTCCGGGCCAGGATGCTCATCTCACCACTCGAGCAGGCGCGGGTGGATCCGGGACGCGTTCCGGTCCTCGCCGACGATCTCGCCGCTCCGCATCCGGATGACCCGATCCCCCATCCGGGCGATCCCGGTGTTGTGGGTGATGATCACCGTCGTGGCGCCGACCATCCGGTTCACCTCGAGCAGCGCCTCGAGCACCACGACGCCGGTCTCGAAGTCCAAGGCGCCGGTCGGCTCGTCGCAGAGCAGCACGTCGGGCCGCTTGGCAATGGCCCGGGCGATCGCGACCCGCTGCTGCTCCCCGCCGGAGAGCTGCGCCGGGAAGTGATCGAGCCGGTCGCCGAGGCCGACGAGTCCCAGCGCCTCGGCCGGCGGCATCGGCCGTTCGGACAGCTCGGTGACCAGTTCGACGTTCTCCTGCGCGGTCAGGCTCGGGATCAGGTTGTAGAACTGGAAGACGAACCCGACGTGCTCCCGGCGGAATCGCGTCAGCAGCCGGTCGTCGTTGGCGGCGAGGTCGTGGTCGAGGAACCGGACCCGGCCGGCCGTCGGCACGTCGAGCCCGCCGAGGATGTTGAGGAGGGTGGACTTGCCGCTGCCGGACGGCCCGAGAATCACGGCCAGTTCGCCCCGATAGAGATCGAGGTCGACGCCGCGAAGCGCGTGCACGTCGACCTGGCCCACGTGATAGACCTTCGACAGCCCGCGGGCCGAGAAGACGGGTTCGACCAGAGTCCCGGTCATGCTCCAAGTTTGCCCCGCGGCACCGCCCTCGCGGCTGAACGTTCGCTGAAGGAAGCTTCAATGAGTCGAGTTTCAGAGCAGGTTCAGCCGCGGTTCGCCCGACCCGGCAAATCTTGGAGAGCACTCGAGGTCGGCCCGCCGACCCGCCGCGTCAAACCGTTGCCCGAAGGACCCGGAGGACACCATGCGTCTGATGAAAGCCAATCAACCCGTCGCGCCCGTGAAGGAGTTCGATCGTTTCTTCGATCGGTTCTTCAACACGCCGCTGTGGCCGCTGGCCACCCCGCGGACCGCCACCGAAGCCGTCTGGGAACCGGCCCTGGATTTCTCGGAGAACCCGAAGGAGTTCGTTGTCCGGCTCGAGATCCCGGGCGTCACCCGGGACGACCTCGACGTGAACCTCGACGGGAACCTGCTCACCCTGACCGGGAAGCGGGAACTGCACAAGGAAGCGAAGGAAGAGGACTATCTGTGGGAGGAACGGATCGAAGGCCGTTTCGTGCGGACCCTCCGGCTTCCCGGCGGGGTCGACGAGACGAAGATCGAAGCCCTTTACAACAACGGCGTCCTGACGGTTCGGCTCCCCAAGGCGGAGCAGCCGGTCAAGAACAAGATCGCCATCAAGTAGTGGGTTCGGCCTTCGGCGGCCCGGTCGTTCCCGGGCCCCGACCCGGCCGGGGTCGGGGTCCGGGAACCGGTGCGTCGGGCAGTCCGGGTCGCACATTGCAGGATCGTAATGGTCTGTTCATGATTGACGGCGATATTTTGGCCCGAACTACTGACGCCGGAATTGGATACCGATGACCCGATACCCCGTTCTCTCCCTGACCGTGGCGCTGGCCCTCATCCTGCCGGCCCGGGCTGACGCTATTCCGGTCTTCGCCCGCCGCTACAAGGTGAGCTGTGCGGTGTGCCACAACCCGATCCCGAAACTCAACGCGTTCGGCGAGGAATTTGCAGCCAACGGGTACCGGTTCACCGCCTCCGAGGAGCCCCGGGATACCACCAACACCGGCGACAACCTCCTCTCGCTGGCCAAGGAGTTCCCCCTGGCCATGCGGCTCGACTCCTACGCCCAGGCGTATTCCGGCAACCGGGCCGCGACGGACTTCCAGACGCCCTACGGCCTCAAGCTGATGAGCAGCGGCACGATCTCGAAGAAGCTCTCCTACTACTTCTACACCTTCCTCGCCGAGCGCGGCGAGATCGGCGGGGTGGAGGATGCCTTCGTCCAGATCAACGACATCGGCGACCAGCCGGTGGACCTGATCGTCGGCCAGTTCCAGGTGTCGGACCCCCTCTTCAAGCGCGAACTCCGCCTCGAGTTCGAGGACTACATCGTCTACCGCGCCAACATCGGCGAGGTGCCGGTGAACCTGACCTACGATCGCGGCCTCATGGCCACGGCCGACGTGGCCGGGTTCGGCTTCACGGCCGAGGTCCTCAACGGCAATGGCGCCGGGGCGGCCGGCGAAGACCGGCGGTTCGACGCCGACAAATACAAGACCCTCTTCGGCCGGGTTTCCCGGGAGATCGGCGAGCACGTTCGCGTCGGCACCTTCGGCTATACCGGCAAGACCGCCAGCGCCGGGATCGTCAACCAGACCAAGATGTGGGGCATCGACGGCACCCTGAGCGGCGGCCCGTTCGAACTCAACGGCCAGTACCTCCACCGGTCCGACGACAGCCCCACGTACACCGCCAACGAGCAGGTGGCGACGATGAAGGGCGGCTTCGCCGAACTCATTGTCCGGCCGCGTCGGAGCCTCTGGTACGGCTTCGGGCTCTACAACCTGGCCACCACCAACCTCCCGCTCCTCGATCCCCGGGTCGGCACCGAGGCGGGCGTGGACCGCTACGAATCGGTATCCCTCGGCTTCGGCCGGTGGGAACGGCGCAACTTCCGCTGGCAGGCGGAAGCCACCTACGATACCCAACTGGAGAACTTCCGATGGTCGCTCGGCTTCGTTACGGCGTTCTGATTGCAGGCGTGCTGGGCGTCGGGGCCGCCGCCGAAGCCGCGGCCCAGGCCGACAGCCTGCCGGACGGCATCACCTCGGCGATGATCTCGAGCGGCAAGAAGCTGTTTGGCGGCGAAGGGCTCTGCCTTGCGTGTCACGGCCCCGACGGGAAGGGTGTGATCGGCCCGGACCTGACGGACAAGACCTGGCTTCACGGCAAGGGCTCGTACGCCGAGATCGTCGCCCGCGTCTTCGCCGGCGTCGGGTCGGACAGTTCCCGGAGCGGTCAGATCATGCCGCCCCGCGGCGGATCGGGCATCTCAGACGAGCAGGTCCGGGCCGTCGCCGCGTACGTCTGGACGCTGAGCAATCGCTCGAAGAAGAAAGGCGACTAGCGCCACTCCGCGGCGCGGTGCGCCCATCAGAGAGGAGCGGGGTCATGACGATCGATGCCGAATCCCGGCCCGTTACCGTCCGGTGTCCCTTCTGCGAGACCATGAACCGGATCGACCTCCTCAAACTCGACCGCGGCCCCAAGTGCGGGGAGTGCGGCCGGCCCCTCCACCTCGACCGGCCCCTCAAGGCGACCGGCGCGGACTTCGACCAGGCCATCGCCCAGTCGTCCGTGCCGGTCGTCGTCGACTTCTATGCCGACTGGTGCGGCCCCTGCCGGATGATGGCGCCGGTGCTCGACACCCTCGCCGCCGACCGCCTGGGCGAGGTGCTCGTGCTCAAGGTCGACACCGACCGGGACCCGGAGCTCTCCCAGCGGTTCGGCGTCCGCGGCATTCCCACGGTCATCGCTTTCTCCGGCGGCCGGGAACTGGGCCGCCACGTCGGCGTTGCGTCGCGGACTGAGCTCGACGGCCTGATCCGGCGGGCCTAGGGCTCCCCGGCGCCCCCGGCGATTGACCGGCGCGGGCCGACCCGCGCTAATTCCAGCCATGCCCAGCGACTTCCTCCGCCGGTTGGCCGCCCTCATCGGGGTCAACACCGAACTGCTCATCCAGAAGCTCCTCGCCTTCGGGGCGATCCTGGTCCTCGGCTGGGTGGTCAACCGGCTCGTCGTCCTGATCGCCAGGCGAATCGTCCTCGCGGTCGACGACGGTGACGACTCGACGCTCACCGCGGAAGAGAAACGGGGGCAGACCATCGCCCAGATGGTTCGAAGCCTCGGCCGGGCGGTCGTCTTGATCGGCGTGGTGCTGCTGAGCCTCAACCTGTTCATCGACATCAAGCCGGTGCTGGCCGGGGTCGGGATCCTGAGCCTCGCGGTGTCGTTCGGCGCCCAGAGCCTCGTCAAGGACCTGATCACCGGGTTCTTCCTCCTCCTCGAAGGTCAGTTCGTCGTCGGCGATGTCATCCAAATCGGCGACAAGGCCGGGACGGTGGAGCGGATGACTCTCCGGATCGTGGCGCTTCGGGATCTCCAGGGCGCCCTCCACATCATACCGAACGGGTCGATCGCCTCGGTCACCAACAAGACCCGGGGCTGGTCGCGCGCGGTCGTGGACGTGTCGGTTTCCTACGACACCGGGGCCGACCGGGCCCTCGCCGTGATTCGCGACGAGTTGACTCGGTTCCGGGAGGACCCCGCCTGGCAGGGGCGGTTCGAAGGAGCCTCCGAGGTCCTCGGGATCCAGGAGCTTGGTGACAGCGGCGTCGTGATCCGGACGGTGATCCGGACCGCGGCCGGCGCCCAGTGGGAGGCCATGCGGGAATTCCATCGCCGGATCAAGAACCGGCTCGACGCCGAGGGTATCGAGATTCCGTTCCCGCAGCGCACCATTCACATCCGGTCGGGGGCTCCGCTAGCTTCGGACACCTGATGCTGCCGACTGTCCGGCGGACCCCAACGCCCCGACCGAGGACCTGACGTGGCCCTGTCGCTGTTCAATACCCTGACCCGCCGGATCGAGGAGTTCGTCCCGCTCGCGCCGCCGCGGGTCACCCTCTATTCCTGCGGCCCGACGGTCTACAACTACGCCCACATCGGGAATTTTCGGACGTTTCTGTTCGTCGATTTGTTGCGTCGCTGGCTGGAGGCCAGCGGCTACGACGTGTTCCACATCATGAACCTCACCGATGTGGACGACAAGATCATCCGGACCGCCGCGGAGCGGGGCACCTCGATTCGGGAATTGACCACCCCCTTCATCGATGCCTTCTACGAGGATCGCGACTATCTCCGGGTGGTGCCGGCCCACGCCTATCCCCGCGCCACCGAGTTCGTCCAGCCGATGATCGACCTCGTGGCCGGCCTGCTCGACAAGGGCATCGCCTACCGGGGCGACGACGGCTCGGTCTACTTCGCGATCGACCGGTTTCCCGAGTACGGCCGGCTGTCGCAGCTGGACAAGCGGGAACTCAAGTCCGGTGCCAGCGGCCGGGTCAGCGCGGACGAGTACACCAAGGACAACGCCCAGGATTTCGTGCTCTGGAAGGCCGCCCGGCCCGAGGACGAGAAGGCCCAGGCCGCGTGGGACGCGCCGTTCGGACGGGGGCGTCCCGGCTGGCACCTCGAGTGCTCCGCCATGGCGCTCGACCTCATCGGCCGGCGGTACGGGGCGAAGGTGCTCGACATCCACACCGGCGGGGTCGATCTGATCTTTCCGCACCACGAGGACGAGATCGCCCAGAGTTGCGCCTTCACCGGCGAGCCCGATTTCGCCCGCTACTGGCTCCACGGCGAGTTCCTGAACATTCGCGGGGCGAAGATGTCCAAGCGGTTCGGGAACATCACCACGCCGCGCGACCTCCGGCAGGACGGCGTCGAGGCGGCCGCCCTTCGGCTCCTGGTCTACCAGACCCACTACCGCCAGCAGCTTGACCTGACCGACGACGGCCTGGCCGCCGCCCGGGAGGGGGCCCGGCGTCTCGGCGAGTTCGCGGAGCGCTTCGAGCGGGCGGGGCACGCCAAGGACAAGGCGTCTCCCTGGAACGAATTGGCCGCCCGGCTCGAGTCCGCCTTTCGCGCAGCGCTCGACGACGACCTCAACGCTCCGCGTGCCGTCGGGGCCCTGTTCGAGTTCGTGCGGGACGCCAACCGGCTTCTCGACGAGGGCAAGGCACCGACGGCCGAAGCTCGCGCGGCCTGGGACCTCGCCGACCGGGTGCTGTCCGTGGCGCACCGGGCCCAGAACCGGGCCGAGATCCCGGCGACCGCAGTCGACGAAGGCGACCTGGCCGACGCCCCGCCCGCCGAGGCCGACGGCCGGCTTCGCTGGGGGGTGCGGTGGGCCTCCCGCCGCGCGGCGAGCAAGCGAGCCCGGGATTTCGCCGAGGCTGACCGGATCCGCGCCCTGCTTACCGCGGCGAAATTCGAAGTCCGCGATCGGCGCGATGGCAGCGCCGAACTGATCGACCGGGGCTCCTGAAAACGAAGGCGGGCGGCCCGCGTGAGCGGAGCCGCCCGGATGTCGGCAAGTCGGGGACGGCGTCATAAGCTCCACCGTTTCTTCTTCCGTTCGCCATCGCCCCTGACGGGGGTGGGAGGGCGTTCGGAGCCCCGGCCCTGATTCCTGCCCGACGAACGCGCTCGCCGCCCAGTTCGCCGACATCAGGGCTACCGTCGGCCCGTTCGCTTGACGGGCTCCGGCACGGCGCATCGGGACGCCGCCTCGATGCGGACGGAACCAAGCGTCGGTTTCCGTCATCCGCTCGGGGACGAGTCGCTCGGCTTGTGGCGCAGTGTGAGGCCACACTGGCCTGGCCGCAGCTGCCGAGAGCGGACCCCCAAAGTAGCGATTCCCCATTGAACGGAAATTGAATCCGGCGTGAAGCGGGTGCCGGATTGTTGGCGCCGGCGATGTCCGGCGGGCCTGCGTGGGTGCCGCGGCCGTGATCGCCGCCGGTTTCTTCATCGGCCGCTCACGGATCGGTCCGGGGCCGGTCGCTAGCTTCGCCGCATGCAACCACTGCCCGAGCACGCGCGCGTGGCCACCCTGTTGCGGGACGCGGCCCGGCTGCTCGAGGAACAGCACGCGAGCCCGTTCCGGGTCGCGGCCTACCGTCGGGCCGCGGATGCGGTCGAGGCGCTCAACACGCCTGTCGCGGGGCTGATCGATCGGCATCCGGGGCTCGAGAGCGTTCCGGGGATCGGACCTCGCCTGGCGGCCACGATTCGGGGTATCGTCGAGTCGAATCGGTTTCCGCTGCTCGAACGGCTGGCGTCGGAACGCGACTTCACGACCGTCGTCGCGACCCTGCCGGGCGTGGGGCCCCACTTGGCCCGGCGAATCGTGTCCGAACTGGGCGTCGAATCCCTCGAGGAGTTGGAAGTGGCCGTGGCCGACGGGAGACTCGGCCGCCTGCGTGGCTTCGGGGTGAAACGCGTCGCCGGGATTCGCGACGCGCTTGCCGGCCGGCTCCGCACCAGTCCGGCCCGACAGCTCACCCGGACGCCCCCGCCGCCGGTCGAGGAACTCCTCGACGTCGATCGGGAATACCGCCGCCGGATCGACACCTTGCCCCGGATCGCGCCGCGGCGCTTCAATCCGGCGCGCGAGGCCTGGCTGCCCGTCCTCCATACGTCGCGCGGCGGCCATCGCTACACCGCGCTCTTCTCGAACACCGCCCGCGCCCACCAGCTCGGCCGGACCCGCGATTGGGTGGTCCTCTATTTCGACGGGCCGGACGGCGAAGGCCGGGCCACCGTCGTGACGGCCCGATATGGCGTTCTGCGGGGCCGGCGGGTGGTCCGGGGCCGCGAGGCGTCCTGCGCCCGCTTCTACGGACTCTGGACCGAGCCGAAGGGGGAGATCCTCCGCTTCGACGACGTTGCCTGACGGGCCTAGTCCTCGTCGATCAGCCCGCGCAACTCACCGATGTCCGCGATGATGCCGGTGCGGACGGACCCCTGCGGTGCGTGGGTACGTTGCATGAACATCGTTTCGATCCACGCCCGCAGTCGGGTCAGGGTCGCCCGAACCTCGCCGGTCGGGCCGGGGGACAGGTCGAGGGCGTTGAGGAGACGGGTCGCCCGGTCGTGCGACTCGGCGCTGACCTCGTCCTCCGGGGTGATGCTGACCAGGCGTTCGAGTTCGTCGACCAGCGCATGCGCGTTGCGGCGCGTCAGGGGAACCGGCATCCGGACCTCCATGAGCAAGGCTTCCCTAGGCGGGAACCCGGGGGTGCTGCTTCTCGAGCAGGGCGCCGATCGAGGCGACCTCGCCGACCAGCAGTTCCAGCATGTCATCGAGGCTGAGCAGCCCGGCGAGGCGGCCTTCCGGGCCCGTCACCACGAGTCGCCGGATGCCGGCCCGCGCCATCGACGCCATCGCTTCCTCGATCGGGGTGTGCTCCTCGGCCGTTCGAACCGGGGAACTCATCAACGCCGAAATCGGGGTCAGATCGGGATCCAGTTCGCCGCCGACGCACCGCACGGCAATGTCTCGATCCGTCACCACGCCGACGGGGTGGTTGTCGCCCCGGCCCTCGACCACCACCAGAGTGCCGACGTCGTTCCGCACCATCCGGCGCGCCGCGGTGCGAATCGTTTCGTCCGGGGTCGCTGTCGCCACGACCCGACTGCAGATTCTTCCAATGGACATGGGAACCTCCCGCTGATGCCGCCAGGCCACTTCATCCTCCGACTCCAGGATTGCGGGATGGCCATGACGGAACGGTGAAGGGGCGCGGAAACGATCGGTCGGGTCGTCCCCGGGTTTTCTCAACGGTGCTTCACCGGCGATTCAGGCCGGGCCGGCCATCTTGAGAGCCGAACCTGGAAGGAGGACCGCATGTCATCCCTGGTTCCCTATCTGGACCGCCTCGAGGCGGGCGACACGCTCGCGGTGGCGGTCCGCCGTTTCGGGATTCACCACGAAGGCGTCATTCTCGGCATTCCGCGGGGCGGGGTGGTGGTCGCGGCGCGGATCGCGGAGCGGCTTGGACTCGACCTCGACGTGATCGTGGCGCGGAAAATCGGAGCGCCCGGACATCAGGAGCTGGCCATCGGCGCGGTCACGGCCGACGGTAGCCGGTACCTCAACCGGGCTCTGATCAGCCGCCTCGGACTCTCGGAGACCTACCTCGCTGCCGCGACCGAGGCGGCCGGGCACGAAGCGGCCCGTCGCGAGGCGTTGCTTCGGCGGGAGCATCCGCCGGTCGATCTGCACGGCCGCACGGCCGTCGTGGTCGACGACGGCCTCGCCACGGGCGCCACCATGCGGGCGGCGGTGATGGCGGCCCGGCATCGCGGCGCGGCCCGGGTGGTGGTGGCCGTCCCGGTCGGCGCGGCGCCGGAATGCGACGAGCTGCGCCACGAGGTCGCCGGCCTGATCTGTCCGATGGAGCGGAACGACCTCGACGCCATCGGTCGGTTCTATGAACGTTTCGAGTCCGTCGACGAGGAAGAGGTCCGCCGCCTGCTCGGCGCGTCGGCCGCGGCGGCTCCGGGCGGCTGAGCCGTCAGGGGCGCAGCGGGGCCCGGTTCGGGAACTCGGACCGGGCCCCTTGCCTTTCTGGAAATAGTACATAGTATATGTACTATCTGAGGAGGCGGAATGGCAGCGAAAACCCTGGTCCGGGGGATCGACCCCGGGCTCTTGGCCCGGGCGGCAGCCATCATCAAGCTGCTGGGACATCCTGATCGGCTGAAGATCGTCGAAGTGCTTGAAGGAAAAGAGCATACGGTCACAGAAATCTGCGAACTCTGCGGGCTGGAGCAGGCCATCTGCTCCCAGCACTTGAGCCGCCTTCGGCGCCACCAGGTCGTAACGGCCACCCGGGAGGGGCATCACGTCAAATACCGGGTCGTCGAGCCGAAGGTCCACCATATCCTGGAGTGCATTCGGAAATGCGACGCGCGCTGCTGATCCTGACCTTGGCCGCCGGCTGGTCGGCCCGCCCCGCGGCCGGGCAGCTCCGCCTGACCGTGGCCGACGCCATGAGCCGGGCCCGCGCCGATCATCCCCAGCTGAATGGGGTGCGGGCGGACCGGCGCGGGGCCGAAGCCGATGCCCGGGGCTCGCTGGCCGCCTACCTGCCTCGAGTCAACACCGAGTGGATGGTCATGCGGACGGATGATCCGGTCGCCGTCTTCGGCTCCAAGCTGCGCCAGGGGATTTTTGCCGGACCCGACCTGGCGCTCGACGCCCTCAACCAGCCGGCGGCCGTGTCGAATGCGTCGCTGTCGCTCACGGTCGAACAACCGCTGATCGCACCCGAGGGATGGTTCGGCCGCCGGGCGGCGCTCGCCGGGGTCGAAGCCGGCCGGCTCGCGGAATCGCGCGCGGCGCAAATGACCGCCTTCGACGGGCTGCGGACCTACTTCGCCGCGGTCCTCGCCGACGCCCGCATTGCCGTGCTCGACACCGCGCTGGTCGCTGCTCGCCGGACGCTCGAGCAGGTCCAGGCGCTTCGCCGCGAAGGCGTCGTCACCGCCGTCGATGAACAGCTCGCCCTCGCCCGCGTCAGTGAACTCGAGGCCGGGCGGCTGATGGCGGATGCCGAGCGGGTGGCGGCCCAGGACCAGCTGCTGCTGGCGATCGGCGAGATGCCGGGGCAGACCGTCGACCTGGTCGACGGCTTGACCGTCGATTCGGTCGCGGCGGCGGAGGGCGAGCGGCTCGACCTCGCGGCCCGGCGCAAGGCACTCGATGCGCTCGACGCGAATCTCAAGCGGGTCAGCTCGCAGCGGCTTCCCAACGTCGGCGCCTTCGGCACCCTCAACTACAACGACGCCAACCTCGGCACCCTGGGTGGCCCGCGTCACTGGACCGCGGGCGTCGTGGTCCGGTGGTCACCGTTCCGCGGCCTTCAGGACGTGGCGGCGGCCGACCGGGCGCGCGCCGAGCGCGATCGCGGCCGGGCGGACCTCGCCGCGGCCGAGCGGGAGGCGGCGTCGGAGGTCCGCGCCGCGGAGGCCCGGGCCGGCGCCGCGCGCGCTGCCGTCGCGGCCGCCACCCGCGCGCTCGAGCATTCCGAACAGGCGGCCCGGATCGCCGCCACCCGCTACGCCAGTGGTGTAGCCACCATCACCGAATTGCTGGCGGTGCGCTCGGCGGAAGCCGCGCAACGCCTGTCCCGGCTCCAAGCCCTCTACCATGCACGCGTCGCCCAGGCCTACCTGGCCGTGGCTCGCGGAGGTGATCCTCGATGAAGCGACTCTGGCTTTCCGCCGCCGTTCTCACCGTCGCGCTGGGCTGCGGCGGCGCGCCCGAACGCGCCGAGCCCGCGTCCGGTACCGATCTCGGGGCGCTCCCCGCGGTGCGGGTGGGCGGCGTGGGCGGGACCGCGACCTACCGCGCCGCCGGCACCGTGCGCGCCGTCAGGCGGGCCGATCTCGCCACCCGGATGATGGCGCGGATCGAGACCGTCGGCGTGCGGGCGGGCGATCGGGTCCGGGCCGGGCAGGTGCTCGCCACGCTCGAACGCGGGGCCGTGACCGCCGCCGGCAGCCAGGCGCAGGCCGGCCTGGACCTCGCCACCAGCAACCTCCGACGGATGGAGCGCCTCTACGCCGACAGCGCGATCCCCGTCGCTCAGCTCGAAGCGGCCCGCGCGGCCTTCGAACAGGCCAGGGGCCAGGCCGGCGCGGCCACCGCGGAACTCCAGTACACCGCGATCACCGCGCCGTTCGCCGGGGTCGTGACCGGCCGGTACGCCGACCCGGGTGACCTCGCGGCGCCGGGGCAGCCGATTCTCGTCGTCGAGGACGCCTCGGCTCGCGAGATCGTGGTCGGGGCGCCCGAACCGGTGGCCGACGGCATTGCCCGCGGGCAGCGGATCACGGTGTTGGTAGGCACCGAGCAGAAGCCGGTCGAGGCCCGGGTGGCGGCGGTGGTACCGTCCGCCGATCCGGTGAGCCGGACGGTCGAGATCCGGCTCTCCACGGCCGAGGCCCTCACCGCGAACCTCTCGGCCATCGCGGAACTGCCGGTGACCGGGGCGTCGGCGGCCGAGTTGGCGGTGCCGGCGTCGGCGGTGGTGCGCCGCGGCGAGCTGACCGGGGTCTTCCTTTTCACCCAGGATTCGACCGTCCGGCTCCGGTGGATTCGGCTGGGCCGCGCGCTCGGCCGGGATGTCGCCGTGCTGAGCGGCCTCGCCGATGGCGATCTCGTCCTGCGCGACGGAAGCCAGGGACGGGACGGCGACCGGGCCCGGCCGCTGCTGGGCGGCGAGGCGGCCCGATGAAAACCGGATTCTCGGGCCGGGTGGCCCAGGCGTTCCTCCAGAGCAAGCTGACGCCGCTTCTGATCGTGGCGTCGCTCGCCGCCGGGCTCGCCGGCGTGCTCTCGACACCCCGCGAGGAAGAGCCCCAGATCAGCGTGCCGATGATCGACGTCTTCGTCGGCTCGCCCGGATCGACGCCGGAGGAAGTGGAGCGCCGGCTGGTCGAACCGACGGAACGGCGCCTCTGGGAGATTCCCGGCGTCGAGCACCTCTACAGCATGGCCGGGCCCGACGGCGGGATGATCACCGTCCGCTTCGCCGTCGGCGACGATCCCGAGGAGAGCGTGGTGAAGGTGTTCGCCAAGCTGTCCGGGATCCCGGCACTGGTCAAACTCCACACCATCGACGAGGTCCCGGTCCTGGCGCTCACGCTGCACGGTGGCGGCTACGACGCCTTCCAGTTGCGCCGGATCGCGGCCGAATTGCGCAACGAAGTCCAGCGCATCGACAACGTCGCCCAGGTCGAGGTCATCGGCGGATCGCCGCGGATCATGCTGGTCGAACCCGATGCGTCGCGGCTGGCGGCGTACGGACTCTCGCCGGACCGGCTGGTCCAGGCCCTCGGCGGCGCCAACGCGCTCCTGCCGGCGGGCGCGGTCCTCGCCGACGGCCGGAGCATTCCGGTCCGGGCCGGCAGCATGCTGGAGAACGCGGACGACGTGGCTCAGGTGCTGGTCGGCGTCCACCAGGGTCGGGGCATCCGGCTCGGGGACGTTGCCCGGGTCGCGGACGGGCCGGCCGAGCCGGCGTGGTACGTCTCGCATCTCGAAGCCGGACACCCCACCGAGGCCGCGGTCACCGTGTCGATCGCCAAGCGCCCCGGCGTCAATGCCGCCTCGCTGGCCGACGTGGTGCTCGAGCGGATCGAGGCGACTCGCGGCGCCCTGGTGCCGCACGATCTCGCCGTCACGGTCACCCGCAACTACGGGGAAACGGCCAACGAGAAGGCCCAGGAGCTCCTCAGTCACATCATCATCGCCACCGTCGGGGTCGCCCTGCTCGTCTGGTTCGCCCTCGGCTGGCGCGAAGCGCTGGTCGTCCTGGTGGCGGTGCCGGTCACGCTGGCCCTCACGCTCCTGGTGTACCGGCTCCTCGGCTATACCCTGAACCGGATCACCCTCTTCGCGCTCGTCTTCGCGATCGGCATCCTCGTCGACGATGCCATCGTCGTGGTCGAGAACATCGCCCGCCATCTCGGGATGCGCTCGAAACCCGCGGCGAGTGCGGCGGTCGAGGGCGTCGACGAGGTGGGCAACCCCACGATCCTCGCCACCTTCACCGTCATCGCGGCGATTCTCCCGATGGCCTTCGTGTCGGGCCTGATGGGGCCGTACATGCGGCCGATTCCCGTCGGCGCCTCGATGGCGATGCTGTTCTCGCTCGCGGTGGCGTTCATCGTGACGCCCTACCTGGCGCTCCGCCTCGTCAAGGAGGCGGCTCATTCCGGCGACGATGCCCACGCGACCGAAAGCCGGATCGGCCGGTTCTACCGGGCCACCCTCGAGCGCCTGCTGGACCGGCGCGGGGAGCGGTGGCTGGCCTACGGGGCCGTCGTGGTGTTGCTGCTCGCGTCGGCCGGCCTCATTGCCGTCAAGCTGGTGACGGTGAAGATGCTGCCGTTCGACAACAAGAGTGAATTCCAGGTGGTGCTCGACTTCCCGGAGGGCACCGCCCTCGAGACGAGTTCCCGGGCGGCCCACGAGATCGCCGAGCGGCTGCTGGCCGATCCGGCCGTGCGGGACATCCAGGTCTACGCCGGCACCGCCGCACCGTTCAACTTCAACGGCCTGGTCCGGCACTACTTCCTCCGGCAAGGTCCCGAGGTCGCGGATCTCCAGGTCAATCTGCTGCCGAAGGACGAGCGGAGCGATCAGAGCCACGCCATCGCGGTCCGGCTCCGGCCGATCGTGACCGAGGTGGCCGCCCGCTACGGGATCCGGGCCAAGGTGGCCGAGATCCCGCCGGGTCCGCCGGTGTTGGCCACGCTCACGGCCGAGGTCTTCGGGCCGGACGAGGCCAGTCGCCGGCAGGCGGCGGAGCAGGTGCTCGCCTCCTTCGAGCATACCGACGGGATCGTCGACGCCGATTGGACCCGGGCGGATGCCGCCTCGGAACTCCGCGTCGCGGTGCGTCCCGACGTCGCGAACTACGCGGCGCTCGCCACGGCCGAGGTGGCCCAGGCGGTCCGGAGCGTCGGTGGACTCGAAGCCGGAGTGCTGCATGACCCCGCGGCGGCGGAGACGGTGCCGATTCTCGTTCGGCTCGGCCAGACCGACCGGGCCGGAGCGGCCGGGCTCATGGCGGTTCCGGCGGCGAGCCGCGCGGGGGGCATCGTCCCGGTCGGGGCGGTGGCGTCGGTCGAAGCGGCTCCCCGGCTCGAACCGCGGTACCGGAAGGACATGAAGCCGGTGATCTACGTGACGGCGGACGTGGCCGGCACGATCGAGGCGCCGGTCTACGCAATGCTGGCGGTGGAACCGGCTCTCGAGCAGGCGGGAATCGCCACCACGTGGAGCGGTCCGGCCGAGTCGACGGAGTCGGTTTCGGTGAATTGGGACGGCGAGTGGCAGATCACCTACGAGGTCTTTCGGGATCTCGGCATCGCCTTCGCGGCGGTGCTGGTGCTGATCTACTTCCTCGTCGTGGCCTGGTTCCAGTCGTTCGTGACGCCGCTCGTCATCATGGCACCGATTCCGCTGACGCTGATCGGGATCCTGCCGGGACATGCCGTCGCGGGTGCGTTCTTTACGGCCACGTCGATGATCGGCATGATCGCGCTGGCCGGCATCATCGTTCGGAATTCCATTCTGCTCGTCGACTTTGCCGAACTGGCCCGCGAGCGGGGCCAGTCGGTGCGCGAGGCCGTCGTCGAGGCCGGCCTGATCCGCTCCCGCCCGATCATCCTCACCGCCGCGGCGGTGGTGATCGGCGGCGCGGTCATGGTCACCGACCCGATCTTCCAGGGACTCGGGATCGCGCTGATGGCCGGCGCGGTCGTGGCGACGCTGCTGACGCTCGTCCTGATTCCGCTCCTGTATGCGGAGGTCGCATGAAACTGCTGCTGGTCGTCATCGAGAAGGAGCGTCAGGAAGACGTGAGCCGGGTGCTCCAGCAATGCGCGATCTCGGGATACTCGGTGTTCCCGAGCGTGTTCGGTCGCGGGGAATCCGGAAGCCACTTCGGCAACCGGACCTTTCCCGGAGAAAACGTGATGTTCATGGCGCTGGTGAGCCGGCTCCAGTTCGAAGGGGTGGTCGAGGCCCTGCGGACCTTCGGCTCGTCCCTCCGCTCGGAAGAGGCGTTCAAGGTGATCGCCCTCGACGCTGACGTCGTGATCTGACCCCCTGCGGGGAGAATGAGTCGTCCAATGCCGATGCACTACCTGATCCGGCTGATTGCCGGAACCTTCGTCCTCGCCTCCCTCGCCCTCGGGTGGTTCGTGCACCCCGCCTGGTTCCTGTTCACGGCGTTCGTCGGGGTGAACCTGGTCCAGTCCGCCTTCACCCGATGGTGCCTGATGGAAAAGATCCTCGGGGGGCTCGGCCTCGGCAAACCGGAGGGTCCGCGGTGAGGGCGGGACCCATCGCGGGGCTGATCGTCCTCGCGGCATGCGGCGGGTCCGGGCGCGAGGCCGCGCCGGCAGGCCCGGATTCCGCCGCCGTGGCCGGGGCCCGGGCGGCGGCCGGACGGCTCGCCACCGGGTTGATGGGCCGGCTGGTGGTGGCGCTCGATTCCGGCGGACCGACCGCGGCCATCGGCTACTGCGCCGACTCCGCGCAGGCGCTCACGGCGGCGCTCCAGACCGAGGGATTCGTCGTCCGGCGGGTCGGGACCCGGATCCGCAACCTCGGGAACGGGCCGGACTCGCTCGAGGCCGCTGTCCTCGCCCGCTTCGCGGAGCGGCTGGCTCGCGGGGAACCGCTGCCGGCGGACACGACCCTGATCGAGACGGGTCCGGCCGGGCGAACCCTTCGGGTGCTCAAGCCGGTCCTGGTGGCCGAGCCGTGCCTTGCCTGCCACGGAGATCCGGCCACCTTCGCGCCGGTCGTCTCCGCCACGCTGGCGGATCGTTATCCGGCAGACCGGGCGACGGGCTACCGCATCGGGGAGCTTCGGGGTGCCGTCTCGGTCCGCCGCCCGCTGCGCTGACGCGCGATGGCCGGGCGGCCGACCCCGGGCCTCGCCTGTCGGCGTGGACCCGGGGCCGCTTCGGGCCGTTAGAAAAGGCGTACCCGCCAACTGATGCCGGCGCTCAGGTCAGGCGAGGCTTCGGTCAGGCCGGCCCCGATCGAGAACCCGGCCGCATGACGGCCAAGCCGGGACACCAGGAGGCTGACCGCGGCGGGACCCGGGAAGCCGTCGATGGCGGACGTCGCAGCGGTCAGGGATGCCGCGACGGCGGTGTTGCCGGCGAGGTAGCCGACGGACACTCCGCCGGTGGCGACCGCGTTGAGGGGCAGGCCCGCGATGTCGCCGAGGGACCAGTAACCCGCGTCCAGCCCGAGAAACCCCGAGCGCCCGAGGGTGATGGAGCCCGAGGCACCGAGACCATAGTCCCAGGCTCCGGTGCCGAACCGGGCGGTATCGACGACGGGCGGCTTGATGGCGCCGGAGATGCTGACGCTGACCCGGTCGGCCCGGACGATCCGGGCGGCGACCTGGATGAAGGGGTCGGCGGCCCCGAACTCGTACCCCGTCACCGCCTCGGCGGGCGCCTCGACTCGGCCGGCGGCCGCGGTTCCCGCGACCTGGAACGACGGCGCGGCCCCTGCGCCTTGGCCCTGGCCGCCTTGCCGGCGACGGGCCTGTCCGGAATCGCGGACGGCGCCCGCGGCCGATGGCCCGCCGGTCGGGACGCCGCCGACGCCGGTCGTCGAGACAAGCGTCGTATTCTGGAGCCAGACCGGCCAGGAAATCCTCGCCGTGACCGGTCCTGTTGTGACCGCGAGTCCGCTCGAGACCGACCAGCCGGTCGTGCGTTCCGTGAAGAAGTACCGCCCGGTCGTCATCGAAAACGCACCCTCATAGACGACCTGGGCCGCCGCGCCGCGGGTCCCGAGGAACCCGAGGGCGACGGCGAGGACGGCGGCCCGCGGTGTCATGGCTTCCCGGCCAGCTTCCGGAGGGCGACGTGGGCCTGGTCGAGGTCCCGGGTCATGTCCCGAAGCCGGTCCCGAAGACGGTCCATGTCCCGGAGCCGGTCCTGGTCGCGAAGCAGGGCGGGATCTTTGTGGAGCATGTCCATTTGCCGGAGCATTTCCCGGAGCCGGTCACCGGCCTGTTCCATCTGGGCGCCCATGAGCCGGTACTGCTCCCGGACCTGGGCCTGGACCATCCACTCGTTGGTCTCCTTGAGCTGGAGCATCAGCTGCTCCATGTGCCGATGCATCTCCTGCATCTGCGCCATTGGCTGGGGCGGCGGCTGGGGCGGCCGGTTGGCCGGCGGCTGTTGGGCCATCGCCGGGACGGCGAGCAGTGCCGCCAGCGCGAGTGGGGCGAGTCGGGTTTTCACGGGATCCTCCTTGGATAGCGAAAATGCTATAACCGACGCGACCAAAGATGGCCCCGCGACACTGAATGGACCGGGAACAGGTGATGAGGGAGGGTTGAGGGGACCGGATTCCGGTCAGGCGGGCGGACGGCAAGGCGGTCGTTC
>JBFXAY010000046.1:0-40381 GCA_050183815.1 Gemmatimonadales bacterium | reverse complement strand
GACTGGAACGCCCCCACCGGCGTCTGGTCCGACGACGATGCCGGCCGCTGGCAAAACGGGGTGGCGGACGTTGACCTGACCGCACGAATCACGGCGGTCGGTACCTATCGGGTCCGGTTCGTCGGCCGGGACGGACCCGCGACCCTTCGGGATCCCGTCCTGACCGTGGGCGGCACCCCGTCGCCGCACCTCGTCCGCCGGGATCCGGGCCGCGGGGACGTGGTCTTCATCACGATCTCCGAGATCGGGCAGCCGATCCGGCTCCGCTCGCCGGTGGCGGGAAGCCGGGCGGGCAGCGTCGTGATTCGCCGGGCCTGAGCCCCTATGCACGACGCTCGGCGCGCCCGGGGCCAGCGGCGATTAACCGCCACGATCCACCTGGCCGGCCTCGGCCCTCTTCTGGTTGGTTGTGCTGCACCGAGTCACAACCGGCCAGCAATCGCGCTGGATTCACTCCCCGCTCTGATGATCGACTCGGTGCCACTCACCGTCATCGGCCGACTGCCCGGCTCTCAGCAGGATGCCCTGAGCACCGTCTCCGGGGCGATCCGCCTCGAGAACGGCGACATCATTGTCTCGGACCTTGGGACAGGTGAGGTCAAGAGGTACGGACCCGACGGTCGGTTTCTGGCGACGATGGGCCGGACCGGGAGAGGCCCTCAGGAGTTTCAGGCCCCTGGGCCTCCGAAGCTGTTTGGTGGAGATTCGATCGCGATCGTCGATCTGGACCAGCGGCGGGTTACGATATTCGATCCCGCGGGCCGACCCGCTGGCACCCGGCTGTTCATGCTCGTCAGCGGCGCGCCGGTTCTACCGCTCGCGGTGGTGGCGGGTGGCGCGTTCGTCGGAACCCAGTGGCGTCAGGAATGGCCGAGCCGGCCGGGCGAGCGCAGCCAGTCGACGGTGACCCTGGTGGCGGGCCGGTTCGGAGCGGCCACGTTCGACACCCTCATCACGAACCTCCACGACGAGCTGTGCGGGGGCCTCTGGTCGGAGGGGGACCGTACCGGCAAGGTCCATTCGGCGGTGGTCGGATACCGGGTCAAGTTTGGTGGTACGGTGGCGGTCGCTGCCGGGCGGCGCCATTTGTACGTCGGTGAGACGTCACGGGCGAGCGTCCGCGTCCTCAGCCTCGAGGGACACGCTATCGGCACACTGACCTGGCAGGCCAAGCCGGACACCATTCGTTCGGCCGACGTTGACAGCCTGATCAGGCTCGAGGCCGCCCAGGCGAACCAGCAGCCGACAACCCACCCCGAGCAGACCGGATCGCTGATCGACTACCTAAGAGCCGACGGATGCACCGCTCGGCTCGCTCCGGCGTTTACCGGGCTCACGCCGACGGACGACGGCGGCGTTTGGGTCGAATTGGACCCGCGCCCATGGTTGCCCCAGCGCAGCTTCGTTGTGTTCGACTCAACGTTGGCCGCGGTGGCGGGAGCCAGCGTTCCGCGCGCATTCATGCCCTTGTACATCAGCGGCGGACTCGTAGTCGGGCGGTGGCGCGACAGTTCGGGAGAGGAGCAAGTGCGGGTGCACCGCATTGTTGCTGGCGCGTCCAGGCCGTAGGGGGTTCTCCGCGTACGGCTCACAGTAGAGACGCCGGAGGGAGAAATCGTGAACGAAGCGATCGACGGACATCCTGATTCGCGTTGCTTCGCGAATGGCCGCACTTCGATCGAAGCCATCATCCGAGACTCGGTCTCGACCTCACCGCGATCGATGCCACTCCGCCAGCAACTCGCTCTCCTTCGCCGCCGTGATGCCCGGGCGCCGGGCGGCCCCTTCCCACGCGACGCCGAGTGACTTGAACCAGTTGAGCGTATCACGGGCGGTGTCGGCAAGCGGGCGATAGACCAGCCCCGCGGCGATCGCCCGCTTCGGGCTGATGAGGCCGTTCCCCTTGTGATCCCCGATGGGCGGGTACCAGATCGGGATGTCCGTCCAGGGCCGGATCTTGTGGTCGAGTAGAAACGGAGTGTCGACCCACGTGAACCGGACATCCGCGGTCGTGATCGCCCGGATACCGTAGAGAAACTCGGCGATCGAGAGCCGAGAGCCGGGCCCGAACGCGTTGAAGGCGCCGACCGTCCGGTTCTCCAGCATCCGGATGATCCACTCCGCCATGTCCCGGGCGTCGATGATCTGGACCGGATCACTCGGGTCGCCGGGTGCCAGGACCTCGCCGCCGCGGTCGATCCGGACCGGCCAGTAGGTGAAGAGGTTGGCGTTGTCGCCCGGACCCACGATCCACCCGGGCCGGACAATCGTCGAACGGCCGGGGAACGCGTTCCGGACCTCTTCCTCGCAGATCACCTTGAGGGGACCGTAGTATTTGCCGACGTCCTCGGAGCCGGGCTCGGCCAGCACGGCCTTCGGCGCGTCCTCGTCGAGTCCCTCGACGCTGAAGTCGCGATAGACGTCACCAGTGGAGATGAACAGGTACTGCTTGACGGCATCCTTGAGCAGCTGAGCCGACGCGCGCACCACCCGGGGCACGTAGCCGGAGGTATCGATCACGGCGTCCCACTGCCTCCCCGCGAGGACCCCGAGACCGCCGTCCCGGTCGCCCACCAGCTTTTCGATGTCGGGAAACAGGCCCGGGTTGGTGCGTCCCCGGTTGAACAGCGTCGGCACGTGACCGCGGGCCACCGCGGCGCGGACCATGTGCGGGCCGATGAAACCTGTTCCCCCGATGAACAGGATCCGCAACGGCGCCGCCACCGGTTCGAACGAGCGGATCAGTCGGGCCGGCGCCGACGCCGGAAGGGAGAGAACGGCGCCGCCGGCGGCGGTGGCCTTGAGGAACTCGCGTCGGGTGGTCATCGGAGGTCTCCACGGTCGCATGGGCCGGCGCACTGCGGGCTTCGCCAATCTACCGGCGGCCGCCGCGTTGGGAAGGCTGTTTGCCGGTGACGGCCCGAGCGGAGCCGGCGGACCCCGCGCCCGTGACCGCCCGGGGCCGGCTGGTGCTTGACAGAAATTAATTATGCAGATAGATAATTACCATGTCACGCCGCCCCCGCCCCACCCCGACCGGCCGCCGCCCCCTCGGCGCCACCGTCCGCGAGGACCTGCTCGAGGCCGGCCGAGGCCTCCTCACCGAGGCGGGGTTCCGGCCCGTCGCCCTGCGCGACGTCGCCGAACGGGCCGGCGTCAACCAGGCCATGGTCCGGTACTACTTCCGGGACAAGCACGGCTTCCTCGAGGCCCTGCTCGACGACGGCTTCGACCGGCTGGTGGCCGCCATCGGCGACCGGCGCGGCCTGACCGACGTGGCCCGCGCCGCGATCGAGGCGCTCAACGCCATGCCGTGGCTCCCGGTGCTGCTCACCCAGAGCGTGTATCTGAGCAACGAACTCCGGGAGCAGTTCATCCGGCGGCACGCGCCCCGGCTGGTGGGCGCGCTGCAGCAGGCGGTGCCGCGGCGGCGCGGGGTGCGGCCGCACCACGCCGCGCTGGTGTTGCTGTCGGCCCTGATTTTTCCCCAGATCGCCCGGCCGGTGGTGAGCCGGATGTTCCAGGTGGAGTACGACGACGAGTTCGCCCGGACCTTTGCCGCGGAGCTGGCCACGCTCTTCGCGGCGCCAGCGGAGGAACCGGCCCCGGCCCGTGGCGCAGCCCGCCCCCGCCCCACGCCCCAGCGCACCAGGAGCAAACGATGACTTCCAGCCTTCCCATGACGACCGATGTCCTGGTGGTCGGCGCCGGCCCCACCGGGCTGGCGGCGGCCACCCTGCTGCAGCGCCGAGGCCTGGCGCCGCTGGTGGTAGACCGCCTGCCCCGGGGCGAGAACACCAGCCGCGCCGCCGTCATCCACGCCCACACGCTCGAAGTGCTGGAGCGGATCGGGGTCACCGAACGGCTCACCGCCGCGGGCCTCCGGCTCACGCGGTTCAGCATCCGCGACCGGGACCGGGTGCTCACGCAGCTGTCGTTCGACCACCTGCCGAGCCGGCATCGGCACCTGCTCATGCTGCCGCAGGACCGCACCGAGGCGATCCTCACCGAGGCCCTCACGGAGGCGGGCGGCGCGGTGCACCGGGGGCATACCGTCGAAGCGCTGGAGCAGCAGGGCGACGGGGTCCGGGTCCAACTGGCGACGCCGGCGGGCCCGCGGACGGTCACCGCGCGCTATGTGATCGGCGCCGACGGGATGCGGAGCGTGGTGCGGGAGAGCACCGGCATCGGTTTCACCGGGTCGGCGTACGAGGAGTCGTTCGTGCTGGCCGACGTGGACCTGCACTGGGACCACGGCCGGGACGAGGTGATGCTGTTCTTCTCGCCGGCCGGCCTGGTGGTGGTCGCACCGTTGCCGGCACCGGACCGGTTCCGGATCGTGGCCACCATGGAACAGGCCCCGGAGCACCCGGACGTCGCCGACATCCAGGGGCTGCTGGAAACCCGCGGGCCGACCCACGGCGTCGGCCGGGTGGCCCAGGTGCACTGGAGCTCGCGCTTCCGGCTGCACCACCGCGTGGCCGACCACTACCGCCAGGGCCCCCTGTTCCTCGTGGGCGACTCGGCCCACGTGCACAGTCCGGCCGGCGGCCAGGGGATGAACACCGGGCTGGTGGACGCCTGCGTCCTGGGCGACCTGCTGGCGGACGTGCTGTCGGGCCGGCGGCCGCCGGATTCACTGGACCAGTACGAGGCGCTCCGCCGCCCAGCGGCCAAGCAGGTGCTCGCGCTGGCCGGGCGGCTCACTCGCATGGCCACGATGCGTGCGGCGCCGGCCCGGGTGCTGCGCAATCTGGCGCTGGGGCTGTTCGGGCACGTGGCCCCGATCCGCACCGGCCTGGAGATGGACCTTTCCGGGCTCAGCCGGCGCCGGACGGCCGAGCTGCAGAGCGCGTAGCGCCTGGTCGACTCGATCAGGTCCGCGCCACACTGCCTCGGCTCACGGGAGAAGCACCCCTCCCCCGCACCCTTGCGCGGTCACCAGGTGAACGTGCGGCGCCGATCCGTCGGCGGAGGTCGTCTGCGCCCCGGCGCAGAGCGCGGGCTTGGTCCCGTTGTTGAAGGTCACGACCGACCCTCGAAGGCCGAGCGGCCCGCTCGCCCCGATCGTGACGGAACCGGCGGCCCTGAAGGCGACCGCCCCCGACGCTCCGATGTTCAAGGACGTTCCCGCCATCAAGGCCAGCACGCCGTCCGGTTGCACCGTGATCGCGGCGCCCCGAATCACCACGGGCGCACCCTTGCCCCAAGGGTGACCGTTCCTCCGACGAGCGACAACACGCTCTCGAGCTGCGCCACGCGCGCTTCCAGCTTGCTGACCTGCGCCAGCAGTTGATCGGAGGTCGGCTCGGCTCGCCGAAGATCCTGGGCCGACCCCAGCGTGGCGGCACCCGTCAGCAGGAAGGCGACGGCGAGGATTCGGAAGCGGGCAGTCATGACGTTCCCCTTTGAAGAAGGCACCGGGCCGCTTGACGGCAGCGGGATCGCATGCAGGATGCGACGGTCCCATCAGAACCGAGTCAGGAAGGGGTCACCCGCGGGTCACTGGCGGCAAATCTTTGCGAGTAAATGGTTTGGGTGGGTGGGAATGGGAGCCGACGGACCACCCGCGCCGACCACGGCGTCAGCGGGGGACTGGCAAGGGCCGGAAAGCACGAACCGTTTCGGGGAACGAAGCGAAGAACCGGGCATCCGGCGATCCCTTGCGAGCCCAGTGGGCAACCTGCATGATAGGTATTCCAGTGACGGATTTGTCAGCATGAAGGAGCCCGCTTTCGGCCCCGGGCCGGGGGCGGAAGATCCGGAGCGAATGCCCGCCCAGCTCTACGCCGACCTTCGGGAGATCGCCGATCGGCACCTCCGGAACGAACGCGCCGACCACACCCTCCAGCCGACCGCCCTCGTCCACGAGGCCTGGCTCCGCCTGGCCGGAGCCGATGGCCTCGTCTTCCAGAATCGCCACCACTTTCTCCGGACCGCCTCGCGCGCCATGCGGCGGGTCCTGGTCGATCATGCCCGCGCTCGCCGCGCAGGCAAGCGGGACGCCGGAATCCGGATCACGCTCGACGAAGGCCTTGTCGGTACCGGAACAGACGGCGTGGATCTGATTGCCCTCGACGATGCCCTGGTCCAGCTGGCGGCCGCCGAGCCGCGCTGGGCCGAAGTGGTCGACCTCCGGTTCTTCGCCGGGCTCGAGGTGACCGAAACGGCCGAGGTCCTCGGCGTCTCGGCGATCACGGTCAAGCGGGACTGGCGCTTTGCGCGCGGCTGGCTGGCGGAGCGCCTCGGAGCCGGTGATGCCGGCTGACCCCGAGCGCCTCCGGCAGATTCGCGTCCTCTTCGACGCGGTGGCCGACCTCCCGCCCGGCGAGCGGCCGGCTGCCCTGGCCGCCGTCGATGCCGACCTCCGCGCGGAAGTCGAAGCCTTGGTCGCTGCGGCCGAGCGGACGGCCGATTTTCTCGGCCGCCCGGCGTTTCCGCGGGCGGCGGCCGAGAACCTCGTCGGGACCCGGCTCGGCCCCTACGAAATGGTGCGCCTGGTCGGGCGGGGCGGCATGGGTGTGGTCTACGAGGCCTTCCGAGCCGACGACCAGTATCGGAAACGGGTCGCCGTCAAACTGGTGCAGCGCGGCCTGGACTCGGAACTGACCTTCGCACGGTTCCGCCGGGAGCGGCAGATCCTGGCGAATCTGGAACACCCCGGGATCGCCACCCTGCTCGATGGGGGCGTCACGCCCGACGGCCGGCCGTTCCTGGTGATGGAATACGTGACCGGCGAGCCGATCACCGCCTGGTGCGACGCCCGGCGGCTCGGCGTGCGGGAGCGCCTCGAGCTGTTCCGCCGGATCGGCGACGCGGTCCGCTACGCGCACCTCAACCTGGTCATCCACCGCGATCTCAAGCCAGCCAACATCCTGGTCACCGAGGACGGGGCGGTCCGCCTCCTCGATTTCGGGATCGCGAAGCTCGTCGACGAGGGGGTCGAACCCGACGGGCCGATCACCCGGGGCGCGAACCGCCCCTACACGCCACAGTACGCGAGCCCCGAACAAATTCGGGGCGCCCCGCTCACCACGGGATCCGACGTCTACTCGCTCGGCGTGATTCTCTTCGAGCTGCTGACCGGCCGGCGGCCGCACAAGGCTGACGGCATCGGCCTCCACGACCTCGAACGGCGGGTCCTCGACGCGCCGCCGCCTCGGCCCAGTACTGCCGTGACGCCGGACGCGGCCGTGGCACGGGGGGAAGCACTCGTGCGGCTGCGCCGACGCCTCGAAGGCGATCTCGATCAGATCGTGCTGGCCGCACTCGCGCCGGACCCGCTGGCCCGCTACCGGTCCGTCGATGCCCTCGGCGACGATATCCAGCGATTCCTCGACGGCCGGCCCGTCGAAGTGCGCGGTCCCGGACTTGGCTACCGGGCTCGGAAGTTCGTCGGCCGAAATCGCCTCGCCGTCGCCACAACGGCCATGATCGCGGTCGGGCTCGTCGGCGGCCTGGTCGCCACGAGCGCGCTCGCCCGCCGGGCGCAACAGGCGCAGGACCGGGCGGAACGGGTCGCGGGCTTCCTCCGGGAGATCCTGAGCTCGGTCCGGCCGGCCACCGGCGGGCGTGACGTGCCGGTCTCGGAGGCCCTCGACTCCGCGTCTGCCCGACTGGCGTCGGGGCTGGCGGATCGCCCCGATGTTCGCGGCGAAGTCGAAGGCGTGATCGGCGGAAGCTACGACGCGCTGGGCCGCTATCCCGAGGCCGAGCGCCACCTGCGCGAAGCCGCGGCCCTCCTCGGCCGCACCCGGGGGGAGGCCGCCGTTCCCACACTGCATGCCCTCAACGCCCTTGGCAACAACCTGCTCAGCCAGGGCCGGCTCGATGCGGCCGACACGGTGCTCCACCGAGTGGTGGAAATCGCCGGGCCCGGCTCGGCGGCCGATACCGTCCGGCTCGTGGCCCTCGACAATCTCGGCAGCCTGGCGCACCGGCGCGGCGCCTCGGCGGAAGCGGAGCGCTACCACCGGGAAGTGCTCGAGATCCGCCGCCGGATGCTCGGTCCGAACGACGACCTGCTCGCCGTCTCGATCAACAACGTCGCCGTGGCCCTCGGCGAGCAGAACCGCTGGCCGGAATCGGAGGCGATGCATCGCGAGGCGCTCGCCATCCTGGAACGCAACTACCCGGACGGTGGCACCCTGGTCGCCGACGCCCAGAACGCGCTCGCGACCGCGCTCGATCTCCAGGGCAAGACGGCCGCCGCCGATTCGGCGTACCAGCGGGTCGTCGCGATGCGGCGCCGGTTGCTCGGCGAGGAACACCCGGACTACGCGTTCACCTTGTTCAACTACGCCGGATTCGTTTTCGACCAGGGCCGGTTCGACCAAGCCGCGCGCCTGAGCCGCGCGGTCCTGGCCCTGCGTGGCCGGACCCTTGGGGAGAGTCATCCCGCCGTCGCCGCCGCGCTCCAGACCCTTGGCCGCTGTCTCGACCGGCTGGGTGATCAGGCCGGAGCCGAGGCGGCGCTGCTCGAGAGTCTCGATCTCCGGCGCCGGTTCGTGCCCGAGGGATCCTGGCTGGTGGCGTCGTCGGAGAGCGTCCTCGGCGAGCACTACGCCACCGCCGGCCAGTATCAGCGGGCCGAGCGGCTGCTGAAAAAGGCCGACGAAGGGCTCTCCGCAACTCAGGGAGCCGACGCCCCGCGGACGCTTGTCAACGTCCGGCGGCTGGTGGCCCTGTACGATGCGTGGGACCGGCCCGACCTCGCGGCCCGGTACCGCGAGCGCCTCGGCGAGAAGCGCTAGGCTCGCAGGAGCGGTGCGACCCTCGAGGTTCGGGCGCGGCTGGCGCCGCTGGTGTTCGCGATGGGTGGAGTCGGCAACGGTGGCGCTCCCGCCGGAGTCATCGGAGTACCTCGCGCCTGGAACCCTGGATGATTGCCCGCGCCCGGTCCACGGCCAGCAGTTCGTGGCCGGACACGCTCACCAGGTCACCCTCACCGGCATCGCGCTGTATTCCAGCCGTCCGTCGCCGATCTGCCCGCCGGTCCGCCGCCCCCAGCACCACGCCGCTCCAGCCGCCGTGATGCCGCAGGTGTGGTCCCGGCCCGCACTGATCTGAACCAGGAGCGGACCTTGAATCGGTGCCGGCTCCGGCCGGGTGACGTTGTCGCCGATGCCAAGGAGCCCGCCGAATCCCCAGCAATACGTGATGCCGTCGTCCCGGCCGATACCACAGGTCGCCGAGGCGCCGACCGCCAGGCGTGCGAACTTGACGGTTCCCGGCACGGCGACCGGCGCACCCGCGGCCTCGGTCGCGAGCGGCATGCTCCCCCAGCAATACCCGGTACCGTCCGTGGCCACGCCACAGCTTCGAACCCCGCCGGCGGCCAGGGTGCTGAACAGGTGCCCGCCCGCCACGGCCACGGGAGCATCGCTATTGGCCGCGCAAGTGGTGCTGTTGCACGGGGCAACCCCGTGACCGAGTTGCCCGAAACCGTGGCTGCCCCGGCAGAAGGCTGCGCCGCCCGCGGTGAGCATGCAGGCGTGGGCGGTGCCGGTCACCACGCTGGCAAAGGCACCGCCGCCCGGAACCGCCCGCGGTTGGGTGCTGGCTCCCGGCGCCGTGGAGAGATTGCCCCAGCAGTAGAGCGTACCCGGCATGGTCAACCCGCAGGCAATGCCGCCGACGGACACGGCACTGAGGGTGAGTCCGCCGGCCACCGGCACCGGCACCGGCGATCCGCCGCCGAGGTTGCCGGTTCCGAGGATGGCATTGACGTTGGCGCCAAAGCAGAAGCCTGCGCCGGCGGCGCTCAGACCGCACCCGGCGTCCGCCCCGGCGGCGACGGACTCGAGCGCCTGGCCGCCTAACGCCACCGGGGTCGGCCGGTCGACCGGGTCTCCGGCGGCGTACGTCCGGCCCCAGCAGTACGTGGTCCCACCGGTGGTGATGCCGCAGGTCTCCTGATCTCCCGCGGCGATCCGGGCAAAGGTGTGGCCGCCGGCCACGAGCGCCGGTTCCCGCTGGGTGACGTCGATCTCGTCGGTCAGCAGGGCAAAAAAGTCCCGAAAGCCCCAGCAGTAGAGCTCGTTCTGGGCAGTGATGCCGCAGGCCGTCCGCTCGCCGAGGGACAGCCGGGCAAACCGGAGGCTGGTCAGGGCCCGGGTCGGTTCCCGCCGGGTCGCGATCGACCCGTCACCGAGCTGGCCGCCGCTGTTGGCGCCCCAGCAGTAGAGGTCTCCCGGTGCGGAGGTGCCGCAATAGAACAGCAATCCACTCGCGAGCGTGGCGAAGCTCAGCCCGCCGGCCACGGCGGTCGGCTCCCCGGCCGCGGTGGCGAAGGTGCCGATGCCGAGCTCGCCGTTGGCGTTGCTGCCCCAGCAGTAGACGGTGCCCGCCTCGGTCCGCCCGCAGAAACTGTCCCGGCCGCCCCGGATCTCGGAGAAGTGAAGGCCACCGTTCACGGCCACCGGTGCCAGCTCGAGGCTGCCGCCACCGGTTTGGCCGATGCCGAGCCGGGACGCAAGCCCCCAGCACCAGGCAGTCCCGTCGGATTTCAGACCGCACGTCGCATCGAATCCCGCCGCGAGCCGCGTGAACATCAGTCCGCCGCCGACCGCCACCGGCACGGGGCTGTCGGTCGTTCCGCCGTTGCCCAACTGACCCCTGAAATTCCGGCCCCAACACCACGCCGCCCCACCATCGGTGAGCCCGCACGTATGGCTCGGCCCCGCCACCAGGCCGACGAACACATGGTGTCCGACCACGGCGGTCGGGGTGTCCCGGTTGGTGGTGGAGCCGTCGCCGATCTGACCGTTGAGGTTGAGCCCCCAGCACCAGGCCGCCCCGGTCGGATCGAGGGCACAGGTATGGCTCGCCCCGGCGGTCAGATGGGTAAGGTGGTGGCCACCGCTGACGGCCACGGGCACCCGTGACGAGCTGCCCGGACGGCCAAGTTCCCGATTGCCGTTGTTGCCCCAGCAGACCGCTTGGCCGTCATCGCGGCTGGCACAGAGGTGGAACGACCCAACGACCGCTTCGACACCGGTCGGCTGGCTGGCGGCGATGGTGATGACGACAGGCGAGGAGGTGCCCCCGCCAGGCGCCGGGTTGAACACGGTGAGTTGTGCCGACCCCGGATCGACGAGATCCTCGGCCGGGATGGTCACCGTGAGCGCGGTGGCCGACTGGAACGTGGTGGCCCGGTCCTGGCCGTTCCAGCGAGCCACGCTGCCCGGAACAAACCCGGTACCGGTCACGGCAAGCTGCCGCGCCGGACCGCCGGCGACGATCGAGAGCGGCACCACGCCGGACACCGTCGGAGCGGGATTGGGAATCACTTCGAGAATGGCGAAGGTACCAGCGACAGCGGTCGTTCCGGAGACCACTCGGGGCTCCACATCGACTTGGCCATCGCCGAGTGGCAACCACTCGGTCCCGCTCCAGCGGTGAACGGCAAAATTGGCCGGATTCCCCGCGGCGGGTGCCGGCCCCGAGGCGGCCGACGCGGGATACCGAATCCGGAGCGTGGCAACGGGAGCAAACGCGGTGGCGGCCGGCGAGACGGCGAAACCGGTGCCGGCGACCAGCGCGGCGTTCGCCGGGGGCGCGGTATCACGAGCGACCTGGAGCGCGACACCGGCACTCACCCCGCCGGTCGGCACCACGAGTACGAGATCGCCACCGAACGCGCTGACCGACCCCCCGGCGCCAGTCACAAAACCACCCTCGCCGACGGTCACGGCGGCCGAGCCGGTCTGCCCCTCACTGGTAGCCGAGATGGTGGCGCTACCAGCCGCAACCGCGCTGACCAGACCCGACGCCGAGACCGTTGCCACGCCCGACGCGTTCGAGGCCCACGCGATCGACCGACCCGTCAAGGCCGTCCCCGCGGCGTCCCTCGGCGTGGCCGTCAGTTGCACGGTCTCCAGCGGGACCATGCTGGCGGCTCCGGGCGCGACCACCACCGTGGCCACCGGTGCCGGAGGCGGGGGAGGCGGCGGGGGCGGCGGCGGACTCACCGGCCCGGTGCCGCCGCCACAAGCCGCCAGCGCAGCCAGCGCGACCAGCGAGAGGCGGACGCGAGTCATTTGGACACCCTCGTGACGGATTCCCTTCGAAAGCGGCGGACCGGCACACCAGGGATCATTGGGCCGCCCGCGGCGTTTCCGGGTCGCCACCTGAGCCCGCCCTCAGGACCTGCTTGGGTCGAGCGGGAAGTTGTCGTTCACGTCGGGCACACCGTCCCCGTCGGAATCACGAAGATCTCCTTTTCCGTACAGGAGCTGGAACCCGATCGCGAGGAACGGGTCGTAGATGAGCTCGTCGTACTCCGACGTCGGGCCGGCCGACACCTTCACGTTGACCTGGGAGAGGTTGAGACCCTGAACCGTGCTCACTCCGACGGCCACCAACGCGGTGTGATCGCCGGCCCGGATGAGGATGTTCGAGAATGCGATCGAGATCCCCGGGACGGGCGCATTCACTCCTTCGTTGACGCAGAGCGTCTGCACAGTGGTGCCGGCACCGAAAAACCGGAGGGCGGTGTTGAGTTCGAGGTTGCGGACCTGCCTGACGTCGACGGGACCCTGGAAGGAGATCCCTGCCCAGCGCCAGATCGCC
Organism: Gemmatimonadales bacterium; assembly: GCA_050183815.1. Taxonomy (GTDB): domain Bacteria; phylum Gemmatimonadota; class Gemmatimonadetes; order Gemmatimonadales; family GWC2-71-9; genus SHZU01. Next base: position 27,808 of record JBFXAY010000046.1, on the reverse strand, counting down.
CGATTGTCGTTGCGAACCAGGTTGACGCCGATCGTCTGCGCGTCGGCCAGCGTGAATGGAGTCCATCCAGCCGGATAGATGAACGACAGTGGCGGGAACGCCGGATGAAGGAACGATCCGCCGACGGTCTTGACGGTCGGGGGCGCGAAGTTGGGAAGGTCGGTCCGGATCACGCCGTTCTCGAGATCCCAGAAGATGGCCACCGGCCCGGTGACCCCCTGGCAAAGATGCGAGGTGACGTTGTCGAACACCTCGAGCCCGGTCGGGCCACCCCCGCAGCCGGCGAGGCCCACGCAGCAGCAAGCGACGAACGACTGGAAAGGGCGCATGGCTTCGGCTCCGGTCAGGATCCTGACGCTTCTAGAGCGGAGGAATCATCCCCGAGGTATCATCGGAGCCCTGGATGGTCGGCGAATCGCCCTCGATCCCCTGGCGGCCTACCCGCGGGGCGTCCTGGCCTGGATCCTTCGAGGAAGGCCGCCGGCAAAAGGACCCGACCGTCTGGGCCCTCCGGCTGCTCGAGCCGGACCTGCTCTCGGCGGATCCACGGTTTGCGGCGGCGGGCCGCGGTGTCGGGCTCGAACCGCTCGGCGATGCATCAAGCTGACGCCCCAGGCATCGGAAAGCGCTCCGCAAACCAGGCCTGCCACCGCGGCTCCTCGCGGGCCGCCGTGGCCGAGCAGCCGTCGCCGTAGAGGAAGAGCGTGAACGTCGCCATCACCGTGTCGCCGAACTCGATGGTGCCGAGTGCGGCGGTGCCGGGCCCGGGCTGATCGAGCCGGACGAGGGCGCCGTACGGGGTGTCGCTCCGGTATTCCATCACGCCGGCCAGCGCCGGCACCCCGGCCGGCGCCGACCAGCGCTGCCCGGTGCCCGTGGCCGTCAGTCCCATCGCCTCCGTTAGGCTGGTCCAGGCATCCCGGGCCGTTCCCGCAACCGGGGCCATCACCTGGACCATGGCGCTGGGCTGCCCCGGAAAATGGGTGAGATAGAGCCGGAGAATCCGGAAAATCCCGGGCCACCCCGACTCGGCGCCGGTCAGCTGGCCGTCCCAGTCGTCGGTTTCGGCAAAGAGACTCTGCACCACCCGCACGACGCAGGTGCCTCCGGCGCGAGCCTCGAGGTAGAACTCGGTGGCAAGGGCGGGAGAACCCGGCACCCAGCCGTCGCTGCTCCGCAGGAACGCTCGCGGCGGATCCCAGGTCGTCACCTCCGAGCGCGAATCCATCCCGGGACCGAAGTTGAGCGTCACGGCGACGGGCTTGCCGTCCTGCTCCTCGAACTGCGCCGGCACGAACCAGGCGGAAATCCCCGCGGCGGAGGCGATGGCCTGCCAGACTACCTCGGGCGAACCCGGGACCTCGACGGAAACTTCGACCGAACGGCGCCCGGAGGCTTCCTTCTTGACACTCATGCCGGCTCCTCGTGAACGGACTGCTGTGGTAGGGGGTGGGCCACGAGCACCAGCCGATGGGGGCGGCCGCCCGGCGCCGCTGCATCGTGGTATTTCGAAACCAGCGCCGAGATCGATTCGGCGAGCTCCCGGCTGAAGGCGGCCCGGTCGGCCGCCGACCGGAACCGGACCTCGGTGTCGATGGCCAGCGTGGCCAGCCGCTTCCCGGTTTCCCTCGCTCGGCGCACCAGGCCGCCCACCTCGCGAATGACCCGCGCCCCAAGGGCGATCAGGTAGCTCGCCGACAAGCGGTCCCGCGCCCGGGCCGGATCGGCACCGACCGGCCCCAGCGCCACGGGCGACACGACATAGGACGCGGCGGTGGCCACGAGCAGCCGCTCGGTGAGCCCGCCCCAGCGCCGCTCCTCGTCGAGGGCCACCAGCCCGTGCGCTTCGAGGGCGCGGAGGTGGTAGTTGACCTTCTGCCGCGCGAGTCCGACCCGGTTCGCCAGCGTTGCCGCCGAGGCGGGAGCGGCCAACTCGGCCAGGAGCCGGGCCCTGGTCGGCTCCAGGGCAGCCGCGGCCGCGGCGGGATTTTCGATGACTTGGAGGTCGTCCATGGGAAGAATCATGTCCTTGACAATTCTTTTTGTCAAGGACGGCAAGCGGCCGCTGGGTGACCGAGCTCTGGAGCGTCCTTACCCGGGCATTCTCCGCACCAGATCGGTATCCCCGCACTCCGTCACCCGCACCGCATTGCCTCTGGCGAACCAGTAGACCATGCCGTACGTGTTGTTGTACTCCTCGCCTCGCTCGCTCTTCGCCTGCCACTGTTCAGTGGACAAACGTCCACCAACACCCGCTGTCGCATGGGCCAGCGGCGGTCACCGCGACTAGCCCAAAGCCCCGCCCGTAGGCCCCCGACCGAGCCCGGCAACCCGGGCCGCAGCCTCCCAGGTTCGGATCGCATCCGCCTCGAGGGTCTTGCGATTCCTGGCGGACGTCCCCTTGAGCATGCCGGCGACGAACTCCTCCTTTGGCTGTCCCGCGACGTCGGCAATCGACTGGCCCTTGAGCCTGGCGGCGAGGGGAGATCGAGGTTCCACCTCCCGTAGGACGCCGGCCGGCATCGTCGCGGCCCGGGCGGGCGCACCCATCAGGTCGCGGTCCAGGCGCTCCATGCCGCGGGGGTCCAGGGTGTCCTCCAGCAACGCCCGGCCGGTGGTGAGAGCCGGCAGGTCGAGGACCCGGCCTTCCAACGGAGCAAGGGCCGACGCTGCGCTGTCGAGCACCGCCCCCGGATCCGCCTCGCTCAGCGCAAAGAGGCTTCGGAGGGCCACCCGGCGGTTGGTGAGCGGATCGAAGAACTCCCGGTCGCCTTCGCGCTCGAGCAGGTCCGCCATGGTCATGCCGGAATCGACCGCGAAATGAGCGGGCACACCCACGGTCTCGCCGGTCGGTCGCGTCATGGTGATCATCGCGCGCGGCGCGGCGGTGCTCGCCGCCATGCTCATGTCGACCAGGTCGCTTCCCCCGGTCAGCGAACTCATCATCCGGATCCGTTCCATCCCCGCGTTGACGACGGCGGCCCCGCCAAGGTGCGGCGGCGTCACCGAGATCGTCTGGCAGAGGTAGAAGAAGCTCGCAAACGAGAGCACGTTCCGCCGGTGGGCAAAGCAATCGACCGCCACGACCTTGCAGTCCCGCCCGATGGTGATATCCGCGAGGATGACCCAGGGATGGTCGGGGCAAGGAGGACAGGCCCTCGCGACCCCCTGGCACGTCATCTGACCCATGAATGACGGTTGCGGCATGGGTGTCGAGTATCCCTGCGGCAGTTCCGTGAGGAGCTTGAGGGCGAAGCTGTCGCGGACCCTGGTATACTCGCAGCCGTCACCATCGCAACCGCAACCGCAGGCGCCCGATCGCACCGGACGGCTGGGGCACTCGGCGTACCGCGCCGCCAGGTAGAACCGCCCCTCGGGACAGCGAACTCGCGGCTCGGCGCACCAGGGGTCCTCGGTCTCGGGACAGCACCCGATCTGCTCCACCACGCCCTGCTTGCAGACGTCGAAGGGCACCGGTTCCGGAATGAAGATCTCGTCGCCCTGCGGGCCCAGCAGGTAGCCGGGATCGACGACGACCTCGCAGGGGTTCGTTCGGTTGCCTCGCACGCAGGCACCGCAGACGACGCCCCAGCCGTGCAACAACCGGTTGTGGCGCCGCATCTTGTCCCGGACGTATCGCTGGTCTTGCGTCAGGTCCTCGGCGCTCACCAGCTGCCGCGGGTAGTAGCGGGTCCGCTCAAGTCCCTCGGTGGACGCGGCGCCGGGTCCGTTCCCGCAGCCGCAGTCGGAGGAGGGCATCATGCTCGTGGCCATGGTTCAGTCTCCACTTCTCATGGTGTCAGCGCCGCAGGAATCCGAACCAGCTGTCGAACCGGCCCCCCTCCGACCCATCTCCGGAGGGCAGCACGTCGGTCGTCGGGGTACTCATCGCGTCCCAGAGGTTCTGTCCGAACACCGGCAGCGTGGCCGGCGCCACGTTCCAGACCTCATCCCAAAGGGTAGGCGCCGCGCCACCCGGGACGAGCTGCACCGTGGAGCCCTGGAACTCCGCGTCGAGCAGGTGGGCCGGGGTCAGCTGGTCCACAATGTCGCGCGTGGCAACATCCGCATTGATCAGCGTCAAGAAGCGAACACCGCGCTCACCGGTCATCTGAGGGGTCGCGTTGAGCAGGGCCTGCATCGAGGCGGACCCCGTTGCCGGGAGATGCGTCGTGCTGATCGGCGCGGCCGGCGGGGTCGGCGACACGAACCACTCCGGCGTGCCAGGGGCGAAGCCGCCGACCGCGGCCTGGAACTGGGCCGCCTCCGCCGCCGTTGCGTGCCGGAGCGGCAACCGAACGACGCGGTATTGATTCGGCACGCCGATGACGCCGAACAGTCTGAGCCACGAATCCGGTGCGTCGAGCTGCGCCGGCGTCATGGCCCGGTCGAAGATCAGCTGGATCGCCTGGAACTTGTGAAGCAGGTCGAACATCATGACCGTAGCCGGATCACGTGAGATGGTGATGCGGGGCGGCGGCCACATCGCGTTGATGACGGGCAGATCCACGCGCACCTCCCGCGCGAGGGCGTCGAACGTCACTTGACTCGGCGCGCCCGCCGCGATCGACGCCGTGACGGACTGGCTCCCGGGCACCGCGCCGAGGACCCACTCCGGGAGGGTGGCGGTTCCGTCGGAGGCGGTGTTGACCTGGAAGGAAGGCCCGAGCGGGTTCGGCGGATCACCGATCTTGCCTTGCCCGCTGAGAACCGTGAACGTGACCTGCTCGCCCTGCACCGGTGCGGCTCCCTTGCCGACGAACACCACGAGGGGCAGCGCCAGCGGCTGCCCGGCGTCTCCCTGCTGATGGTTGCCTTTCACGATGCTCAGCGACTTGATCGTCTTGGGCGGGCAACATTCATCCACCCGGGTCGCCAGGCACAAGATGAGCTCCAGCAGCATCGCGTTGCTGTATAGCATCGGACGGGGGCGTACCGGATCGATCCGCACGACCTTTCCCTCACGATCGAGCTCGACGACCGCGAGCGGCACGCAGGTCTCCGAGGGCTCGGGGCAGCGACCGGCGAGCGTCTCGGTGATCTTGGTGCGGCGGCTGGCCCGGTCCGGGGCCGCCGAGAAGATGGCCTGGCACTGCTCGGTGGTGATCAGCTCGGGCAGTTGCGGGCCACCGGGCGTGATGCGAAGGCGGTACCGCTCGCGGATCAGTCCGTTCTCACATTCCCGCTCGCATTCGGAGACAAGGACGGGCGCCGGCTCCGCCTCACACTCGTGATAGCAGATCCAGAGCGTCACCTGCCCCCGGCCGCGGGCCGGCGGCCCGACGGCTCGGCCGCATTCGTCCGTCGGCTGCCTGGGATCGACGCCCGGTGAGTTCCTCTCGACAACGATCTCTCGGCCCCAGCCGTCGATTGCAACGCCCGGACCGACCCGCACCTCCGAGTGATCCGCCGACGCGGTCACCTCGAGTCCGCAGAGCACGCCGGTGCCCAGCGAGAGCCGGTTCACCAGCCAGCGCTTGTGATTGCCGTACGCCTGTTCCAGCTCGAGGTGCCAGGCATCCAGCAGCTTCCCGAAGTAGTACCGGTTCCGCACCGGCGTGCTGAGCCGGGACAGCAGCTCGTGGGCGGCGGAGCCGCAGTCGGTCATGGTCGCCATGGCTTCTCCCGTTCGCGATGTCCTACAGCACGGTGGCCGGAATGGACGGAGGCGCCGTCCGCCCGCCGCTCGGCGGAGCAGCCACAATCGTGTCGATCCCGACCACCGCCTGCATCCCCACCCGCATGGTGGGCTCGATCCGGCACAGGTGGTACGAGGTGTGGGCCGGTTTCTCCCGGTCGAGAACCGCGCGAACCCGGTCGAGCGCGTCCTCGCGGCTCGCCTGGGCCGCGTAGACCCGCGCGGTGAAGCAGTGCGCCCCGATACCGAATGCCGGCCGGCCTCGGGGGTTGCCGGATTCAATGGTCGAGTGGTTCACCACCGCGGTCGATCCGAGCACGGCTCCTCCCGCCGGCCCCGGAGCGAGCGCGGTGTCGAATCCGAGGCCCGAGCCGGCCGAGCCCAATCCCCAGAGCCCCGGGCCGGTGGCGGCCTCGTCGATGATGACCGTTGCGCCGGCGTAGAGCGAAACCAGGCGCTGCAGTGATCGTCGGGTACCGCGCTCGCCGTGGGCCCGAAAGGCTTGAGCCACCGTTGCCCGCCGAGTGCTGCCCTCCCACGACTCGTCCAGCTCGGCCCCCACCCAGTCGGACAGCCACTCGAGCCAGGAGGCGCCGCCGTCGTCCGGTGACGCCCAGGGATCAAACAGCCGGGGAAGGTCATCGACCAGCGACCGCTCCCGATCGAAGAGGGTCTCGAACAGACCGAGCGCCCGCTCGAGAAAGACCCGGCTGGTATCGTCCCGCGAGTAGAGCGCGGGCAGATGCTTGAGCCACCCGTCCTCGTCATGGACCAGTCGTACCTGCCGGAGCAACGGCGTCGACAGACCGTTGCCGACGAGCATCCCTGCCACCCAGAGGTACGTCGCCGGTTCGTTGAGGACCATACCGTCCGGGGCATCCCACGGCAGTTCGCGCCACTCGCCGGGCTCTGCCGGCAGTTCGCGCCGCCGGGCAAGTCGGGTGGCGTCCGCCGCGACGATGCTCCCGGTCACGTCCCCGGTACAATCGACCGGCATCCCGGGATCGTCCGGCTCATTCGAGGTCAGCGTCCACAGCTTGAGGTGCGCCCCCTCGGCCAGGGAGTCGATCTCGAGGTGAATCCGCTGCCAGCGAGTGGGCTCGGTAGCCGCTTCGAACGGACCGGCGAGAAAGGTCCCGCACCCCACGAAGGCAGGCTGGTGCAGCGACTGGCGGAGACTTCCGTCACCCGGCGTTGCCACGAGCCTCCCATCGCAATCGAGGCCGATTCCGGCAGCGGAGACGGCGAGTCCGCGCGCCATGCCGAGGAAACGGCCACTCGCGGCGAAGGTGAACACCTGGCCGGAGGCGGCGTCCGCGAGATGCACCACCCCGGTCCCCGCGACGGTGAGCGAAGACGGAACCTGCGCGACCGCGGCCGCGGTAGACCACCGGGCCGAAGCTTCGGCGTCATACGTGCCGTCGAGCCGATAGACGAGGAGCCGCGCAGGCTGGCAGTCGAGGACCAGCAGGCGCTCCCCGACATCATCGGGAAGGACGGCGATCGCAACGCTGGTCGGCGCGCCGGGAACGGGTGGCTCGAGGGTCCAGGTCCCGTCATGGCGTCCACCGCGGCCGTATCGCGTGACCGCCCCACCTGACCAGCCACCGGGGTCACGCCGACCCGGATCGGCGACGTAGGTCCGGCCCTGTCGATCCTGGGCGAGGTCCCATGGGCTCTCGAACCCGCGATCCCAGACGCCGCGTAGCTGTCCGGTGCCGAGGTCGAACAGCTGGACGCGCTTGTTGCCGGTATCCGCCACGTAGAGCACGTCTCGCCGCCCGACCAGCACGCCGCGAGGAGTATCGACGTACCCCGGGGCGTCGCCCGGCCCTCGGACACAGGCCAGGGGCGCCACTGAACCGTCACAGGCATCGACGCGAAGGATTCGATCGCGCTGCGGGTCGGCGACATACAGGTGACCGCAGGAGTCAACGCCAACGCCGGCGGGTCCGGTGAGCCCCGCGGCAGTCGCCGGATCCACCGCCTCACCCGGCGCGAGGTGCGGAAGCCCGGCGAGCCGGAGCTCGCCTTCGGGTCCGATCTCCAGCCGGTCGAGCCGAAACCGGGGCCACGCCAACTCGAGGTTGAGGAACCGTGAGGTCGGAAGCGGGTCCATGCGTCAGGCCTCGAACCCGGTCCACGTCACCGACCAGCGGAGCGTGTCACTGAGCAATTGGGGCAGCGCCGTGTTGAACGCGGCGGCAGGGTTCATCGTGTAGGGCGGAAGACTCAGGTTCCGGGGCATCAGCACCCGGAACCTGAAACCGGTCGGCGTCGGCGACTCGATACTTCCGAAACCGTCCAGGATTCGATTGAGACTGGGCTGCACCCGGACGCCGACCAGATGCGCGAGGTACATCGGCGTACGGCCGAATCCGGCGGCGCTGGTGTCGACGATGGTTTCGACGCCCGCATTGCCGGCAACGAAGTACCACGACGTCCCACCCTCCGGCGTGCTGCCGGCGGCGATGAACGGACGGGTCTCCGGAAGCGCATAGCGACGATCGCCCAGAGCCGGCGCGGCGGACAGGGCGCACCCCTCGATCTGTACGGTCGCGAGGATCAGATCGAGTCCCCGGCGATACCGCGAGTCGGGAAGCAGGTCCATCGGCCGCTGCCAGCGAAGCCGGAGCCGCTCGGCCCGGCGGACGGCGCCGGAGCCCGCGCAGACACCCTGGCGGTTGTCGCTGACGACAAGGTCTGCGTCCGCGAGCCACGACGCGGTGAGATACCAGGTGGACAACGCGCCGGCGGCGGGAACGGCCAGGACATCGCCGTCCGACAGAAGCAAGTCGTGGCCGTCGGCGTCGATGCCGTAGCCGGGCGCCACCCGGACGACACGGTCACCCTTCTCCCCCGAGACACCGAGTCCGGCGGCAATGCCCCAGTTGTGAAGGGTGCGATTGTGGAGCCAGCGCAGCTCCCGGTGGAAGTCGTCGATCGACTCGAGGTCGTCGGGGCCGAGTTGCTGGCCGTCGAAGAACGCCGGGCGCTCCAGCCGGGGAATCCGAAGGGATGGACTGGTCACGCGATGCCTCCAGCGTTCGGTTCGGTGCCGACCCACGCAATACCCATCCCCTGGGCCCGGCTCAGCAGATTGAGTTGCACGGCAAGCGCATTCTCGCCCAGACTCGAAACGGCGAGCAGCCGCACGGTGAAGTGGTCGGGATAGAAGGCTGAGGCGGCAAGGAAGGGACCGATGAGGTTCCCCATGTCCGGCCGGGCGGCGAGCCACGCGACGTACCTCGGCGTCGAGCCGAATTGAGAAGCCGAGGTGTCGATGGTGGCGCCGATCGTTCCATTGGCGGCGATCCAGCGCAGGCCGCCCGCCTGCACCAGCCCGAACCCTACTTTGGGCCTCGTCACCGGATGGACCACTTTGCGGAACGACTGATCGGGGCCGGCGAGGTGACCCCACGCCAGCCGGATCCACCGTCCAAGCGGGATGTCCTGGCCGATTCGCACCGCGTTCCCGAATCCGGAGGGACCCGCGCCCGGTCCGGCCGCTTCCCACCGCGGGCCATCCCGTCCGAGCACCACGTCGTACTCGGTCGCGACGGAGCTGGAGGCGCTCCCGCCCGGCTCGGGAAGAATGACGGCACTTGCCACGGTGAGCGCCTGACCCTTGCAGTCGAACGCGGCGCCTGGAGCGACCACGACCGTGCGGCCACTGGGGGTCAGGCTGAGCGTGAGCCCCGTGGCGACGCCCCAGGTGTCGTGGGCCCGGCTCACGTGCAGCCCCAACCAGCGGGCTTCGTTGCCGGCTGTATCACCGAGGTCGCGCCCGAGAAGGCGGGACCCGTCCACGTAGTCGATGCGGTCGAGGCGGGTCATGGCCGGTCAACCTCGATTGTGTGATTGCCGCTCGCCACGAGCCACGTCTGCGGAACACAGAGGTTCTCGCACCGCGCCGGACGTCCTCCCCCCACGAGCGAGCAGGTGCGCACGTGGTCGACGCCGGCAACCCCGTCGATGACCGACAGGATCTCGCTCCGGTAGACGTCCCGGCCGAACGGCCATCCGAGCCCGGCGGGACCCCCGCGCAGCGGGTCGAGAAACTCGTCCAGGGCCAGCCGGATGCGGGACGCGACCTGTCCGGCGTCCGCAGTACGATGGGCGCGCACCGTCGCTCGTACTTCGACGGTGAGGTATTCGGGTCCCACCACGAGCAGTCGGGTTCCGAGGACCCGGCGGCGCTCCAAATAGCGGCGAACGGTCCGGATCAGTCCTCGCCCAGGTACCGGCCGCCCTCTCGGGAGCGATGGCACGATCACGACCGTGACGGTGCCTTCGGCATCGAGACAGGGGAGGTTCGGATCCAGGTTGGCCCAGGCGCGGGCCCGCGTCACCCGGGTCCCCGGCACGGCGATGGCGAGGCGTTCGTAGTCGGCAATGGTGGTCGCCCGGGCCGGTGCGGAGCGGGCTCGTACGGCGGCACGATCGGTCTGGTCCAGGGTCGCCGGCTCGACCATGGGCATCAGCTGGACCAGTCGCTCGTGGGCCCAGAGCGCCTCCGCGGCTCGACGCTCGACCGATTCGAGTGATTCCTGGTCCGCGCCATCGCGGGCCGCGATCGGATTCTGCATCGACGCAACCCGGGCGTTGGCCGTCGCGGGATGCTGGCCCGCCAGGGCGAGCAGCGCGCGATTCCACGCGTCGTCGACAATCGACCAGGAGACACCGGCGCGCACGTTCCCGCCTTGCGCTCGGGTCGTCGCGAAGGCCACCAGCGCGGGCGCGCCGTCCGGCAGCACCCGCCCCCGCACCCCGTTGCCGAACCGGACAATGGCTCCTGGTGCGTCCAGCGTAACGTGCCGGTCATGGGGACCGGAGGCATCGAGATCGACGCGGGTCTCCCAGGGCCTCCAGCCGGCCGGCTCGAGGGTCGCCACCTCGATCGCCCCGTCACTGACCTGCGGCGCGCCGAGCCGGGCGAGGTGCCCCGGGAAGCCCGACCCCGTCACGGCATGCTGTGCGGCGAGACTGACGACCCAGGGCGTTGTTCCGGTCGGCGCCGCGAATTCGAGCACCCGGATCCGGGGCCGGCCGTCATCGGCGGCCGGCTCGAGCCGGGTGACTCGACCGTCGTCATCGAGTTCGAGGTCGATCGGCCCGGGGGCACCGAGCGGAGGAGCCGTCATGACCGCTCCGGCCGCCACGTCGAAACGCCGCCAGTACGCCACCCGCTGCACCACGGCCGCCGCGTTCTCCAGCGGACCGATCAGGACCGGCGCGTCATCGAACTCCCCGGCGACAAACCGGCACCGAAGCCAGTGGAGCGACTCGGGGAGACCGCCCACCGCAATGTCTGCCATGGGCCCCGGAACCCGGATCCGGATGATCCCGTCGAGTGAGAAGCTGCGGGTGGGATCCTCGACGTCTCCCGCGGCCTCGCTGAGCGGACGCCACCGATCGAGCGCCCGATATTCCCAGACGACGCGGGCCGAGTGATGGGCGAGGAGGCTTGCGTGGAGGGCGCCTGCATCCGGATCGCCGGACGCGGGATCAGCGCACCATGGCGAGGGCGGACACGGACGGCAGGGGAATTCGGGACGCGGCGGGCGGCAATCCCCCGTGGCGCTGCGCTCGTTCTCGATCGCTTCTGCTTCGCCGTCCCTCGCATCCTGGGAGAAGAAGGCGAGGCTCACGGCCACGCCCGGTATCAGCGCGCGGTCGAAGCCGAGGTAGATCGCCGGGCTCCGGTCCGGATCGTTCGAAGCCGCGGGATTCGGGCCGAACGCCGCGAAGGGAATCCGGCCGAGGGCCGGGCGGGTCCGATCGGTGAAGCTGCTGCCGTCGAAGACCTGCACGGCCCGGAGGCGCGCTTCGGTGAAGGTGACGTCGGAAGCCAGCGAGAATCCCACCGGACCCTGGTCGGTCATCGCGCTGAGCACCACGCCCGCCGGCAAGTCGAGCCGCGCGGTGCCGGTGACCAGCCTGGCCTGGACCACGCCGCGGGCCGGTCGTGGTGGACGGGCGGTGAACCCGGCCAGCGCCATGAACTTGCGGCGATGCCGTTCGGGAATGCGGTTGACCCGGTAGAGCAAGCCCTCGACGAGATAGGCAAACAGTTCGATCAGCGTGATCCCGGGATCGTGCGCGTTGTGATCGGTCCAGCTGCCGCCGTAGCGCGGTACCAGTGCCACGCCCTCGTCGACGAGATCGGCCCAGCGCCGGGTATCGAGGTTCGGCAAGGGGAGGGGCATCAGTCGTCTCCCCCGGCAAGCCGCACGGTCAGATCTCCGGCAGCCACGACGCGATCCTCGGGTACCGCCACGCGATCACCGACCGGGGATCCCGCGACGAGGAGCGACACGGCGTCGACGTAGTCGAGGTCCTCGATGGCCTCGAGCGCGGCACAGAGGTCCGAGGCATATACGTCGCGACCGAACGGCCAGCCGTGTCCCTCCGGACCGCCGGTCAGCGGATGCAGAAACCGGGATACCGCGCTCTTCACCGCGTCGACCACCCGGCCCGCCAGGGATGGATGCCGGGGACTCACGATGACGTCGACGCCGACCGGGAAATAGAGTGCGGGAATGACGGCGATGTGCCGGGCAATGGCTGCCGGCGCTCGCGCCGCAATGAAGCGCCGCACCTGGTCCCTCAGTGCGAACGATGCCCAGGGCCGTGGCTCCGAACTCTGCGGCACGATTCGCACGGTGACCCATCCGGCCGCCGCCCGGCCGGCGGGGTGCATGGTCGGCAGGGCCCGGGCCACCGCCACGGCGGAGGACGCCTCCCGAGCCATCTCCTCGTAGTCGCCTGCCGTGATCGCCTGCCGGCGGTTGCGGATCACTGTGCCGCCGCGATCGAGCACGGCGGCGGGATCCTCGCTGTCGGCGCCGCCCTGCGCCGGCGCCGGGTTGCTCACTCCCTCGGCCAGCACGCCCGCGAGGATCCGGTTGATTCTTCCGGAGCCGACGTTTCCTCGCATCCCACCCCCGGCGCGGTACGCCGCGACCCGCACGTTGTCCGGCCCGGCGGGAATCGCGCGGCCCGTGGCCAGACCGCCAAACCGGATCCGTCCCTGGGTTCGTTCCACTTCGTAGATCCGCTCTCCCGGCACGCCGAACTGCAGGCTCCCTGGATTGCGCCAGCGCACCCACACCTCGGCGATCTCGCTGGTCCGCGCGTCCCGCACCACGCGGATATCGGAACTCGAGAGCCCAGCCCGGAGCAGCTCCTCACGGAGGATCGGCTCCTCGACCCGCGCGCGCGGCCCGAAGAGCTCCCGGACTTCGAGCGACTCGCCGGGTAGCACGGGAACATTGCGGACCCGGAAGCCCTGCCCGGGCTCGCCGTTGCCGCCGCCTACCGTCTCGCCATCGTAGCTCCGGACCTCGGAGGCCCAGGCCGCGTTGAGAAAGGCGCCGCGCAACACGGAATGCCGCGGAAGACCGTCGCTGCGCCGGCGGGCGCGGAGCCACGCCAGGGGAGTGCCGAACCGCGGCAGCAAGGGGCTGGCGCCAGGTGGGCTGCCCGGCCACGGCAGCGCCACCATCCCGGGCACCGCCACGCCGCGGGTATCGTCCCGCTCGCGCACCGGCACCCAGGCTTCGCCGTCCCAGCCCTCCCACACGAGCGCGGGTCCTTCATCGCCGCCGGCGACTTCCTCGACATCGAGGTACAGACTGATCAGGTCGGCCGGCAGCGGCGCGTCGAAGCCGAGGTAGATCGAGGGCGAGACGTCGCGAAGCGGCACGAACGGAGCGAAGGGCATCCCCCGGGTCGCCGCCGCTTCGGTCCGGTCGGCGAACCCGAAGTCGTTCTCGGTGAGGACCCGCTCCGGCACCATCGCCCGGGACCGCCAGGTGTATCCGAGACGCAACCGCTCGATGTGCGGTGGTCTGACCTGAATGATCGGATAGAAATGGATGTGACCCTGGTCGTCCTTCCAACTCACCAGGGTGACGATGCCGTATCCCCCGGCCGTCAGCCGCGCTCTGATCCAGCGGCCCGTTACGCCCGCGTAGTCGCTCGGCTCGCAGTCCTCCGGTACGGTAAAGGTGACTTCGGCACCCGCGAGGCCGAACTCGGTGAACGTGAGCGAGCCGGGCGCCGCGGCGGTGGCGCCAAGGGACACCCAGCGCCGGCCATTCCAGTATTCCCACGCGACCGCCGGCGCCGCCATCGACGGCACCGTGGCTCCGGCCCCCAAGGCGGCCGCCTGCGGTGTCATCGTCTTCAGCAGGTCGAGCGTATCGACCATGTCCCGGGCGCTTTGCTTCATCTCCGTAGCGGCATCCCGGAATCGGGTATCGTTGACGTTCTTGAAGTTGAACAGCGCGTTGGCGATGGCGATGCCGGGAGAGACCGCGGCCGCCAGTGCGTCGACCCAGGTAAACGTGATCCTGGTCCCGGCGGGCACGGATTGCAGCAGGCTCCGTAAACCGGCGGCCGCCTGATGGACGTCCGCGATCAGATTCATCCGGCCGGGTTGCAGCTGGGCTCGGAGGGAGTTCAAGGTCGCAATCGCCGAGTTGATCTGCGGTGTCAGCGCCGTGATGTTCGGGTTGACCGGGGTGATCGGGTCGATCCCGACCACGATCACGCCTTCCGCCAGATCCACCATCGCGTCGATGATCTGCTTCACCGCGTCGAGGATCAGCCCTTCGGCGCTCTGGGCCGCAGCGGTCAGCGAGGCCCCCTGCTGGTCGGTGATCTCCTCGGGGGAGCGGACCCGCTGGTAGCGAAGGGTCACCTCGGCGCCCGGCCGCTGCATCGCCTCGTCGCACGAGAGGTAGAGGGCGCTGCCGATCTCCGGCCGCGCGCCGAACGGCGTGGCCGACCTGGTCAGGTCGAGCTTCACCTCGCCGCCAAAGGCCTGCTCCGGGATGATCCCGCCCCCCTGCGACCATCGAGACCAGGTGAGCGCCCGATCGACCACGGTCGTGAGAGTCAGCCGGTCGATCGTCGCCGGAGCGGCATCGGGCGTGGGCGGCATCGGCGCATCGAGCCGTGCGCGGATCCAGCGCGAGCTGACACCATCGACCGTCGTCCGAGCCGAGCTGCCGCAATCGGTCGCGAGCCGCACCAGGCCCGATCGGGAGAGCCCGGAGGTAAAGTCCGCGGGATCGCGGTCGGTCGCGAGCGTTGGGGCGACGAAGTCGCGAAACGACCGCCAGAGCTCGCCGTCCCAGTACTCCCAGACGATCCGGAGCGCGTCCGGCGCCGCCACCGTCAGCTCGAGCGCGACCTCGACGAGACTGGTCCCCGACAGAGCCAGCGCGCTGTCGTGCGCCAGGTAGAGGACGTGGGGAACCGGCTGGAGGCCATCGAACAAGCGGAAGGGCCGGCCCGCCCGGAGATCGGCCGAATGATCCCGCCAGCCGTCGCGCGCAGGCCAGAGGGAGACCACCTGCGCCAGGGATGCCTTCGCGAGGGCGATTCCTTCTTCGGTTTCGAACACGAGGGGCGCGGCGTTGTCCGGAAGCGTCGCGCCGACCCGGGTCCGGGGGGGAATCGAAGCATCCGGCATCCCCTGCAGCGGCTTGAAGACTACCGGGGCCCGGGCCGGCTGGGCCGGGAGCAGTTCGATCCCCAGCCGGTCGAAGAAGCCCAACCGGTTCTTGTCAGGCGCCTGATTGAGCCGGTCCGCCAGCGACTTGAGAAAGCGCGCGTACACCTGGATCAACGCCGCGCCTGGACCGCCCGGCTCCGGCTCCCACCCTGGTACGAACGCCGGGACCCGCACTTCGGCGTCCGCGGTGCAGGATTCCGCCGTGAGCGGATCGAGCCTGGGCGACGGCGCTCGGCTCATGGCGTCCTCGCCTCGGTCAGGTAGAACGGATAGACCAGGTTGTAGAAGGTGTTCGTGGCGCGGACCCGGTAGTTCACCTCGATGGTGAGCCGACCGACCGGCCCTTCCGCCCTCACCGAGACCTCGATGGAGTCGATCCGCGGCTCCCACAGAATCAATGCTTCCTCGACCCGATGCCGCACCAGCTCGAGCGTGGTCGTGTTCATCGGCTCGAACACCAGCGCGGCAAGCCCCGCCCCGAAGTCCGGCCGCATCACCCGCTCACCGGGCGACGTCCCGAGGATAATGCGCACGGCCTGCCGCACGTCCTCGTCGTAGGCGGCCAGGGCGACCTCGCCCGGCGGCACCGTGGTCGCAGGAAAGGCCCACCCCACGCCGAGAAATTCCGGAGGAATGCGCGTCGCCATGGCTACCCGATCAGCACGTCGAAGGCCCCGCCCATGATCGAGGCGCCGCACCCCGCAATGTCGCCAACGCGAAGGGCGGCCCGGCCGCCGATCGACACCGAGGTGCTGCCCTGCTGGAACGGCGACGGCGGGTGGGGTCCGGCCGTCGGCGGCATGGCGCAGCTGTGGAGGTCGCCGACCACGGCGGCGGGCTTGCCGTCGATCAGGACGTTGGCCACGCCTGGCCCGGCGATGCTGCCGGGATGCGACGTCGGGTCTCCCACGCGGGCGGCGATGGACATCGGTCAGTTGATGCTCACGGTGGAGCCTCTGAGGGTGAGGGCCCCGGTAGCCTTGATGGAGATCGACGGCGCCTCGAGGTCGATGCTCGACGTCGACAGCTTGATCTTGCTCGCCCCCAGGGTGATTTCCACGCCCTCGGATGAAATGGCAATCTTCGTGTGCTGGACGCCGAGGACGATCTCCTTGGGCGAGGCCAGCTCGATCCCGGAATTCGTCAGCGCGAGGGAGTGGTTCGAACCGGTCGGCGACACCGTGCCGGGCAGCGACTGGGTCGGCGTGGGCCCGGTCTGGATGGTGATCGCATCGGGCCGGTCCTCGAACACGATTTGGCTGCCCCCGGGTGTCCGGATCGCCCGCTTCTCGCTCGAGGGAGAGGACAAGGGTGGCTGGGCCTTCGCGGTCCACAGGGCGCCGAGGACGTAGGGTGCCTTCACGTCGCCATGCTCGAAAGCCACCAGGACCTCGTCGTCGACGCGCGGGATGAAATAGTGGCCGTGAAAGTTTCCGGCCATCGGCGCGGCGATCCGGGCCCACGGGCTGCTGTCGGAGTCATCGAGAAACGGCAGGGTGAGCTGCACCCGCCCGAGGTTCATCGGGTCCGAGACGCTCCGGACCTTGCCGGTGACGACTCCGTAGAATTTGCGGTTCAGCGTGTCGATCGATTCCTCGACGCTGTCGATCAGGCCCTCGAGACAGCTCACGGCAGGATCTCCTTCCGGACTTCGAACGTGGTGCGATACCCACCGGTATCGATCGCATGCGAGGCGCTGACCACCCGGTAGTCGCCGCTGAAACTCGGGCCGAGCCCTTCGAGCCGCATGGCGGCCCCGGCCCGGATCCTCGGATCCCCGACCGCCGAGCCGGTGCCGGTAAGCCGGTTGTTGAGCTTGGTGCGGAGCTCCCGCACCACCACCAGCGCACTGTTGACGAGATCCGTCGGGCTCGACACCGGCTGGTCGATGGCCGTGCAGGTCGGTTGGCCCTCCGATTTGGGGGGCTTGCCGCCCTCGCCGGCCTCCACTTTCACGCCGACGACTTCGCGGTCGAAGTCGAAGAACACGCTGACCAGGAAGCTCGCGGGGATCTCCCGGAGGGTGAACTTCATCGCGGCGGCCTCGACCCGCCCGATGGTGTTCACCTTTGGGGAAAACTCGAGGAGGGACTCGCCCCACCGGAGCGTGAGTTGTGGTGCATGGGCCTTGGGGGCGTACCGGGACAGGTAAAGGGTGTCGCCTTCGATCCAGAAGTCCGCGTCGTACTGGGCGGCAATCTCCTTGAGGAAGTCGAGGTCGCTCTGCCCCTTCTGTTTCCGGCCGGCACCGCCGAAGTAGTAGTTCATGACGGCGAGGCCGGTCGACGTGGCGATGATCGCCGGGTCGAGCACCGGGATCAGCCGGTGCTCGGCCGCCAGGATCATCGCAATCACCGCGTCGGGCAGGGGTCCGAATCCCCGGGCGGACGACCCCTCCGCCATCCGGTGCAGGTAGTCGTGGGCGACCAGGGTCATCGTCGGGACCCCGTCGCTCGGGAAGCTGGCCTCGACGCCGGTGATTTCCCCCGTGAACATGTGCTCGAGCGTGTCGGCGTAGCCCAGCGACAGCTCCAGCATGTTGTCGACATCGAAGAGTCCGTCGGGCGGCAGCCCGACCTTCACCGGACCGACCTGGATGCCCGTGGGAAACGGGCGAAAGCCGAGGCCGCGGATGTGCTGCTGGAGCCAGCGGAGGTCCACGTTGGCGATCCCCACCTCGACCCGGTCGGCGGACTGGGTGCCGTCCTCGTAGCGCACACTGGTCACGGAGGCCCGAAGGGCCGACGGAATCGCCTTCCCGTTGATCCGGAGCGCATAGGCGGGCACGTACTTCGGCTGCGCAAGCATGTCAGCCCATCACCTCGCCCGACTCCGGGTCCTCGAACGGGAGCTGCGGAATCATCAGCTGCTGCCCGGTCTCGAGCGCGAAGGGGTCGTCGAGTCCGTTGCGGATCGCGATGGCCCGCCACAGAGCCGGATTGCCGAAGACCCGGCCCGAGAGGTTGCTGAGCGTTTCGCCCTGCCCCAGCTCGTGCCACTTGCTGTAGTCGGCCGTTTCCCGCTTGACCTCCCTGGCCTCGAGTTCGGCGTTCTTGAATTCGTTGAAAGTGACCTGTACCCGGGCCCGCACCGGGACGCCGTCCGGGCGGAACATGATGAAGCGCTGGCTGGCCCGGGCAAGGACGCACGTGAACGAAAACGATCCCCAGCTGAACAACAGAACCGGCGGGGCGTGGGTCGACGGGTCGATGTCCATCAGCCCGGTCACCTTCCGGACGAGCGGGCGCACGTCGGTGCCAGCGGCGGTTGCCGGTGGTCCCCGGTGCGCCTCGTACGTGTCGAGCAGGAGCTCGAGCTCCAGGGTCTGCATGTTGCCGTGCGCGAACTGGAGCAGCGGCGCGCTCAGGCCGGGCACCGCGGCCTGAGCGAAATTGTTGTCGCGGCTGACCGAGTACTCCTCCGGGTTGAACTGCACCGGGATCCGGAGGCCGCTGTTGGTATTCGTGATCACTGCCTTCTCGAGGGCCATCGATCAGCTCCTTCCGCGTCGGTCGCGCCAGGAACTCATCTTGCGGTCGAGGCTCCGGAGCACGTGATCGGTGACCCGGGCGAGCTCCAGCGGAGGGAGGCTCGTCGCCACCGGCGTCGGCGCCGCGAATCCGGCCCGGACCGGCGGGGCGTCCTCGCGGGCCTCAGGCCCGGCGCGCGCTGGCTCCGGCTGCGGCGGCCGATTCCGGACCACCCGCGCAACCGGGGGATGCGGTGCCGGAGGGCGGGCTGGCGGCGAGGCCCGGCGGATGACCGGAGACACGGCGGCTGGTCGCGTCACGGTCCTCGTGATGAGGCGGTCGACGAACGGCGCGGCCCTCGCCCCCTCGTGGCGAACTACGGACGAGCGCCGATCGACCATCGTCGAGTGACCCACCCGGATGGCGACCCGAAGGGCCCGGTGAAGGTGCTCATGGCGCACCCACGCCCCCCGCCCCGGCGCCCCCGGACGCCGGGACCCGAGCAGCACCATCGCCGCCCCACCAAAACGCCGAGGCGCCCGGCCGTACCGGCCGGCGATCGACGCCGCAAACGGGCCCGGTCTCATGCCTCGTTCATCCGCCGGTTGAGGGCGGAGATCTCAGCCACCCACGCGCGCCGCTCGGCGTGCTCCATCGCCGTGACCTCTTCGTGCGGCCAGTGGAAGTGGTAGGCGACAAAGGCTACCTCCTCGCGGAGCTGGTCGAGGGGGTAGCCAACGATCCCCCCGGGAGGGCGTCCTCCAGCGAGAAGGAGTGGAGGCACTGGGGACAGGTGACCCCGGGCCCGGCCTCCACCCGGTTGATCTCGTTGTACAGGTGCTGCAGGTACTCGAGATCGGCGGCGAACAGGCCCTCGATGACCGCCGGCGTGATCGGGTCCACACCGCCAAGCCGGGTGACGACCCGGGAGAGGAGGATCACGGCCAGGTAGGCCTGGTTTTTCTGGACCCGCGGATCCTTGAGTGGCAGGATCTCGTCCGCCGCCGTCGCCAGCCGCATGGTGCCCTCGCGGTGCAAGGTCCCCTCGGCGTCGAGGTACCCCATCGGCAGCGTGAATTCGTGCTCGGTCTTGAACATGGTCGGGGCTCTCCTCAGGCCCGCTCGACGCCTTCGTGCGCCAGCTCGAGGGTTTCGATGGCGACGTCGTTGCCTTCCGCGTTGAAGTCGGGACCGTCCCACTTGGACGGCCAGGCGTTGCGGAAGTTCCAGCGCACCTGTTCCTGGCCCAGCCGGTCGAGCAGGATGATCGAGCCGTTCTTGCGCTGGACCCTGCCCTTCACCGCGTCGAGGTGCCACTTGTAGAGCTGGGCGTCGTCGGTGATGCCCCACTTGAGCACGATGTTGCTGTGCTTGGTCATCCCCGGCAGCTTGCGCGGCGTGAGGTTGTCGCCGCCTTCGCGGTGCTCGATGACGTCGATGGTCGAATCGAAGCCGCTCACTTCGTGAAAGGCGGCTCGGGTGATGCCGTCGATCTCCACCAGGAAGTTGTAGTTGCCGGTCGGATCGACCCGCTGTCCGGTCTGTGCCACGGCCGTCTCCTCCGTCAGCCTTCGTTGACGTCGCTGCCACCGGCCCAGATGCCGATGCGGACGATGATGAACTCGGCCGGATACGCCGGCCGGATGCCGATCTCGAGGTAGAGCCGGCCCAGGCGGCGCTCCGCCTCCGGATTCAGCGCCTCATCGATCCGCACGTAGAACGAGTCCTCGGGGGTGGCGCCGCCGAAGGCACCATCCCGGAAGGAGCGCATCAGAAACTCGCTGATGCTCCGCTTGAGCTTCTTCCAGAGCGAGGGATTGTTGGGCTCGAACACGGCCCAGCGGATGCCCTCCTGGATCGACTCCTCGCAATAGAGGAACAGGCGCCGCACGTTGACATACTGCCAGTTGCGGTTCGTGGCGGTGGTGCGGGCGCCCCAGAGCGTCACTCGTCCGCCGGCCCCGAAGACCCGGAGCACGTTCACCCCGCGGACGTTGAGCTGGCCCTGGTCCACGTCGCTCATCGGGCGCTGGACGCCCAGCGCGCCGTTCACCAGCTCGTTGGCGGGGGCCTTGTGAACGCCCTTGGAGTTGTCGCTCCGGGCAAAGATCCCGCAGACGTGGCCGGAGGGCGGGACCAGCACCGGGTCCCCGCGGCCGGCGGGCCGGACCTGGAGCCACGGGTAGTAGAGTGCCGCGTATCCCCGCTCGGTGTCGAGCCCGTTCCGCTGCTCATCGACGCTCCCCGCGCCGAACAGCGGCTGGCCCGCGACCGGCGCCAGGGCGTCAAGAACGCCGAAGCGATCAGCCATCTGCTCGCAGTGGGTGATGATCGCCTGCTGGACGTTCGCGGCCGTCACCCCGGGGAGTCCCGCCATGCAGTCGGGAATCGAGATCAGATTCACGTCATCGATCTCGCGGAGGGTATCCAGGGCGTCGATCAGATCCTGGTCGCCGAGGGTGGTAAGGTCCTCGGCAACGCCCACGACCGTCTGGGCAGGCGCCCCGGCAAGGGGGAGACTTCCGGGAACCCGAAGCGGCGGCGGCGGGTCCGGACGGGTGACGTCAATGACCCGGGCCCCATCCGCGCGAAGGACCCGCAGCACGTACCGAGGGTGGAGCGGATCGAAGCCGAGGTTGTCGTAGGTCGTGGTCACCGCGCCCCGGGTGACCTCGAGGGCGAACTCCTCCGACTGGAGGGTGACCGCCGCGTCGGCCGGGTCCAGGCTGAACCCGATCCGAAGTCCCTCCCGGAAGGTGACCCGGTAGGTGACGACACCGCCGCCCAGGAACTCCGCCTGCACCGCGTCGACGACCTGGGTGTCGGTCCCCCCGCCGGCCTGGCCGGTCGCGTCCACAGTAAGGATGCTGCCGGGAACGAGACTGTTGGCCGGCAGGGGATTGGGCAGCCCGTCCAGACGAAGGGTGCGCGCCCCGACGGGGACGGCGGCGAGGATCACCTGGTCGCCGGCGGCGGCCGCCGGCGCGGGATCGGCCGCGAGTCGCAAGGTATCGCCGCTCACCCGGATGACCGCGACCGGCGTGGCGCTGCCACCGATGGAGACGACGTCGGCCGGCCGGAACTGGGCGCCTTCGCCCGCGCCAAGGGTGATCTCCCGCAGGCTCACGACCGTCGCGATGGTGCCGGACGGCTGGTAGCCCACCGCGCCGGCCGGCATCGCGTTCCGGTCGCTCACGTTGAGGGTGATGGTGCTCACCCCGGGCTGCCGCGCCCGGACATGCAGCGACGGGACACCGGACGCGTCCCGGACCGGGAGGTCCCACTCGTCGTAGGTCCCGTTGCTGGCGCGGACCACATAGCAGGTCTGGCCGCCGTTCTCGAAGAACCCGCGGACCGCGTACCAGAGGTAGAACCCCGGAACCGGCAGAGCGCCGAACTCGGCGAGGAACTGATCCCAGCTGGTCAGCTTGACGGGGTGGTCGTAATCACCCGCGGGGGCGAGACCGATGAAAGCCGCCGTGCTCGTCCCCACGCCTTCGATGGGCGCGCCGGGGGCGAACTCGTCGATGTAGACACCCGGGTACGTCGTCTGCACTGCCATCGCTCACTCCTTGCCGGCGTCGTTCAGGGGAACTGGAGGTCGTATTCGCCGCTTGGGCTCGGGATATCGACCAGGCGGTCCTGGGTCCCGCGTCCCACCACGCCGGCGCGGAGGCGGTAGGTGTCTTGCCGGAGCCGCGTGAAGATGAAGCGGCCGTTGACGTCGCTCGTGGTCCGCGCGAGCACCCGCCCGCCCGGCTCCTCGATCACCACCCAGGCGCGCGGGAGGGGAATCGGCATCGCCGGGTTGGCGATGTCGAGCACGTGGCCGCCGATCTGCAGCCAGACGTCACCGGCCATGGAAAGGGTCTCCGGGTCGAGGATCCGGTGGTCCGTGACCGTCGTGGTCACCATCGGTCCCTGGATCTCGTGGAGCATCTCCACCGGGACCGTAATGACGCAGTAGACCACCGGCTTCCAGGGCGAGTTCTGGCCCATCGAGGTCCAGAACTCCGAGAGCTTGGCGAATCCCTCGACCGGCAGCACCGCGGTAGGAAAGACGTCGTTCCGGAAGCGGGCGGGCCAGGCCAATTGCTTCGGGGTGCCGGGCAGGTACTGGCGGGCCGGCCCGATTTCCGTGCTCCGCATCAGCGCCGCGGCCGCCTGGTAGAGGAGCAGGTGTTCCTCCAAGAGCGGCTCGACGCCCGGCGCCGGCGTGGTCGCGCTCCAGGCGCTGATCAGGTAATGGCAATCGACCCGCGGCGGCGCCGGCTCCACGGCCAGATCGCCGTTCATCGGACGCGGAATCCGCTCGTTCGACCGGAGCCGGCGGTTCTCCCTCAGATCCACCAGGTAGATGCAGAGCGCCGACTGGCCGAGGTTGGTGACGTCCGTGCGCAGATCCCCGTTCGGGGCCTGGAACCGGATTTGTGCCTGGGTGCCGAGCCCGGGGATGTTGGCCCCCAGCAACACGTCGCGGATCAGGACGTCGAGCAGGTCGAGCATCAGTCATTGCGAACGCGACTGGTCGACCGGATGGCATCGATCAGGCCTTCCGGGGAGACGTCGCCGAGCGGGACGGTATGCGGTTGCAACTCGTACAGCACAGTCCGGCGCCCGTCGCCCTCCAGGGCAAAGATTCGCAACGCGGGGTGGGAGCGGAGCAGGACGGCAAACTGGTCGATACTCTGCGTCGGCCGAAGACCGGTCACCAGCACGTCGGCGCCATGCTCCGCGATCGAATCCGCCAACCGGCCCGGCGGGTCGGCTGGCCCCGGCAGGCCGACGACATCGAGGTCCGGAGCGTCGCCGAGGACGCGCTGGACGATGTCGGCGAGCATCCGGGGAAGGCCGGCGAGCATGACGCGGATTCGCTCCACCCGCACTCCGTTGGAGAGGCAGCAGTCAAACTGAGGTGCGAGGCGGCCGGTGAACACCCGCCGAAATGCTCAGAAGAGGTTCAGATACCGGTGTGGATCCCGGGGTTCACTGGCCGAACAGCTACCGTTCGGCGTCCTTCCCGAAGAAGATCTGGAGCACCCCGGGCACATCGCTTCCATCCCCGCTGAGCTCGGCCCGGGCGGTCGGCACGCCCGAATCCCGGACGACTTTCGCCAGCATTTCCGCTCTGCCTCGGTCCAGGTCGCTGAAATAGGTCACGATGGTGTAGCGCCGACCACCAGCCCCGCCCTGGTAGGATGCCGCCACGGAATACGCCCGGTTCCCACTGAGAAAGTTTGTGGTTTGCACGGACGCGGCGAATTGCTTCATGTTCTCCGTGAGCAGGAATACTCGGGATGGCGCCGCCGCCATTCGCTCCCTGGTCGCTTGATCAACCTGCTGCTTCGGCTTGGGGGAGGACCTGGCGACCTGGGGGACGGCCGGACCGATCGGGAAGACAGCTTCCTGCGGGCGCAGCACCTCTTTCGCATACTCAAGGCGATGATTGGGATGCCGCGCCTTCATGAAGGGGATCTCTTCCTCGGCTGTCAGCGACCCACCCTGACTCACGTAGGGAATGAAGCTGTCCCGACCCCCAGCGGGAGAGATACTCGGATACTTGCTTGGCGCGCGGGGTACGAGCGGATCGCGCCTCGGGGGCGTGACCCTGCTGATGTACAACTCGTTGAAGTAGACCAGCTGGCCTGCGTCGCAGAATGTTCCAGCGGCGCAGAGTACATCGGGGCTACTCGGCCTTTCGACGATCAGCGTCAACTCTACGGTAGCGCCGCTCTCGAGGTACCCGTCAATCCTGCCCTGAAGGTCGCCGAGGCGTTTCGCGAATTTCTCCCGTTCGGCCTGCTGAAGGTTTCCAAACATCTTCGCCTGCAGCATTTGCACCGCGCCTCCAAGCGCCGCACCTCGTCCGGGGGCGTAGCCTGGCGTTTCCTCGTTCACCGCCCTCAGGGGCTCCCCCACCTCCAGTCTGGCAGCGGGTTTCGCGCTCGGGGATGAGGACGGTGCAGGCGATGCACCCGTCCCCGATGGGCTGGAGGCAGCAGGTGGCGCCGGTTTTGGAACGGTTCCGGACGGCGAAGAACCGTCGGTAGCCGTCTTCTTCCCATACCTCGCCTCGAACGCCTCCATGCGCGGCGGCCCGGGGCGGATTCTCGCGGGGCCGCCGTCACGACTGCGGGTGCTGGGCTGAAAGACCGGCAACTGGGCTCGGGGGCCGGGACCCTTGGGCGCCAGGGCGGCCTCATTGACGCGAAACTTGTTTTCGGGAAATCCCGCTTCGACAACCGGGTTCCGCACGCTTTCCGCGGGTCGATAGTGTCCCGACTGGTCGTCCCAGTGGGTAACCTGTCCAGATTTGCTGAAGTGAACCTTTCCTGCATAGGTGACGCGTTGTCCGCCGGCGGCCTCAGTGTGACCCGGGGGCCTGCCGTAGTTCTCGAGCGCCGCCTTGTCGCCTTCGGCCGTCCGTTTGACCGCCACGAATTGGCCGTCCTTCAGCACGTAGTCGTACCATCCCCTGGCCGTCCTTGGTGGTTTGCCGCGGACCACCTCTTTCCACTTTCCGTCTACCATCTTGAGGGCAACCTTCCGCGCTGGAATGGTGTCCTCGCGCGGCAGGTTCCCGACGGTGGGGGGGGCCACCGGCGCGTCGGCGTCCGGTTGCCTTTGAAGGGTAAGCCCTCCGGCACCGGGGGTACTCGAATGGTTCCCCGCTTGCTGAACGACATGGGCCAACTCGTGGGCGATGAGGCGCCGCCCCGCCGGGCTACCTTGGTCGAATCGCCCCGGTCCGAACGCGATGTCGTTGCCAACCGTATACGCAGCGGCCTCGAGCTCGCGGGCCGAACGCTCGCTACTCGACGAGGAGTGGACGCGTACGCTCGAGAAATCGTGCTGGAATCGCCCTTCCATTTCCTCGCGCAAGTCCTGCCGCATCGGCTCCCCCCCGCTGGCGAGGGTCTCGCGAACGCTGTCAGGCACGGGGCCGACGGCACCCGGCGCGGAGGACGAAACAGCTCGGCCTGCTGACAGAGGGCCTTCGGGCTCGTCGGCTCTCGCCACGGCCTCTGCGGCGCTATTCGCAGCCTGCTCGTGGACGTCCCGCGACGGGTCGATGCTCATCAGCCGGTCGGACCCGACGGTCGGCGCCTGGGCACTCGCGTCGGCTGGCGCGGCTGCTGGCTTGGTCAACAGGCGCTGCAACGCCGAGTTCCCGACAACGCGTTGCAGGCTCACGATCGATGCCTGTTCCGGCGGCGATGCCACCTGCTTGACGGGACTCTCCCGATCCGGGGCCTGCTCTGCGCGCCGAGTGGTCGTCCCCGCGGAAGGCGCTCGCGAGGTGCCCTTCGGCCGCCTGCTCATGCCCCGACGGAATGGCCCAGCTCGAGCTCCGCCTCGCTGAGTGTCTTCCCGACCTTCTCGTACTCGCGGCGCACGGCACGAAGAACGTGCGCCATCGTAAGGTCGGTGCCATCGGCAGAGGCCAGGAATGCGGAGGCAATCGCGATGTTGCGGATGCTGCCCCCGGTCAGCACAAAGCGATCCGCCAGGGCGTCGAGGTCGAGGTCGCGCGCCAGAGGCACCTGCCGGGGCCAGACGCGGCCCCAGATCTCCCGCCGGCTCTTCTCGTCGGGCAGCGGGAAGTGAATCGAAAAGGCCAGCCGGCGCACGAACGCCTGGTCGAGGTTGCTCCGGAGGTTGGTCGCCAGAATCGCCACCCCATCGTACTGCTCCATCCGCTGCAGCAGGTAGCTGATCTCCAGGTTGGCGTACCGGTCATGGGAGTCATTCACCTCGGACCGCTTGCCGAACAGCGCGTCGGCCTCGTCGAACAGCAGGATGCCGTCGGTGCGCTCGGCGGCCTCGAAGACCCGGTCCAGGTTCTTCTCGGTCTCCCCGATGTACTTGCTGACGAGTCCCGCCAACTCCGTCCGGAACAAGTCGAGCCCCAACTCGCCCGCCACGATCTCCGCCGCCATCGTCTTGCCGGTCCCCGACCCACCGCTGAAGAGAGCGTTGATGCCCTTGCCCCGGGAGAGGCTCTCCCCGAAGCCCCATGACCCCATCACCCGTTCCCGGTGCACGACGCGATCGCAGAGCTCGCGGAGCTGCTGCCGCGTCACCTCGGGCACAACCAGGTCGTCCCAGCGGTGCACCGGGGCGATCCGCGTCGCCAGCGAAGCAAGGGAGTGCCCCGACTGCCGCCTGGCCGCGTCGAAGAGGTCACGAGAGGAGAGAACCGGCGGGGACCCGCTGTCGGCACCGCCGGCCTGGGCAACCGCCGCGGCCACCGCGTCCCCGACTTGCTGTCGGGTGAATCGAAAGCGGGCGGCGAGATCGTCGATCACCGCCGGGGACTCCGGCCGCGCCACGCCCGCCATGGCCTCGATCCACTGACGCCGGCGGACGTCCGAGCGAGGAACCCCGCAACGGAACGGCACCACGCCGGGGAGACCCAAGCCCCCAGGGATCCACGGACCCTGTCCGCTGAGGATCACCGCCCCGTCGAACCCCGCCAGCGCTTTCCGGAGGCGGGACCGGCGCACGGAATGGCTGGAGCCGAGCAGCTCGTCGGCCTCTGACAGGTAGAGGACCGCGTCCTGAAGCCACGCCTCCCGAACGGCCATGTCCACCACTCGGCACGCCACCTCGTCCTCCGTCGGGAGGGTGTCCAGCGCCAGCTCGAGCAGGGCCTGTCCGGCGGCGCCGGCGACCGCCCGGGCCGCCGTCCTGCGGCCGCTTCCCGGCGCCCCCTCGAAGTACGCCCGGAGCGCCTCGCCCCTGCCCTGCACCTGGCCCATCCTGGCCCCCAACCTGATCCATTCCGGCTCGGCGTCGGTGAGGTCCTCCTCCTCCCACAGCGTGACATGGTTCGCCAGCCGGCGATCCACCGAGTCGTAGCCGAGCAGGAAGCTGACGATCCGCTCATCGATCTCGATGGCGCGGGCGAGCAGCGGGGCGTGGCTCGACGTGGGATCGGACGGCAGCTCGATCAGGCGGTGGCGTACCAGGTCACCGTCGGATTGGAAATGCTCAAGTCCGGCCACCCGCTCTTCGGCCGAACGGCAGAACAGGTTGAGGACGAGATCCACCGTTGGCCGTTTGCGGGTAACATCATCCTGGAGGTAGGCGTAGATGCGCTCGTACCGAAGATCGACCTCCGGCGCGAGGGCAAGAATCAGGGTCGCCCGGTTGAGCTGGCACAGATCGAAC
>JBFXAY010000045.1:0-40730 GCA_050183815.1 Gemmatimonadales bacterium | reverse complement strand
TCGGTCCGCGGCGGGCGCCGTTGACCGTGACCTCGAGCTCGCCGCGGCCGCCGCCGCCGGCCATGAACGCGACGATGCTGCGTTCGGCCGTCAGGACGTCCACCGGAAGCGTGACCCGGATCGCCTTCGTGTCATGGTCCCGGGCCAGGTCGAAGGCGGTATCCCAGACGGGAACGAAGTCGGCGATCGGCGGCATGAGGAGGTGGTTGAAGGGACCGTGGCGAACGACCGGGGCGCCGGTAACCTATCTTCCGGCGAGCGCCCGTCCAAGCCCGGACGGGCGCAGTTTTCGACCGGCGCGGGACCGGCCGGACCAGGCGACCGAGGGGAGGGGCCGGTGGCGGACGATGTGACGGTGACGGTGACGGTGAACGGGGTACGGCGCGACGCCCGGGTCGACGGGCGCACCAGTCTGCTCGAACTGCTCCGCGAGGTCTGGGACCTGCGCGGTACGAAGCGCGGCTGCGACCACGGCGACTGCGGTGCCTGCACAGTGCTGATCGACGATCGCCCCGCGCTCGCGTGCCTCACGCTGGCGCCGCTGGCCCACGGGAAGCAGGTCACCACGATCGACGGCGGCGACGCCGACCCCGCCATCGCCAGGTTGCGGGCGGCCTTTGTCGCTCACGACGCGCTGCAGTGCGGCTTCTGCACTCCGGGGCAGATCATGGCCGCCGCGGGCCTCCTCAAGACCGGCGACCGTCCGGACGAGGCCGTCGCGCGGGCGTGGCTCGGCGGCAACCTCTGCCGTTGCGCGGCCTATCCGCAGATTCGGGCAGCGGTGGTCGCGGCCGGGGGGGCGCAGTGACCGCGCCGGCCTGGGTTCGCCCGGCCTCGGTGTCGGACGCCGTCGCCGCCGCGGGACGGCCAGGCGCGTGGTACGTCGCCGGAGGCACCGAGGTGGCCAACTGGCTCCGGGACGGCCTCTTGCCGGCGCCCGGCCGTCTCGTCGATCTCGCCGCGGTGCCGATCGCCGGGGTGACTCACGAGAACGGGATGATCCGGATCGGAGCAGCCTCCCGCCTTGCCGACCTCGCCGCCGCGCCGCTGATCCGCTCGTCGCTCCCGGCGTTCGCCGAAGCGATCGACTCATCCGCCAGTCCGGCCATTCGCCACATGGCGTCGGTGGCCGGCAATCTGCTCCAGGCCACCCGGTGTCCGTACTTCCGCGGCCGTGCCGCGGCATGCAACCGGATTCGTCCGGGTTCCGGATGCGGCGCCCTCGGCGGCGACCACCGGCACGGTGGCCTGCTCGGCACCGACGACCGCTGCGTCGCCGTGCATCCGTCGGATCCCGCCGTCGCCCTCCTCGGCCTCGATGCCGAGGTGCTGGTCGCCGGGGCGGCGGGGGAGCGCCGCATCGCCCTCGGTTCGCTCTGGAGCCCCGACTCGGTCGCGGCGCCGACGCTGGCCCCAGGCGAACTGATCACGGCGATCGAGGTGCCGGCCGGGCCGCTCGCGGAAACGGGGCGGTACCGCAAGGTCCGGGACCGGGCTTCGTTCGAGTTCGCCCTGGTGGCCGCCGCGGTCCACAGCCGGGTGGAAGACGGCCGGTTCGCCGCGGTGTCGATCGCGTTAGGCGGCTTGGCCCCGCGGCCCTGGCGCTGCCGCACCGCCGAAGCGGCGCTGCAGGGTGGCGCGGCGACGGCGGCGGCGGTGCGCGCCGCCGTGGCGGCGGAACTGGCCGGGGCGCGGCCGCTGCCGGGCAACGCCTTCAAGGCCGAGCTGGCGGCGGGCGCCGTGCTCCGCGCCTTCGGAACGGAGGTGGGGGCATGAGCGAGTCAGGTGCGGCGACGCGGCAGGACGGCCCCCTCAAGACGACCGGGGCGGCCCGGTATCTCGACGACCTGCGAATCGAGGGGGCGCTCGAGGGTGTGCTCGTGACTGCACCCACGGGGCCGGGAACGGTGACGGTCGACGTGGCGGCGGCGAGGAGCGCGCCCGGAGTCGTGACGGTGTTCGGTCCCGGCGACCTGGCGCTCGCGGGCGGTCTCGACCACTGGGCGCTCGGCCAGAACAACCTTCCCCTGGCCGACGATCGGGTCCGCTACGCCGGCCAGCCGGTGGCGCTCGTCGTCGCGGCATCACGGGCCCAGGCGGCGCGCGCGGCCGACGCGGTGGTCGTGTCCGTGGCGGCGGAGCCGGCTCGCGCGGATTTTCAGCGGCTCCTCGCCGAAGGCACCGAGATCGAGGACTGGGCGCCGACTCGATCGCTCGTCGGCGATCCTGACGCCGGCGAAGCCGAAGCGGACGTCATCGTCACCGGACGCTACACCACGGCGGACCGGCATCACGTCCCGCTCGAGCCACCTGGTGCCGTCGCCCGGTGGGACGGCGACCGGCTCGAAGTCTGGACGTCGACGCAGTGGGTCTTCGGCGTGCGGGGCGCGTTGGCCCAGGCGCTTGCGATCGAGCCGGACCGGATCACGGTCCGGGCCGGTTTCGTCGGAGGCGGCTTCGGGTCGAAGGGTTCGACCTGGCCGCACGAGATCCTCGCGGCCGCCGCGGCCCGCCGGCTGGAACGGCCCGTTCGGCTCGTATTGCCCCGGGTCCAGACCTTTGCGGCCGCCGGCCATCAGCCCCGGACCGCCCAGGAGGTGAGCCTCGCCGCGCGGCGGGACGGAACGCTCACTGCGCTGCGGCACACCAGCTGGAGCGCGGCCGCGATGGACGAGGACTACGTCGAGCACGGCAGCCTCGGCAGCCGGACGATGTACGCGTGTCCCAGCATCGCCACCCGGGATCTCATCGTCCGGCTCGATCGGCCGCAGCCGACGTTCATGCGGGCCCCGCACGAGGGCCCGGGAATGCCGGCGCTCGAGATCGCCATGGACGAGCTGGCCGAGGCGCTCGGTCTCGACCCGCTCGAGCTCCGGCTCCGCAACTACGCGGAACAGGATCCGACCAGCGGAAAGCCGTTTTCCAGCAAGGCCCTCCGCGAGTGCTATCGGATCGGCGCCGAGCGCTTCGGGTGGAGCCGCCGCCGCGCCGTTCCGGGGACCTGGCGGGAGGGTGACGAACTGGTGGGCGTCGGCATGGCCAGCGCCCTGATGGCGACCTTCCGCTTCGGGGCGACGGCGAAGGTGACCGTCGGTCGCGACGGCGGCATCGTGGTCGAGGCGGCCGCGCACGAGATCGGAAACGGTGCCGGCACCGTCCTCGCCCAGATCGCGGCCGAGTCGCTCGGCGCTCCGGTCGAGCGCGTCCGCGTCGTCCTCGGCGAGACCACGCTCCCGGAGGCGGGCGGTACGTTCGGCTCGGGGACCACCCTCAGCGTCGGGTCCGCCGTGCACGCCGCCGCCGAGCAGCTCCGCGAGCGCCTCAGCGACCTCGCGGGGGAGCCGGGCCTGACCGCGGCCGAGTACCCGGAGTTGCTCGCGCTGCGCCGGCTCGATCAGGTGTCCGAGACGGCCACCTGGGCGCCGCGCCGCGAGGATGCCGCGTGGGCCATGAACGCGTATGGTGCCGTGTTCGTCGAGGTCGGCGTCGACCCGCTCGTGCCGGTTCCGCGGGTCCGCCGCGTGGTCGGCGTCTACAGCTGCGGCCGGATCCTCAATCCGGCGCTGGCCCGGAGCCAGTTGATCGGCGGCATCACCTGGGGCATCGGCCAGGCGCTGCTCGAGGAGTCCCGAACCGACCCGGTTGACGGCCGGTTCCTCGCGCCGGGGCTGGGCGGCTACTCGATTCCGGGGCAGTCGGACGTGCCCGACATCGACGCGAGCTTCGTCGCCGAGCACGACGAACGCGCCAGCCGGATCGGCGCGCGCGGCGTCGGGGAGATCGGCACGATCGGGATTGGCGGGGCGATCGCGAACGCGGTGTTCAACGCCACCGGCGTCCGGGTGAGAGACCTGCCGATCCGGCCCGAACATCTCCTGGGCCGGATCGACGGTCGGGCGGCGGTCAGGTAACGGGCTTGCCCAGCTTGGTCAGGTCGGCCCGGCCGATGGTATTGAGATCGGTGCCGAACCAGATGAGCTGGGTTTTCGGGTCGAACACCATGTGGCGGATCGTGCCTCCGCCGCTGGGAATCGAGACGGGGTCGAGGAACCGCTCCGCCTTGGGATCGAAACCCACGAGCCGGTTGGGTCGGACGCCGGTCTCGGCGAGCCAGAGCCGGCCCGCGTCGTCCACCGTCATCGCGTAGGGCAGGGACGTCCGCCCGCTCGGCAGCGCCCAGGTTTTCACGGCACCACTCTTCGGATCGAGCCGGCCGAGGAGGCCAAGGGTGTAGTCGCCGTACCAGACCGCGCCATCGGCGGTCAGGGCGATTCGGCGCGGCCGGCT
Source organism: Gemmatimonadales bacterium (assembly GCA_050183815.1). Classification (GTDB taxonomy): domain Bacteria; phylum Gemmatimonadota; class Gemmatimonadetes; order Gemmatimonadales; family GWC2-71-9; genus SHZU01. The sequence goes on along the minus strand of JBFXAY010000045.1, from coordinate 36,443 downwards.
CCTCGCGTCCGGCAGTTGGTACTCCCTGACCTCGAGCCGCTCGGGGTCGATCGTGCCGATCTTGTTGGTGCCGAACAGATCGAACCAGGGGCGGCCGGTCGCGTCGATCACGATCCCGTACGGCCGGGACCGCGGGGTCGGCATCGGGATCAGCGTCACCGCACCGCTCGCCACCGTGAGTTTCCCGACGAAGTTCCCGTTCTGCACGGTGAACCAGAGATCCCCGTTCTGATCGAACACCAGCGTGTGCGGGTCGCGGGCGCCTGCCTCCGGCATCGGAAACCGGCGGATGGCACCGGTCTTCGCGTCGATCCGGCCGATCATTCCATTGGCGTTGCCGGAGTACCAGGCGTTGCCGGCCGGATCCACGATCACGTTGTGCGGATTGGTGCCTTCGTCGACTTCGAACCGCTCGAACGTGCCGCTCGCCGGATCGAGCCGGGCCACGTAGTTCCCCACCTGGCCCACGAACCAGATCCGCCCGTCCGGTGCGACCGCCGGATCCCGGGGGCGCGACGTTGCCCACGGCACGGACCACTCGGTCACCGGGCCGGCGGTCCGGGATTGAGCGGCGGCTGGCGGGACCGTCACCAGGAGCGCGGCGAGGACAGCGAGTCGAAGCATGGCAGGACCACCTGGATCGGGGTCACTGAATGTGGGAGCCGGCCCGGCGGGTGACAAGCGGCCGCATGGCTAGATTCCGATCATGGCCCGACCTCACTCCGCACCTTGGCTCCTCGCCGCGCTGCTTGGCGCCACGGTCTGCCGGCCTGCCGCCGCGCAGCCGGCCGGGGCCGGTGTGGCCCGTGCCGAGGCGCTGTTTCTCCGGGCCCGGCGGGTCGGGGACCAGGTGTCGATCACCCGATCCCGAGGCGCCACCGAGTCGATCCACGGGATCGGGTTGGCGGCGCTCGACGGCACCCGGGAGGCGCTCCTCGATTCGGTGCGACTGGCCCTCGACGCCCTGCCGGCGGTGTCCGGAGCGGACAGTGCCGCCGTGGCCGCCATGCGCCGGTGGCTCGGCGCGGCGTCCCGGCCGGAACCGGTCCCCGGGGATGAGCCCGGCTCACCCGGCTGTCCTGCGCCGCGGGACTCCACTACGGAGCGCGGCCTGTCGGCCGCCATCTTCGCGTGCTACTCCGTCGCGGCCGGCCGGATCGACTTCGAAGGCGAGGCGCTCGACCGGCTGTCGGTCCTGTCGCTGCTCGGGACCACCCCGGATCGCGACCGCCGGGAACGGCTCTTCCGGGCACTCGACCAGGTTTGGAGTTCCGTCAACGGACACGGCGAACCGGACGCGCCGTACGAACGCCTGGTGGCGACACGGCTTGCCGGGTGGACGGGTCCGACGCCGGTCGAACGCCGGGGGCTTGCCCTCGGTCTCGACGGTGCCACGGTCGAGGCCTGGTTGGTTCGGGTGCTGGAGGCGTGGCGAACGGCGCTGCCCGATACGCTGATCGAGCCGTGGGACTACTACTATCTGGTCGGGACCGCCAGCCGGACCCTGCGGGACCGCGTTCCGCTCGACTCCCTCCGAGCGGTCAACGACCGCTTCTATCGCGACCTCGGCGCCGACCCGGTGGCGCTGGGCGTCCACTACGACATCGCGCCCCGCCCGGGCAAGTACCCGATCGCGTTCTCGGATTTCGGGGGGCGGCCTGGGCCCGGGGTGGACGGCCGCTGGTCCCGGGGCGAGCCCTGGGTGTTCGCCTCGTACCGGATCGGCGGCTTCGACAACCTCAACGAGCTGCTGCACGAAACCGGGCATGCGGTTCACATCGCGGCGATCCGGACCCGCCCCGCCTTCGCCGACTGGCCGGACAGCGACACGTTCACCGAGGGAATCGCGGACCTGGCGGCCCTCGAAATGTTCGAGCCCGCCTGGCAGGAGCAGTACCTCGGCACCTCGGTGCCGCTGCCGGTCGCCCTCCGGGCGAAGTACGCCTGGATGATGCTCGACTTCGCGTGGGCGCTGTTCGAGTTCCGGGTTCACCGGCCGGGGGCGCCGCCGGCGAACGAGGTCTGGGCGGACATCACCAGCCGGTACCTGGGTATCCGCCCCCACCCCGAACTCTCCTGGTGGGCCATGCGCGGCCAGCTCGTGGAAACGGCGGGGTATATGGTGAACTACGCCCTCGGCGCCATTGTCGTGGCGGATCTGCGGGCCGCGCTCGTTCGCCGCTACGGGCCGTTCACGACGGGCCGGGCGGACTGGTACGGACAGGTGTCGGAGGATGTCTACCGGTATGGCCGGGAACGGCCCGCCGCACGGGTCGTGGCAGACGTGTTGGGGCGGGCGCCGAATCCGGACGCCCTGCTGGCCGACCTGGGTCGGATCAGATCACCCGGACGTCGGCAAACAGGCCCAGAATCGCGGTGACGTTGGCGAACTGGTCGAAGGCCGCCCCCGCGGGCGCCGGCCGTTCGGTCGTGAGGAATTCGCGCGAGGCCAGTTCGGGCGTGTCGCCCGTGATGGGGTCGGTCCCGCTCCGGAAGGTGAAGCTGTAGATGTATTCCTGGGCTCGCACCGCACCCCGCTCGCGGGCCACCCGGATCGTATAGCTCCCCTTCGACAACTCGAGATTGCTGTCGCTGGTGAGCTTCACCCAGGCCTCGTACGCCTCACCCGAATCCGGATTCGAATCCGCCACCACGCGCCCGGTCTGGGTCAGCAGCTGGTATCGCACCGTGCCGTCCGGCGCCGCCTCGTTGCCGGCACCGTCCTCCCCGAGCAACTCCCCCGTCCGGATCCGGACGAACTGATCCGATTTGACCTGGAACCGGAAGTAGTCCTCCGATTCGTTCGGCGAGAGGGAGGAGTTCACCGAGACCTTGGATCGCCCCTCGTCGTCGAGACTGCCGATATACCGGGCCAGGCCACGAAGCTCGTAGCCCACATCCTCGGAATACCGAAGCAGCACCTGGGGGGTGGTCGCCATGCGTTGGAGTATCGGGCGGCGGGGCCGGGTCCTGAAGCGGGCCGGTGAGGAACCCGGCCGGCCGGTTCGGTCAGCCGGTCCGGTCAGCCTGTCGGGGCCCCAAAGCGGCGGTTCCGGGCCGGCAGCAGCAGTTCCGGATGGTTGGAGATCATCCCGGCACAGCCGTTGTTCCAGAGCCGCTCCGCCGTGGCGACGTCGTCGACGGTCCAGACATGAACCGGCCGGCCTAGCCGCCGGGCCGCCGCAACGAACCGGCGAGTCGGCACCGGGAGCCGCCCCCGGTACCGGACCGGCACGGCGTACAGCCGGGCGCCGCGGTCCACCGGCAGGCCAACCAGGGCTCGCCAGAAAAGGGACACGATGTCCCGGCGGGACGCCCCGGCCAGGAAGGGCGGTTGGTGAAACAGGGTAACGGCTTCCGCCAGGAACGAGGCGACCACCGCCCGGTTCGCCGCGCCCGCCCGGAGGAGTTCATCTCGAACCACCGGGGCGGCCTCCGGCACCTTGAGCTCGATCAGGAGCGGCGTGTCAGGATAGCGGTCAAGGACCTGGCGGAGGGTGGGAATGCCGACTCCTCGGGCCCGGAAAGGGAACTCGCGGCCGTCGGTGGTGAACCGAGCCCCGGCATCCACCCGTTCCAACTCCGCCAGCGAGCGGTGCGCCAGCGGTCCGCTGCCGTCGGTCGTCCGGTCGAGGGTGGCGTCGTGGTGGACAACGGCCAGGCCGTCGGCGGAGAGGCGGATGTCCAGCTCGAACCCGTCGACCCCGAGATCCCGGGCTCGGTCGAAGGCGGCAATGGTGTTCTCGGGGGCGGTCCCCGACGCGCCCCGGTGGGCAATGATCGGATGCCCGGTCAGATCGAGGAGCGGGGCCGCGGTCACGAGCCCGAGGCGGTGAACCCGCGGCCGGTCACCGCGCCCGTGAGAGTGGGCCCGGCACTATCGATCGGAAAGAGCAACCGGGTCCGGCGAGAAGAACCGGGTGCGATCAGTTCCACCTCCACCGCGAGCCCGGCCTGGCCGGGTTCGCGAAGGACGAGGCTGTCTGTCACCCGCCGCCCGCCGCGGTTCCAGTAGAAGCCCCAGATCGCAAAGGCCTCCGGCTCGGCCGCCCGGATGACGATCCGCCCGCCGGGGCGCTCGTCGTCGGCCCATTGCAGGATGCCAACGACGGTCGAATCTGCGGCGACCTCGGCCGGCTGCGCAGCGGAGAAGGTGTCCTGAAAACCAAGGTGCATCACCCGGCGGGTGGTCGGCTCTTCGAGGGTGCGCGCCCGGGTACTCGTTGAAAACAGGAGCCGGCCGTTCCGGAGGCTGTAGAAGGTCTGCAGCTCGCCGCTGCCGCAGCAGCCCCAGGTCACCAGGCCGTAGAGATTCCCGGCGGGGATGCCGGTGGCCCCGCGCCCGCGAATGATGAAGGCCGGCTCCGCTCCCGCCTCCGGGGCCCAGGCCGTGATCGTGGCCTCGCTGCTGGCGCTCTCCGATTCGAGACAATGCCGGATGTCGTACTCCTCCTCCAGGACCAGTCGCTCCGGACCTTTCGCGCCCTGAATCGAAACCAGTCGGAACTGGCGATTGAGGGTCTGCACCGACTCGCACCCCGCGGCATCCTGGTAGAGGCGGAGGCTCGACCGTGCCTCGTGGGTCACCACGCCTCGAGCGACGACCGGTCCGCCGTCAGTCCGGCTCGATGCCGGGGGCAGCGAGAGGACCTGGCATCCGGAGCCCAGGCACCAGACGAGGACGAGGGAACCGTTGCGCGTCACGATCGTTACCAGAGAGGAGACGAGGGGAATCTATCGCCGCCGGTGAGATTCGTTGCACATGACGAATCGTCGCGGATCTGTCGCGGATCGACACGCCGACCGCCGGAGTGTTGCGCCGGGCCGACGACAACGTCGAGCCGGTGAGGCTGGGGAAAAACCTTGGTGTTGCGAAGTCGTGCCCCGGGAGTGACAGAGGGAGGCGACTATTCCCCCTCGGAAAAGGGCCTTCGCCGACCCCACGGCGCGGCCGGCTCCGATGGGCAGGAATTTGTGGAACCGTTCTTGCCTATGTCTAACGTGACCGGAGTGGCCGGTCGATAGTCCTGAGAGTCGAGACGCTGGTCGGGCCGGGGGATCCGACAGCGCCAAGGAGGTGTGACGATGCTCGATCCCGTGCTTCATCATCTTCAGCAGGCCAAGCAGTCGGCCCAGTTGTTCGCGCAGCTGATCCAGCTCGACCCGGAACTGGTGCTGCCCGCTGCCCTCCCGCTGCTCGCGGCTCGCCTCATGGACGCCGGCGGCGTCGAGGACGACGGCGACGACGAGCTGGCCGCCGAAGCAGTGATCTAGATCACAAGAGACGAGGGCCAGGTGGTGCAGAAAGCTGCACACACCGGCCCTCTTTGTACCTCCGCTCCGAACCTTCGTCCCTTTTCCACGTCCAGGTAAGCCGTCGCCTAACCTCAGGGCTTGCCGTGCGCGGAGTCCGCCTTCGGCGGCGTCAGCAGATAAAGCAGGTAGTCGCCCCGTTTCCGGTCGTCCTTCGACGGGCTGACCGCGTCCAGGTCCGCGACCGGCACCCCCACAATCGTCAGCTCACGGATCTTCCCCAGCCGCCGCCGGGTCCGCTCCGCGGTGCCGAGGCGCTGGTCGGAGTGGAAGGAGCCGTTGTAGTGCACCACCAGCCCGCCCGGCGACCAGGCCCGGGCGATCGATTCCGCCATCGTCTCGTCCTTGAGGCACTGGGCCTCGTAGACCCGGACCAGCTGGGTGGCTCGCGCCGCCGCGGAGGTGTTGCTGCTGCCGTGGGTCGGCATGCCGGCCATCACGGCCGAGAAGGCCTTGTAGTAGGTCCCCTTCGGCTCGCACCGGAGCTCCGCCGCCGCGAAGGCCCGGGTCGCGGCCGGCATGGTGTCCAGCGCGGCGAGCCCGCCGGAGGCCACCATCGAGGCGAACTTGCGGGGGACGTTGCTGGCGATCACCCGCCATCCGTGCGCCCGGGCAAACTCCACGATGGCCCGGTAGTGGTCGGCGTACCGCGGCCAGGGCCGGGAGGCGGCCAGGAAGTCCTCCTCGGAGACCTCGCCGGCGAGGTACCTGTCGAGTACGGCCTGGTTGTCCCGCTCGAACATCTCCATCGCCACAGTGGCCTCGGGCCGCCGCCGCCGAATGGCGCCGAGCAGGTAGAGCTCGAACCGATGGGTGTCGAGGTGGTCATGCTCCTCGCCGAAGAACACCACGTCGCTGGCCACCGCCCGGGCCGCCAGCTGCTCGAAATCGACGAACCGCTTGGCCCTGGTGTCGTACACCCGGTGGGGCACATACCCCTGGGCGGACGCCGGCTGCCCGGCCGCGGCCAGGCAGGCCAGCACCCCGGCGAGCAGTCCCGCCCGAACGGTCGAGGGCCCGGACACTACTGACCGACGATTCCGTTGAAGAGGAACTTGTAGGTCCCGTGCGGCTGGGACCGGAACGTGATCTCGGGACCGTAGAGATAGAGGGTTCCGCGGCCCACCTTCGCCTCGGCGGCGGCCACGCCGCCCTCGAGGTAGGTCTGGCCCCAGGCCCAGCCGCTTCGGAGCGGCGTGGCGTTCGGGAACCACGCTACCGCCCGGACGCCCTTGCTCGCCGCATCGGGCGCGAGCCGCATCACGGGGCTTTCGTCGAACATCACGATGGCGCTGTCGCCCATGCCCGCGGCGCTCTGGAGCGATCGGTCTACCGTGACTTGGAGAAGGGAGCCCGGCACGTAGAACTTCTCCCGGGGCAGGTCACGGACGCGACCTTCCGGCGTGCGCTCCACCATGTGGTCGGCGATCGGCAAGTTGAGGTACTCGGCCAGCGCGATCGAGCTGCCGATAGTGACGATCCGGCCGCCGTTGTCGAGGAACGACTTCAGCGCCGGAATCGTCTTGTCCGCGCTCACCCGGCCGAGCCGGCCGCGGTATTCCTCGGGAATGTCCGCCGGGTTGACCTGCCCGAATCCGCCGCCGCCCTGCCGCTGGGAGACCGCGTTGCCCCGCGGTGGCGCCGGAATCGCTCCGCCCACGAACACCAGCACATCGTACTTCTGGTTGAGATTCCCCTGGTCGAGCTGCGACGGGAACACTACCTCGAAGGGGAACTCGAACTTCTCCAGGATGAAGCGGACCCAGCCTGACGGCATCGAGCCGCCGTAGGTGTCCCACAGCCCCACCCGGTACGGCCGCACGGCGGCTGCCCCCGCCGGCCGGCTCCCCGCCCGGACCGGCAGCCCGGTCTCGGCGTTGAGGGCGGTGAGGATCCGGGTCGAGGCGGCGGAGGCGGGGACGAAGAAGTCCGCGCTGCCGGCTTCGACGCGCTGGCCCGCCGCGAGCAGCCGGTTCACCGCGAGGTAGGCGTCGTTGACCGCGCGGGCGATCAGGTAGCCGCCGCCCCGCGGCATCGAGCTGGCGATCGGCGGCTTGGCCAGCACGTCCCCGACCTTGGCACAGGGACAGTCGAACCCGTCGAGCAGCCGGTCGTACTGCACCCCCATCTGCATCGCCAGCGTGTAGCCGGCGTTGTCGTATGGCGCCTTCGGCGAGGCCCCCGGGTAGGGGATGTCGTTCGGATAGTCCTGCGGTTCCATCATGTCAACGAGGTGGGCCCGGAATGCCTGGGCCGTCTTGATGACGTAGGAACCAGCCGGATAGCTCTTGCCGCCGGCGTTGAACGGGCTGGTGGCGTACTGGACGTCGACGCCCGACTCGATCAGAGCGTTGACGAACTTGGTGGCGGTGAGGAAGTCCGGCTGGGTGGCCGGGATCACGTAGCCGCGGGCGTCCCGATCCGCGGGCCGCCGGAGGTATTCGGTGAACAGCTTCGGATCGAGGAGCCGGGTGCCCCGGAAATCGCCCCCGCCGGCGTTGGAGCGGTCCCGGGCCGCGGCCTCCTCCAATTCGGCCACGCGGTGCGGGACCAGGGTCCAGTTGTCGCGGCTCCCCCGCTCGATCGCCCGCCGCCCCATCTCGTACATGTTGCGAAGCAGGTGCTCCCGGTACCGGGACGCGTAGTCGAGAATGGCCCGGTTGGCGGTCATCGAGTACTCGATCGACTGGCGGAACTTCCAGGGCTGCGGCGTGATCGGGAAAATGCTGTTCCCATCCGGGAGGAGCCGGCCCGGCACCAGCGGAATCGTGATCGGCGTCGGGTTGCCGATGGTCTCGGTCAGGATGCCGACCTGGTTGTGGTAGTAACCCACGGTCCGGAGACCGCCGTTCCACCAGGTCTGGTAGCTGCCGGCCTCGCGCTGGACGACACCCGGCTTGTTCTCGGCCGTGAACCGCGCGTGCATGGCGGTGCCCACCATGTTGAGCGAGCCCATCAGCAGCGGATCGATGTTGTAGTTCGGCGGATCCCGGAAGGGCGGGGCAAACATCACCGCGCCGGCCGGCCCGGTCTGGTGATGGTTGTACACGATCTGCGGGTACCATTCGCGGAACATGACCCGGACCTCGTTCTTGGTCTCGGGCATCGCGTGCATGTAGAAATCGCGATTGTTGTCGTGGCCGACATACTTCTGGTACAGGACCGGGAGCCCGTTGGTACTCCGTTTCATCGGGTCGCTGTTCCGCATGTACCAGCCCGAGACCAGCTCCATGCCGTCCGGATTGACCTGGACGACGAGCTGGACCACGTCGTTGAGGATCCGCATCGTCTCTTCGTCGGTGCGGCTCACCATCTGATAGACGTGCTCGAGGAGCTGCGCGGCCCCGAGTACCTCGGTGGCGTGGAGTCCGCCGTCGATCCAGATGACCGCCTTGCCCTCCTTGACCAGGGCGTCGACATCCGCCGGGGTGAGTCCCTCCGCCCTCGCCAGTTTGGCCGAGATCTCCCGGTACCGGTCCAGCTTGGCGAAGTTGGCCGGCGCGGTGATGATCGCCATCAGCTGGTCGCGGCCCTCGGCCGTCTTGCCGATCGTGGTGAGCCGCATCCGGTCGGACTGGGAGGCCAGCTTCTTCCAGTAGTCGGTTAGCTGAGTGTAGGTCGCCAGTTGGTAGTCGTCGCCGATGTTGAAGCCAAGCTGCTCCTTCGGCGTGGTGATCGGACCCTGGGCCGCGAGCGGGGCGGCCACCAGCGCGGCAGCGGCGCAGAGTCCGAGGCGGATTCGGAGGCGCATGAAGGTTTCCTGATTGAGTTGGGACGCGGGGGGAACGTCTGCCGAATCATGCCCCGACGCGGGGGTGTCGGCAATACCCGTACGGTACTTGCGCCTACGGACGAGGCGTCGGTTCCGTTGGGCCTACCAGTCGGCCGGGTAGTCGGTCGGTACCGTGCCGGCGATTCGCACCAGTTCGCGGGCGGCACCGGCGTAGGGCACCAGCGTGGCCAGATCCCCCCGTGCGATCCGGAGCTTGCCGCTCATCAGGCCCATCAGCGGGGCAAGCCGGCCCGAAAAGACCTCCCGCCAACTGGCGGGCGCGGCCTCGATGACATAGGTCGCCTCCTCCAGATCGGCCGGGGCGGCGGCGCGCGCGGTCCGGCACTGCCCATGCCAGACGTCAAGGAACACGGCCGCCAGCGGCGGATCCCCGGGCTCGGCCACGACCGCCGCGGCCACCGAACCCTCCCAGGTGGCCGCGGCGGCGGCGTATTCGGGGCTGGCGTTGAGGGCGTCGCCCCACGCGCGGGCCCACTCGTCGGAAAACGCGTTTGGCATGGGTTGTATCAGCTGATTGGGAGCCAGTAGCTGAGTTTGACCGCCAGGAAGTTGTCGCCGGTCGAGCCAAGAGCGTCCGCCAGGGATGCCGGGCCGACCAGCGACCCGGGCGCCCGCGAGCCGGGGCAGGCCGAAGGGTCGCCGGGCACGCAGGTGGTTCGCCGGCTCTGCTGCCAGACAAAGAACAGGGTGCTGCCGGGCCGCCACTCCCACCGGAGGACCATGTTGCTCCGGAACGAGAGGACGTTGAAGTCGGGGACCGGGACCGAAAACGTCTCGCCGTTGCGGCTGTCGGTGACGTCGAAGGCGTCGCCGGTGTGGTTGCTGATCGTGGTGCCCTCGGTACCGTAGGTCCGGAGGTCCCGGGTCCGGGCGGCCTCGAGTTCGCCGATGTCGGTGTATTTGCCGCTGGCCGCGAAGGGCTCGGCGTAGGCTTCGAGGGTCAGATTGGGGCTGAACGTGTAGTTGATCCGCGTCTGCGCCACGAGGGTGCTCCGCCGGATGCTGCCGAACACGTAGCGGCGGCCGAAGGTGGCGGCCGGCCCGTTGTCGAGCGTGGTGAGGTACTGCCGGCTGTCGCGGTTCTGGCTGTAGTTGGGGTTGAACGAGATGCTGACGGCGCTCGACGGCCGGACGGTGACTCCGCCCGAGAGCCGAAACTGCCAGTCCCCGCCCTCGGACCGGAAGGTGTTGAACTGGACTCGCCACGAGGTCGCGTCGGCAAAGTTGTTCGACAGGCTGGTGTTCACCTCGCAACCCGCCGGCGTGGCCATCAGCGGGCCGCCCCGGGTCAGGTCGTCGCTCATACCGCGGATGTTGCAGTTCAGATTGAGCGACGTGTTGTAGAAGTTCCGCCAGGTGGCCCGGCTGAACATCGAGAAGCCGGTACGGGTCCGGACCCCGTCGAAGTTCATGTTGCCGCGGGTGATCACGCCGATGGTGGCGCTGCGGAACACCCGGCCCGGTACCGTCCACCGGTGGTTGATGTCGGCGTTCCAGTCGATGTCGTCGGCGCTCTGGACCCGCCCCATGTCGTTGCTCTCGAACGTGGGCGACTCGACCGCTACCTCGGCGCCCCAGAGCCAGTTGCCGGCGTTCTTGTCGGCCCGCAGCCTGGCCCGGTATCCCTGCAGCGACGTGGCCGCCGAGTCGAGCGCGACGGCGTGGAAATCGGGCCGCTGGAGATAGCGCTGTGGTGCTTCCTGGAGCGCGAGGATCGCCGCCTGGGATCCCTCCACGCGGCTGGCGCCGAGACCGCCGCTGAGGACGTACCGGCCCCGGGCGAACCGCAGCGTCCAGTCGGCGCCGCCGGCGACCGCCCGGTGGGTCATCACCTCGGGCAGCAAACTGTCCCCGCCGAAGCTTCGGTTCATGCCCGAAACGATCGCGCCCACGGTGGAGGCGTCCGCGCCGAACTGCTGCTCGAGCCGCACCACGCCGAACTGGGCCCGGGGCTCCACCAGGGTGCGCCCGAAGGCGTCGGGCAGGCTGTCGTAGGTCTTCGCGAACTCCCGGTCCGTTACCGCCGCGAGCGCCCCGATCGACAGGTTCTGGCTCAGCCGCCCGGTCAGCTTGGCCGCGCTGATGATGGTGGTGTTGGACGGCGCCGAGACGTAGTCGCCCGCGGCCGATCCCCGCGGACGGCCGCCGATTCGCCGGCTGTAGAAGTAGTTGCTCCCGCCGCCCTGGAGCAGGCGGCTGCCCTCGGTGAAGAAGGGGCGGCGCTCGTCGAAGAACGTCTCGAAGGCCGTCAGGTTGACCTCGGCGGGATCGGCTTCGACCTGGCCGAAGTCGGGATTGATCGTCGCGTCAATCGTCAGGCCCGGCCCAAGCCCCATCTTGAGGTCGGCGCCCGCTCGGGACGTGATGGTGCGGCCGTCGGGATTGAGGGCGTTCTGCGGATCGGGGCTCCCGGCAAAGGTGCCGCTCGAGGCGAAGTATGGCGCCAGTTCGATCCGGCGGGACGGCTTGATCCCCTGGATGCCGTCGAGGGTCCCGAAGCGGGAAACGAACCCGGTCTCGTTTCGGGGGACCACCACCCAGAACACGTCCTCGTTGCGCTCCGGGACCCACCGGTTGACGTTGAGTCCCCACTCCTGGACCGGCCGGTCGTTGAACCGAAGCTGCGAGAAGGGAATCCGGATCTCGGCCGTCCAGCCGGTCGAGTCGAGCGACACCTTGGCGTCCCACACCGGATCGAAGGTGAAATCGCGGCCCCCGCCGCCCCCGCCGCCTTCGTTGTCGTTCGGATGGTAGTAGTCGCGCCGGACGCCGGCCGAGGTCACCGAAAAGCTGTAGGCGGTGCGCCGGTCGAGGAACGGGTCGAGCGAGATGGTGATGTGCTCGGAGTTACCGTACTGGTCCCGCCGGGTGAGGTTCCGCGGAATGCCCGCGGGGTCCTTGCTGCGGAGCCGGGCCCCGACGTACAAGGCCCGGTCGTCGAAGAGAAACGCGACCTCGGTATCATCGGTCGGGGCGCCGTTCTCGATCGGCTCGCGGGTCTTGAAATCGGTCACGTAGCGAGCGTTCCGCCACTGCAGCTCGTCCAGCTTGCCGTCGATGTGAATGGCCTCGCCGTCGAGGCGGGTGGCGAAGGCGCGCTTGGTGGCCGGGATCGCCCCCACCTGCGCGGTCAGCGAGGCAGCGGCACCGGCCGTCAGCAGGCCGGTAAGAAACAGAATCTTTGCCATGCGCTCCACTACGGTCTTGCAAGCCAAAGGGCCGCCATGCGAGACAGCGGCCCCGGCCAGCGTTTCAGGGGCGCGGCCCCCGAAACGGGGCTGCGTCGATGAGTTGTAAGGTAATACGTTGAGCGGCCTTGCGTCGTTACAGATTCCCCCCGGGCGGCCGGGGGCTTATCCTAGCTGAAGCCCTTCCCGCGAGTCGAAAATGACCACCACGATCCCGACGCCGATCCGGGCCCCCCGGGGCACCGCGCTCTCCTGTCAGGGGTGGCATCAGGAGGCGGCCCTCCGGATGCTGATGAACAACCTCGACCCCGACGTAGCCGAGCGGCCGGATGAGCTGATCGTTTACGGGGGTGGGGGCAAGGCGGCCCGCACCTGGGCGGCATACGAGGCCATCGTGGCCACCCTTCGCCGCCTCCGGAACGATGAGACCCTCCTGGTCCAGAGCGGCAAGCCGGTCGGCGTCTTCCGGACCCATGACGAGGCGCCGCGAGTCCTCATCGCCAACGCCCATCTGGTACCGCGCTGGGCCACGATCGATGAATTCCGCCGCCTCGATCATCTCGGTCTCACGATGTACGGCCAGATGACGGCGGGGTCCTGGATCTACATCGGCACGCAGGGGATCCTCCAGGGGACCTACGAGACCTTCGCCGAGTGTGCCCGGCAGCATTTCGGCGGCACGCTGGCCGGCCGCCTCGTGGTGACCGGGGGCCTCGGCGGCATGGGTGGCGCCCAGCCGCTCGCGGCCACGATGAACGGCGCCGCCTTTCTCGGCGTGGACGTCGATCCGACCCGGATCGAGCGGCGGGTCGCCACGGGGTACTGCGACCGGCGCTGCACCGATCTCGATGAGGCATTGGCGCTGGTCACGGCGGCGCGGGCCGAGCGGCGGGCCCTGTCGGTGGGTCTGGTGGGCAACATCGCCGAGGTGCTGCCCGAGCTGGTGCGGCGGGGCGTCGCGGCGGACGTGGTGACCGACCAGACCTCCGCCCACGACCTCCGGGTGGGCTACATCCCCCGCGGGCTCACGCTCGATGCGGCGGCCGAACTGCGGAGCCGCGATCCCGCAGGCTACGAGAACCGGGTCCTCGACTCGATGGTCGCTCACGTGGAGGCGATGCTGGCCTTCCAGCGGGCCGGCGCCATCGTCTTCGACTACGGCAACAATCTTCGCGGGCAGGTGGCGGACCGCCGGGCGATGGCCAATGCGTTCGACTTCCCCGGGTTCGTGCCGGCCTTCATCCGGCCGCTCTTCTGCCGCGGGGCCGGGCCGTTTCGCTGGGCCGCCTTGTCGGGCAATCCCGACGACATCGCGGTCACCGATGCGGCCGTGCTGGAGACCTTCCCCGAGAAGGAGGGGCTGGCCCGCTGGATCCGGCAAGCGCGCGAGAAAGTCCACTTCCAGGGACTCCCGGCCCGGATCTGCTGGCTCGAGTACGGCGAGCGGGCGGAGATGGGGCTCAAGTTCAACTGGCTGGTGAAGAAGGGGAAAGTCGACGCGCCGATCGTGATCGGGCGGGACCATCTCGACACGGGGTCGGTCGCCTCCCCGAACCGCGAAACCGAGGGGATGAAGGACGGCTCCGACGCGATCGCCGACTGGCCTCTCCTCAATGCGATGCTCAACACCGCGTGCGGGGCGAGTTGGGTCTCGCTCCACCACGGCGGGGGTGTCGGGATCGGCTACTCGATCCATTCGGGCATGGTCATCGTCGCCGACGGCACCGACTCGGGCGACCGCCGGCTCGAACGGGTGCTGACCGCCGATCCGGGGACCGGGGTCATGCGGCACGCGGACGCCGGGTACCAGGACGCCGCCGACGTCGCCCGGGAGCGGGGCGTCGACCTCCCGATGGTCCGTTAGGCGGCCGACGGCCGGATGCCGGTCCTCGCGAACATCGGGACGCTCTACCGCTGCCTGCCCGAGGGCGGCCAGGACGCGGTCCATCCCGTCCCCCGCGCCGCCGTGGCCTGGCGGGGCGAGCGAATCGGCTGGGCGGGTCCCGAGGCGGACCTCCCGGCCGAATGGGCCGGCGAGGAGCGGCTCGACGCCGGCGGCGCGATCGTCGTGCCCGGCCTGGTGGATTGTCACACCCATCTGGCGTTCGGCGGCTGGCGGGCCGAAGAGTTCGAGTTGAAGATCCGCGGCGCCGGGTATCTCGAGATCGCCCGGGCCGGGGGCGGGATCGCCTCCACGGTGGCCCGGACCCGGGCTGCCTCGTCGGAGCACCTGGTCGAGCGCTGCCTCGGCCACCTGGCTGCCATGCTCGAGTTGGGGGTGACCACGGTCGAGGCGAAGTCGGGTTACGGGCTCGATTTCGACCAGGAGCTGCGGCTCCTCGAGGTCTACGCGGAGGTGGCCCGGCGGGTGCCCCAGCGGCTCGTGGCCACGCTCCTCGCAGCCCACACGATTCCGCCGCAATACCGGGATCGCCGGGCGGACTATGTCGCCCTGGTGATCGACCGGATCATTCCGGAGGCGGCTCGCCGACAGCTCGCGGTGTTCTGCGACGTCTTCGTGGAGGACACCGCCTTCACGCCGGCCGAGGGCCGGGCGATCCTCGAGGCGGGGAAGCGGGCTGGGCTCCGGCCCAAGCTCCACGCCGATCAGATCACCGATACCGGGGGGGCCGGGCTCGCGGCGGAGGTGGGCGCCGCGTCGGCGGATCACCTGGAGCGCGCGTCGGTCGCGGGGATCGGGGCCATGGCCGCATCCGGGGTCGTGGCCGTCAGCCTTCCGCTCGCCTCGCTCTACCTCAATCAGCCGGTCATGCCGGCCCGGCGGTTCATCGAGGCCGGCGTACCGGTCGCCGTGGCGACCGATTTCAATCCCGGGTCGGCCCCGAGCTACCACCTCCCGCTCGCGATGATGCTCGCCTCGACGCTGCAGCGGATGACGCCGGCGGAGGTCCTCAAAGGCGTCACCATCCATGCCGCCCGGGCCCTGGGGCTCGAGGGGGCCGTCGGTTCGGTGGCGCCGGGCCGTCGGGCCGATCTGGTGGTGGTGGACGCCGAGTCAGTGGAACACTGGCTCTATCACTTCCGGGCCAACGCTGCCCTGATGACGATCGCCGCCGGCCAGGTTGTGTCGAAGCGACACTGATTTTCCGGATCGTGTCTGATTGACGCGCGCCGGCCGTTCGGTCCGGCTGCCGGAAGTCGGTGGTGGGGGCAGCATTCGGCGGCTGAGGCATTCCGGCGCGCGCATTGCGGCACCGTGTGTCCGGGGCTCCGGATCCGGGCGGCCACACCGGCCCGGATTCATCCTTGCGGGGTGAGGATTCGGACAACATCTTGTATCCTGCAGTGGATACAACGGTTGGCTGGCGGATTTCGGGGGCGGGAAGGCGCCCGGATTCGCGTTCGCAGGACTTTCGACTGACTCAGCTTCGGTGGGCCCGCTCCGTCGTTGCCGGCGGAGCAACGCGGTTTCGTTGAACTCCAGTCGCATTGCAGCACCACATCAACTCGGGGGATCGACGGTTATGCATCGCAGGATCCTGAGGATTGCGCTGGCGGCCCTGATGGCCGTACCCGGCGCGCTGGCGGCCCAGGGGCGCCAGATCAGTGGGACCGTGACCCGCAGCGGAACCGGGGCCCCGATCCCGGAGGCGGTGGTCTCGGTTGCCGGGACAGTGAACTCGGCCCGAACCGACGCCCAGGGCCGGTACACCGTCGAGGCCCCCGCCGGTGAGGTCCGGCTCACGGTGCGCGCCATCGGGTTCACCCGAAAGGACGCGATCGTGCCGGCCAACCAGGCGAGCGTGAACTTCGTGCTCGATCAGGACGTCTTCAAGCTCGACGAGGTCGTGGTGTCCGGTCAGGCCACCACGGTCGAGCGGCGGCAGGCAGCCACCTCCATCGGATACGTCTCGGGTGACGACCTGACCAAGGTCGCCTCGCCCACGATCGAGAGCGCGCTGTACGGCAAGCTTGCCGGCGTCAACATCCAGGGCAACGGCGGCGCCCCGGGCGGCGGCGTCCAGCTCCAGATCCGCGGGTCCAACACGATTCTCGGCGCCTTCGACCCGCTCTTCGTGGTCGACGGCGTGCTCTACTCGAACGCCCGGATTCTGTCCGGCCGTTCGACGATCGACAACGGCGCGAGCGTGCTCGAAGACGATCCGGCCAACCGCGTCGCCGACCTCAATCCGGCGGATATTGCCAGCATCGAGGTTCTGAAGGGTGCCGCGGCCGCGGCGATTTACGGTTCGAAGGCCGCCAACGGGGTTGTCGTGGTCAAGACGATCCGGGGCCAGGCCGGGACAACCCGCGTCAACGTGTCCCAGCGCCTCGGCAGCTTCGATCAGTTCCGCGGCTATGAGCCGCGGGTCTACGAGAGCGTCGCCGCGGCCGTCACCTCCCATGGTAGCAATGCCGGGACCTTCCTCGCCACCCATTCGCTCACGCCTTACAATCACTACGATCAGGTCTGGGGCGGTCACCGGCTTTCGTACGAGACCGTGGCGGACGTCAATGGCGGGACCGAAACGACCAAGTACTTCGTGTCGGCGACCTGGAAGCGGGACAACGCGATCGAGCCGGCCACCGGCTTCGGTCGGCAGGCCCTCCGGGTCAATCTCGATCAGGCCATCGGGAACAAGATCGATGTGTCTGTATCGAGCGTCTTCAACCGCGCCTTGCACAACCGCGGCTGGGGCAACAACTGCAACAACTACGCGTGTTACGGCTACGCGCTTGCTTACATCCCCAGCTTCATCGACCTGCGGAAGCAGGATGATGGGACCTACATCAACCCGTCAACCGGCGGCGGCGTTGCCTCGAACCCGCTCCAGACGGCCGAGCTGACGATCAACGGCGCCGAGACCTACCGCTTCACCGGCGGCGTCAACGTCACCTACAAGGCCTATACGTCGGAGAAGTCGAGCCTCCGGTTCATCGCCTCCGGCGGCGCCGATTTGTTCAACCAGAACGACGAACTGTGGTCGCCGAACGAACTCTTCTTCGAGGTCACCCAGGCTCGCCCGGGCACCTCGATCCAGAACAACGGCAAGAGCCGCCAGATGAACTGGAATGTGAGCGGCCTGCACACGCTCCGGACCAGCGGTATTCAGTTCACGACCTCCGCCGGCATTCAGTACGAAGACCGCTACCTGCTCACCAGCCGGATCACCACGGATAACCTGGTTCCCGGCCAGCGCAACGTGAACCAGGGCACCAACGTCGTGGCGGCCCAGACCCTCACGCCGGAAAAGACTTTCGCCTACTACGGGCAGGAAGACCTGCAGTTGCTCGACGACCGGTTGCTGCTGTCTGTCGGGGCCCGCGCGGAACGCTCGAGCGTGAACGGCGATATCGGCAAGTACTTCGTCTATCCGCGGGTATCCGGCAAGTACAACTTTAGCGACCTGGTCGGTGCCGGGAGCGACCTCAAGCTGCGGGCCAGCTATGGCGAACTTGGCAACCAGCCGCGGTTCGGCGACAAGTTCACCACGCTGTCGACCCCGCAGCTCGGCGGCCAGAACGGGTTCTCGGTCAGCACCACCTCCGGTGACCCGAACATCGAGCCGGAGCGGATCAAAGAGGTCGAGGGCGGCTTCGACCTCAACTTCCTCAACGGCCGGGCCAACGTCGACCTCACGTTGTTCAAGCGATCGACGACGAACCTGCTCCTTTCCCGGACGCCGGCTCCGTCGACCGGCTATACCAGTCAGATCTTCAATGGCGGGCAGATCTCGAACAAGGGTGTCGAAGCGGTGCTCCAGTTGACGCCGGTGCAGCGCCGCAACTTCAACTGGGTGTCCTCCACGTCGTTCACCCTGGTCCGCTCCAACGTCGACAGCCTGCCGGTGCCCGCGTTCCGGCCGCCGGCCTCCGGATTCGGTGGCCTCGGCGTGCTGCTGATCGAGCAGGGGAAACCGATCACCCGGATCTTTGGCACCTACGACAGCGCCGGAACGGTCGTTCAGGGCGACGTTGGTGATACCAGCCCTGACTTCCGCCTGGGCTTCACCAACAGCTTCAGCTACAAGGCGGTCAATTTCAGCTTTACCGTCGACTGGCAGAAGGGTGGTACGGTCACCAACTTGACCCAACTGCTGTACGATGACGGCCAGACGGCGAGCGACTTCGGAACGACGGCATACGAGGACCGATGGTTCCCGAATGGATTCGCCGGCCGGGGCATCATCACGCCGTACATCGAATCGGCGAGCTTCCTCAAGCTCCGCGAGGTGTCCGTCAACTGGGCCTTGCCGCAGAACGTGGCCCAGGCTATCGGGCTTGGCGTCCGTGACGTCCGGCTCGGCGTCACCGGCCGCGACCTGCTTTGGAGCACCAAGTACACCGGACTCGATCCCGAGGTGGCCAATTTCGGCGCGGCGGCTATCCGCAGCAACGTCGACGTGACGCCTTATCCGCCGAGCCGCAGCGTCTTCTTCAACGTCGCCGTCAGCTTCTGACCCGGAGCCACTGAGCCATGACCAGACATCGTATTCTCAAGACCGTCGGGTTGGGCGCCCTGGTGTACGCGGCCGGGTGCTCGGACTCGCTCTATGACATCCAGAACACCAACGCGCCGACGGTCGAACAGTTGACCGGAAGCCCGAACCGGGCGATCCTCGCGCGAGCCGCCCTCGGGATCGCGGCGCAGGCGTCCAACGACCTCGGCGGGGAGATCACGTTCTACGCGATTTTCGGCCGAGAAGGCTACAACCTCAACGGCAACGACCCGCGGCTCACTCAGGAGATGATTCGCGGACCGCTCGAGGCCGGCGGATTTGGCGGCGCCAACTTCGGCGGCAAGTACATCTCGATCCGGACGATCAACTCGTACCTCGCTGCCGTCGACAATGCCGCGGACCTGACGGCGGCCGAGAAATCGGGCTCGAAAGGGTACGCCAAGACCATCGAGGCGCTGCACCTGTTCCGGGTGATCCTCCGGAACGGGGCCCTTGGCGCGCCGGTGGATGTCCAGGGGGGCCTCGACGAAGAGCCGGCGCCGTTCCTGAGCCAGGCCAACGTCTACGCCCGGATTGTCACCCTGCTCGACGAGGCACGTTCTGATCTCGCCGCCGGCGGGGCCGCGTTCCCGTTCTCGACGCCCCCGGGATTCGAGATCGCGGGTACGCCGGCCGACTTCATCAAGTTCAACCGGGCCCTGCTGGCCAAGGTTCAGGTCCACCGGGCGACCCTGGCCGGGGGCGGCAACGCGGCCTACCAGGGTGCGCTTGCGGCGCTCGCGGAGTCCTTTGTGAGCACTACCGCCTCGATGGCGACCGGCGTCTACTATTCCTTCGGCGCCGCCGCCGGTGAGCCCAATAACCCGATCTCCGAGGGGCTCAGCACGCTGCGGTACTTCGTGCATCCGAGCTACCGGGCTGACGCTCAGCTCAAGACGGGTGGCGCCCGGGACGATCGATTCACCTCGAAGGTGCAGCCGTTTCCGGATGGTTCCCGGACGGTGGGTAACCTGACCGGCAGCGACAAACCCGTCATGTTCAACACGCCCGGAACCTACGCCGCAGACCTCGGCGCGGACATCGGGATCATTCGCAACGAAGAACTGCTGCTGCTGCGGGCCGAGGCCAACTGGTTCGCCGGATCCAAGGCGTCGGCGCTGAGCGATCTCAATTTGGTTCGGACGACCGCGGGAGGCCTGCCCGCATCGACGCTCACGACCGCGAGTACGGACGATCAGTTCGTCACCGCACTGATCTACGAGCGCCGGTACTCGCTGATGTGGGAGAGTGGCACCCGGTGGATCGACGCTCGCCGGTTCGGCAAGAAGTCGACGCTGCCGGTCGACCGCTCCGGCGACGTGGTGTTCGACAACATGCTGGTCCCAGGCTCGGAGTGCGACGCCCGGAAACTGACGGTGCCCTGCACGCCGCCGACTCAATGACCTGACCGTTGAAGGCGGCGGGGGCGGGGCCGATTGGCCTCGCCCCCGCCGTTTTTTTTCGGCCGCGTCGCTCGCTAGTGCTGGAACTTTTGCTCGACGATCGCGAGGATGTCGGCCTCCGCGCTCGTCGCGGCCGCGACGATCAAATCCCCGTCGGCAATCAAACCCGCCACCCGTTCCGGTTGCTTCAGTCCGGCCAGGTTCGTTCGGACGTTGAGCCAGGCACCCAGGACCGCCGTCCGGACACAGAGCGCGCCAACACCGGCGTCCGAGGCCGACGCCGGGTTGCCCTCGTCCGCCATGGCCCGCAGCAAGGGCAGGGCACTGGCCGCCGTCCTCATGACGTGGTACGGCACCTCGAGCGCCGTCCGATTGGCCGATTCGAGTGCCTCGGCTCGGGCGGCCTTTTCCTCGGGAGTAACCTTCGGCATCCCGAGCGCCGCCATGACGCCGTTGAACGCGGCCGTGTCCTCGTCCACGAGGCGGAGCAACTCGTCCTTGATGGCCTGGCCCTTCACAGCCCAGTCGGAGAACCCCTCCCACCGGTCGTCCCAGCCGCGTTTGTGGGAGGAGAGGTTGGCCACCATGGTGCCGAGGGCCGCACCCAGTGCTCCCACCAGTGCCGCGACCGAACCGCCGCCGGGCGCGACCGACTCGCTGGCCGTCTCGTTCACGAAGCCGGTGACGCTGCGATCCACGAGTCGCCGGACTGACGGATCCCGGAGGCGGTACTCGATGACCCGCTCCTCCGCCTTGAACGGACCCAACTCGTCGAGGCCGAGAGACTTGACGGCGATGTGGATCAGTTCCGCGTCCGCGACGCCCAGGGAACGGTGCTGCTTCCGGAGGTAGTGACGGCCGGCATCCAGGAGGGCCCGGAGCGGGATGAGGCCGATCAGCTCGGAGCCGGTGACCCGGACGCCGCGCGCCTCCGCGGCACGGCAGACCTCGTCGAACGCCGCGTGGATCGAGGTGGTGCCAAGGTCGGTGAGATTCATCGATACCTGCGCCACGCCGTACTCGTCGATGTACCACCCGATGGCCTTGACCGCCTTGAGCGTTCCCGGAATCATCTCCGGATTGCCCGCCGCGTCGGTCGCCACCTTGCCGGTCAGCGCATGGCCCTCGCGGCGGGGCCGGCCGACCTCGCGCACGTCGAACGCGATGGCGTTGGCGCGGCGGGTCGAGGTGGTGTTGAGGTTGATGTTGTAGGCCACCAGGAAATCCCGGGCGCCGATCACGGTCGCGCCGGCCTGGGCGTTGAAGATCCGGGGGCCGAAGTCGGGGGCCCACGCCGGATCGGCGATCTTCTTGAAGAAGCCCTCGTACTCGCCGGCCCGGATGCTCGCCAGGTTCTTCCGGGCGGGATTCGGCTGGGCGGCCTCGTACAGGTACACCGGGATGGCCAACTCCTCCCCGACCCGGCGGGCCAGTTCGGTGGCGTACCGGGCCGCTTCCTCGAGGGTGACGCCGCTGATCGGCACCAGGGGGCAGACGTCTGTGGCACCCATCCGCGGATGCTCACCCTGATGCTGGCGCATGTCGATCAGTTCGGCGGCGAGCTTGATGGCGCGGAACGCCGCCTCAACGACCGGCTCGGGCTCGCCGGCGAAGGTGACGACGGTCCGGTTCGTCGACTTGCCCGGATCCACGTGCAGGAGGGCCACGCCGTCCACGGCGGCGATCGCCTCGGTGATCCGCTGAATGACGGCCGGGTTCCGGCCTTCGCTGAAATTGGGAACGCACTCGATCAGGCGGGTCATGGGGCCTTTGCGATGCGGGTCGGCGGGTCCGCGGGGGGACCCGAAATCTCTTCGGCGAATTGGCCCAAATCTACCATGCCCTCCCGCGCCGTTGTGGGAACCGGCGCCGGGCGCCAGTTTACCGGCAGGGACCCTTACGCAGGATGGAATGATGTCAGAGCCAGTAACCCACCTCGACCGCCGCTCCTTCTTCACCCTCTGCTCGGCCGTGGGGGTCGGGCACCCGGTGTTCGCCGAGGCCCTCTGGCGCCGCGCCGCCGGGCCGGCAGCCGACGGCAATGCGGTGGCCCAGCCGGCCCAGCAGCAGGGCATCACGGTCACGAAGGAAATGGTGACCGGTGCCGCCGCGCTGATGAGTCTCGAGTTCAGCGAGAGCGAGGTCGAGGAACTGGTCCAGACCCTGAGCCAGGCGATGGTCCAGGTGGCCCAGATCCGCACCCTCCCATTGCCGAACGGGGTCGTTCCGGCCCTCCGCTTCGACCCGGAACTCCCGGGACGGGCGCCCAAGGGCCCGAGCATCCGGCTCCGGGTCACCGACGAGCCGCGCCGGGGCCGTGGCGTCGCCAAGCCCCCGCGGAGTGCCGACCTCGCTTTCCTGACGGTGGCCGAACTGAGCGACCTCGTCCGCCGGCGGCAGGTGACCTCGACCGAACTCACCCACCTCTATCTCGACCGCCTCAAGCAGCATGGTCCGACGCTGCAGTGCGTCGTGACCCTCACCGAGGAACGGGCGCTCTCCCAGGCCCGCAAGGCGGACGAGGAGATCCGGAGCGGCCGGTACCGCGGACCCCTGCACGGGATCCCGTGGGGGGCGAAAGACCTCTTCGCGGTCCCCGGGTATCCGACCTCCTGGGGAACCGGGCCCTATCGCAATCAGGTCCTTCCGGAAACCGCCGCCGTCGTCGAACGGCTCGACGAAGCCGGAGCGGTGCTCGTGGCCAAGCTCACCTTGGGCGAACTCGCGATGGGCGACGTCTGGTACGGCGGCACCACGAAGAACCCCTGGAACCTGGAACAGGGATCGAGCGGTTCCTCGGCGGGCCCCGGCTCGGCCACCGCGGCCGGGCTGGTCGGCTTTTCGATCGGTACCGAAACGCTGGGATCGATCGTCTCGCCCTCCGATCGGAACGGGGTGAGCGGGCTCCGGCCCACCTTCGGTCGGGTGAGCCGCTACGGCGCCATGGCGCTCTGCTGGTCGATGGACAAGGTCGGGCCGATGTGCCGGTCCGCCGAAGACTGCGGGCTGGTGCTCCGGGCCATTCAGGGGGCGGACGGGCGGGACCCCACGGCGGTCGATCGGCCCTATGGGTGGAGCTCGGACAAGAAGCTCGACGGCCTTCGGGTCGGCTACCTCAAGGCGGCCTTCGACGCCGAACATCCGACCAAGGCGTTCGACGACGCGGCCCTCGACGCGCTGGGGCGGCTCGGTGTCGACCTCAAGCCGATCGCGATCGAAACCGACCTGCCGCTTCCGGCCCTCCGCCTCATTCTCAATGCCGAGTCGGCGGCCGCGTTCGATGAATTGACCCGCTCGAACCGGGACGACGAGATGACCCGCCAGGGCCGGGGCACCTGGCCGAGCAATTTCCGGGCGGCCCGGTTCATCCCGGCGGTCGAGTACATCAACGCCAACCGGGTCCGGAGCCTCCTCATGCGCGAAATGGACAAGGCGATGGCCGGGATCGTCGTGCTGGTGACGCCGAGTTTCGGCGGCAACGTCCTCTTGATCACCAACCTCACCGGCCATCCCTGCCTGGCGCTGCCGAACGGCTTCCGGGACAACGGCACGCCGGTCAGCCTGTCGTTCATCGGCAAGCTCTGGGGGGAATCGGAGGTGCTCACGGTGGGGAAGGCCTACCTGGAAGCGACCGGGTTCCACCGGAAGTACCCGCCGGCGTTCTCCTGAGGGTGCCGGCGACCGGTCCGGTGCTGGCCACCTCGGGCGCCGGCACCGGGAACGACGGCTATCGGATCAGGAATCCCCCGCCCAGCGGATCGGCCGGGTCGGTCCAGAACTCCGCCCGGCCGGTCAGGTAGGCCACGCCGTCGACTTCCGGTACCACGGCTTCGTGTGGCCCGAACGTCGTCCGCTCCACGATCCGGCCGCCGAATTCCGAACCCACGATGCTCTCGATCCGGATCCGCTCACCGGGAGCGAGCGCGCCGCGCACCGCGAGCAGCGCCAGTCGGGCGCTCACGCCGGTTCCCGTTGGTGACCGGTCCAGCTCGCCGTCCGCGAAGATGCAGACATGGCGACTGTAGGCCCCGGGATCCGCCGGTGGTCCGGTGAATATCGTTCCGTAGAGAAAACTCAACTCCGATTCGAACGGGTGCGGGATCTCCCGGGAGGCCTGAACCGCTCGCTTGATCGCGCGGCCGGCTTCGATGAGGCGCCCGGCCTGTGCCGGCACCAGGGCCAGTCCCAGGTCGGAGGCGTCGACATAGGCGTAGAAGGCGCCGCCGAATGCCAGGTCGTACCGGACGGTGCCCAGACCGGGCACGGTGACCGATTGATCCAGCGCCTCGACCCAGCTCGCGACGTTCGTGAACCGCACCCGGACGACGCGCCCGTCGGCGACCATCACGGCCGCCTGGACCAGTCCGGCCGGCGTGTCGATGGCGATTCGCGTGGTCGGCTCGACGGCCTCGACCAGTCCGGCCTCCACCAGGACGGTGGCCAGGGCGATGATCCCGTGGCCGCACATCGTGCTGAACCCCTCGTTGTGGAGGAACAGGACCCCGAGGTCGGCCCCGGGCGACACCGGGTCCGTCAGGAAGCAGCCGTACATGTCGGCATGGCCGCGCGGTTCCCACATCAGGCGGCGACGGATGCCGTCGAGATGCTCCCGCGCGTAGGCTCGCTTGGCCACCATGGTGGAGCCGGGGATTGCCGGGACGCCGCCCACGATGACCCGGAATGGCTCGCCGCCGGTGTGGGACTCGATGACGGTGATCCGATCGGCCGGAAGCCGTCCCGGCAGGAACTCGGGATGGCGGCGGATCAGCCCGGCCACTGCTGGGTCACGCAGTGGATCGCCCCCAGTCCCCACACCAGGTCGGTGCAGTCGATCGGGATCACGGTCCGGTCGGGCAGGCACTTCGCCAGCGTGGCCCGGGCGATCTCGTCCCGCTCCGGGTCGTAGGCCGGCATCAGGACGACGCCGTTGGCGAGATAGAAGTTGGCGTAGCTCGCCGGCAGACGCTGGTCATCCTGGTACATCGGCCGCGGCATCGGCAGCGTCACCACGTTGAGCGGGCGGCCGTCCTGGTCCTTCATGGTCCGGAGCCGTTCGAGGTTCTCGCGGAGGGGCCGGTAGTTCGCATCGGCCGGGTCATCCTCGACCACGGTCACCACGGTGTGGGGATCGACGAACCGGGTCAGATCGTCCACGTGGCCGTCGGTGTCGTCTCCCTCGATGCCGTCGCCGAGCCAGAGGATGTGACGGACGCCGAGGTAGGCCTTGAGGTAGGCCTCGATGTCGGTCCGCGAGAGCTCCGGATTCCGGTTCGGGTTGAGGAGGCAGGACTCGGTGGTCAGCAGCGTGCCGGCGCCGTTGACGTCGATCGAGCCGCCCTCCATCACGATGCCCGGGAGCACCACCGGGAGGCCGAATTCCTCGGCGATCCGCGACGGGATCCTGTCGTCGTCCTCGAAGGGAGGATACTTGCCGCCCCAGGCGTTGTAGCCCCAGTCGACGATCATTCGCTCATGGATGCCGTGGTCGCGCACCAGGTAGATCGGGCCGTGGTCGCGGCACCACGCGTCGTTGGTCGGATGGCGATGGAAGAAGACCCGCTCGGTCGGGACGCCGGCGTCCCGGAGGACGCGCTCGGCGCCGGCCTCGAGGT
Organism: Gemmatimonadales bacterium; assembly: GCA_050183815.1. Classification (GTDB taxonomy): domain Bacteria; phylum Gemmatimonadota; class Gemmatimonadetes; order Gemmatimonadales; family GWC2-71-9; genus SHZU01. The sequence goes on along the minus strand of JBFXAY010000045.1, from coordinate 10,673 downwards.
CCTCGTCGCCGACGTTGATGTGGACCTCTTCCCGGGGGACGAGGTGCCGGACGATCTCGGCGAAGGCTCTGGGTACCGGCTCGAACTTGCCGGGCCAGGAGGACTCCCGGTGCGGCCAGGAGAGCCAGGTGCCCCGGTGCGGCTCCCATTCCGCCGGCATCCGCCAGCCCGCCTCGGCGGGCGTGGCCTGGTGGCCGGGGATCAGATACTCGCCGTCACTCGACATCGAGATACCGCCGGGTGAGGTCGCCATAGGCGTCGATGCGACGGTCGCGGAGGAAGGGCCAGTGGGTCCTGACCACGTCCACCTGCCCGAGGTCGCACGGCACGATCAGGGTTTCCTCCCCCTGGCCGGCCTTGGCCAGCACCCGTCCGTTCGGGTCGGCGACGAAGCTGCCGCCCCAGAACTCGATCGCGCCGGCCGGTGAGGACTCGACCCCGACCCGGTTGACCGACGCGACGAAGGCGCCGTTCGCGACCGCGTGGGACCGCTGGATCGTCTCCCACGCCGCCTGCTGTCGCTCCCCGTATTCCGCCTTTTCGGGCGGCAGCCAGCCGATGGCGGTGGGGTAGAAGAGGATCTCGGCGCCGTGCATGGCGGTGAGCCGGGCCGCTTCCGGGTACCACTGGTCCCAGCAGATCAGGACCCCGATCCGGCCGTACCGGGTAGTCCAGGCGCGGAAACCGAGGTCGCCCGGCGTGAAGTAGAACTTCTCGTAGTATTGCGGATCGTCCGGAATGTGCATCTTCCGGTACTTGCCGAGATAGCTCCCGTCGGCGTCGATGACCGCCGCGGTGTTGTGGTAGAGTCCCTCCGCGCGCTTCTCGAAGAGCGACGCGACGATCACCACGCCGAGATCCCGGGCCAGGTCGCAGAACGCCTGGGTCGATGGTCCGGGAATCGGTTCCGCCAGCGAGAAGAACCGGTGGTCCTCCGTCTGGCAGAAGTAGGGCCCGAGGAACAGTTCCTGGAGGCAGACGATTCGGGCGCCGCGCGCGGCAGCGTCCCGGGTCCGCTCGATTGCCTTGGCGAGATTCGCCTTCGGGTCCTCCGTGCAGGTCATCTGCGGGAGGCCCACCGTCACCGTGCGGGTCGTGGGGGTCATGCCCCCAAATCTAACGGAGCGGCCCGCCGTCCGAACCGGGAGCCGCGAAGAAGGTTTTTCGCCGGAACCAGAGGATGGCGACGGCGGCAAGCGCGTAGCCGGCGGTGGTGGCGTCGAAGTCGCCCCCCGTCAGGCCCTCGCTGTGGTTCGTCATCAGGTGGATGAGTATGGCGATCAGGATGCTGCCCGCCGTGCCGAGCTGGGTCCAGGTCATGAACATCGAGACGCCGATCGCGCCGGCGAAGAACGTCGCGAGGTTCAGTTCGCTCTGCGGCATGCCCGGCAGGTAGAAGGCGGGAACGTGCCAGATGGCCCAGATCACGCCGAGAATCAGGGTGGCGGTGAACGGACTCCAGCGGTCGAGGAGCCGGGGCAGGGCATAGCCCCGCCACCCGAACTCCTCGCCGATCGGGCCCGGGTCGAGCACCAGCGCCGTCGGTACGGCCGCGACGGCACCCCACCCGGCGAAGGCCGGACTCCCGCCGGTGACGAGGGCACCGAGGGCCACCAGGAGCGGAATGCCGGCCAGCGCCACGACGAACCAGGGCCACCGCACCCGGAATGGGCTCAGCCGGCCGAAGAACCGTTTGAGTCCGGCGGGCCCCTCGAAAATCCCGGTCAGGACGATACCCACCAACGAAGGCGTGTAGACGGCCAGGAAGACGACCGGATTCTGCAGGGTGAACTCCCCGAGCACGCGGCGGGAGAAATCCGGGAACAGCAGCGGCAGGCTGACGGGGATCCAGCTCACCGCGAACGTCAGGACGAAGTAGAGCCAGAGTTGGCGCGGTCGGGGCATCGGGGCGCTCCTGGGGTACGGCTCGCGGCGGAGCACCGCCGGCCGAAGATAGAGAAACACAACGATCGTTGTGTTAATCTTCGGTTCGGCGGCGTTCCTGTCAAGCGCCGGCCGGCAGGGGCGAGGCCGCGAGCGGGCCGGGGTACTCCCTCGCGGGCCGCCGTCCGGGTATCATGGCTTCCGATGCTCGCCCGTTCCTTCGTCCGGTCTCTGCTGGCGGCCGTCGTTGCCGCGCTGCCGCTCTCCCGCGCCGCAGGGCAGGAACTGCGCTGGTCGAACCGCGTCACCGTCTACGGCGACAACACCGAGTTCTTCACCCCGTACCGCGTGGGCGAAACCCTCCTCGGCGGCCAGTTCCACTCGGTCCTCGAGGCGGTCCACGACGGCCGGTATGCCGTCACGGTCGGCGTCTTCGGCGACGTGCGCTGGGGATCGTCCGAATTTCTCGACCGGGTTCGGCCGATTCTCGGCTTCCAGTATCGCACGGCAACCTCCACCGGCGTGATCGGGTCGCTGATCACGGAGCGGCGCCATGGCTTTCTCGACGCCCTCGCGGTGAGCACCCAGGAGCTCACCCGGCCCGTCGAGTACGGGCTGCAGTGGATCGAGCGGCGGTCCTGGCTCGACGGCGAGCTGTTCATCAACTGGCAGGCGCTCAACACGGCCACCCAGCGCGAGGTGTTCGACTTCGGCGGGGTGGCCCGGATTCGCCCGGTGCGGCAGATCAGCTTCGAGGGCCAGTGGCACGGCCTTCACCACGGCGGCCAGCTCTACAGCGCCGGCGTGCCGGTCACGAACAACGCCGCGTCGGCCGTTGGGGTCGTCGTCGCCGATACCGTCGGCCGGTTCGGACGCGCCTCGTTCGGGGTCTACCGCCTCCACAGCGCCGGCAACATCGACCCGGATGCCCCGCCCGAGCGGCCGCGGTCAGGGCGGGGCACGCTGATTCGCGCCGCCCTGGAGCCGGCGGCCGGCCTCGAAGTCTTTGCCCTCCGCTTCCGCGGTCGCGACTTCCTCTCCCAGGAGGGCGACAACAACTACAACTCGGTCGGCCACGATCCCGCGATCTACCGGGCGGAGCGGAAGTATTTCGAGGTGGGGGTGGTACGGCGGGGCCGGCTGCCCGGCGGCGTCGAACTCGACGCCGAGTTCCGGTTCCACCGGATCGACGACGAGCCGAGCATCGCGATCGAGGGAACGTCCTGGGAATATTCCTACCGGCTGGTGATCCGCACGCCGATTTCGGTGCTGGTCCGGGCCGGGGAGCGGCCGGCGCCCTAATCCGCGGTCCGGCCGAAGACGTCCGGCGCGAACCCGAGCCGGCCGGCGAGCTGCCGGAGCGCGGCAGGCACGGCGCCGTTTCGGACCAGGCGGTAGAAGCGCGTCTGGGCGTCGAACGGGACGCTCAACCCCTCGAGCCGAAGCAGATCCAGCGCCCGGACCAGGCGGCCCGCTCCGGCGCCGCCGAAGTCCGCGGCCCGTTCGGGAATCAGCCGGACAACGGCCTCCCGAAGCGCCTTGGCGTAGTCGATCGACCCGTGGGCGAGCCGGACCAGTTCCTCGGGCGTCAGCACTTCGCGGAGCGCTTCGCGGCGCAGGGCCTCGCGGGCCACGTCCCGCTCCCGTTCCGGAAAGGCCTCGAGCGGCACGTCCAGCGTGCGCTGGCCCTCCGACCAGACCAGCTCCACCTCGAGGCCGAACCCCGGCGTCCGGTGTACCTCGGTGGCAAACCGGTCGGTCCGCCCGGTGCGCCGATGCTGGGTCTGGATCAGGTTCTCGCCCAGGCGCCCGACCAGGAAGGCGCCGACGACCGGGCGGGACCGGTCCGGCGCGAGTGCCGCCGTCGTCGCGAACCCTGCGGCGGCTCGCGCCTCCGCGGGCCACCGCGGCCGGGCGATCCGGTCGAACAGGTCCGCGCCGGTTCCCTCGGCGGTATCGTTGCTGACCGCCAGGGCGAGCCGCTCCCGGAAACCCTCGGTCAGCCGGCTCGCCTGGCCCTGCGCCAGTTCGATGGCCCTGGCGGCGTACTTGAGGATCTGCCGCGTCTCGATCCGGGCGACGTCGTCGAAGAACCAGCCGCACGACGTGAACATCCGGAGCGCGTTGCGTTCGAGCTCGAGGAGCTCCCGCCCACGAACGGCAACGTCCGCCGGAGCACCGACGTTGCCGTAGGCGGTGCGGGCGGCCCAGGCGTCGCTGAAGAAGGCCGGCGCTTCCTGATCGAAGACGGCGTGGAGTTCCTCGGCCAGCCATTCCGTGGCCGCCCGGAGCGGGGCCCGCCAGGCCTGGTTCGTGTTCGGATCCATCCGGCAGCCGCAATCGGACCGCCACCGTTCCACGCCGTGCGAGCAGCTCCAGGAACTCGGCGCCACGAGGCCGACGTCCGCGGTGGGCGGGTGCCGGGCGAGCAGGGTCGCGAAGTTCTCGACCCGGACGCCCTCCAGCGGGGCGAGGCCCGACAGCGTGGCCGCCAGGGCCATGTCGCCGAACTTGTGATGGTGGCCGAAGGTCTCGCCGTCGGTGGCCACGGACACGAGGTCCGGCGCCGGCCCCCGATTGGCCACCAGCCGGTCGATCCAGGCCTGCGAGTTCCGCACCAGAGGGCCAAACGCCACGTCGTGGGACATCGCGCCGTCGTAGGCGAACAACGCGATCGTGCGGCCGCGCCCCGTCCGGTACCGGCCGGGGAGCCCGAGGCGCGACGCCCCCTGAACCTGATGCGGCGCGAGGACCGTGAACGCGATACCCTCCTCGGCCAGGACGTCGAGCGTGTCGTCGTCTACCGCGGTTTCCGGCAGCCACATCCCGAGCGGCTCGCGGCCGAACCGGCGGCGGAAGTCGGCGATGCCCCACCGGACCTCGGTCCGCTTGTCGTGGTGCGAGGCCAGCGGGAGGATCACGTGGTGGTAGGGCATCGCGATCGCGTTGCCGTGGCCGAGACGGGTCGCGCTGGCCCGGTCGGCGGCCAGGATCCCGCGGTAGGTCGCCGGCGACTCCCGCTCCATCCAGTCGAGCAGCGTCGGACCGACGTTGAAGCTGATCTGCTCGAGAATGTTGACGATCCGCCGGATGGCTCCGTCGCGGTCGGTTTCGCGGGCGGCGAGCACCGCCCGGTAGCACTCATGGTCGATCCGCTCGTTCCAGTCGTGGAACGGCGCGGCGGAGGGCTCGCGGTCGACCAGCTCGAGCCACGGATCTTCCCGGGGCGGCTGGTAGAAGTGGGCGTGGATGACGACCGACCGGGTGCCGGCGCCGGGCGTCATGGCGTGAGGGGACCCTCCCCGGCCAGGGCCAGCCGGATCGACGGCAGGACCGAGGGGAAGACGTCGTTGAGTCTCCGGTATTCGGCGGCGAGGGCGGCAGCGTCCGGCGAGATGGCCGGTGCCTCCAGGGCGTCGAGCATCCGGCCGAGATTGGAGAGATGGTCGGCGAATCGCTTCGAAGCGTAGTCGCCGGCGGTCTCGGACGAGATGATGAACTGCCAGTCGGACGACTGCGCCAGCAGGAGTTCGCGGGCCGCCTGCTCGAGCACCGCCCCGGCGTCCGGCCGGTCGACCGCGTGCCGGGCCACCGTCCAGAAACGCTCCTCGGCCGGCCAGAGCAGTTCCCACGTCCAGTCGGTGCCCGGGTTGAGCCACTTGCTGAAGTCGCCGTTGGCGCCCCACGATCCCTCGGAGAGCTCGACCGCGATCGCAGGCGGCGTCTGCTCGAGGTGCGTGCCGGCGGTGGCGGCCCGCACGCGGCGGCCGGCAAGCGCCCGATAGAGGTCGCCGAGGAAATCCGGGCCTTCGAACCACCAGTGACCGAAGAGCTCGGTATCGAACGGGGCCACGATCACCTCGCCGCCGGCCGCCGCCTCCTCGCGGGCGATCGCGTCGATCAGCTGGGCATAGTGCGCGGCGTGCTGGTGGGCCCGGGCCCGGGCGCCGTTCGGATCGTACGGCGTCTTCGCCCCGAGATCGACGTCGGGGCCGGTGACCTGCCAGAGCTTGAGCCCGCCCGGGAAGCGGATCTTGTGGAACTCGAGGTAGCCGCCGTCGCCGGGGTATCCCTGATGCCGGCTCCAGACCTGGCGCGAGGAGACCGGATCGCGGACCAGGGTCGTGACCGGCGGGCCGCCACGGGGGGAAACGACATAGGCGCGATAGGGCGACCGGGCCGCGGGCAACGCGAGCGCATCGTCGGTCGCGAGGGCCACGCCGCCGGGGAAGCCGGGTTCGCCGTAGAGACCGAGCCGCCGGCCGGCCTTGGCCAGATGGGAGTCGGTGAAGAAGTACCGGTAGCCGGCGTCGCCGAGGTGCTCTTCGATGCCGCGTCGCATCGGCTGGGCCGGCGCTTTCGGATGCGGCGCCCACGGGCCCCGAGGCCGGTAGGCGCACTCGGGCGCCCAGCATCCCACGGGGTCCCGATGAAAGAGCCGCCGGTGCTCCGCGAGGCCGACCGCCAGCTGGAGGCGGATGCTCTCGTCACGGGCCAGGAGCGGCAGGAAACCGTGCGTGGCCGCCGAACTCATGATCTCGATTCGGCCGTCGTCCGCGTGGTGCCGGAGTGCCGCGACGAGGTCGCCGTCGACCCGGTCGAACAGGCGCTCGAGCCGGGCCAGCCGCCCCCGCCAGAACTCGGCGATCGGGGTCAGTGCCTTCTCGCCGGTCTTGCCGAAATCGGCGATCGCCTCATCGCAGGCGAGCAGGCGCTGGGCGAAGAACGCCCGGAGTTCCGTCGCGAAGGTCGGGCTGGCCAGCTGATTGGCGAGTACCGGCGTGACGCCGAGGGTGATCGGCATCGGCACGCCCTGGTCCTCGAGCGTGTTGAGGGCCTCGAGCAGCGGCAGATAGGTGTCGACGGCGGCCTCGACCAGCCAGTCCGACCCGTGCGGCCAGCGCCCGTGGTTGAGGACGTACGGCAGATGGCTGTGCAGGGCGAGAATCAGATCCATCGGATCACCCGCACCGCTCCGCGACCACGTCGCGATAGACGTCGAGGTAGGCTGCCACCGACCGCTCCCAGCTGAAATCCCGCTCCATCGCGGTCCGGATCATCCGGCGCCACTCCTCGGGGTTGTGATAGATGTCGATTCCCCGGAGTGAGGCGCCCACGAGCGGCTGGGCGTCGTACGGATCGAACACGAATCCCGTCACGCCGTCTTCTACCGTGTCGGCCAGCCCGCCCACGCGCCGCACGATCGGCGCGACGCCGTAGCGCTGGGCCCGCATCTGCGTCAGCCCGCAGGGCTCATACTGGCACGGCATCAGGAGGAAGTCGGCGCCGGCGATGACCCGGTGCTCGAGCGCGTCGTGGAAGTTGGTGTCGATCGCGACCCGGTCCGGCAGCATCCCGGCGATCTGGCCGAGGGCGTTCTCGAACCGGGCCTCGCCGGCACCGATGAAGATGAACTGGGCATCGAGCTGGAAGAGCTCGAAGTTCCCGACGATGAGGTCGAGCCCCTTCTGGGTAACCAGCCGGGCGGCCATCGAGAAAATCGGCAGCCGCGGGTCCACCCGGAGGCCGAATTCCCGCTGCAGTTGCTCCTTGCAGACGGCCTTCGCCCCCGCGGAGTCGATCGAGAACGGGGCGGCGGTGTGCTTGTCGGCCGCGGGATCCCATTCCTCGAGGTCGATCCCGTTGAGGATGCCCGAGAACCGGCTCCCGAGCGAGCTGAAGACTTCCTGGAGGCCGAACCCGCCCTCGGCCGTCCGGAGTTCCGTCGCATGGTTCGGGCTCACCGTGACGACGGCATCGGCGAACACCAGGCCCGCCTTGAGCAGGTTGACCTTCCCGTACCATTCCAGCTGCTGCCAGTTGAAGAGCGACTGCGGGAGGCCGAGTTCACGGAGCACGCCGGGCTGGTAGTGTCCCTGATAGCCGGCGTTGTGCACCGAAAGCACCGTGCCGATCCGCTGGTAGCGCGGGTCGTCCGCGTACCGCGTTCGCAGGTAGGTCAGGGCCAGGGCCGCGTGCCAGTCGTGGGCGTGCAACAGAATCGGTCCGCTCGTGACCAGCGGCAGCGCCATGACGGCGGCCCGCGCGAACAGGCCGTAGCGAAGGTGATTGTCGGGATAGTCGCCCCGCGAGTCGCCGTAGAGCTTCGGCCGGTCGTAGAACCCGTCGTGCTCGACGAAGTAGACCCGGTTGTCCGGCCTGGGCGTCTGGCGGGTCAGGATCCGGACCCGTTCGGTCGTCTGCCCGAGCGGGACGTCGAACGGCTCGCCGACGGGGATCAGGTCGGCGATCTGGTCGCGGGCGCTTCGATACAGCGGCAGGAACGCCACCGACCGGGTACCCGACCGCGACTGGTAGCGCGACAGATTGGCCACCGCCTCGGCGAGCCCGCCGCTTCGGGCGAACGGGTAATACTCCGCCGCGACGTGCACCACCGTGACGAGTTCGCCCCCCGCCGTGGTGAGCGAGGACTGCGGGAACCGGTCCCGGACGGCGGTGCGGCGTTCGGACATCATCAGGCGGTCGGAGGATCGTCGGCGAACGGGTCGTGGCGGATCGCCGGGAGATAGTATCGCTCGGTGTACTCCTGCACCATCCGGCGGGCGGAGAACTGCTGGAACGCCACCCGCATCGCGTTTCGCATCCGGTCCACCCACGCCACCGGCACGCCGTGCTCGTTGCGGGTGTAGTAGGCCGGGATCAGTTCTTCTTCGAGCAACCGGTAGAAGTGATCGGCGTCCGAATCGTCCACCTGGTCGGGGTCATCCGGGTCGCGGGCGAACGGAATGGCCCAGCCGTTGGTGCCGTCGTAGCCCTCTTCCCACCAGCCGTCGATCGTGCCGAGTTGGGGTACCCCGTTGAAGGCGGCCTTCATGCCGCTGGTGCCGCTCGCTTCGAGCGGGACGCGGGGCAGGTTGAGCCAGACGTCCACGCCCTGAACCAACCCGTTCGCCACGTGCATGTCGTAGTCCTCCAGGAACGCGACGCGCCCCTGGAAGTACTTGTCGTGCGTGAACTGGTACACCTGCTGGAGGACCTCTTTCCCGGGCTTGTCGGCCGGGTGGGCTTTGCCCGCGAAGATGATCTGCACCGGACGCCGCGGATCGCACAGGAGCCGGTGGAGTCGCTCGGTATCCCGGAAGACCAGCGATGCCCGCTTGTAGGTGGCAAACCGGCGGGCGAATCCGATGGTCAGTGCGAACGGGTGGAGCAGGCTGCCCGCGGCGACCACCTGATTGGCGGCCTCCCAATGGGCGGCGAACCGCTTGCGGGCATCCTCCCGGATGTAGCCCATCAGGGCACCCTTCAGCTCCTGGTGCACCGCCCAGAGGCCGCCCGGATCGAGGTGCCGGAGCCGTTCGAAGAACTTGGGGTCATCGAGCCGGAGCCCCCAGTCGGGGCCGAGCTGCCGATCGAGGAGGTCCATGATCGGATTGGCCATCCAGGTGGCCAGGTGGACGCCGTTGGTCACCGCCCCGATCGGCACCTTCTCTTCGGGCCGGCCCGGCCACAGCGTCTTCCAGATGTTGCGGGACACCTGGCCGTGGCGCTGCGCCACGCCGTTGACCCGACCGGCGAGGCGGATCGCCAGCACGGTCATCTGGAACCGCGAATCGGCATTGGCGGCGTGGAGGCCGAGCCCGAAGAGGGTGTCGCGGTCGACGCCCATCTCCTCCCAGATCGGTCCCGTGCACTGCGCCACGTGATCGACGTCGAAGGCGTCGTGGCCCGCCGGAACCGGCGTGTGGGTGGTGAAGACCGTCGAGGCCCGGACCTGCGCCACCGCGTCGTCCCACGACACGCCCTGGGCCCGCAGTTCCCTTAGCCGTTCGATCATCATGAACGCCGCATGGCCCTCGTTCGCGTGCCACACGCCCGGGTCGATCCCCACGGCCCGGAGCACGCGGACGCCGCCGACACCGAGGAGCCATTCCTGCCGGAGGCGCAGGTCCGGACCGCCGGCGTACAGCTTGTTGAGCAGGTTCCGGTCCTCGGGGTGGTTCTCCTCCAGGTTGGTGTCGAGCAGGTAGATCGGAATCCGGCCCACCTTCATCGTCCAGACCTGCACGTGTACCGGTCGTCCGAAGGTATCGACCACCGCGAGGTACGGTTCGCCGTCGGGTCCGTGCACCGGCAACAGCGGCGTCAGGATCGGGTCGACATGGTCGTCGCTGTCCTCCTGCCAGCCGTCCGCCCGGAGCCGCTGGTCGAAGTAACCCTTCATGTACGACAGACCCACGCCCACCAGCGGCACGCCGAGGTCGCTCGCGGCCTTGCAGTGGTCGCCGGCGAGGATGCCGAGGCCGCCGCTGTAGATCGGGACGGAATTGTGGAGCCCGAACTCCGCACAGAAGTACGCCACTGCGCCGGTGGCGGTACCCGGCGCCTGCCGGGAAAACCAGGTCCGCCCGGTCTGCTGGTCGCCCGCGAGCCAGCTCATGACCTGGTCGTACCGGGCCAGGAACTCAGGGTCGCGGGCGAGCTTTTCGAGCCGCGAGTGCGACACCTCGCGAAGCAGCGCGATCGGGTTGTTGCGGGTCTCCCGCCAGAGCGGCGGGTCGATCGAGCGGAGCAGGCTCCGGGCTTCCCGGTTCCAGCTCCACGAGAGGTTCGTGGCCAGCGCGGCGAGGCCCTCGAGCCGCGGCGGCAGGACGGAGATCTTCTGACGGAGCATCGACATTGGCGCGCGCCCTAGTGTACGAGCTTCTTGTAACGGATGCGGTGCGGCTGGTCGACCGCCACGCCCTTCCGGCGCTTGTAGTCCGCCGCATAATCCTGGTAGTTCCCCTCGAACCAGTACACTTCGCTGTCGCCCTCGAACGCCAGGA
>JBFXAY010000044.1:0-41238 GCA_050183815.1 Gemmatimonadales bacterium | reverse complement strand
CGACGGGTCCGGCACGAGAGCGGCGGCTTCCGGATCGGCGGCGGGAATGACAACCGGGAAGCCGAACCCGCCGATCTCGACGATGGGTTCATGGATCGCCCGCAGGGCCAGGAGGGCATCCGGGTCGAGGCCGCCGTCCGCCGGCAGCACCACCCGTCCAGCCGACGACGGCTGCGCGTTCGTCGGCGCCGGCTGAGGCTGGGCGGCAGTCTGGGGACCGGGGGCGTCGGCCGTCAGCTCAGGCGTGGGCAGCTGGCCGCTCCAAACCGTCGTGACGGCGCGCGAGGCGGAGGTCCAATCGATCACGATCGGGGCCTCGGCCGCCGGCGCGGTGTCGTCACCGGCCGCCGCTGCATCCTTGCTTCCCGTGCCGACGATCGGCGCCGCGTCCGGATCGTCCCCCGACGCCGACTCCGCCGGCGCCGGCAAGACCGCCGCGCCGCCGAGGCGCCGCAGCCAGGTCTCGAGGCTCTTCGCCAGCGGAATGAAGTCCTCGCCGATGACGAGCGCCTCGGACGCCGCGGCGGCCGTTTCGCTCGCGTCCCCGGCCGTCGCCGCCACCGCGGCTTCGTCGGAATCGGCGGCTGCCTGATCCGGCGCTTCGTCGGGCCGCCACTCGCCGTCGAGGACCAGCTCGATCGTCAGCAGCGACGGTTCGATCGCCGACGCGGGCGCCGGCTGTCCGGCGGCCAGAGCGGCGCCAAGGGTGGCGTCGAATCCCCCGCCGTCGCCTTCGTCCCCGGCGAGCGGACCACCGCCCGGTGCCTCGGGGATTGCCGCCAGGCCCATCAGAATTGGTGCGGTCACGATCAGGATCCTCCTTGTCGTTCCCTTCTGGGTTCCATCAACCGTCGGCTCATCGCCGCGGCCCGCTCCTGCGGCAGGACCGCGAGCAACGCGGCGACCTGTTTGGCATTCAACTGCCGGACGATCCGCTCGACCTCGTCGTCGCTCATCCGGCCCATGATGTCGGCAGCCGCCTTGGGCTTCATCGCGGCCAGGATCTTGGCGACCGACTTCTCCCGCGCCGCCTTCTCAGCCGCCGATTCGCCCTTCGGCGCGACCACTGCTGCCGGAACCGGCGCCGGCGGGGCGCTGTCGGCCGCCGCGGTGTCCGGGGCCTCCGGCGCCGCCGCCGGGGCCGGGGCCGCGGCCACTACCGCGGAGTCCGGCACCGGGCGCACCCGGGGCGGCGCCAGGTAGGCCGTGAACCAGGTGGCGCCGCCGATCGCGCAGAGGAAGGCGACCAGCGCCAGGACCAGGGTCTGCTTCATCGCGCCGCGGGGCCTCGGGTGCGGCCGGCGATCTCATCCATCGTCTGTTGCTCGTGCCGGGCGACCGCGCCCTGCCACGCCGCCTTCTGATGCTCTCGCAAGCGCTCGAGCGTCTTTCGGTCGCGTTGCGCCGCGATCAGCCGGTCGCGCTCCTGATCCGCCTGCGCCCGGGCCGCCTCGCGGGCCTGCTCCGCCGCCTCCACTTGTCCCGCCGCCGCCGCACTCGCGAGTTGCAGCGTCCGGAGCATCCCGGCGCTGGTCAGCTGCCCGGCAACCGGGGTTACCCGGTCGTGAACGCCGCGGAGGTGGTCTTCCCGTTCCTCGCAGAGCTGGTCCGCCGACACCTCCGCCCGCGTGGCTTCGCCGAGCGCCATGGCCTGCCGCTGCTCGGCCTCCTCGCGGAGGCGCAGCAGCCGTTCGAGCCGAAACGAGAAGTTTTTCATGCGGCGACTCCGCTGGCGGCGCGGCCGCGGCCGTCGAGCAGACGGACGAGCTCGCGGGTCTCGGCCAGATCGCCGCGCTCGTCCGGCCGCTGCCGCAGGATCGACAGCAAGTCCGGCCGGAGGCCGATGGCCGCGTCCAGGGTCCGGTCGGTGCCGGTCTTGTAGGCCCCGACGGTGATCAAGTCTTCCTGCGTCCGGTACGTCGCTTCGAGCGCAAGCAGCCGGTTGGCGGCGTCGAGGTCCTCGCGGGCCGTGACCTGGTCCCGCACCCGGCTCACGCTGTCGAGGACGTCGATCGCGGGGAAATGCTTCTGGTTGGCCAGCCGCCGGGACAGCACGATGTGGCCGTCGAGAATCGAGCGGGCCGAGTCGGCGACGGGCTCGTTGAAATCGTCGCCCTCGACCAGGACGGTGTAGAGCCCGGTGATCGAGCCCCGCTGCCCGGTCCCGGCCCGTTCCAGGAGCCGGGGCAGGTTCGCGAATACCGACGGCGGGTAGCCCTTCGTGGTCGGGGGCTCGCCGATCGAGAGGCCGACCTCGCGCCAGGCCATCGCCACCCGGGTCACCGAGTCCATCATCAGGAGGACGTCCCGGCCTTCGTCGCGGAAGTACTCCGCGATGGCCGTGGCCACCAGCGCACCGGTGGCCCGGACGACCGCCGCCTGGTCGCTCGTGGCGACCACGATGACGCTCCGCCGAAGGCCTTCGGGTCCGAGGTCCCGTTCGATGAACTCCCGCACCTCGCGGCCCCGTTCGCCGAGGAGGGCGATCACGTTGATGTCGGCTGCGGTGTTTCGCGCGATCATGCCGAGGAGGACACTCTTCCCGACCCCGCTGCCGGCCATGATGCCGATCCGCTGGCCGCGGCCCACGGTCAAAAAGCCGTCGATGGCCCGGACCCCGGTCGCGAGCGGGGCCCGGATCCGGTCCCGTTCGAGCGGACTTGGCGGTTCCGCCAGCAGCGGGTAGCGTCGGGTGAGGCCGATGGAGCGCTCCGAGTCGATCGGCCGCCCGAGTCCGTTGAGGACCCGCCCGATGAGGCCGGGCCCCACGTCGGCGTAGAGCGACCGCCCCAGGGGTACCACCACGTCTCCCGGGTGGATGCCGTCGAGGTCCCCGAGCGGCATCAGCATGATGCCGCGGTCGTGGAATCCGACGACTTGCGCCAGCACGCCGATGTGATCGGTCACCAGAATCCGGCAGACCTCGCCGACGGCGACCTCGAGCGAGGTCGCCTCGACGATCTGCCCGATGACCCGGGTCACCCGGCCGTGCACGGCGAACCGGGGCGTCTGCGCGAGTGCCAGGCCGACGTCAGTCACTGACCAGCCGTTCGTAGAGAGTCCGCAGCGCCACGTCGGTCCGGCCGTCGATGATCCGCTCCGGCGAGGTGATCGTGAAACTGCCCCGCTCCAGTTCGGTGTCCGCCACCCAGTGGACCGGGACGGTCCGGCCATCCGGTTCGGTCAGGGCGAGCGCGTTGGTCAGCAGCTCGACCTCCGCGGGATGGGCGTGGATTTCGACCGGCGTGCCGGCCGGGAGCAGGGCGATGGCCCGGCGGATGAGCGGTTCGACCGTGAGCGGGTCGGCGTCGACCTCCCGCAGCAGGAGCCAGCGCGCCACCGCGAGGCCGAGTGCATGGAGATTGTTCTCCGCCCGGCGCCGGACCGATAGAATTTCCCGTTCCACCTCTCCGACGATCCGCGCCAGCGCATCGTGGGCCGGCTGCAACTCGGCCCGGGCCTGATTGCGCCCGGCCTCGAACCCTTCGGCGAACGCCGCCTCGCGGACCGCCTCCACCGGATCGATCTCGGGCGCGTCGGCCGCCGAGTCGGCGCCCCGGAGATCGGGCGGGCCCCACGGGCCCCGCTCCGCCGCCGGACCGGGCTGGAGCCACGGGGGTGCCGTCGGCGGCTCAGACGATGACATCGTCGTCGCCGCCCCGGCCGCTGATCATGATCTCGCCCTGGTCCTCGAGGCTGCGCATCACCTCGATGATCCGCGTGTGAGCGCCCTCGACGTCGCGCACCTTGACCGGGCCCATGAACTCGAGTTCTTCCTTGAGCGCGGCCGCGGCCCGTTCCGACATGTTCGTGAAGATGTGCTGCTTGAGTTCGTCGCTGGCCGCCTTGAGGGCGAGCGCCAGTTCCTTGCCGTCGATCTCGCGCAGCAACCGCTGGATCGCCCGGCCGTCGAGGAGCTTGAGGTCCTCGAAGACGAACATGAGGTTCTTGACCTGCGTGGCGATCTCGGGGCTCTTCTTGTCGATCGCCTCGAGCAGGCTCTTCTCCAGCGAGCCGCCGGTCAGGTTGAGGACCTTCGCCACCGTCGACGGACCGCCGGAGGTGGTCATCTCCTGGCTCAGCGAGAGGTCGGTCTTGTTGGCAAGGCCCGCTTCCACGAGGGCCAGCATTTCGGGCGAGATCTTGTCCATCCGGGCCACCCGGTAGAGCACGTCGCCGGCGAGCTCCGCGTCCATGCCCGCGATCACGCTCGCGGACTGTCGCGAGTCGAGATGCGCGAGAATCAGGGCGATGGTCTGCGGATGTTCGCCCCGGAGTACGCTCTGGAGCAGTTCGGGCGCTGCCTTCTTGAGCCGCCGGAGGCCGGTATCGGCAATCTGCTCCTGGATCTTTTCGAGGATGACCTTCGCCCGCTGCGTGCCGAGGGCCTTCTCGAGGATCTCCTGCGCCACCGAGACGCCGCCTCGCGCGGCCGCTTCGGCCGCCTGGAACACGCCCCGGAACTCCGTGAGGACGTGCTGGACGGTTTCCGGGTCGACCGCGCGTGTCACCGCGATCTCCTTCGACAGCTCCTCGACCTCGTGCGGCGCCAACCGCTTGAGTACCTCGGCGGCGACGTCCTTGCCCAGCGTCATGCAGAGGATCGCGGCTTTCCGCATCCCCGGCACGGCCGGCGCCTTCGCAGGTACTATGGCGGTGGTCATCGGGCGCTCCGGTCAGGCATCAGTTCTGGGCTCCCTCGCCCATCCAGGCGCGGACCACCTGGGCCATCAACTCGGGCTTGTCGCCCGTTTCCTCGACGACCTTGTTCTTGAGCAGCACGTTCTCCGGCGGCGGCCCCAAAGGCGGGACTTCCGCCGGATGCGGCGGCGGCGTCACCTGCCGGCTCCCCGCCTGCCCCTGCGCGATGGCCGCGGGACGAGCCTGGAGCGCCTTCACGGTCCGGAGGGCCACCACCAGCAGCGCGAGAATCGCGATCAGCCCGATTACCGGCCGGCTGAAGCGTTCCACCAGCCCGATGATGTCGCGCGGCGGCGTTGGAATCGTGTCGGCCACGGCCACCGCGAACGGAATCGCCTTGACGGTGATCCGGTCGCCCCGGGCGCTGTCGAAGGCCACGGCGTCCTTCACCAGCGCCTCGACGTTCGCCAGCCGGTCGGCTAGCGGCGCGGTGGAGCTGGTGTCCGCGCGGATGCTTCGCTCGTCGACGAGGACCGAGATCGTGAGGCGGTTCACGCCGCCCCCGGCCGAGAGGATCTTCTCGAGCCGCCGGGAGTTCTGATAGGTGTTGTTGACGATCGTCTGGGCCCCGGAACCGTCCGCCGCCGCTTCGGTTTCGCTCCGGCCTTCGGCCGCGAGCACCTGTCCATCCGGATCGAACGACTCGATCGTCCGCTCGACCTGGTCGAAGTTGAGGTCGGCGCCGACCTGGACCCGCGGCGTCCCGAGACCGGCCACCGTCTCCAGCAGCCGCTCGGCCTTGCCGGCCAGGTAGCCCTCGACGCTCTGCTGCATTTCCATCCGCCGGGCCGCCCCGCCCATCACCGACCCGTCCTCGGTCGGTGCCGACAGGAGGCGGCCCGACTCGTCGGTGACCACCACGTTCTCCGGCGACAGCCGGTCGACGCTGTTGCTCACCAGCGCGATGATGCCCGGAACGGCACCCGGCGCGAGCAGCATCCCCGGACGCATCCGAAGCCGCACCGCGGCCTTGGCCGGGCGATCGTTTCGCCGGAGCGCGCTCGGCTCGGGAATCGTGAGGTGGACATCCGCGCGGTCCACGCCGGTGGTGGCGCCGATGCTCTGGGCAAGTTCGCCCTCGAGGGCCCGCTGGAAGTTGACCCGCTGGATGAAGTCGGAGCTGCCGAGAGCGTTCTGCTGGTCGAGGAGTTCGTACCCGGGACGGCTGCCCGAGGGCAGACTGGCCTTGGCCAGAATCACCCGGGCCCGGGCGTAGGCGCTCCGGGCGACGAGCACCTGGGATCCGTCGGCGCCCAGTTTGTTCTGGATGCCGGCCTTGTCGAGTGCGTCCGTCATCTGGGCGGCTTCGCCCAGGGACACGTCGGTATAGAGCGGCACCCAGGCGGGCTCCGACGCCCAGAGCCCGACGCCGATGACGGCGGCCGCGATCAGAAGCAGTCCCCCCAGGAGCGCGATCCGGCGCTGTGCCGGCATCCGCTGCACGGCCCCACCCAACTGCTGCACCATATCGTTCGCCATTAGACCTGCATGTTCATGATGTTACGGTAGGCGTCCGCCATCTTGTTCCGCACTTCCACGAGCAACTCGAGCGAAATCGCCGCTTCCTCGCTCGCCGCCATCACCTGGTGGAGTTCGACCGGCTCGCCCCGGAGAAACGATTGAATGACGTTCTTGGCGTCCTCCTCGAGACCGCTCGAATCGTTGAGCGCCCGCTTGAAGAGATCGCCGAACGACGGGCCGCCGCCCGTGAGCGGGATGCCGCCGTCTCCCCGTTCCAGCGGGGAGACGAATCCGGCACGTGGTCCAATCGGCGCGGTCATGGTCAGGCCCTCACGTCGATCCGTTGGCCAAGGAGCGGGGGCGGACCGGCTGACTCGACCCGGGAGCCGGGCCGGCCATAGGTCAGCGGGCCGAGCCGCTCGAGCTCGGCGAAATAGCCCAGCTCCGCCTCGGAGAGCACGCTCTTGAGGTCCCCGGGCTGCGTCGGGGGCGGCGCGGGCCGCTCCAGCGAGCGCGGGGCCGCGGCGCCGATCGAGCCGGATCCGTCAATGCGCATGGTCGGTCCCTGCCTCAGATGTCGATCGCGCGGCGGAGCATCTGCTTCGCCGTCTGGAAGGCCGACAGGTTCGCCTCGTGAAGCCGCCGGGCGAGCATCAAGTCGACCATCTCGGTGTTCATATCCACGTTGGGATAGAAGACGTTGCCGTTTTCGTCGGCGTCCGGGTGCGCCGGATCGTGGACCAGCCGCCCTTCCCGGCCGTCCTGGACCACCCGCACGGAGATTTCCCCGGTCCGGGGGTCGCGGGCCGCGACCGCCACCTGGCGGCGATACGGGCCGCCCTCGGCGGTCTTGGTGGTTTCCGCGTTGCTGATGTTCTCGGCGATGATGTCGAGAAACTTCTGCTGCGTGGCCATGCCCTGGGCGCTCGTGGCCAGCGACCGCATGAAGGTGCGGATCGGCCGGGGCGTGATCGGCGCGGCGGGGATCTTAGGCACGGTTGCCGATCGCCGTCCGGAGGCGCTGATAGGCCTCCCGCAGGAGCTGGGCGTCCGCTTCGTACCGCAGCTGGGTGTCGGCCAGCGAGGCCATCTCGCGCTGGAGGTCGGCCTCCGCCGCCTTGGCCCGGGCCATGGCCGCCTGGCTGGCTTCCGTGAAACCGGTCGCCGTGCTGGTCGCGAGTGCGTCGGCCACCCGCTGGCCGATTCCCCGTTGGGTCGCGCTCGCCTCTTCGAGGCCGCCTCGCAGCGCCGAAGACAGGCTCGAGGCACCGAACAGTCCGCGAATCATCGATCGCATCTCGCCGGAAAGGGAACGAAAACGTGGTCGCCGGTCCTCGGGGCAAGCGTCATACCGGGTACGAACGGCCCCGGCGGCGGCGGTTGCCATTCGGTCAAGCCGTTGCCAGTCAGACGATTACGGCATTCGGTCCGGCCGGTGGCCGGCCGCGCGCACTCGTGGCACCCGCACGAGGGGGAAAGAACAGCCTGGCAGAAGCTGCCGGGCGTCGAACCTTCGGCCGGGAAGCGGGCCGATGCCAGGACGGAAAAACGACCGGCCGATCCGAACGATCGGCCGGGCGAGTCCGCCGCGCAGTCGCTCCGCCCCTAGCTGGCCGGAGCGGGTTTTGGCGAGTTGAGCTTGTTGCGGAGGGTTCGTTCGCTGATGCCGAGCAGCTTGGCAGCCCGGGTCCGGTTGCCCCCGGTGGCCACGAGCGCCCGCTGGATCGCAATGCCCTCGAGTTCCTCGAGGTTGAGGATGTCGGCGGCGGCCGCCGGGACGGTGCCGGCCGGCATCGGCGTCGCCACCGGGGCGGATCCGCCGGGAGCCGGAACCGACGGGAGCGGCAGCGGAGACGACCGGCGTTCGTCGGCGAAGGCCTCGAGTTTGAGGACGCCGCCGCGCGAGAGAATCACCGCCCGTTCGACCGCGTTGGCGAGTTCCCGAATGTTGCCGGGCCACGACCGCCCCTGCAGTGCGGCCATCGCGTCCGGGGCCACGCCGGTGACCTCGACGCCGAGCTGCTGGCCGGCCCGGCTGAGAAAGTGATGGACCAGCACCGGAATGTCCTCGCGGCGGTCCCGGAGGGCCGGCAGGTGGATCGGCATCACATTCAGGCGGTAGTACAGGTCCTGGCGGAACTTCCCGGCGTCCGCGTCCGCCTTGAGATCCCGGTTCGTCGTCGCGACGAGGCGCACGTCCACCCGGATCGACTGCTGCCCGCCGACGCGCTCGAACTCCTGCTCCTGAATGACCCGAAGCAGTTTGGCCTGCAGGTCGAGCCGCATCTCGGAGATCTCGTCGAGCAGCAGCGTCCCGCCGTCGGCCCGTTCGAACGCACCCTGGGTTCGGGCCGTGGCACCGGTGAAGGCGCCCTTCTCATGGCCGAAGAGCGCGCTTTCCACCAGACCTTCCGGCATGGCGGCGCAGTTCATCGTGATGAAGGGCCGGTCGCGCCGGGGGCTCTGTTCGTGAATGGCGCGGGCGACGAGTTCCTTGCCGGTCCCCGATTCGCCTTGCAGGAGCACGGTGGCCTTGGTTGGGGCCACCATCGCCACCATCTCGAGGACCCGCCGGAGGGCCGGCCCGTCTCCCAGAATCTGCCGCCTGCCGCGAAGCCCGGACAGTTCCTGCCGGAAGGTCTCGTTCTCCTTCCGGAGGCGAATCACCTCGAGCGCCTGGGTGACCGCGATGCGGAGGGTTTCCTGCCGGACCGGCTTGGTCAGGTAGTCGATCGCCCCGCTCCGGAGCGACATGACGGCGTGTTCAACCGACGAATACCCGGTCATGATGATGACCGGAATCTGGTACCCCTCGCGCTCCAGGCTCGACAGGAGGTCGAGGCCGGTGGCGTTGGGCATGCGGTAATCGGTGATGATCAGTTCGAAGGACTGGCGGGCGACGGCTTTGAGGGCGTCCTCCACACTCCCGGCCAGGACCGGGGTGTGCCCCAATTTCGTCAGCGCGGCCTCCAGGACCACACCGACCGACGGCTCGTCATCCACGCACAGAATGGTGGCCATGGCGCTCCGGGTCGTGGCTCAAGGTTTGCGGGCTAAGTACCGATGCTCAATATACCTGGACTGCATCCGCGCGGTCCATTGGCGAGGGGGATCGAAGCGTGAGAATTACCAATACTCTGAGGCGGGACCAGGCCCTCCGGGAAATCCAGGGGAACCTCGGGCGCCTCCAGGAGCTCCAGCGACAGGTCGCGACCGGAAAACGGTTCACCCGGGCCGACCAGGACCCCGTGGCGGCCGCCCAGGTCCTCCGGGTCCAGCGGGGCCAGCGGGGCATCGACCAGTACGCCAAGAACGGGACCAACGCCCAGGTGCGGCTGGGCGCCGAGGAGGCGGTCGTCAAGCAGGTGGACGATCTCCTCCGGCAGGCCCGGGATTTTTCGCTGAGCTTCGCCAAGGGGGACCCGCCCTACACCGCCGAACAGACCGTCCAGCGCCAGACCGCCGCCGACCAGTTGAGCCGGCTGCTCGACCAGGCGGTGGCCTTGGGCAACACCAAGATCGGCAACGAATACATCCTCGGCGGCGACGTCAGCACGACGCCGCCCTTCGACCAGACGCCCGGCGCCACCTTCGGCGACTACCAGGGCGGCGGTCAGACCCGCCGGACCGCCATCGCCGACCAGGTGGCGGTCGCGGTCAACCACCGAGGCGACCAGTTCATCGGTCCGGCCATCGCGGCCCTCCGCGACCTCCGGGACGCGGTGGATCCGGCCGGCCTCCAGACCGAAGCCCAGGTCCAGACCGCAGTGCAGACGGTGTTCGACCGAAGCCAGAGTCTGCTGATTTCGCTGGCGGAGACCGGTACCACAGGAAGCCAGGTAGCCAACACGCTCGCCAGCAACGGCCAGGTGCGGAACGACCTCGAAGATGTTCGGCAGGCGGTGGAAGCGGCTCCCCTCGAAGAGGCCGTAGCGAAGCTCCTGTCCCTCCAGACGACGATCGAGGCCTCCTACACGGCCACCAGCCGCCTCCTCAACCTGACGCTGAGCGACTACCTGCGGTAGCCGATCCGTCGGGGCACGACGCTCCGGCCCGTCAGCGGCTCGATCCCGGGGTGGCCTCCGCACGGAAACCACCCTGTTTCGTCCACATGACGATGGCCCCGCAGTTGTCGCCGAGGTTGAATTCCCCCGGCAACTGGCCGGGCCCGCGGAACACCTCGATCGCTTCGAGTTCGGACGGGTTGATCGAGTCGATCAGCTCGTCGACGAAGCGGGACCGGGGATCCTCGGACTCGGTCGGGGCGACCTCGTTGCCGCGGTCATTGGCCGCCGTGCGCTGGATCCCGTACCCGTTGCTGATTCCCCAGGGCGGGAGCAGGTGCCGGCCGTCCAGGAACACGGCGATGGCCGGCGGCGATTCGTTGCAGCGGGAGAACCACAGCTTGCTCCCGGTTCCGGCCGGCCGCGACTGGAGGTGGACGCCGGGCAGGCCGGTGAAGATTTCGTGGGTCTGGCCGACGAACCGCCGGTCGATATCCTCCCGGTCGAGGAAGACACCGCCTCCCGTCTTCCGCCGCCGGTAGAAATCGTCGTACTTCGTGGTGTTGGCGTACCGCTCCGGCTTGGCGTAGCGCGCGGTGACCGAGATCTCCGGCAGCTTGAAGGCGCCCGCCTCGAGGACGACGGGCCCCAGCGCCCGGCCGCCCGAGTCCACCGCCACGCTGATGGCCTGGGGCCGGAATCCGATTTTCCGGAACACCAGCACCTGAAGACCCGCGGGTACCCCGACGAGCCGGAACGAGCCGTCGGCCCGCGACTCCGCCCGCATTGAGGTCCGCTGCACCAGGATCTCGACCCCGGGAATCCGCCCGCCCCGTTCGCCGACGACGACGCCGCTCAAGGCCCGTTCGGCCGGCGCCTGGCTCGCCAAGCTGCCCGGCAGCAATACCGCGACCATCGCGGCGAGACGTCTCGTTGTAACCATGGGACTCCCTACCTGGAAACCAGCGTCAAATCCAAGCTAGGGAGCGGCCTGCAGGGGAGCAACAGCGCCGGTGGCGGGAGCGGAAATCGAGGGACGTTTCAGGCGGCGACGCCCGTCGGCGAGGTCGACAGCCCGGCCGCGACGTTCCGGTTGATGCTGACCAGGATCGGGAGCTTCTCACGGGCCGGAAAGGCCATCACGTCGAACGTCCGCCGGTCGATGAACTCGATCAGTTTGAGGAGCTGCCACTTGAGCTCCGGCGGGAGCGGATTGTCGTCCGCGGAGAGCTCGGACTGAAAGAAGGTCCACAGCCGCTGGTTGAGGCGCAGCGCCTCGTCGAGCCGGGTGTCGGTGCCCGGTTCGTCCCACCGGTCGTAGACCGCCTGGAGGGTCCGGGCCACGCGGAACAGCGCTGACGCCTCCAGTTGACGCCCGCTCGCGGCGATTTTCTCGACGCTGGTGTAGGCATCAGCGATGTGCGGCATGACCGATCAACTCCTCTTCCAACGCGATGAGTTTCCGGGCCGTCTTGAGCGCCCGGTAGAACGCCCCCTCGCCGACGAGCTGCCGGACTTCCTCGATCAGGGCCCGGGCACTCGGCGCCGCTTCCGCGACTTCGTCCAGGAGCTGTCGCAGAAGGCGGGCATGTTCCTCCCGGCGTTCCGGATCGACATAGGCGAGTTGGGTAGCGAAATAGATCCGGCGGCAGGGACTGTTGGCATCGTCGAGTGCCAGCACTTCCTTGCCGCGCAGGATCGGCACGTCGTTTTCGACCAGCAGGTCGCAGCGGTGATCCCCGTTGCGCACCACGGCGCCGCCGACGATCAGGCGCTCGTGGGCCTTGAGCGAGATCCGGAGCGGCATCGCGCGTCAGGACAATTGCCGGAGCAGGTCCGAGACCGCCCGGGACAGACCCGGGCCGCTCTGGCCAAGCTCCTGGGCCGCGGCCGCTGACTCCGTGGCCACCGCCGGTTCGCCGCCCGTGGCCACCGAGGCCGCCAGGCTGGCCCGCTGCAGCTCCACCGACGTCTGCGCCGTGCCCAGCGCCGCCACCGCGGTTTCCGCGTCGGCCGTGGAGGCCCGCTCCGCCAGGGGCGAGAGCCCCAGGTTCTGCGGCACCGCGCCTTCGGCCACGAGCCGCTTCACCTCGGCGGCGATGCCGTTGAATTCGCGGATCGCTTCCGCCCGCCGCGGCTCGTCCGGCGGATACGGGGGGTACAGCTTGAACTGCTCCAGCTTGGTGCGGTTCTCGCCCAGCTGTTTCGACACCTGCGACAGCTTCCGATCGAGCTGCCTGATCCGTCCCGCCTCGGCCAGCGCGGTTTCCCGCGCGGCGTACAGGCGTCCGAGCACCTGGTTGCCGATCTCGCCCGCGCCCGACGTCCGGGCCGGCTGACCACGACTCACCCGAGGACTCGGCTGGGACGGAACCGAGACCTGACGCCGGCCGGTCACCCCGGTCGTCGCCGCGCCTCCGCCGATTCCATCCGCAATTGCTGCCATGATTCAATCCCTCAGTGGGCGTTGGACGGGGAGGTCGCCCTCCCCGCCCGTCACCGTGTCGTTTAGAACAACCGGAGAATCGCCTGCTGCGACTGGTTCGCCAGACTGAGCGAGATGACACCGAGCTGCTGCCGGGTCTGCAGCGCGAGCAGGTTGGCGCCTTCCTCGTTCTGGTCGGCCACCGTCAGCTTGTCGGCACCTTCCTTGAGCACGTTGCGGAGCTCGTCGAGGAAGTTGTCGCGAATCGACAGCTGGCTGGACACCGCGCCGAGGGTCGAGGCGTTGGTCCGGAGCGTCGACTGCGCCGCGTTGAGCTGGCTGACCGCCGCGTCAAGCGCGGTGTCGACCGTCCAGGTGTTGTCCGCGATCGCCGAGACCGACAGACCGAGGGTCGACGACGCGTTGAAGCCGTTGATCGAGATCTTCGAGGTGCCGTCCTCGTTGGTCTTGACGACGAGCTCGCCGCCGGTGGCCAGGAGGTTGGTGCCCTTGTACTTGGCATCCGTGGCGGTCTGGTCGATCTGCTTGAGGACTTCGTTGAACTGGTCGGCCAGGGTGGACCGGCCCGCGGTGGTCGCCGACCGGGCCGACTCCGCGATACCCTTCGCGGTATCGATCAGCTTCGAGATCGAGTCGATGCCGTTCGAGGCCGCCTTAATCGTCTGGATCGCTTCGCCGATTTCGTTCTTCCGGGCGGACAGGTCGCTCGCCCGGCCGCGGGCGCCGGCCGCGGTGAAGAAGGCGGAGGCGTCATCGATCGCGCTGTTGACCTTGAGGCCGGACGCGAGCCGGGCCTGGGTGCTGCCGATCAGCGAGGCGGTCTGCTGAAGGGTGAGAAGGTTGGTCCGAATGCCACTGGAAAGAGCAATGTCTGCCATGGGGGTACCGCTCCTATTCTAGGTATGTGGGCTCGAGGCTTCTCCCCGAACCGCATCTCTTGCCGGCTGGAACCCCCCGTTGCGAACCCGGGTTCGTCGTGGTGCTCCCGCCGTCCCCAATAGGTCTCGGCACCCCCCTTAAAAAGCTTGAGTCGGTCCGCCAGGGTCATTCGGTCAGGTTTGACCGGATTTCGGCCACTGGCCGGCCCCAGTCCGTTTCGAACGGCCGCTTGGCCACGACCCGGATCGTCGGGAACCACGGCGACCGCGCCTCCCCGAAGACGGTCCAGTCGCTGCCGCTGTCCAACTGCCAGGTCGGCCGCCCCAGCGCCCCCGCCAACGAGCTGACCGCGGTTGGTGCGGTCACCACGGCGTCGAGCTCGGCGATCAATCCGGCCACCGACTCGAGGTCGTCCCGCAGATTCTCGCCGGCCCACGAGTGCACCGTGACGCCCCACTCCGACTTCATCGTTTCGAGCTCGGTGGTGCAGTCGTCGTACTGCAGGTTGACCCAGACTACCCCTGGCGTCTCCAGCAACGGCCGGAGTTCGTCGAGCGGGGGGTAGTGGCGCGCCCGGGCCGCCGTGACGAGCCCGCTCCGCCAGCAGAGCCCGATCCGGCGGCCCGGCCCGAGCGCCGCCAGCCGCTCGGCCCACTTGGTCCGCGCGGCTGCCTCCGCCACGAGGTAGTCGCCCCGGCGCGGGAACGCCTGGCGCGCCCGCCGGAGAACCCGCGGCAGGCTGCCGATCGGGACCTGCCAGTCGAACGGCCCGTCCACCCGCTGGCCGTCCGGAATGATCGTGGCCGCCGGAAACGACCGGGCGGTCAGCCCGGCGAGCCGGGGACTCACCAGGACCGTCACCTCGGCGCCCGCCGCGAACAGGTCCCCCAGGCAGGTGAGGAACAGCAGTTCGTCGCCGATGCCCTGCTCCCGCCAGACCAGGATCCGCTTGCCCGCCGGCGACGAACCGTCCCACCTCGGCCACAGAAAGTCGCGGGGCTCCGGCGCGGCGGCCTCCGTCTGGAGCCGCCACTCGTATTCGTCCCAGCCTTCGGCCAGCTGGCCGGTCGTCAACAGGGTGAACGACCGGTTCCAGCGAGCCTGCGCGAGCGCCGGCGCCGCGGCAACGGCCCGGTCGTGCGCCTCGAGGGCCTGGCTCAGTTCGCCCAGATCGTGATACAGGTTGCCCAGCGTCGACCAGGCCTCCGCGTAGCCGGGCGCCAGCGTCACCGCCGTCTTGAGGTCCGCCAGCGCGCCGACGACGTCGTTCCCGTCCCGCCGGGCGTTGGCCCGGTTGAGCAGCGCCCCCGGGCGCTCCGGCGCCATCGCGACCGCCCGTTCCGCGTGGCGCAGGGCCTCGTTCGCCCTGCCTAACGCGGTGAGCGCCGTCGCCAGGTTGGCGTGGGCCTCGAACAAGTCCGGATCGGTCGCCACCGCCTGCTGGTAGGCCGTCACGGCCGGTTCGAGCAACCCCGAACTCTGGAGGGCGACGCCGAGGTAGAACAGCGCCGGCGCATCGAGCGGGCTCTGGCCCAGATACTCGAGCAGGTGGCCCGACGCGTCACTCCAGCGCCCCTCCGCGAGCGCCAGCCGGCCGAGGACCCGGGCGGCCCGGTGGTGGGTCGGCTCGCAGCCGGCGGCCGCTTCCGCGGCCCCGGCCGGATCGCCGTCGTCCAGGAGCAGATCCGCGAGCCCCCACCGGGCGGCGGAATGGACCGGGTCCAGCTCGAACGCCGCCTCGAAACACGCCCGAGCGTCGTCCCGATACCCGGCCGCGAGCAGGGCGAGCCCCAGGTCGGCGTGATAGTCGGGATCGTCCCCCCGGCGGGCGATGGCCTGGCCGATCAGCGAAAGTTCGAGATCGTCCTGGCCCAGCCGGCCGAACAGCCGGCCCAGCTCGTGCAGCAGCGCCGGGTTTTCCGGATCCGCGGCGAGCGCCGCCTGGACCCGGCGAGCATCCGCCTCCACGGCATCGAGCACGCCACCGGCCGATCCCGAGCCACCGGAATGGGTCGCGTTCATGGTGTTCCTCCTCCTGAGGGAGATCCCGCGCCCGCTCGGGCCGGATCCCAGGTATGGCCCGGACGATCGCGCCGGGCCCAGGGTTCGTTGGCCCGGCACCACCGGACCAGGTCCCGATATGACAGCGGCCGCGCCGCCAGGCCAAGGGCCTGATAGAGCGAGCGCACAAAGGCCAGATCCTCCGCCGTGTCGACGGTCCAGCGGAGATCGCTGTCGTCGTCCGGCCCCCGCACGTTCGTCACCGTGAACGACTCGGGATGTTCGAGACGGGGGCCCAGCGTGACGTGCTCCCGGGACTCCGCCGAGTGCCCCAGGCGATCCATCCGCTCGAGCGCCGCACGAGTGAATGCCTCCACGTCGAGGCCTCGCGGGTACGAGCGCTCGAGCACGTTGGTGGCATAGTCCACCCCCCGATCGGCCAGCGCGGCCAGGACCAGGTCGACGACGCCCGGGTCGAGCAGCGGACAATCGGCCGTGATCCGGACAATCACGTCGGCTTCGCTCGCGCCGGCCGCACCGGTGTACCGGCCCAGCACGTCGGTCTCCGAACCGCGCCACACCGGCACCCCCGCCCCGTCACACCACTCGGCCACCGGATCGTCGGCCCGGCCGTCGGTGCACGCCACCCACACGGCGTCCACCCGGCTCGCCGCCCGCAAGCGACTGACGACCCGTTCGAGCATCGGCGCCCCGTCGAGGTCGGCCAGGACCTTCCCCGGCAGGCGGCTCGACGTCATCCGGGCCTGCACGATCGCCACGGTCTTCATGGCCGCTCCCAGGTCGCGACGTAGTACGGTACGGGCACCGCGCCGAAGCTCGTCTTGAAATCGCCGCGGGCCGGCGAGTTCATCCCGACGACGTCTACCGCCCCGAGCCGTCGCTCCGCCGCCCGGCGCACGCCGGAGAGGAACAGCCAGGTGGACACGCCGGTCGTCCGATAGGCCGGATCGTTTGCCGCGACGAGGTAGTAGCCTTGTCGGTCGTCGAAGAGAAACAGCACGGCGCCGGCGGCCGTCCCGTCGCCGTCGCGGGCGACCAGCAATTCGCCGAACCCGTGGGCCAGCGCGGCCGCCGCGATCGACGCCAGCAGCGATTGCTCCCGGGGCGGCCGCTCGATTGCCTGCCGGGCAAACGTGGCGGCGTGGAGCCGATCGAACAGCTCGAGATCGGTGCTCGCTTCGAGCGTGAAGCGGGCCGAGGCCTTGCGGAACTCCTGGCGGCGCACCGGCCGGACCCCGGCCAGCACCCCGTCGAAGCCGGTCGCGGCATCGAGCGGGATCAGCCCCGTGTAGCGCACGTCGATCCGGAACTGTCCGGCGGCCGGGGTGTCGTAGTGAAACCACGAGAGCGCCCGGACGTCCGCGAACGAAGGATGGAGGCACCACGACAGCCGCGCCTCGCCGGAGAGACCCTCGAGGAGCGCCGCCACGGCGTCGAGGTGTTCCGGAACGGTCCGATGGCCCGGGCGTCCTTCGTCCGACGGCAGCAGCAGACCCTGGTACATCGTGAACGGCAGCGGGGCGCGCGCCGGCCGGCCGTCCGCATCGCGGAAGATTACGGCACCGGCGCTTGGCCCCGAGTGGCCCGCGGCGGCCCAGAACTCCCACGGCCGGTCCAGGGCGTCGAGAAACGCGGGAAGCAGAAAGACGGACCGCCCCGGCGACGTGCCGAGGAACCGGGCATACGCCGTCCGGTCGGTCCACCGTTCCACCCCCACGCTCGCGACCGTCATCGGTAGACGAACACGGCCACGTCGCACCGCTCGTAATGATGCTCGAGCCGCACCCGGCGGCTAAGCCGCCGGAGGCTGAAATCGAGGATCGCGACCGGATCGTGGTAGGCCATCGAGGCCTCCGCGAAATTGACGTGGGTGGACAGGAAGTTGAAGGCCAGGCCCCGCCCCGCCACGGCCCAGGCCCGCTCGACCAGCAACTGCAGAAACGCAGTCGACTCGGCCATCGCATTGTTGAAGACCACGGACATGAGTACGTAGTCGAACCGTTCGGGCAGCGTCGTCTCGAGCAGGTTGTGACACCGGAACGCGACCTCCGGGTACTTGGCTGCCGCGTGCGCCACCATCTCGGGTACGACGTCGATGCCCTGGTATCGAGCGGCGGGATACCGGGTCCGCAGGGCCGGGTACATGTCGCCCAGGCCGCAGCCGACGTCGAGGACCGAGGCGCCGTCGAGATCGGCGATCTCGAACAGCTTCTCGAACCGGAACGCCTGCCCCGCCCGGCTCATCTGGGTGGCGAGCGCCGCGTCACCGTGCTCGGCAAACCGGGCCCGGTAGTGCTCGACGAGCGGGAGACCGATCGTCATCCGGACACCAGGGCCGCGCTCCGGGACAGCACCTTGTCGCACGCGGCGACGACGTCGTCGAGGTCGCCCACCGAGGTCCGGGCGTTGATGAAGCTCAGGTAGAGCAACTCCTGCTCGTGCATCCGCTCGGTCACCGGACACAGGCCGTCGGGATAGCTCACCGCGGGCCGGCCCGCCTGCACGAACGGGAACCCGGCCGATCCGAATCCGATCCGGCGCCGGTACATCGGCTGCCGGTACAGCGGCTCGACGTAGCCGACGGCCACCGGAACACCCTCCGCCCGCAGCGCCTCGGCGAACCGGCCGCGGGGAATCCCGGCGGCCGCGGCGTCGTAGCGCAGGGCGTAGACGTAGTAGCCGTGGCGCACGCCGGGCCGGACCACCGGGGGCCGGAGGCCCGGGAGGTGGCGGAGCCGCGCGCTCAGATAATCCGCGGCCGCCACCCGCGGCGCCACCAGCGCGTCGAGCTTGCGAAGCTGCTCGAGGGCGATCGCCGCTTCGACTTCCGTCATCCGGTAGTTGAACCCGACCAGATTGACGAGATCCTCTTCCCCTTTTGCCTTGACGACCGCCTCAGCGTGGTTGCGGATCAGCTGCAACCGTTCCGCCAGCCGCTCGTCGTCGGTCACGACGACGCCGCCTTCGCCGCAGTGGATCGTCTTGTGGTAGTTGAGGCTGAAGACGCCGATGTCGCCGAGGGTTCCCGCCCAGCGGTCGCCGTCGCGGGCGCCCGGGGCCTGGGCGGCGTCTTCGATCAGCACGATGCCGCGCCCGGAGACGAGTTCCCGCAGCTCCCGCCACGGGGCGGGGTGACCGAACAGGTCTACCCCGATGATCGCCCGGGTCCGGTCGGTGAGCCGGGCGTGCACCGAGGCGGGATCGAGACAGAACGTGTCGGGATCGATATCGGCGAACACCGGGACGGCACCATAAACCACGGCCGCCGCGGCCGACGCACTCATCGTGTACGGCGACACGATGACTTCGTCGCCGGGGCCCACCCCCGCGGCACCCACCGCGGCGTAGAGGCCCGAGGTCGCCGAGTTCATCGCCACGGCGTGCTGCACCCCGAAATAGCCGGCCCAGGCCGATTCGAGCGCCCGAACCCGCGGGCCACCCAGGAAGTCGGGACCCCAGACCCCGACGAACTGCGACAGCACGCCGCTGTCGAGCACCGCCGCCACCGCCGCCTTTTCCTCGGCGCCGATCGTGTTGCAGTCGGGGAACGGGGCCCGGCGCACCGGCGTCCCTCCCAGAATCGCGAGCGTCATGCGCTGGCCTCCGCCACCGTGGTGAGCCCGAGTTTGCCGAGCTGGTCCATGACGCGGGCCGTCGCCCCCTCGCCGGACGCCCGGAGCCGGCGAGCCGCCCGCGCCGAGCCGAGATGAGCCGGCCGGGCCAGCGCGCGATAGAGGGCGGGCGCCACGTCCTCGGCCCGATAGACGCCGTCGCTCAGGCCGAAGCGATTGCTCGGCAGGACGTCGGCGCCGGCCAGGCCCGGCTGCACGCTGACCACGCGGGACCCCAGCAACGCAGCCTGCAACAGCATCGCACTGTTCATCCCGACCACCAGATCCGCCGCGAGTGACCACCCCAGCGGATCGTCGCCGGCCGCCGAACGGACCAGCACCGCCCGGCTGGTCCGCGGCAGCGGCAGTCCGCCCTGCCGGGGATGCGCCCGCACCGCGAGCACCACCGGATGCCCGATCCATTCCGCCACCTGCCCCAGCGCGTCGGCGACGACCTCGAGGACCTGGTCCTCGGTGTAGCCGAGCCGATCGCCGTACAGGGCCCGAATCGGCTGCGACGCGAACAGCACGACGGTGCCGGTGCGCGGGAGGGCGACCGACTCGCGGAACCGAAGTCGGACCTCGCGGTCGAACCCGCGATATCGCTCCAGCAGCATTTCGTAGTACGGGTTGCCGGTGACCGCGATCCGGTGCTCCGGGATCCCCTCCGCGGCGGCCTCCATGGCGGCGTTGGCGTCCGGCACCGCCACCACGTCGGGCAGCACCAGCCGGTCGTCGCCGGCGAGAAACCGGGTCCGGTAGTTCGACCAGAAGTCCACCATCGACAGCGACGGCACCCCGGCCGCCGAGGCGGCGTCGAGCCACGCGGTTTCGATCGCGGCCGCGCCCCAGGACGTGCCGGTGGCCAGGACGGCCGGACCGGCCTGCGCCAGCCGTTCGGCGGGCTCGCCGGCCTCCGCCGCGGGCGCCGCCGGTACGCCGGCGCGTTCGAACACGACCATCGCAGCCGGGCCCGCCCAGACCTCGCCTAACGTGCCCTGGCGGAGCGCCTGCTGGAGCACCGGCACCAGGGCCTCGGCCCCGCCCGCGTCACCGGCGACACTAACGATCGACCGTCGCATAGCCCTCCTTCCCCGCGGTCGCGCTGCGGAGCGCCCGGTCGGCGAGCCGGAGCGCCACCACCGCGTCGAACCCGGTCGCGGCGGGCAGCCGTCCGGTCGTCAGCGACTCGATGAGGTCGGTGGCGGCGTGCATCAGGAGATCCGCAAGGCCGCCGTCGGGACCGGCCACCGGCACCAGTTCCCGGAAGCCCGGAAAGCGGCGACTGGCCCCGACGCCGAAGCACTCGATCCGGGCGCCGTTTTCGATGACCCGGACCCGGCCGTCCCGGCCGATCAGATCGAGCTCGAAGAGCGAATACGGAACGGCGGTCAGACCGTGGAGACGTCCCCGCGCCCCGCCGGCGAACTGGAGGCTCACGTCGATGGTGGCGTCGTCCGCGCCGGGCGGCACGTCGCCATGGCCCTCGACCGCGTCGATTTCCCCCACCAGCCACCGCACCAGGTCGAGCCAGTGGGTCCCGTTGTGCTTCAGGCCGCGGGTATAGCAGCCGCGAACCAGTTCG
Source organism: Gemmatimonadales bacterium (assembly GCA_050183815.1). GTDB lineage: Bacteria > Gemmatimonadota > Gemmatimonadetes > Gemmatimonadales > GWC2-71-9 > SHZU01. The sequence goes on along the minus strand of JBFXAY010000044.1, from coordinate 20,529 downwards.
ATCGGCCCGATCGGCCCGCCCCCGAGCCACCGCGCCAACTGCCGGTGACTCGGCGCAAACCGGCGGACGTGGTTGACGGAGAGAACGATCCCCCGTTCACTCGCCTCCGCGGCGAGCCGTTCCGCCGCCACCGGGTCGAGCGCGAGCGGCTTCTCGGCCAGGACCGCCCGGACCGACGGCGCGGCGAGCACGAGGCCCAGCACCTCGGCGTGCGTCGCATCCGGCGTCGCGACGCTCACCACCTGGGGACGGATTGCCGCCAGCATGGCCGCGACCGACTCGAACGCCGGCGCGCCCCAGCGGGCGGCGGCGGCATCCCGGCGTTCCGGATCCGGATCGACGAGGCCGGCCAGGGTCACCCCGGGGTGGGCCCGCCACGCGGCCGCATGCGACTGGATCCCGCCCGCCGGGTTGGTCCCGGAGGCGCCGATGAAGCCGCAGCCGACCACCGCCGCTCGCAGGGTCACTGCGCGGCCGCCTTCTCGAAGAGCACGACCTGGTCGACGAGCGTCGGCCCCCCATGCTGCTCCGAGTACGGGTAGTACCGGAGTTCCCGAACGTCGAGGTCGGGTGCCACCTCCTGATACCGCCGGGCGAAGTCCGTCTTCCAGAGGAGCCCGGTCTGGCCCTGATAGGGAATCTCCGTCGTCTCGGGCGCGTAGTACTCGTGCGCCAGCACGAATCGCCGGCTCACCCGGACGATCTCGCGGAGGGCCTTCGGCAGGTCGTCGGGATGGATGTGGATCAGGACGCCGTGGGTCATCACCAGGTCGAACGCACCGTCCTCGAACGGCAGGGCGAACGCGGTTCCCGGATGAAAGTGCATATTCGGCGCGAAGGCCCGGGCGCGCTCGATGGCATACCCCTGCGGCTCGAGCCCGTGGAACTGGAGGCCGGGATTGGCCCGCTCGAGGAGGCGGAGCTGGAGCCCGATGTTGCAGCCGACCTCGAGCACCTTCCCCGAGGGCAGCCGGTCCGGCCCGACGAGTTCCCGGTAGATCGCGGACTTCGCGGTGCCGAACTGGGCCGCGAACTCCCGGTCCATCTCGTCGAGCGACAGCGTGTTCCGGTCGGTGTACTCCCGACCAAACCGGGCGGTCCAGGTATCGAGCTGCGGCGTGGACTGCGGCATTCAGGCCTCCTGCCGTACGGCCTTTTGCCGCACGTGTTCGTTGATGGACCGGAGCTCCGGCCGCCGCTCGAAGAGGGCGACGATGTCGGCCAGACCGAAGTCCGGCCGCTCCGGGTAGAGCGCTTCGTAGACCCGGCTGACGAGCTCCAGGTCTTCAGGGGTATCGACCGTCAGCCGCAGCTCGCCCACCCAGCCGGGCAACCCGCTCGCGAGGGTGAGGAGGCGATAGCGGTCCGGGTGCTCGTAGATGTAGAGGGAGACGTGTTCCCGGTCCGCCGGATCGCTGGTCCGGCCGGCCACGTCCGCGAGCACGGCGGTCGGAAAGACCTGGGCGTCGAGCCCGCGCGGGTAGGTCGGCGCGAGCACGTTGGCGCAGTAGTCCGCCGGATTGGCCCGGAAGGTGGCGATCAGCTGGTCGATGACGCCGGGATCGATGAGCGGACAGTCCGCCGTCGTTTCGACGATCAGGTCCGCCCCGACACCGCGCGCGGCGTCCAGCACCCGCGCGAGCACATCCTCCTCGCTGCCGCGATGACACCCGACTCCCAGCTCGCGGGCCAGGTCGGCGATCGGCTGGTCGGCGGCATGATCGGTCGTGGCGATCACGATCGCGTCCGCCGATCGGACCCGGCGCAGCCGCTCGATCATCCGGGCCAGCAGCGGCCGGCCCAGCAGCGGGGCCAGCACCTTGCCCGGCAGCCTGGTCGAGCGCATCCGCGCCTCGATCGTGATGACGGTCTTCATGCCGGGACCTCCGCCACGTCGCCGGCCGGACCAACGAGGTCCCAACTCACCGGCGTACCCCGCTCCACGGCGCGGCTGGCGCGCCGGCCCCAGACCTGGTCGGCGAAGCGCGGCGCCAGACCGAAGCCCGGCCGAATCGACCGGACGTTGGCTCTCGTCAGCGGCTCTCCGGCGGCCACGTCCGCCACGACGTAGAGCGACCGCCGGAATGTGACGCTCCCCTCCTCCGCGGTACCCGGTCCGAGCCGCGGCCGCCCGATCATCGCCTGGGCGCGCGCCACGGCCGTGGCGAGTTCCCGGAACTCCGCCGGTTCGAGCGAGAAGTGACTGTCCACGCCGCCCGCGGCCCGGTCGAGCGTGAAATGCTTTTCAATGAGGACTGCGCCGAGGGTCGCCGCCACCACCGGGGCGACGATGCCCCGGCTGTGATCGGAGAGACCGGCCGGACAGCCCGTGACCCGGGCCAGCAGCGGAATGGCGGCGAGGTCCATCGCGGCGTCGGGTGCGGGGTAGCTGCTCGTGCATTTGAGGACGACGAGATCCGCGGCACCACCGCCCCGCAGGACCGTCAACGCGTGGGCAATCTCTTCGAGGCTGGCCATGCCGGTCGAGATCACGATCGGCTTGCCCGTGGCCGCCACGGCCCGGAGCAGGTCGTCATCGACAAGTTCGAACGAGGCGACCTTGTGGGCCGGCGCCCCGAGATCCTCGAGCAAGTCCACCGCGGTCCGGTCGAACGGCGTCGAGAAGATCTCCAGGCCGATCCGGCGGGCGGTCTCGAAGAGGCGCGGATGCCAGTCCCATGGCGTGTGCGCTTCCTGATACAGGTCGTACAGCGTCCGGCCGCTCCAGGGTCCGTCGCCCGGCACCACGAAGTCGCGCCGGTCGGAACGAATCGTCAGGGTGTCGGCGGTGTAGGTCTGCAGCTTGATCGCGTGGGCCCCGGCCTCCTTCGCCGCCTCGACGGTGGCAATCGCCCGGCCCAGGTCGCCGTTGTGGTTGCCTGAAAGCTCGGCCACGAGGAGACAGGGCGACCCGTCGCCCACCGGCAATCGTCCCAGCTGGAAGCTCACGCGGGGACTCCCGATCGCTCGAGAAACCGAATCCGGACCTCATCACGATCCCCGACGTCCCAGCCGAGGGACTCGAACAGCCGGACCGAACGGGGATTGTCGAGCTGCACCTCGGCCCCGAGCACCGCCGCCGGATGGATCCGCCGGATCGCCGCGACGCCCTCCACGAGCAACGCCCGGCCGAAACCGCGGCCGCGGCTGTCGGGCGCCACGACGTAACTCAGCACGGCGGAGCGCCAGCCGTCCTCGGTCTCGAACCGGATCGAGCCGACGGCCTCGCCGACCGCGCTCTCGCCGACGAAGACCAGCGCCGAGTCGTCCTGGAGCCGCGATGCGAGCCACTGGAGGTGCCGGTCCCAGGGAATCTCGTCCCGCCCGCCGGACGCGGCCCGGGTACCCGGGTCGTTGGCCCAGTCGAGGAGCCGCCGCGCGTCGCCGAAGGTGGCCAGTCGGAGTCGCATCAGAGTTGCCCGCTTTCCGCGGCCAGTCGGGTCAGGATCTCGACGACCCGTCCGGTGCCGCTTTGGACGGCCGGCAGCCGGCCCGCCACCGCGATCAGCGCGGCCAGCTGGTGCGCCAGAAACTCGGCGTCGGCCAGGAGAGTGTTGGTGCCCGGAACCCCCGCGTCCCGGCACCATCGGTAGGTGTCGCGCTGGTTGTCGGCCGTCATCAGCAGCACCACGGGAATGCCGACCACCGCGGCCTCCCAGACGGTGATCCCGGCGGCCGTGATCAGATGGCGGGCTCCCGCGGCTTCGGTCCAGAAGCGATGCGGCGCGACCTGCCGCCAGCCCGTCGGTCCCCAGTCGCCCGAGTAGGCGAACCGGACCGGCAGATTGAACTCGTCGAGCAGGCCGAACGCGGCCGCGACCGTGGGACTCGGCTGCCCCCCGCCGAGGGAGACGAAGATGTCGCCGTCGGGGCGGGCCTCCCAGCGCGGCAGGTCTTCCCGGATCGCGAGATATTCGCGGCCGGCCAGCACGGTGCCGGAGAACGATGGGTAAATCGACCGGTCGGCGTAGGCGTTGGGATTCCAGACGCAGTCGTAGTCGAGCGGGACACTCACACCGCCATGGTCGTCCACGAGCACCCGGAGCGCCGGCGCCGGGGCGTGCGACCAGCGGAACCGGGTCGAAGGATCGTAGCTGTCGACTACCACGATTTCGCCCGGGCCGGGCGGCGGCCCCCCGAGGGGGATGTTGAGCCGGGCGAACCGGTCGCGCACGAACGGCAGGTCGATCGGTCCGAGCGCGCGTACCGGCCCGAGGCCGGCCCAGGCGGCGCCCAGCGTGGCGAGCCGCATGGCGTGGCCGGCCCCGACGCGGGGTGTCGCCTCGGTCACGAGGACCAGCGACCGCTCCTCGCCCGTCATCCGACCGCCACGCCGACGGCGGCCTCGAGCGCCCCGACGACCCGTTCGACATCCGTCTCGGTCATCCCCGGGAAGAGCGGCAGCGTCAGCGCCGACTCGTAGTACGCTTCGGCGCCGCGCAGCGGAACCCCGGGTACCCCGGCCCGCCGGTAGAATGGCTGCCGATAGATCGGGATGTAGTGGACGTTCACCCCGATCCCCTGGCGGGTCATCGCCTCGTACACGCTGCGGCGAATGGCGGGCGGCACCCGCACCACGAACAGGTGGTGCGCCCCGGTGGACCGCTCCGGTCGGCGCAGCGGCCGCACCTGCGGCAGCGCGGCGAGCCGGGTTTCGTACCAGACAGCCACCTGCCGCCGCGCGGCAAGCCAGCCCGGCAGACGAGCCAGTTGCGAGAGCCCCAGCGCGGACTGGATGTCGGTGAGCCGATAGTTGAAGCCGAGTTCGTGCTGCTCGTAGTACCAGGAACCTTCCGGCGTCTCGAGCTCGGCCGGGTCCCGGGTAATCCCATGGGTCCGGAACCGCCGGAGACGCCGGTAGGCGGTCTCGTCGTTGGTCGTGACGGCGCCGCCCTCGCCCGTGGTGAGCTGCTTGACCGGGTGGAAGCTGAAGCAGCAGAAGTCGCTGTGGGCACAGGCGCCGACCTGATACTCGCCACCGTCGCCCGTGCGGTACCGGGCGCCGATCGCGTGGGCCGCATCCTCGATGATCAGCCAGTGCCGCGCTTCGGCGATTGGAGCCAGCACCTCGACCGAGGCCACCTCGCCGCCGAAGTGCACCGGCACCACCGCCCGGATGGTCCGGTCGGCGTGATCGTCGGCCGAACCGGAATCGAGCAACGCCGTGTCCGGGTCCACGTCGGCGAAACGGACGCTGCCGCCCAGGTAGAGGGAGGCGTTGGCGGTGGCGACGAAGCTGATCGGACTGGTGAGCACCGAATGGCCGGGCCCGATTCCCGCGGCGGCGTAGGCGGCGTGGAGCGCCGCCGTTCCGCTGTTGAACACCACGGCGTAGCGAGCGCCGCAGAACTCGGCGAGCGCGGCCTCGAACCGCTCCACCATCGGGCCCTGGGTGAGGTACGGCGCGCGCAACGCCGCCGTCACCGCCGCCACGTCGGTGTCGTCGATTTCCTGCCGGCCGTACGGAAGGAAGGCCATCGGTTCAGTTCAACCCCAGCGACCCGAGCAGGTCGCGAACCTCGGTCACGCCCAGCCGCTCCGGATTGGTGTCGCTCCGGTAGGAGAAGCCGTCCGGCACCGGCCGGCCGCCGTTGAGCGCGCCGTCGTCCCACCAGGGCTGCTGCGGCTCGAGGACGTAGTGGGTCCCCATGTCGCGGGTCCGCCGGGCGTCGTCCTCGCTGATCATCAATTCGTGGAGCTTCTCGCCGGGCCGGATCCCGATCACCTCGGTCCGGCAGTTCGGCGCCAGTGCCTCGACCAGCGTCATGATGTCGGTCGAGGGGATCTTGGGCACGAACAGCTCGCCGCCGTGCATTCGCCGAAGCGACTCGACGACGAAGTCCACGCCCTGGTCCAGCGTGATCCAGAACCGCGTCATCCGCGGATCGGTGATCGGCAGGAGCCCGTTCTGGCGGGCCTTGAGGAAAAAGGGCACCACCGAACCGCGGCTCCCGACCACGTTGCCGTACCGGACCACGGCCATCTGGGGCCCCCGGCCGCCGGCGTACGCGTTCGCCGCCACGAACAGCTTGTCGGAGCAGAGCTTGGTGGCGCCGTAGAGATTGATGGGGTTGGCGGCCTTGTCGGTCGAGAGGGCAACGACCTTCTCGACGCCCGAATTGAGCGCGGCCTCGATGACGTTCTGAGCCCCGAGGACGTTGGTCTTGATCGCCTCGAACGGGTTGTACTCGGCGGCCGGCACCTGCTTGAGCGCCGCGGCGTGAATCACCACCTGGACGCCCTGCATCGCCCGCTGGAGCCGATTCAGGTCGCGCACGTCGCCGAGGAAGAAGCGGAGCCGCTTGTCCTTCAGCTGCTCGGCCATCTCGTACTGCTTCAGTTCGTCCCGGCTGTAGACGATCACCCGGCGGGGATCGTACCGCTCGAGCAGCCGCTTGACGAACGCCCGGCCGAACGAGCCGGTCCCACCGGTAATGAGAATCGACTGACCCTCGAGGAACATGGGCTACACCCCGAATGAAGTGGACAGCGCCGCGAGCCCCCCGGCCCGGCGCCGCAAGGCATCGACGACGGCATCGAACGCCGACGTCCAGGTTCGTTCACCCGCCTCCCGGCGGTACAGCTGCACGGCCGGAAGCCAGGGAGACCGGGCTTCGCCGAAGACGGTCCAATCGGTCCCCGGATCGAGCTGCCAGGTCTCGGTGCCGAGTGCCCCGGCGAGCGAACTGACCGCGGTCGGAGCCGTGATGACCAGATCGAGATGCCAGATCAGCGCGGCGACCGAATCGAAATCGTTCTTGAGGTCGAGATCCGCCCATCGGTGGATCGTCGCCCCGGTGGCCGCCTCGATTCGACCGAGCTCGGCCTCGCATTCGCCGTACTGGAGGTTCACGTAGGACACGCCGGGGATCTCGATCACCCGGAACCAGTGCTCCAGGGCCGCGTAGTAGCGGGTCCGCTCGCCGGCGGCGAGACCGCTCCGCCAGCAGACGCCCACCCGGACACTCTCCCCGAGCGGCCGCAGCCGTTCGGCCCAGCGAGCCACGTCCTGGCGCGCGGGAATGAGGTAGCTCCAGCGCGAGCGGAAATCCGCCCGGGTGCGCCGGAGGATCCGCGGCAGGCCGCCCAGGGGGATCTGGTAATCGAAGTGCTCGTTGGAGAGTGCACCGTCGGCCAGAACCCGGATCTCCGGGAATCCGCGCCGCATCAGGCTCACGAGCCGCGGGTCGACCAGCAGCGTTACCTCCGCGCCCAGGGCGACCAGGTCGGGGAGGCAGGTGGCGAAGAGGATCTCGTCCCCGACGCCCTGCTCCCGCCACACCAGCACCCGGCATCCCTCGAGCCGTTCGCCCTGCCAGAGCGGCCAGCCGCCGTCGCGGGCCCCGCTTCGTCCGTGCATCGCCCACCGGCTTTCGTAGCCGTCCCACCCGGCGGCCAGGCGGCCGAGTCCGAGTTGGCTGAGCGCCAGATTCCACCGCGCCTCGGGCCAGTCGGGCCGGGCATCGAGCGCCCGGCTGAGTGCATCCGTGGCAGCCGGCAGCTGGCCGATCTCCCGGAGACAGTTCCCCAGGTTGAGCCAGACTTCCGCCGTGTCGGGACTCGCGTCGCCCGCGCGGCGGAACGCGCCCGCGGCGCCGTCGAGGTCGCCCATCTTCCGGAGCACGTTGCCCTCGTTGAACCACGCGGTCGGCGCCAGCCGGCCGTCGTGCAGCGCGGCCTCTCGGTAGCACTTGAGGGCGGTGTCGAGATCGCCGAGGGTTTCCCGGCAGAGGCCCAGGTTGAGCCACGCGTCGGCGGCCGTCGGCCGGAGCCGGACCGCCGCGTCGAACGCGAGCGCCGCGCCGGCCATGTCGCCCCGCTCCCGGAGCAGATGCCCGAGGTTGTAGTGCGCCGGCGCGATCGCCGGATCGGTGGCGAGCGCTTCACGGTAGGCGGAGATGGCGGCGTCGGGGCGGCCGGCCCGCTGCGCCTCGAGCCCGGCTTCGAACCGGGCCAGCGCCGTGGCGGTCATGAATGCCTCCCTTCCCGGACCCAGTGGGTCAGTTCCGCGCCCAGACGGGACAACGCGCCGCCCCAATCGCCGCCGACCCGTCGAATGACCCGGATGGTCGGGAACCAGGGCGACCGCTCCTCGCCCAGGGCGGTCCAGTCGCTGCCCCCGTCGAGCTGCCAGGTGCGCACCCCGACGGCCCCGGCCAGCGAGCTCACGGCGGTCGGGGCGGTCACGACCGCCTCGAGGCCGGCGATCAGGCCGAGACAGGTTTCGAGGTCGTTACGGAGATCCGCATCCGCCCACCGGTGGACCCGGACCCCCCAGTCGGCTTCGATTGTCCGGAGTTCGGCGTCGCAGTCGTCGTACTGGAGGTTGACCCAGGTGATCCCGGGGATGGACCAGAGCGGCGCCCAGTCGTCCAGACTCGGGTAGTGCCGGCTCCGGGCCGGACTGGCCAGGCCGCTCCGCCAGCAGATCCCCACCCGGACTCCGCCCGGCAACGCGGCCAGGCGGTCGCGCCACCGATCCGCCTGCGTCGGCGTCGGGGTCAGGAAATCCCCGTGAGCCGGGAATGCCGCCCGGGTCCGGCGGAACCGCAGCGGCAGGCTGCCGAGCCCGACGTGCCAGTCGAAGGGGCCGGCGGCGGCGATGGCTTCGGGCTCGTCCGGGATGGCATCGATCTCCGGAAAGGCCCGGGTGACGGGTCCGATGAGCCGGGGGTCGACTGCAACTGTCACCAATCCACATTCACCGATAAGGTCTTCGAGACAAGTCAGCAGAAGGATCTCATCGCCAATACCTTGCTCTCGCCACACCAGGATCCGCCGACCCTCGAGCGGACTCCCGTCCCACTCCGGCCACGAATACGAGCGCCGGGCGCCCACCGCACTCGACGCGCGCCACCGCCACTCGAATTCCTCCCAGCCCCGCGCCAGCTCACCGCCGCCAAGCAGCGCGAGCGCCAGATTCCAGTGGGCATCCGGATACCCCGGGTCGCGCCGGATCGCGTCCTCGTGGGACAGCGCCGCCCGGGCCAGGTCCCCCTGCTCCGCCTCGACCACACCAAGGGCGGTGCGGGACTTCGGTCCCGGATCCAGTGCGGCGGCGCGGACCAGACTCTCATGCGCTTCCCCGAGCCGACCCGCCTGGTGGAGCGCTGTCCCGCGATTGAGCCAGGCCTCGGCCAGGGTCGGGGCGAGGGTGACCGCCCGGTCGTGGTACGCCAACGAGGCGGCCCAGTCACCCCGTTCGGCCAGGACGGTGCCGAGGTTGGTCAGCACGTCCGGGTCGGCCGGCGCCAGCTCGAGGGCCCGCCCGTAGGCAGCCTCCGCCGCGTCCCGCCGGCCGAGCAGCTGCAGGGCCATGCCGAGGTTGCGATGGCCCTCGGGGAGGGCCGGCTCGGCGGCAATCACCCGTTCGAATTCGGCAAGGGCGGCCTCGGGCCGGCCGGACCGTAGCAAAGCCGTCCCCAGGTTGAGCCGGCCCGGCAGGGATCCCGGATCCCGCTCGAGCGCGGCGTCGAAGGCTTCGATCGCCGCAGCGATCTGGTCCCGGTCGAGCCGCACCAGACCGAGGTTCACCCAGGCGGCCGGCTCCTCCGGCGCGATCCGGGTAGCGGCCTCGAGACTGGCCTCCGCTTCGGCATGCTCTCCCAGGAGCCGGAGGCAATGGCCGAGGTTGGACCGGTGTTCGGCCACTTTCGGCTGGACCCGGACGACCCGGCGGAACGCATCGGCGGCCGCCGCCACGTCGCCGGCGGTCAGGTGCGCCAGCCCGAGGAGCCGGAGCGCGTCCGGCTGGGCCGGATCGATCCGGAGCGCCTCGTCGTAGCAGCGGCAGGCCTCCGCCAGCCGGCCGGCCCGGTGATGGGCCACCCCCTGCTGAAGCTGGGTCGCCATGGTTCGGCGCTCGACCGGGGTCGCGGTCCTCATCCGACCATCACCTCGCCGCCGAGGCGGACGAGTTCGCGGGCGACCTGCTCCGCGCAGGGCGCCCAGTCGCTCGTGCCGTAGGGCCGGCGCACGATCCGGATGCTCGGGAACCAGGGCGACCGCTCCTCGCCATGCGCGGTCCAGTCGCCGCCGTTGTCGAGTTCGAAAGTGCGGACCCCGGCCGCCCCCGCGAGCGAACTCACCGCCGTCGGCGCCGTCACCACGGCATCGAGGTTCCAGAGCAACCCGGCGACGCTCTCGAGGTCGTCGCGGAGGTTCTCCTTGGGCCACCGGTGGATCGTGACGCCGAAGGTCTTCCGGGCGGCGGCGATCTCCGCGGCGCAGTCGTCGTACTGCAGGTTGATGAAGTGCACGTCCGGCAGCGCGAAGATCGAACCCCAGGATTCGAGCGGGCTGTAGGAGCGGGACCGTTCCTCCGTCACCAGTCCGCTCCGCCAGCAGATGCCGACCTTGAGGCCGGGTCCGAGCTTGTCGAGCCGGGTGGCCCACCGGGTCGCGGCGGCCGAGTCGGGTACCAGGAACCGGGTATCGAGCGGGAAGGCCGAGCGGGTCTTCCGGAGATATCGCGGAAGGCTGCCTAACGGGACGTGGAAGTCGAACGGCCGCTGGCCCCACTGCCCGTCCGCCACGACGGTGACCCCCGGAAACGCCCGGGCGAAGAGCGACACCAGCCGGTCCGTCGCGGCGAGCGTCACATCGGCGCCGGCGGCCACCAGTTCCCGGAGGCAGGTGGCGAACAGCAGCTCATCGCCCAGCCCCTGCTCCCGCCAGACCAGGAGGCGGCGGGCCGCCACTGGCTCGCCCTTCCAGAGCGGCCAGGGGAACCGGTGTTCCGGTTCGAGTTCCCGTTTCCGCCACCGCCACTCGTACTGGGACCAGCCTCCCTCGAAATCGCCGGCCGCCAGCAGGGCGGTGGCCAGGTTCCATTGGGCGTCTCCATGATCGGGCGCGAGCTCGATGACCGACCGGAACGCCGCCGCCGCGCCGGCAAAATCGCCGAGCGCGAGCAGCGCGTTGCCGGTGTTGTAGGCCGGCGCGGGATCCTCCTCGGCGCAGGCGGCAGCCCGCTGGTAGGCGGCCACGGCGTCGCGATGGCGGTCGAGCTTTTCGAGCACGGCGCCGAGGTTGATCCAGGCGTCCATGATCGTCGGCCGGAGCCGCGCCGCCCCTTCGAAGCAGATGGCCGCTTCGGGATACTCCCGCCGCTCCCGGTGCAGCTGTCCGAGATTGAAATGCGCCGGGGCCAGACCGGGATTCTGGGCGATGGCCCGGCGATACGCCGCCATCGCCTCGTCGATCCGGCCCGCCTGCTGGGCGGCGAGCCCCCGCCGGAACGTCGGCACTCCCGGCGCTTCGGTACGCGAGATCATCGGGCGCTCCAGGAGCGGAGTTCGTCCGCCAGGCGATGGGCCATCGGCCCCCAGCTCCCGTCGGTCGGCGCCCGCCGCATCAGCTTGATGGCCGGAAACCACGGCGACCGGTCGTCGCCCAGGGTGGTCCAGTCACTGCCCGAGTCCATCTGCCAGGTCCGGCGCCCGACCGCCCCGGCGAGGGAACTCACCGCCGTCGGCGCCGTGACCACCGCGTCGATCGAACCGAGCAGCGCGATGACGCTCTCGAGATCGTTGCGAAGGTCCTCGCCGGCCCAGCGATGGATCCGGGTCCCATGCCGCTCGAAGACCCGGTTGAGTTCGGCCTCGCAGTCGTCATACTGCAGGTTGACCCAGCTGACCCCCGGCACCGTCCAGAGCGGGGCCAGTTCGTCGAGCGACGGGTAGTAGCGGTGCCGGCCTTCGGTCAGCATCCCGCTCCGCCAGCAGATGCCGACCGTCCGCCCGGTGCCAAGCGCCGTCAAACGCCCGCGCCACCGTTCCATCAGTTCCGGCCGCGGGACCAGATACCCTTCGGACGGCGGGAAGGAAGACCGCTCCCGCCGCAGGAACCGCGGCAGGCTCCCGACCGGCACCTGCCAGTCGAACCGGCCGGCCGTGTCGATCGCGCCCGGGGCGTCGGCCAGCACGACCACGCTCGGGAAGGCCCGCTGCACCATGCCGACCAGCCGCCCGCTCACCACGACCGTGACCGAGGCGCCGGCCGCGATCAGATCCGGAATGCAGGTCAGAAAGAGGAGTTCGTCCCCCAGTCCCTGCTCCCGCCATACGAGGATGCGGCTGCCGGACAGGTCCTGCCCGGCCCACGCCGGAATCCCGTTGACCTGCGGCACCGCCAGGCGCTCCTCGCGCCGCCAGCGCCACTCGTATTCGTCCCAGCCCTCACCCAGTTGGCCGCTCCCGAGCAGGGCAAGCGACATGTTCCAGCGCGCCTCCCCGTACTCGGGCCGCCGCCGGAGCGCCTCGCGATACCAGCCGACCGCCTCGGAGGCGGCGCCCGCTTCACGGCGGGCATTGGCGATGTTGTAGGCGGCCTCCGCGAAACCCGGCCGGATCCGCAGCGCGTGCCGGTACCGGGCGACGGCGCCGTCGAGTTCCCCACGGGCCTTGAGCGCGTTGCCGAGGGTCAGGTGCGCCTCGGCCAACTCGGGCTCGAGGCCGACCGCTCGCTCGAGCGTCGTGATCGCCTCGTTCACCTGTTCGGCGGCCACGAGGGCGTTGCCGAGGTTGGTCAGGAGCCGGCCGGTGACGGGACCGACGCGAACGGCTTCGCGCAGATTCGCAATCGCCTCGTCGAGGCGGCCGCTGGCTTTGAGGGTTCCGGCCCGGGCGTCGAGCAGCGCGGCGGTCCGGCCGGCCCGGCTCAGGCCCTCGTCGAGGATCTGCAGCGCGTCGTCGAGCCGGGCCTGGGCCTGGCGAATGGCGCCGAGATTGAGGTATGGCAGCTCCGCGTCGGGCACGGCCACGCGGGCCGCTTCGAACGCCGCCGCCGCGTCGTCGAGATCCCCGCGCGCCTGAAGCGCCATCCCAAGGTTGGCCAGGGTCTCGAAGTGGGACGGCTCGGCGCCCAGGGCCGACCGGTATGCCGCGACGGCGCCGTCGAGGTCGCCGCGGGCCGCGAGGGCCGTCCCCAGATTCGACAGCGCCGGCACGAATCCCGGTTCCGCCGCGATCGCCTGGTGATAGGCGGCAACGGCGTCGTCCAGCCGGTCGAGCGACTGCAGCAGCGAGCCGAGATCGCTCCACGCGGCCGCAAAGGCGGGCCGCAGTTCGATCGCTTTCCGCAGCGACCGCTCGGCCTCGCCGAAACGGCCCAGGGCGTGGAGCACGGCCCCCCGGGTGGCATGCGCCTCGGCGAGCGACGGATCGAGCGCCAGCGCCCGGTCGTAGGCCCGCACGGCGCCGGCCGGGTCGCCGAGAAAGCGGCGAACGGTGCCGAGGTGCAGATGCGCCTGGGGCGAGGCGGGCCGGAGGATGACGGCGCGTTCGAAACTGGCCCGCGCCCCGGCGAGGTCGCCGATGGCCTGCCGGGCCAGTCCGAGGTTGATCACGAAGTCGGGCGCCTGGGGATCGAGGCCGGTCGCGCGCTCGAGCAGGGTCACGGCCAGCGCGTGATCCCCCATCTGGTGCGCGAGCACACCGGTGAGATTGAGCGCATCGGGCTGCGCCGGATCGATGGCGAGCACCGCCTGATAGCAGGCGAACGCCTCTTTCCACTGCGCGGCCTGGTGGTGCGCCAGTCCCCGCCGCAGCAGCGGCTTGATCTCGGCGCTCCGCGAGGCGGGTCCGGCCTCGGGTATCACGTTCGTCGGCATGCCTTCCACTCGTTTCCTCGTGCGTCCCGTCGGGGTCGTCGGTTTCGGCCGGTCGCGTCGGAGATTTCGACCGGCGCGCCCGGCAAAGCCGTTGTCGGTTGGGCAACATTTTCCGGAGAACGGCCTGCTTTGGGTCGAAGGGGCAAGAGGTACGCCATCCCGGCCGCGACGCCCTCAAGCTTTTCGGGGCCCCGGCCGATACCTTGTTGCGACAGCGCGAGATGCCTCCCGGCAACGGAGATCCGAATGGGTCGAATGCACGGCGGGTGGAACGAAGCGCACACGGCAGGGCCCGGCCGGACGAAATTTCCCGGGCACGGACCGTGCGATCATGGAAGCGACCGCGAAACCGGAAACCTCAAGTCCGGTTCGGCTGGTCCGATACTGTCACCTCGAGGGCGGAAACCCGGTCGTTCCGGCGGACGCCCCGACCAAGCGGGCGAAGGAGTCAGGTCATGAACATCAATCCCTCCTCTCCTCAGGGCCCTCGCAAGGTCGACCAGGGCGCCGTCGAAGGCGCGCGGACGACGGAAGCGAAGCGGCTCGAGTCCACGGCGGCGCCCGCACGGGCGACCGATGCGAAGGACAGCCGGCCGGATTCGGTCGATGTGTCGACCGAAGCGCGGGCCCTGGCTGAGCAGAGCGAGGCCCGGCCGGCGAAGTCCTCGCTGCCCGTTGACCGCCTCAAGGAGGTCGGTGAACGGCTCGCCAGCGGCTTCTACGACCAGCCCGAGGTGATTGACCAGGTGGCCCGACGAATCGCCGGAGACCCGGACTTTCTCGGCAGGGAGTAATCCATGAAGTGTCTCGTGGTGGACGACTCGGCGACGATGCGGCGCATCGTCCTCAACGCGCTGAAGAGCATCGGCGTGACCGAGGTCGTCGAAGCGGGCGACGGCAACGAAGGCCTCCAGGCCTGCGACCCGTCGATCGAATTCATCATCACCGACTGGAACATGCCCAACATGGGCGGCCTCGACTTCGTCAAGGCGCTCCGGGCCAATCCGGCCACCGCGAAGACCCCGATCCTGATGGTCACGACCCGCAGCGTCCAGGAGGACATCCTCCAGGCGGTCGAGGCCGGTGTCAACGGCTACATCCTCAAGCCGTTCACGCCCCAGGTACTCAAGGAAAAGATCGCCCAGATCACGACGGCGGCGGCCTGATGTCGGCAACCGGGGGTGCCCCGGGAGGGGCCGACATCCGCACCCTGGCGGGCGAGATCAAGGGAACGATGGAACTCGTCGACCAGCTCGTGAAGGAGGTCCGGGTCGGTGCCGAAGCGCACCAGCTCCAGGGCCGCCTCGTCGAACTGGCCGAGATCCTCACCCGGCGCCCCGACCTGACGGCCCTGCCCGGCCTGGTCGTGAGTGCCTACTCCGAGGTGGCCGATGCGCTCGGCGGGATCCAGAAGAGCCGCGAGGCGATCCAGCACTACTCGTTCGAGCGACTCCGCCGGAGCCACGCCAAGCTCTCCGAGGTGGCCAACGCCACCGAATCGGCCACCATGGAGCTGATGAACGGCATCGACCGGTCACTCGCGCTGATCGACCAGATCGGCACGCTGGTGCCGGACGGACCCGACGCCCAGGCGCCCGTCGACGCGCTCCGCAACGAGGTGAGCGAACTCTTCGGCCATCTCCAGTTCCAGGACATCACGGCCCAGCAGCTGGCCGGCGTCGGCAGCCTGCTGGAGGACATCGAAAGCCGGGTCCAGGCCGCGCTCAACCTGTTCGACGGCAAGCCGAAGGGACCGCAGGCCGCGTCGGCCGACCTGGCCTACAACGCGGACGCCAGCTTCGACGGCGTCGAGGGCCGCCAGGCGGCGATCGACGCCGCCTTCGCCAACAAGCCGGCGAAATCCGCGTGAGTGAAGTGAAACCGCCGGCCGAACGGCCGACCGTGCTGTTCGTGGATGACGACGCCATGGTGTGCCGGAGCATCAGCCGGTTGCTCGACCGGATCGGCTTCGCGGTGACGGCCATCTGCTCCGCCGAAGAGGCACTCGCCATCGTGGCCGGGGCCCGGTTCGACGCGATCGTCACCGATCACAACATGCCGACGATGAGCGGGGCCGAGCTGATCGACCGCCTCCTCGCGATCGACCCGTCGCTGGCCCCCAGGATCATCCTCACCAGCGGCGACCTCCACACCCAGGCCAACGACGACCTGATCAAGCGTACGGGCATCCGGGGCCTCCAGAAGCCCTTCCAGGCAGCCGAGCTTGCCCTGGTCCTCCGGGCCGCTACCGCGCCCGGGTCCCTCAGCGCCGCCTGATCTCGCCCGTCAGGGCGTGAGGTCCGACCGGTAGGTCGTCGAAAACTCCAGAAACCGCATCACGTCCCTGAGCGAGCCGGACCGGAACCGCACCGTGTGCGCGTCCCGCCGCTCGATCCCGGGCATCAGCGCCATCGCCTCGGCCGGCGTGTAGCTCTTGTAGGTCAGGTCGAGCACGTAGGGGCCCGCCACGGTAAACGGGCGAAACGACCGGAGCCGGCCGATCGCGGCGCGGGCCCGCTCCCGGATCAGCGCCTGCCCCGCCTCCGGCGTCATCGTGGCCGCCGCATGGAAGCCGATCGACCGCTTCACGACCGCCGTCTCCACGTCGCCCGCGAAGCGCTTCACTTCCCCGGTCGCCTGTTCATCCCCCGACACCAGCACGACGGGTACGCCGAACAGCCCCGCCACCGCCGCGTTGACGCTCGACTCCGACTGGGCGACCCCGTTGAGCGTAACCGCCGCGAACGTGGCACTCGACATCGTGTGCGCCCGGACGCCGGCCGGATTGGTCGTCGCGGCGTGGTATCCGATGAACATCGCGGCGCTGAAGGTCGAATCGATGCCTTCCATCATCACCAGCGGGCGGGGAGCACCCCGGATGATGGTCACATCCGGCGGGAACCGGTCGATCAGCAGGTTCTGCATGTTCCCGTGCGAGTCCGCCACCACGAATTCCGTGGCGCCGGCCTCCCGCGCTCCCGCGATCGCCGCGAGCGCCTCCGCCGTCATGTACTCCCGGAATTTCTGGTACTCGAACCCCGTCGGCCCCAGCTGCTCGGGAGTCACGACACCGGTGATCCCTTCCATGTCGATCGAGATGAAGACCTTGACCGGGCGGGCCTGCCCGGCCGCCGAGCCCCCCAGCGCCATTGCCGCCATCACCGTGCCGATTGCCGTTCGTAACATTGCCGCGTCTCCCCGAATGGGTCAGTCCCAGAAGCCGGCTACCGTGTCGACCATGATGGCCGCTGTCGGCGCCAGGCTGTCGATTTCGACGTACTCGTTCCGTTCGTGCAGCCCCCGGCCGGCGGGTCCGAAAATCAGGGTGGGAATGCCGCCCTCCGCCTGATAGATGTTGGCGTCCGTGATCCCGAGCAGGCCGCCCAGGACCGGTGCCCGGCCCCGGCTCCGTTCGAACGCTCGCCGGAACGATGCCATGCCCGGGTGGTCCTTCGAGACCTCGAACGGATCGTAGGACGGCGGTGCCGCCTCGACCGTCACCCGGCTCGCGAGCCCGAGTTCGTCGATCAGCGCCTGCAGCTCGCCCAGCGCGCCGACCCGGGTTTCGCCGGGCGCGAGCAGCCGGGTTACCACGATCTCGCACCGCTCCGGAACCACCACCGCGTATTCGCGATAGCCGCCCTCGATCTTGAGGGTCGCATAATTCATCGGCCCGAGCACCGGATGCCGGCCGAGGGGCAGCCGTTCGAGCGCGCGGACGATCCTGGCCGCGTCGTCGACCGCGTTGATGCCGCGTTCGGGGTGATTGAGGGCGTGAGACGTCCGCCCCTGCACCTCGATCCGGTAGAGAATCTTGCCGGGCATCACCACCGGCACCGGATCCTCGGGCGAGGCGCCGTGAAACGGCTCCGCCAGCACCATGAACGCGCTCTGGCCGAACGGCGTCCGGAGCAGGGCGCGGGCGCCCGTGCCGAAGGCTTCCTCGTCCACCGTGGCGGCAAACCCCACGGCGCCGAGGCGCGGGGCAAGCGCCGGA
Organism: Gemmatimonadales bacterium; assembly: GCA_050183815.1. Taxonomy (GTDB): domain Bacteria; phylum Gemmatimonadota; class Gemmatimonadetes; order Gemmatimonadales; family GWC2-71-9; genus SHZU01. Next base: position 2,920 of record JBFXAY010000044.1, on the reverse strand, counting down.
TCCGTGGCGAGCCGCCGAAAGGCCACCAGGGCGCAGGCCAGCCCCGATTTCATGTCGAGCGCCCCGAGCCCATGAAGCCGGCCGCCCCGCTCGACCGGCTCGAACGGGTCCGAGTCCCATCCCTCGGCCACATCCACGGTATCGAGATGGCCGGTGAGGGTCACCAGTTCCCGGCGCGGACCCGGCGCGGCGCGAACGGTCACGTTGGGCCGTCCGGGCGCCACCTCGGTCACTTCGGGCCGGAAGCCCTGTCCGCGGAGCCAGTCGATCACCACTCCGGCGGCCCGCTCTTCCCGCGGCAACCGGGAATCCGCCCGCACCAGGGCCGCGGTGAGTTCCCGGATCTCGGCCGCGTCCATCAGACGTAGGTCGAGGGTGTCGCCGAAAGTCCGAGCATCCGCCGGGCCTCCGCCGGCGTGGCCACCCCGCGGTTGAACTCCTCCGCGATCCGCGCGGCCCGTTCGACCAGTTGCGCGTTGCTCTTGGCCTTCTCGCCCCGGCGGTAGTAGACGTTGTCCTCGAGCCCGACGCGGACGTGGCCGCCGAGCATCGTGGCGAAGGTCGTCATCGGCAGCTGGTGCGGGCCGATGCCCGAGGTGAGCCAGAGCGTTCCCTCGGGCATCTCCCGGACCAGGTGCACGACGTTCTCGAAGCTGGGCCAGCTGGAGGTCTGGTACCCCATGACCGTCTGGATCCAGTACGGCGCCTCCACCACGCCGCTGGTGATCAGGTCGCGCATCACCCATGACCCGCCGGAGTGGTACGTCTCCATCTCCGGCTTGACGCCCCACTTCTTCATCTCGGCCGCGAACTGATTGACCAACTTGTAGGTGAACGGAAGACACTCGTCGTAGAGCATCTCCTCCCGCGGAAAGGGCAGCGGCGGCTTTCGCGCCGCGATCCGGAACTTGCTCATGTCCGGCGTCAGATTGAGCGAGGCGACCTCCGGCCGGGCCGGCAGACAGCGAAGCCGCTCCTCCATCGTCATGCCGGGCCCGCCGCCCGTCGTGTTGTTGATGATGATGTCCGGGCAGCGCTCCCGGATCTTCCGATTGACCTCGTGCCAGACCTCGGTCGTGGTGGCCGGCCGGGTGTGGTTCCCGGGATCGCGGGCGTGCACGTGCACCATCGAGGCGCCCGCCCGCCAGGCGTGATAGACCGAGTCGGCGATCTCGTCGGCCGTTTCGGGCAAGGCGTCGTTCGCTTCCTTGCCCTGAACGCCGCCGTTGCAGGCGCAGACGATGATGACGGGCGGCATCTTTCCCACCCGTTCGAGGTACTCGTAGGTATCGGCGTAGCGCCACAGCCAGTCGAATTGGTTCGCCATGATTCGGCCCGCTTCAGGTACGGGTGGAGGTTCGCTTCGAACGCCTGCGCGCCGACGCGGGGAGCGGAGACTGCGATTTGAGCTCGGTGATGCCCGCGACGAGCGCGTCCCGCCAGGCTCGCTGCGCCGGCAGCGAGGCGGGCAGCATCCGGTCGGTCGCCGCCCCGAGGCGCGCGACGAGGGCATCGTCGAACCGAACCTCGGTCCGGAGGTCGTCCCAGAGGGTGTGATACGCGTCGCGGAAGCGGGTGAAATACTCCCGGACGCCGCCGTCCGCATTCGTGTTGGCCACCCCGAACGGTCCGAGCAACGCCCACCGCAGGCCCAGCCCGGCCCGGATGGAGTCGTCCACGGCCTGGACGTCTGCCACGCCGCTGGCCACCAGGTCCACCGCTTCGCGAATCAGCGCCGCCTGCATCCGGTTGAGGATGAACCCGGGGGCGAACCGGTTGAGCAGCACCGGCACCTGGCCCAGGTCCCGGAGAAAGCGAACGGTCTTCCGGACGACGGCCGGCATGGTCTCACGGCCGCCGAGGACCTCGACGGCGGGGACGACGTGCGGCGGATTGACCGGATGGGCCACGATGCAGCGGGCGGCGCCCGGCAGGCCCTCCGCGATGGCGGTCATGTCGATCGCCGAGGTGCTGCTGGCGAGAACCGCGCGCTTCCGGGCCGCGGCGTCCAGGGCGGCGAAGATGGCGCGCTTTTCCTCGAGCCGCTCCGGACCGCTTTCCTGGACGTAGTCCGCGGGACCGACGGCGGCCTCGAGCGTCGGCATCGGCTCGATCCGGCCGAGCCACGCCTTGGCGGCCTTCTTCTTGAGGTGGCCGGCCGCCCGGAGGCGTTTCACGTCGGCACGCGCCCAGCGAATCGCCCCGGTCAACTGGTCCGGATTCTGATCGAAGACCAGGACCCGGCATCCGGCCCGGGCAAAGACCTGAATCCAGCTCCGGCCAATGACGCCGGTGCCGATCACCGCGACGGTGTCGAACCGCGGTCCCTGGCGTGCCATCAAGGCCTCCACGCGACGGTGAACCCGCCCGGCGCCCGCCGGCCGATGTGCGCGGCCATGAGGCCAAGCAGATCGGCGTTGCTCCACGGCTGCCAGCCGTGGCCCTTCATCGGACGGCCGTAGCCGAATTCGCCGTCGTAGTAGGGCGCCGTGGTGCCCTCGAGGAATTCCTCCAGGAGATACACGGACGGCGCGAGGTAGAACTGATCCATGTCGCCGGTGTAGACGTGCAGCTTGCCCACCAGGCGGGGACCGATCTCGGCCCAGTGACGCCGAAGATATTCGGTCAGGTCGTAGCCGCGCTCCCGCATCGAGAAGGCGACCTCGCGGTCGATCATCCCCGTCATCAGGTCCCAAAGCCGCCGCGGATAACCCGCCGCGTCCGGCAGGCCGTAGGCGGCGTTCCAGGCGTCGATCTGGCCGGCCGACCGACCCCGGGTGCCCTGCGCCGCCTACATCCGGGACAACTCGCGGACGTTGCCGACGGCTTGGCCCAGCGTGTTCATCTGGAATGGCCGCTCGGGAGCCCCGAACGGCGCGTTCGGTACCCGGAAGGCGCTCGTGTCCTGATAGATGTCCAC
>JBFXAY010000043.1:0-41340 GCA_050183815.1 Gemmatimonadales bacterium | reverse complement strand
TGCCATGGTCCGGGCCAGACCCACGTGACCAATCCGAACACCAGCAACCGGCCGTTGGCGTCGATCGCCGCGGATACCGGCCAGCTCGCCGGCTGCGGCGGCTGTCACTCGGGCACCCACGAGCCGTTCGTGGAACAGTGGAAGGCCTCTGGCCACGGGTCGGGTCCCGGGTTCAACAGCGCCGCCGCCAATGCCTCCTGCGCCCCGTGCCATGAGGGCAAGGCGGCCATGGAACAGAAGTTCGGCGTCGCGAACAACTACGTGGAGAAGGGGTCGACGACCCCGACCCGCATCGTCTGCGTGACCTGTCACGACCCGCACGGGTCGGACAACCCGGCCCAGCTGCGCCGGTCGATTTCGATTCCGACGACCGACAACCTCTGCATCTCGTGCCATTCGCGGAAGGCCACGCCGCCGTGGAGCCAGGCGTCGGGTGCCACCGGAACCGCCCGGGGCGGCCACGGTGCCCAGGGGCTGCTGGTGCTCGGTGAGAACGTCGGTTGGATCCCGCCCGGCTTCGTGTACGACACGAGCCTCATCGTGAGCAGCCACGGCTCGGCCGCCAACCCGCGGCTCTGCGCGACCTGTCACGTGGTCCGGACCACGATCACCGACAAGGCCACCGGCGCCTTCCAGTTCCAGAGCGTCGGCCACCTGTTCAACGCGACGCCGTGTCTCGACGGGCAGGGCATCCCGACCGCCGAGACGAATTGCGCGCTCGCCCAGAAGGACTTCAGCGCCTGCGCGGCGTCGGGTTGCCACGCGTCGCAGCAGTCGGCCAGGACGGCCTACAACGCCTTCCAGGCCCGGCTGGACAACCTGCTGACCCAGCTATGGGACGACAAGGACGGCGACAAGGTCATCGACCCGAGTCCGACCGATGGCGGCCTCCTGGCTCAGATGGTGGCGCGCAATTCGGCGGCGGACATCGCGGCGCTCGACTTCAGCAGCGCCACGACGACCGTGGCCAAGGGGGCGCTCTTCAACGCCGCCCTGGCCGCCAATGACGACCACCTCGAGTTCCTGAGCGGCAAGGCGTACGGCCGGACGTTCTCGACCCACCCGGCGTCGGGCAACGGCGTCCACAACCCATTTCTGCTCGAAGCCCTGCTGACGGCGTCAATCAGCGCGGTCCGGGCTGAGTACGGGTTCCCGGCTCCGCCGAACCTCGACCTCAAGGTCCAGGCGACGATGCCTCCGGGGGTGAAGTTCCGGACGGGCACCAAGTAAGTTCCGCCCGTGCTCCGGGTCCTGCAGGACTCTCTCCGAGCCGCGTACGTCCATGGAGGCGACGCGGCTCGCCCCGACTCCCTGACCTCGCCCCTCCCGGGCGGGGTCGCGGCGTTGGTGCGGTTCATTTTCGGCGTACCCCAGTGGATCCAGATCGGCGGGTTGGTGGTCGGGCTCGTCGTGGCCGTCGTCGTGCTGCGCTATCTCTGGCGCCGGCGGCAGGCGATCGTCACCTGGATCAAGACCCGGGAGCGCGGGGTCAAGATCGGGATGGCGGCCGGCGTCGTCGCGCTGGTCGTGTTCGCGAGTGGTGCCGGTGCCGTCAGCTGGAACTACATGCAGCACGACAACGGCTTCTGCACCGGTTGCCACGTGATGAGCAAGCCGTTCGGGATCTTCCAGGCCCGCGCCGGCAAGCACGACAGGCTCCAGTGCCACGACTGCCACCAGCAGTCGATCTACGCGAGCGCCCGCCAGCTGGTACTTTGGGTCGCCGAGCGGCCCGAGAAGATCGGCAAGCACGCCAAGGTACCCACGGCCATCTGCTCGGGCTGCCACGTAAACGGGCCGGAGCAGAAGGAGACCTGGCAGCGGATCGCCGAGACGGCGGGCCACCGGGTCCACCTCGAGTCCGACTCGTCGGCGCTCAAGGACGTGGAGTGCGTCACCTGTCACGGGCAGGAAGTGCACAAGTTCGTGCCCGTGTCGGAGACCTGCCAGCAGTCAGGGTGCCACGAGAATCTCGAGATCAAACTGGGCGGCATGGCCCAGCAGACGTCGCTTCACTGCGTGACCTGCCACCAGTTCACGGTCGAGGTGCCGAAGCTCGCCACCCGCGACTCCGCCGCGGGCACCCTGGTGCCGACCAACAAGCAGTGTCTCTCCTGCCACGAAATGCGGCAGGTGCTCCAGACGTTCGACCCGGACCGGGATCCGCATAACGGCACCTGCGGGACCTGTCACAACCCGCATACCCAGACGAAGTCCACGGAGGCGGCCAAGTCGTGCACCACCGCGGGCTGCCACGACAACTGGCGCAACGAGCCGTTCCACGTGGGTGTGGCCCACCGCAAGGTCGGTCAGGAGTGCACCACCTGCCATAACCCGCATGCGGCCAAGGTGGATCCGAGCGACTGCCAGGCCTGCCACGATCGGGTGCGGAGCGTCACGAGCGGCGGCCGGCGGCTCAATCCGCCGTCGCCCTTCGACACGACCAGGGCGCTGCGCCGCGAGAGCGAAGCCAGCCGCGACGCCGGTGGCGGGCCGGTCACCGGGTTCCTCGGCTGGGGGTGGCCAACGCCGCCCCCGCGGGGAACCCCGACACCGGTCGCGGCGGGCTCGCCGGCGGCCCCCGCCGACTCCTTCCCGCACCCGCGCCACCGCCGCCTGACCTGTCTCACCTGCCACACTTCGAACATTCGCCACGGTCGCCTGACCTTCGAGCAGCCGAGGGGCTGTCAGATTTGCCACCATCAGGCACCGAAGACGAGCGACTGCGCCACCTGCCACCAGCCCGAGGAACTCGGGGCGGCGGTGCTGCAGGCGAGGGTGACGGTGAAGGTGCCCGACCAGCCGGCGCGCGAGCGGCCCGTGGCGTTCCGGCACGAGAAGCACAGCGGCACCACCTGTGTCACCTGCCACACGACCCCGGTGACGCTGACGCCCGACACCGCGACCGCCACCTGCCAGAACTGCCACGAAGATCACCACCGCTCGAAGGCGGACTGCTCCGGTTGCCATACCGGGGTCGATCTCAAGCCGGCGCACTCGCGGCCCAAAATGATCCACCGCGCCTGCGACGAATGCCACACCGGCCGGATCATCGGTGAGCTCACGCCGACCCGCCCGCTCTGCGTCACCTGCCATCAACCACAGCGGGACCACTATCCCGCCCGGGAATGCACGGCGTGTCATTTCCTGGCCACGCCCGAGGCGTACCGATCCCACCTGCTCAAAGCGGGGAACCCGGGAGGCGGGCGGTGAGGCGCCATTTCGGTGGCGCGCTGCTCCTGCTCGCGGCCGGCGCGGGAACGGCCGGGGCGCAGGGATACCGCCTTCGGCTCGACACCAGATTCCAGTCGGTGAGTTTCCGGGGCATTGCCTACGACAGCGTCCTGGCCAGCCAGGTCGTCACTTCGCCCGGTGCCGGGCCGATGACCCCGGACGGGTATCTGGCGGATTGCCGGATCCCGACCACCGGCTACTGCTACTACTTCCGGCCGGGTGCGAAGCTGCAGGGCCAGCCGCTGTCATCCACGGCGGACCTCACGATGTGGGGGTTCGGGCTTCGGGGGCTCACCTTCCGCGCCTCGGGCCGCCTGGCCACCGATCTCAACAACGACGCCAGCTGGCCCGGCGCCGAGCCGGAGGCGATCCTGACGGAAGCCTACGCCGAATACGCGGCGTCGGCGGTGTCCGCACGGCTGGGGCGCCAGCTCGTGACCGGCCGGCTCGGCTACCAGGGGTTCGACGGCGCGCTCGCCACGGTGCGGCTGCCCCGGCTCGGCCTCGAGGTGACGGGCTACGGCGGGTCCGGTCTGGCTCGGGCGGTGGCCCTGCCGGTCACCAGTCCGGCGCTCAACCCTCTGAACGACTTCCAGCCGCGGGATCGGCAGGTGCTCGTGGGCGGGTCGGCTGCCTTCCGGCATCGGTACTTCGACCTGACGGCCGAGTATCGGCGGGAGGTCGATCCGGCGGTGGACTATTTCGTGTCGGAGCGGGCCGGGGCGTCGGCGGTGGTGCATCCGATGCGACGGGTCGAGCTGACCGGCGGCGCCGAGTACGACTTCGCCAACGGGTGGTGGGGGTCGGCGGAGGCGGGGGTGCGGTACAACGGGAACCGCGTCACCGTCAGCGCCCAGGGGCTCCGGTATCGGCCGTTCTTCGATCTGTGGACGATCTGGGGTGCCTTCAGCCCCGTGCCGTATCGCTCCGCGCGCGGTGACGTGGCGGTCGAGCCGGTCAAGGGGCTCTGGGTCCGCGCCGGCGGCGAGCGTTATTGGTTCGACCCGGACGAGGCCGACACCCCGCTTTCCACGGCGGAAGACCGGGGCTGGCGGGCGAACCTCTCGGCGGCGGCCACCGTGGTGCCGTCCCTCACGATCGAAGGCGGCCTCCGGAGCGAGTTCGGCCCTGGGGCGAGTAGCCGGACGATCGATCTCGGCGCCACCTGGCGGCCGACGGACCGTTTGACCCTCGTGGGGCGGCTCGGTACCCTCGACCGGCCGCTCGAATTCCGCTACAGCGATGCGAAGGTCCACTGGGTGTCCGGCATGGCCGACCTGCAATTGACCGAGCGGCTCCGGCTGGTATCGGACCTCGGGTATTACCAGGAAGACCGACAGCGGCCTGATGCGGCGGCGTTCAACCTCGACCAGCTCCGGCTGAGCACGCGGTTCGTGATGACGTTCGGATCCGGCGCGGACCGATTGCCCAAGGGGCGGCCGCGGCCCGCGGCGCCGAGTGGAGGGGCCCAATGAGCGGTCCGGTGACCGGTCTCCGGACGGGCTCGGCCCGTCGTTCGCTGCTGGTTGGGGCGCTGCTGGTTGGGGGGGCGTTGCTGGCCCTGGCGGCCGGCAGCGGAGCCATCGCCGCGCAGGGGCGACAGCCGGCAGGGTTCGACCATCCCAAACACTCGAAGCTGTTTCCCCAGTGCGAGACCTGTCACGTCGGGGCAGCCGATCCCGCGGCTTCGATCTGGCCCACCGCGCAATCGTGCGAGGCGTGTCACGACGGCACGGTGCAGAAGCGGGTCGACTGGGCGCCGCGCCAAGGGCCGCCTCCGTCCAATCTGCGGTACGATCACGGGCGCCATCGCACGGCTGCGGCGACGGCGGCTACGCGACGACAGGCCGAGGCGCCGGCAATCTGCACTGACTGCCATCAGCCCGATGGGGGCCGGTGGATGACGGTGCAGCGGGCGGCCGCCGCGCGGTGCCTCGACTGTCACGGCCAGCGGGCCGAGCATTTCGCGGTGGCGGACACGGCGTGCGCGACCTGCCACCTGCCGCTCGCCGAGGCGAAGAATCTCCCGGACGATCGGATTCGGGGTCTCGCAGCTCCGGCCGACCACAAGGCGCCCGGCTTCCTGCTCACCGGTCCGGCGGGGCATGGCCAGCGGTCGAAGAGCACCGGCGGGGCGGGGGTGGCGGCCAGCTGCGCGACGTGCCACGCCCGGGAGTTCTGCATCAGCTGCCACGTGAACGCACCCGAGACCCCCGCGATCCAGGCGCTGGGCCCGGACCGCCGGTCGCTGCTGGTGCCGGCCAAGCTGACGAGCCCGGCCACCCATCAAGCGATCGACTTCGGCCGGAGCCACGCGGCCGAGGCGGGGAAGAAGGGTGAGGCCTGCGTCACCTGCCACACCCGGGAGAGCTGCGCCGCCTGTCACGTCGGAGCGCCGGCGACGGCGATTCGCAGCCTCTACGCGGCGGCCGAGGGGCGCGCCGTGGGGGCGCTGGTCGATCGGAAGAAGCCGGCGTCGCACTCGGTGCAATTCACCAACGATCACGCGGCGCTGGCCACGTCGCAGGAGCGGAGTTGTGCGACCTGCCACGTCCGGACCCAGTGCCTCGAATGCCACCGGCCCGATCCCGGCCGGGCCTCCGGGTATCATCCGGCGGGATTTCTGGCACGCCATCCCGCGGCGGCGTACGCCCGGGAGACCTCGTGCTCGGACTGCCACAACAGCCAGCAGTTCTGCGCGAGTTGTCACGTCCAGGCGGGTTTCCAGGCGCGGACCACGCTCGGGCAGGGGAACTATCACGACGGCAAGCGGGCGTTCCTGTTCGGCCATGGGCAGGCGGCCCGGCAGAGCCTCGAGAGCTGCGTCAGCTGCCACGCGGAGCGGGATTGTCTTCCTTGTCACTCGGCGCAGGGCGGGCGGCGGTTCAACCCGCACGGTCCCGGCTTCGACCCGGCCCGGCTCCGGCGGAAGAACCCGGAGATGTGCACGGCGTGTCACGGCAAGGAGATCCCGGGCGTTACCGCCGCGATCGGCCGGATCCGTTAGGTGGCCGGCGGACCTAGCGAATCAGTGTGTGGGTGTATTTGACCAGCAGCGACCGACCGGATGAGAACGGCAGCCGGGGCACGCCCGGTTGCTCGCGGTCGGTGTTGAGCCCTTCGTTGTAGACCACCCAGAGATCGGTGCCTTCCCGGAAGTTGTAGCGGAACCGCGCGTTCAACGCGGCGAGGTCGGCCACGTTGCTGTACTGCGCCAGGACGTTGAGCGACACCCTGGTGTTGAGGGCGATCTGGAGCTTGAGGCGGCCCAGATGGGCGGTGGCGGCTTCCCCTCGCGTGGCGAAGTCGAGTTGATCGATCCGGTAGGTGCCGGCCAGCTCGAGGAAGCGTGAGGCGTTCCAGGTCGGCCCGAGGGACAGGCTCTTCCGGGAGCCGTCGAAGAAGTCGCCTACCGTGGCGCCGAAGTCGCCCCGGAAGGTGCCGCTGCGGGACAGCGTCAGGTGGGCCTCCGCCTCGCGGTAGTCGTACTCGCCCGCGGGCACGACGGCATCGGCCACCTCGAAGTCGTCCGAGACCCGCTCAAAAAGGGTCCGGGCCGTCAGGCGCAACTGGTGGCCGCGCCGGTTCTCCAGTTCGAGCGTCAGGCCGGCCCGTTTCGAGTCTGGCCGGCCGTCGGACAGGCTCTGGTATTCGTTGGCGTCCAGCGAGGCCCCGACGGACCGGATTGTCCCGCCGCCGGTCGGAAACACCTTGTACTGCAGCATCCCGCCGCCGAACCGGGCGTCGGTGCGGGACTGGAAGCCGAGCCCGGGCCGGTAATTCGCCCCGATCCGCCCGACGCCGGCGCTGTAGGAGAAGCCGCCGTCCCGGATCCGCTGCCATTGAGCCTGGAAGGATCCGGCGTCGGTGGCCGATCGCTCGACGACCTCGTCGTCGAACGTCTGCGCCCAGCGGAGAGTCACCCACTCGTCGCCGAAGGGCCGGACGGTCGCGTCGAGCCCGTACGCGGTATTGTTGCGGCCCGCCGTGCCGAGGCGGGAGGTGGCCATGAGGCCAACGGACGAATACGGGTTGAGCACCTGCTGGTTCGCCCGCACCACCGTGAGGTTTTCGGAGGATCTGGCGCCGGTCGGCGCCGCCTGCATCGAGAGGATGCCGTAGTCGAGTCCGCCGAGCCGGCCGACGGCGCGGGCGCCACCGTAGATTCGGACGACGCTCTCGTCGTCGAGGCCGATCCGGCGGCTGTGGAAGAGGCGGTCCGATCCGTTGAAGTTGAACTGGAACGTCGACGCCCGCTCCTGGAAGAACTGGCGCTTCTCCGGGAAGAAGAGCGGGAATCGGGTCAGATTGACCTGCTGCTCGTCCGCCTCCGCCTGGGCGAAGTCGGTGTTGACGGAGAAATCGAGGGCCAGGTTCGAGGTGGGTGAATAGCGGACGTCGCCGCCGATCTCGGCCGACCGGTCGGTGATGGTCGACCAGCGTGGGTCGGTGCCGGTCCCCAGCTCGGACACCGCGTTCAGTCCTGTCAGCAGGTAGGGCGACACGTAAACGGGCTTGGACTGCTTGATCTGGTCCATGACCACGCGCTGCGACTGCGAGGGCTTGGCAAAGGCGAGCCCGCCCCATTTCGGGTCGAGGGCGGGGAAGGTCTGCCGTTCGTTCTTGCGGGCCACGACCCGGTAGACGATCAGGCCCATCTCCACCTGGCCATTGACGGCCTGGAAGCCGAGGGTCGAGAACGGAATCCGGAACTCGGCATACCAGCCCTTGTCGTCCCGGGTGGTGGCCACGTCCCAGTGGGCGTTCCAGTCGGTGTTCATCGGATCGCCGCCCGAGAAAACCCCGTCGTTCGACACGGTTCGATCGCTCCGGGCGCCGGCCGGGTTCGTCGTGAACCAGACGGCGGTTTCGAAGTCGTTGTAGCTGTCGAGCACGACGGCGAGGACGTCGTCGCCGCTGTAGACGTCCCGGTAGAAGGTGTTGCTGCGGATGCCGGCCGGGTTGCTGTCGAAGAGCCGGCCGGCCACGTAGACAAAGCGGTCGTCGTGGCCGATCCGGATCTCGGTCCGCTCGGTGAGCTCGCCCAGGTAGGTGGGCGAGAACATCGACATCGGCAGCGGGGCCAAGGCGGCCCAGGCGGCCTCGTCGACCTTGCCGTCGAGGGTGATCGGCCCGTCGAGTTTCCCGATCGGCAGGGGCACCAGACGTCGGTCTCGCAGGCCCGCCTCCGGGCGCTCGGCCGATCCCTGGACGTTCTGGGCGACGAGCACGCCCGGGCCGGTTCCGGCCGCCACGAGGGCGGCGACTGCCACCGCGTGCAGGAGGGTCAGGAGGCGGCTCGGCATAGCCAACAAAGATACTCTCGCGCTGGGCGGGGAGGGGGTGGTCGGGAGGCGCCTGGTCACAACGGTGGCGCGGTGGCACGGGGTAGATCGAGGAAGGGCTGGGGCCCCACCGAGGCGCCTTGCGCGCCTTCCGACCGCCCCCTCCCCACCCTGCTCGGGCTGGGCGCGCCGGCACGGCAGGCCTCGCCTCGGTGCGCTGCAACCCACGCCGTGGGGCCGTCCCCAGGCGCGTTCCCTTCTTCCAGTGTCCGACGATGCGCCCCAACCCGTCCGCCCCGATTCACAATCCCTTTAGAAACCGGCCTCTACTTTGTGATCGTGCCTTCACGAATCGCAACACTCGACGGCAACGAGGCCGTTGCCAGGGTCGCGCACCGCGTCAATGAGGTGATCGCGATCTACCCGATCACGCCGTCGTCCACCATGGGCGAATTGGCGGATGCCTGGTCCGCCGAGGGTCGGACCAACCTCTGGGGAACCGTCCCCACCGTCATGGAGATGCAGTCGGAGGGCGGTGCGGCCGGCGCGGTGCACGGGGCGCTGCAGGGCGGGGCGCTGAGCACCACGTTCACCGCCTCCCAGGGTCTCCTCCTGATGATCCCGAATCTGTACAAGATCGCGGGCGAACTGACACCCCTGGCGCTGCACGTCGCGGCGCGGACGGTGGCCACGCATGCGCTCTCGATCTTCGGGGACCACTCCGACGTCATGGCCGTGCGGCAGACCGGCGTGGCCCTCCTGGCCTCGGCGTCGGTGCAGGAGGCGCACGACTTCGCGCTGGTGGCCCAGGCGGCGACGCTCCGCTCGCGCATTCCGGTGCTGCACTTCTTCGACGGCTTCCGGACCAGTCACGAGGTCCAGAAGATCGCGCTTCTCGACGACGACGACCTCCGGGCGCTGTTACCGGAAGGCCTGATTGCGGCACATCGGGCCCGTTCCCTGGATCCTGACCGGCCAGTGGTGCGGGGCACGGCCCAGAACCCCGACGTGTTCTTCCAGGCGCGGGAGGCGGCGAATCCGTTCTACGCGGCGGCCCCCGGGATCGTGGCGGAGGTGATGGCGGAACTCGGGAGACGCACCGGGCGCCCCTACGGCCTGTTCGACTACGCCGGGCATCCCGAGGCCGAGCGGGTGGTGGTGGCGATGGGGTCGGGGGTCGAAACGCTCGAGCGGACGGTCCGTCATCTCGCCGCGGCGGGCGAGCGCGTCGGCCTCGTGAAGGTGCGGCTGTACCGGCCGTTCGATACCGCGGCGTTTCTCGCGGCGCTGCCGGCGAGGGCGCGGTCGGTGGCGGTGCTCGACCGGACCAAGGAACCGGGCGCGACCGGCGAGCCGCTCTTCCTCGACGTGGTGGCCGCCCTGCACGAGGGATGGCAGGGGCCGATGCCGCGCGTGATCGGCGGGCGTTACGGGCTTTCGTCGAAGGAATTCACGCCGGCCATGGCGCAGTCGGTCTTCGCCGAGCTCGCGGCGTCGGACCCCAAACGCCGTTTCACCGTCGGGATCGTGGACGACGTGACCCGGCTCTCGCTGGCCTGGGAGCCGGACTGGTCGATCGAGTCGGCCGACGAAGTCCGGGCGGTTTTCTGGGGGCTGGGCAGCGACGGCACCGTCGGGGCCACGAAGAACACGATCAAGATCATTGGCGAGGAGACCGAGCTTCACGCTCAGGGCTATTTCGTCTACGACTCGAAGAAGGCGGGCGCGGTCACCGTTTCCCATCTCCGGTTCGGCCCCCGTCCGATCGCCGCACCGTACCTCATCCGGGAGGCGACGTTCGTCGCCTGCCATCAGTTCGACTTTCTCGACAAGTTCGACGTCCTCGAGACGGCGGCGCCGGGAGCCACGCTGCTGCTCAACGCGCCGTATCCCGTCGAGGAGGTCTGGGACGCGCTGCCGCGGGAGGTACAGGAGATCGTCCTGGCCAAGCGGCTCCGGGTCATGGCCATCGACGGCTACCGGGTGGCGCGGGAGGCGGGGCTCGGCGGGCGGATGAATACCGTCATGCAGACCTGCTTCTTCGCGCTGTCGGGCGTGCTGCCGCGTGAGGAAGCGATCGCCAAGATCAAGGAGGCGATCGAGAAGACCTACGGGAAGCGGGGCCGGGCGGTGGTCGAGCGGAACTTTGCCGCGGTCGATCAGTCGCTGGGCGGGCTGCACGAGGTGCCGATTCCCGCGGCGGCGAGTGCCACGAGGCACCGGCCGCCGATCGTTCCCGACCAGGCACCCGATTTCGTCCAGCGGGTCACCGGCGTGATGCTCGCCGGGAAGGGCGATCTCCTCCCGGTGAGCGCCTTCCCGGTGGACGGCACCTGGCCGACGGGCACCTCGAGATGGGAGAAGCGGAACCTGGCCGCGGAGATCCCGGTCTGGGATCCGAAGGTCTGCATCCAGTGCAACTGGTGTGCGCTGGTGTGCCCGCACGCGGCTATCCGCACGAAAGTGTACGAGCCCGCCGCACTCGCCGGCGCTCCGGAGGGTTTCCTCCACACGACGTGGCGGGGGCCCGACCGGAAGGGCGCGGCCTACACGATCCAGGTGGCTCCCGAGGACTGCACCGGCTGCTCGCTCTGCACGACGGTCTGCCCGGCAAAGGACAAGGGCAATCCGCGCCATAAGGCCATCGACATGGTGCCGCAGCGCCCGATCCGGGACGCGCAGCGCGACGCCTATCGCTTCTTCCTCGACTTGCCGGAGACGGACCCGGCGGATCTGTCGAGGGTGAATGCGAAGACCTCACAGATGCTGCTCCCGTTGTTCGAATACTCGGGGGCCTGCGCCGGCTGCGGCGAGACGCCGTACCTCAAGCTCCTCACCCAGCTGTTCGGCGACCGGGCGGTGATCGCGAACGCGACGGGCTGCTCGTCGATCTACGGCGGCAACCTGCCGACCACGCCGTATACCACGGACCGGCACGGGCGCGGGCCGGCCTGGGCCAATTCGCTCTTCGAGGACAACGCGGAGTTCGGGTTCGGCATCCGGCTGGCCATCGACGCGCAGCGAAACGAGGCGCGGCGGCTGGTGGGCGAACTGCGGTCCCGGCTCCCGGAGGCCGCGGTGGCGACGCTGGTCGAGCGGCCCGCGACCGGCCGGGCCGAGGGCCTCGCGCTCGGGCAGGTCGCCGAGGTGGCCGGGCCCGCCGGGGGAGCAACCGGGGCGGACGAGGCGCTACCGGCGAAGCGGATCGCCGCGCAACGCGAGGCGGTCGCCGCGATTCGGGGCTCGCTGGCCGGCGCGAGCGACTGGGCCGCGACCCGGCTCCTCGAGATCGCGGACGCGCTGGTGGACCGCTCGGTGTGGCTCGTGGGCGGGGACGGCTGGGCCTACGACATCGGGTATGGCGGGCTCGACCACGTGCTGGCGCAGGACCGGAACGTCAATGTCCTGGTGCTCGACACCGAGGTCTACTCCAACACCGGCGGCCAACAGTCGAAAGCCACTCCCCTCGGCGCCGCCGCCAAGTTCGCCGTGGCCGGGAAGGGCACCGGCAAGAAGGACCTGGGCCTCGAGGCGATGAGCTACGGGCACGTGTACGTCGCCCGGGTGGCATTCGGCGCCGACATGAACCAGACGGTGCGCGCCTTCGTCGAGGCCGAGAGCTATCCGGGGCCGTCGCTCATCATTGCGTACTCGCCTTGCATCGCGCACGGGTACGATCTCCGGCACAACGTCGAGCAGCAGCAGCTGGCCGCGCGGTCCGGAGTCTGGCCGCTCTACCGGTTCGATCCCCGGCGGGTGCGGGAGCATCTGCCGCCGCTCGAACTCGACGGGAAGGAGCCGTCGGTGCCGGTGGCGACGTACCAGCGCAACGAGACCCGGTTCCGGATGGCGGAGAAGCTCGATCCGGTCCGCCACAAGGCGCTGATGGCGCGGGCCGAGCGCGAGGTTCGGGATCGGTGGGAGGTGTATCGCTATCTCGCGGGGCTGACGATGCCCGAACGGGCGGAGCCCGTGGCGGCGGAGGCCGCGGCGCCGGCCGGGGCCGCGGAGACGGAGGGTGACTCGTGAATTTGAAGACCAAGTACCTGGGCTTCGATCTGCCCCATCCGTTCATGGCCGGCGCGTCGCCGCTGGTGGACGATCTGGGCATGGTGCGGCGGCTCGAGGATGCCGGCAGCGCCGCCATCGTGATGCATTCGCTCTACGAGGAGCAACTCACCCGCGAGGCGCTGGCTACCCATGCGGCCCTCGATCATCCGGCGGAGTCGTTCGCGGAAGCCGCGAGCTACCTGCCGTCGCCGACCGCGTTCGCCCTGGGACCGGAGGAGTATCTGGAGCAGGTCCGGAAGATCAAGGCCGCCGTGTCGGTGCCGGTGATCGGGTCGCTCAACGGGTCGACGTTGGGCGGCTGGCTCCTGCATGCGAGCCTGATCGAGGAGGCCGGCGCCGACGGGCTCGAACTCAACCTCTACCGCGTCCCGACGGACCTCACGGAGACCGGTGGGGCGGTCGAGCGGCGGGCGCTCGAGATCGTCCAGGCCGTGCGGGATCAGGTGAGGATCCCGGTCGCGGTGAAGCTTTCGCCGTGGTATTCGTCCCTCGGACACTTCGCCTCCCAGCTCGACCAGGCCGGCGTCGAGGGCCTCGTGCTGTTCAACCGGTACTACCAGCCCGACATCGACCCGGACGCGCTCGAGGTCCGGCCCCGGCTCTCGCTCAGTTCCTCGGCCGAGTTGCTGCCGCGGCTCACCTGGCTCGCGATTCTCTCGGACCAGGTGCGGGCATCGCTGGCCGTGACCGGGGGCGTCCACACCTCGCGGGACGCCATCAAGGCCGTCATGGCCGGCGCGCATGGGGTCCAGCTCGTCTCGACGCTGCTCGAGAACGGGCCGGAGCGGCTCGGGCTCATCCTCGAGGGCTTCCGGCACTGGCTGGTCGAGCGGGAGTACGAGTCGCTCGACCAGCTGCGGGGGAGCATGAATCTGAGCCGCTGTCCGGATCCGGCCGGGTTCGAGCGGGCGCAGTATCTCCGGATCCTCCAGTCCTGGCGGTCGCGTTAGGCGCCCCAGGCCGGGCGCTGGGGCCGCTATCCGGCCGGGGCCGGACCACCCCGGATGGCGGGCGACGGGGCTCGCTGTTCCGGCTCGGGTTTCGCTCGGCTCAGGTCGACGAAACTCTTGATGACGGTCACGAGTTCCCGGCGCCCCGCCCCCATGGCCGACGGAACGCCCCAGCCGATGATCTGGTGGAAGACGCCTTCGCCGTCCACGGTGGTGTGGAGGTATACGATCCGGATGCCGTTTCGGCGGCCTTCAATGACCGATTGGACGGCGGGGCGGCCATTGACGAGGATCGTGTCCGGCCCTCCGACGACCGCTGCGCTCGTCATGCTCTCGAGCATTCCCCGAACGGTCCGGTTGGCGTGATCCAGGTAGGTGAAGTCCGGAGCGAAGTCGCCCTTTGACTCGGTCAGGACGATCAAATACAAACCGGTACGGCGGTTGGCAACCTCCAGGTCCGCTTCGTCGCTGAGTTCGGCTGGCGCCCAACCGGCGGGGACATCGATCCGGCTGGTCCCGTTGGTGGCGGTGATTGTCGCCGGCTCGGTGGTCGCGCCGGCCAGGTCCAGGTCGCTCGCAAGCGAGGCCAGCGCAAGGACGCCGGCCCCGATACCGACGACGTTCAGGAAGCTGAACGACCGGTTCGGATTCGCTTGGGGAGCCACGGTGGCGTTCGCGCGATTGACGGCGTACTGGACCGGGAGGAGGGGAAGGAACGCCAGCAGGCTCACAAGCCACCAGGGATCCGGGAGCCGGCCGCTGGCCGACAGGGCGAAGAACCCGATGCCGAAAACGAGCGGGCTGCCGAAGCCGGGCAGCCCCTTCACCTCGAGATCCTCGCTGATGCGGGTGAACAGCGAATAGGCCATCAGCGGCGCGAATATCGCCCGGGCCAAGGGGTTCACGTCCTCGCCGGTGCGGGTCCGATGGCGGCTCCAGTTGTGGTAGGACCAGAGAATGGCATAGGCGCCGAACGTCACGATCATCATTGCCGACAGCTTGAGCAGGCCGAC
This sequence comes from Gemmatimonadales bacterium, assembly GCA_050183815.1. GTDB lineage: Bacteria > Gemmatimonadota > Gemmatimonadetes > Gemmatimonadales > GWC2-71-9 > SHZU01. The sequence continues at coordinate 26,787 of JBFXAY010000043.1, read as the reverse complement.
GGCGAAATAGGGCGGCGGTTCGGTGGCGTCGGGCGGTGCGGTCGGTGCCGACATGGATGCCTCAACCGGGCGTGGCAGCGGTTCCTGAGAGCGAAAGCTACTGGCCGTGCGGCGGCTGGGCCACGGCCGGGCCTTCGAGGCCGCACCACCACTCGTCGGGGGTCGGTTTCGCTTCAGGTGTCCCCTTCCTGGCGACGGTTCTTTCAGGGAGACCAGACATGAGGCGACGGGGTATCGGGGTTGCGGGGTGGTTGCTGGTGGCCGGTGCGGCGGTACCGGCCGCAGCCCAGGTCAAGAATGATCCACCCGTCGAGACCCAACCCGCCCTGATCGGCGACTGGCGGTTCGACGCGGCCCGGAGCGACGACCTGGATGAGAAACTCAAGGGCGCCCGGGGCGGTGGCATGCCCCGCGGGATGGGACCCGGGAGCGGCGGACGGGGTCGAGGCGGCGGGGGCGGCGAACGCGGATCGGGCGGGCTCCCCGGGTTCGGTGGCGGCGGTGGGTCACTCCTGGTTGCCCCGCAGCAACTCAGTTTCGAGGCCGGCGACGACGGGCTCCGGGTCCGGACCGATCTCGGCATTCCCCGGCCGCTGCCGACCGACGGCCGGGAGGTGGTGGACACCCTCAGCGACATGTCGGTTCGGACGAGCAAGGCCCGGTGGAACAAGGCGAAACTTGAGGTCGAGCGCCGGGCGGGTGACTTCGGACGGATTCGCGAAACCTACTGGGTCGAGCCGAACACCGATCTGCTCGTGGTGGAGGTGCGGATCGAGGGGCCGCGGAAGGTCGAGTTCCGGCGCGTCTACGTGCGGGCCGGAAACTAGGCGGGGGGCCACCCGGCGGCGCTGAGTCGTTCATTCGATTCGAAGCGCCGCAGACCGACGGTGATCCCGGCCCGACCACGCCGGCGCATGTCCGGACAACTCCAACGGGCCCGCCCCATGCCCGGATTGCCCGCCCGGTCGCGCATTCGCTGGTGACGCTCGCCTTGCCGGGTTCCGGAGCGGCGGATAGGATGAGGTGGTTTCCACTCTCGAGCATCTGGCGTGGCGGGAGACGATCTCCCCGGATCTGCGGCGCCGGGCGATGTGACCCAACTGCTTCATCGGGCCGCCGCCGGGGATCGCGGCGCCGACGAGGAGCTCTTCGGGCTCGTCCATCACGAACTGCGTCGGATCGCCGCGGCACTGCTCCGGCGCGAATCCCGCGCCACCATCGAGCCGACCGCGCTCGTCAACGAGGCGTTCCTTCGTCTCGGCAACCGCCACACGACCGACTGGGCCGACCGGAGCCACTTCTACGGCGTGGCTGCCCGGGCCATGCGCCAGGTCCTGGTGGACCAGGCGCGGGCCCGGGCTCGGCAGAAACGGGGCGCGGCCGCGGTGAGCCTGCCCGACGGGCTTGCCGCCGAGGTCCCCGCCGAGCACATCCTGGCCGTGCACGAGGCGCTCGACCGGCTGGCGGCGATCGACCCGCGCCGAGCCCGGGTGGTCGAGCTCCGCTGGTTCGGGGGATACGATGGCGACACGGTCGCCAAGATCCTCGGGGTCGGGGAAGCGACCGTGAAACGCGACTGGGCCGCCGCCCGCGCCTGGCTGGCCCGGGCCCTCGGCCCCGACCGGTGAGCGCGGTGCGATGACCGAACCGCCGGTTGGCTGGGACGAGATCGCCGACCTCGTCGGGGAACTGGCCGATCTGCCGGCGCCGGAGCGGGCTCGCCGGCTGGCCGGCCTCGGCGGTGCGCGGGGCGAGGAAGTGGGCCGCTATCTCGCCGCCCTCGACGGCTCCGGGGGGACGCTCGATCGGCCGGCCTCGGAATGGTGGGCCATGATGGGCCGCGCCGACGCTCCCGACGAGCCGATCCCGGACGCGATCGGCTCGTGGCGGATCGAGCGGGTCATCGGACGGGGGGGGATGGGCACTGTCTACCTGGGCGTCCGCGACGCCGACGGGTACAAGCAGCAGGCCGCCCTCAAGACGATCCGGACCGACCTCGCGGGTGGGCTGACGGTCGAGCGGTTCCGGCGGGAGCGTGAGGTCCTCGCCCGCCTCCGGCACCGGAACATCGCCACGCTGATCGACGGCGGCCTCACCGAAGCGGGCCTGCCCTGGTACGCCATGGAACTGGTCGACGGCCGGCCGATTACCGACTGGTGCGACGATCGGCGGCTCGATCCGCCCGGCCGCCTCCGGCTCCTGCGGCAAGCGTGTACCGCGGTGCACTTCGCCCACCGGGAACTCGTCGTGCACCGCGACCTCAAGCCGGGCAACATCCTCGTCACCGCCGACGGGACCGTCAAGCTGCTCGATTTCGGCGTGGCCAAATTGCTCGGGCCCGCCGATTCCCTCGAGCCGGATCCGACACTGACGATGTTCGGCTCGGGACCGGTGACGCTCAACTACGCCTCGCCCGAACAGCTGGCGGGCGATCCGGCATCGGTGGCCAGCGACATCTACTCCCTCGGCGTCGTGGCGTACCAGCTCCTGACCGGTGCCGTGCCGTTTTCCGCGGGCAGCAGCACGGCGCAGCACCGCGAGCGGGTGGCGGCGGAACCGCCCCGGCCCCTGGCCGCTGCGGCGAGCGCCCCCGCGGCGGGCTGGTCCGCCGGGCGCCGGCGCCGGTGGCTCCGGGGCGACGTCGAGCGCGTCATTCAGATGGCCCTCCGGAAGGACCCGGCCCGCCGGTATGCCTCCGCAGACGAGTTCGGCGGCGATCTCGAGCGGCTGCTGCAGGGGAGACCGGTGGTTGCCCGCCCCGATGGCGCCTGGTACCGGTTCCGACGGCTGGTCGGCCGGAACCGCGTCGCGTCGGTGCTCGTGGCCGGGTTGGCGTTTGGCCTGACGTTGACCGGCGCCGCGGCAGTGGACCGTGCCGTTCGGGCGGAGCGGGCCCGGGCCGCCGCGGCCGAGGCTGCGGCCCGGAGCCGGCGGGTCACCGGGTTTCTGGCGGAGCTCCTTGGCGCGCCGGATCCCTGGCGGGGCGATCGCGACGTGACCGTCCGGCAGTTGCTGCGCCAGGCGGCCGCCCGTGCCGCCGCCGATTTCGGCGACGACCCCGGCGTCGAGGCGGCCGTGCGGCTGGCGTTAGGCAGATCCTTCCGGGGTCTCGGGCAGGTGACCGAGGCGCGCGAGCAACTCGCCCGGGCCCTCGAGCTGGCCCGGACTGCGGGACTCGGGGACGAGCGGTTTGCGGCCGAGCGGGGCCTGGCGGAGGTGACCGCCGACGAGGGCGATCTCGCGCTGGCGCGGGTCTGGTACGACTCGGCCGGGTCCGATGCCCGCGGCCGGGGGGATTCCCTCGGCGTGGCCACGGTGGCGGCCGATCTGGCCTGGCTGTTCGGGCTGCTCGGATATCCGGACTCGGCCGGCCACATGGCGGATCGGGCGGTGGAACTGCGGCGGCGGTATCGGGCGGAGCCCGTCGAGCTGGCGAACGCGCTCAACAATCAGGCGGTGACGCGGCTCGAGGCTGGGGACGTGGCCGGCGGCCGCGCGGCCGTGGACGAAGCCGTCGCGGCCCTTCGTGCGGCGGGCCGGGGCGGCCGGCCGGCGCTCGCGGCCGCACTGGCGACCCGGGCCGGCGTGTTGGCGGACCAGGGCGACCTGGCCGGGGCCGACAGCGGGTACCGCGAGTCGCTGGCGCTCCGCCGGGCGATCTTCGGCCCGGGGCATCCAGACGAGATCGGGACCCTGGTGAATCTCGGGGTGACGGCGCTGGGTGCCGGCCGGCCACAGGAGGCGGTGGCCTGGGCCGATTCGGTGCTCTCCCGGATCGGGCCGGACGGCGTGCCGGCCGACCACCCTCTCGTGGCGGCGGTCCGGACGGTCCGCGGCGGCGCCTGGAACGCGCTCGGCCGGTTCGCGGAAGCGCGTGACGATCTGGAGGCGGCCCTCACCATCCGGCGGGCCGGCCTGCCGCCCGGTCACCCGGCCCTCGCCTACACCCTGACCGCGCTGGGCAACACTTACGTCGGGCTGGGACGCCCAGCGGCCGCCCGGGCGGTCGTGGCCGAGGCTGGCGACATTCTGGAGGCCGCGTTCGGGTCCGACCATCCGCGAACCCGCTCGGCGCGGGAGCAGTTGAGCCGGATCGGGCCGGCGGCTTCAAAGTGACAAGTGCCCCGGCCGCGAACGTGGTGCCAGCACCATAGTCCGCTTGCCCAGGAAGTCCATCCGGCCGCTGTCGATGGTGCGCCCCAGGGTTACCCATCGGCGTCAGGAGGCCTATTCGGCGCGAAGCACCTCCATGGGCTGGCGCGCGGCGGCGCGACGGGCCGGACCAAGTGCCGCCAACGCTGCCAGGCAACCGAATCCGGCGGCCAAGCCCCCGACGACCAGCGGATCCAGCAGCCGGACCTCGTACAGGAGCGGCTGCACCCACCGGGCGGCCAGGGCCGCGAACGCCAGGCCGGCCGCGGTGCCGACGCCGACCACGATCACCGCCTGCCGGACCACCGGCGCGGCAACCTGGCGAGGAGCCCCGCCTAACGCCGACCGGATGGCGAACTCGGCCGAGCGCTCGGCGACGAGGAAACTCAAGACCGCCACCAGACCGGCCAGCGCCACGATCAGGGAGAGGACGCCGAGGGCGGTGAAGGCCACCGCGCCGACCCGCGCCGGGGCGACCAGCGGCTCGAACAGACTCTCCGCCGTGCGGATGGACACCGCCGGCAGGTCGGCCCCGCCGCCCTGGACCAGGCGTTGCACGACGGGCTGGAACCGGGCGGCGTCGCCGGCGGTGCGAAGGAACAACTTCGGGGTGAACTGGTAGGCCGCGGCCTGGGCGTGCGGTACGAAATAGGCCGCGATGGGCGGGCTGTCGATCCCGCCGCTGAACCGGTGATCGGCGACGACCCCGACGATCTCACGGCAGGGTGGGGAGCCTGCCCCGATCCGGAGACAGCGGCCGATGACCGACGCCGCCGCGGGCCAATACAGCCGGGCCAGTGCCTGGTTGACGACCACCACCGGCGCGCTGCCGGCGGCGTCGGCGGCCGTGATCCATCGCCCGGCGAGCAGCTGGAGCCGCATGGTGCGCTGATAGTCCGGCGTCACCGCATCGAAGACCGGAACTCCGAAAGGTTCCGCGCGGGGCAGGCTGTCGCGGCCGGGAATAACCACCGGTTCGGTCCGGTTGTTGGACCACGGCGCCATGTACCCCAGCGCCGCCTCCACGACACCAGGGGTCGCGCGAGCCCGTTCCTCGAGTGACTCGAGGAAGCGCCGATGGCGGTCCGGGTCGGCGAAGGCGCCGGTGGGCACGTCGGCGATGAGGAGGCCGGCGGGGTCGAAGCCGAGGTCCAGATTCGCGGTCCGGCGGAAACTCCTGACGAAGCCGAGCGACCCGACGAGGAGAAGGGCCGAGAGGGCGGCCTGCAGCGCCACGAGGCCGAGCCGCCGTCGGTGGGTACCGCGTCCGCCGGTGAGCCGGATCGATCCGAGGCGGAACAGCAGCCCGGCATCGGTGCGCCGCGCGGCAAGTCCGGTGGCGACAGCGATGCTCAGCCCGATCACGAGCGCGAGGCCTATCGCCACGGCCGCCGACCGCCAGTCGAGCGGATCCTCCGCCCAGCGAATGGCCGGGAAGAGCGTGGCCCGGGCCAGCGGCCCCGCCAGCGCCACCAGGGCCAGCGCCGCACCGCCGGCGAGCAGCGCCAGGAGACCGGTCTCCGCCACCTGGGCCCGTACCAGGGCTCCGGCGCCGCCGCCGAGGGCGAGACGGAGCGCGTGCTCGCGGGACCGTGACAGGCTTCTGGCGAGGAACAGGTTGAGCAGGTTGACGGCCGTTAGCAGGAGCAGGACCGTGGCGGCCCCGGTGAGCCACGCCGCGGTGGGCAGGGCGTTGCCGCGAGCTTCCGTGCCTCGGGCTTCGAGCAGGGGCTCAGCCCGGAGCAACCCGGTCAGGTCCGGGTCGCGAACCCGGCTCGGGAACTTCCGATACGCGAGGGCTGCCACCTGACTGGCGCGCCGGCGGTCGACGCCCGGTGCGAGCCGGGCCACGGTTCGCAGCCACCGGTACCGGTCCGTCGTCCAGAGTGCGGGATCCGGCCCCTGGAAATCGACCGCTCCCCCGCGGAGCGGGATCCAGAGGTCCACGGGCGCGAGGTCGGCCCCCTCGAAATGCGGCGGCGTCACGCCGACGATTGTGCAGTCGAGCTGCCCGATGCGGAAGCGTTGGCCCAGGGAATCGCTCCGCGCCAAGGTCCGACGCCAGAACCGGTCGCTCGCCACGCAGGGCAGGTTCGGATTTCCGACTACGTCCTCATCGGCCGAATAGAAGCGGCCCCGGGCCGGTTTGATGCCGAGGGCCGGGAACAGGGAGGCGGTGGCCAGGGCCACCGGAATGTTGCGGGCATCCGGTCCCCGGCCCAGGCTCGCGGCATAGCGAAGCCACGAGCCGACGGCGCTGAACGTCGTGGGCTCCTGCGCCAGCACCTCGTGGTCGGGCCAGGTCAATCCGCCGGTGACGAACCGGCCGGCTGGTTCGCGATCGCCCTCGAAGACGAAGCGGACGACGCGGCCCGGGTCGGCGACGCCCGGCGGCGGCCGCAAGAGGAAACGGTCCACGACGCCGAAGAAGGTGGCGCCGGCTCCGAGACCCAGGGCGAGCGGGAGCACGACCATCAGCGCGAATCCCGGCGAGCGGCGGAGAGTCCGGGCGGCGAGGCGAAGGTCCTGCCAGAGAGTCGACACGAGGCCTCCGAGGCGGCGGGTCGGCGCTGACCGTCCGGCCCTGCGCCACCGGTCGGTGGCCCGGGTGAGCGCGAGCGAAGCGCGGACGGCAAGCGGCGAGGCCGCGGAGGCGGCTGCCCCGAGCGCCGTGGCGAACACCTCGGGAGTCGGCGGCCGGCGGTTGCGGTCGAGAGCCATTGCCTGGGTCACCAGCTCGGCGACGGCTTCCGGGACTTCGGGCGCAACGCCGCGGATCGGCGGCGGGTCACCGAGGAAACGGCGGGCCACGACGGCTTCGGTGCTGGTGCCCTCGAACGGCGGCCGCCCGGTGAGCATTTCATAGACGACACAACCGAGGCTGTAGACGTCGGATCGCCCGTCGAGGTCAAGGTCGCCGTTGGCTTGTTCCGGGCTCACGTACGCCGGCGTGCCCGCCGAAAGGTCGAGCCCCCGCCGCGCCCGCCACTCGGACGCCTCGGCGTGGATGGCCCGGCCGATGCCGAAGTCCATCACATACGGGTGCGCCCCGTAGAGGAGAATATTCTCCGGCTTGACGTCGCAATGGAGAACCTGGCGGGTGTGGGCGTAGGTGAGCGCGGCCGCGATCCCGCGGACGAGCCCGATCGCGACATCGAGCGGGAGGCGCCCGTCCCGTCGAAGCCGGTCGCGAAGCGAGCCGTCCCGGACCCAGGGCATGACGTAGTACGGGTTTCCGGCGGCCACGCCGGAGTCGTGCAGCGGGACGATGTGAGGATGGTCGAGCTGGGCCATGAAGCCGATTTCCCGCTCGAAGGACTCGAGACCGATCCCGCTCACCGCCTCGGGGGCGATCACCTTGATGGCCACCGGGCGGCCTCGGGCCAGGTCTCGGGCCAGGAAGACGGTGCCCATCGCCCCCGGCCCGAGCTCCCGGTCGATCAGGTAGCGATCCGCGACGGCGGCCGGGAAATCGGCGCCGGCGGCGGGTGCGCCCGTTTCGATCTCGAAGAGCTCGTCGAACGGGACGGTCAGGAGCTCCAGCATCCGGGCCCGGGTCTTGGGGCTCGGATACGGATGCCGGCCGTTGACGAGGTCGGACCAGTGACCCCGCGAAAAGCCCATGCGGATGGCCCAGTTGTTCTGGCTGAGCGGGCTCGTGGCCAGCAGCTCTCGGAGCCGGTCGGTACGGAGACGGATGCGCATGGGAGTTGCTCCTACGACGTATCGGCGGGCAGGTTCGTTGCGAGTGGGGCCGAAAATGTGTTCGGAGGGGTTCGGACCCGCGGGCCAACTCGGCCCTACGGCTTGCGACGGACCGACGTCGGCATCGCGATGGGCCGGGTTGGGGCCGGGGCCTCGGGCTGGACGGCGGCCCCGGCGCCCCTCGGGTCACTTCATTCCGATGCCATGCGGGCGGGCCGGCCCGGTGGGGAAGGCCGTGTTGAAGTCGATGACCTGGAACCGCTGATCGATGGCCAGTCCGCGGTCGCTCACCTGCAGGACCCGGACCTTGTGGTCGCCCTCGAAGTGGACCTTGCCGAAGTCGTCCTGGTCGAGGAAGTAGTCGGTGATGATCAGGCGCCTGTCGTCGTGGGTCAGGTGGATCGAGTGCGGCCCGGTATCGAGGCCGAAGCTCACGACGGACACCTGCTTGAACCGGTTCGGGTTGGTGATGTCGAGCATCCCCACCTGGCCCGCCTGGAACGAGGCGAAGATGAGCCGCCGCCCGCTCCGCGGCATGGCGAGCAGCTGGACCATGCCGCCCCGCACCGGCACCTCGACATGCGGGACGATGTCCTCGCAGTCGAACGCCTGGACGACGCTTCCGTCCGTCGGGTCGACGGTGTAGACCAGGCCGGTGAACATGTTCGCAGTGATGGCCCGCCCGTGGGGGTCATGCGGGATCAGCTTGACGTCCATCGACCCGGCCTTGTCCGGCAGAAATACAGTCCGGACGATCTCCCGGCGGGCCAGGTCCCAGAACCGGAGCGAGCCGCGCAGCTCGATCGGCCCGGGGACGGCGTTGAGCGTGGTCACCGGGTTGAGGAAGTCGGCCGTGACGAGGCGATTCCGCGCGAAATCGGCATCGATGCCATGCGGGTTGAACTCCCCGTCCGCCGGCAGGACGGCCGGCCATTCCGCCTTGATCTGGAGGTCGGGCGTGAGCTCGACGACCCGGCCGCCGGCGCCGCCGGTGGCCGACCCCATGTTGGTGACGAGGAAGCCGCCGTGCGGCAACGCGAGAAAGTCGTCCGTGATGCTCGACAGCGCCGCCTTGACGGAGCCGAGGTATTTCGGGTCCCGCGCCCGGGAGATGTCGAAGAAGAACATCTCGTTCTGGCCCTTGAGCACACTCAGCAATCCACCACAGGCGAGAATCCGCTGGTCGGCCGACGTGTGGCAGTGGTGCGGCTCGTTTCCGATGTTGCCCGGGGGCGGAAGCGGAACGGTCTTCAGGACCTTGCCGTAGGTTCGCGATTCCCGGTCGAAATCGACGACCGCCAAGAAGTCGGGCGACTGGTGATCCTGGTCGCTGGCCCAGACGTAGAGGGTCTTCGCTTCGCCATGGCCGGCATGCGGGTCACCCCCGTTATCCGTACCGTCGTGGCCGGCATGGTCGCCGGTGGTTCGGGCCTCGAGGGTGGCCGGTTCCTCGGGTGTGACGGGCGCCTCGCCGCATCCCTGGACGATGGTGAGGAGTGCCCCCGCGGCCAGAGCGGTGGCGATAGCGTACCTCGAACGAGTCTGCATGGGTCCTCCGGAAGGGGGGTGGGTGCTGCTTCCGGAGCGGCGACAAACCCGGTTCGCTTTAGACATTGGCCGGGGCGGGGAGTCGTTTCCCGCGGCAGGCTGCGGCCGACCTAGTGGGGCCGGCCCTCCTTCCCGGGCATGGCGGCCACGACCCGGTCGAATCGGGGATTGCCCGCCAACTGGTCGAAAGGCGCCTGACTCATCCGGCCGGGCCGGTCGTACCCATGCGCGACCGCCTGTTCGAGGGCGGCGATGGCGGCCGCGGTGCGGTGCTGCATCGCCCGGACGATGGCGACGCCCTCCAGTCCGTCCTGGACCACCGTGGCCTTGGGTCCCAGCGCGGTTTCACACACGTTCGCGGCGCGGGCAAACCGCTCGACGGAGCGCTCGAGATCGCCCGACTGGGCCGTGGCCACCGCGTAGCTGTGGAGCGCGTAGCAGACGGCGTAGTGGGTGGGCCCGAGGACCTTGGTGCGCATCGCCACGGCCCGCTCGAAAAGCGGCAGGGCCTCGTCGAAGTGCTTGGCCCGCCCGAGCTCGCGAGCCAGGTTGAAGACGCTGTAGGACACGTCGATATGGTTGGGGCCGAGGACTCGTTCCCGATCGGCCAGGAGCCGGCGATGGATGGCAATGGCCGAGTCGAACTGACCCATCGAGGAGAGGACGAGGGCCAGGCTCTCGTAATAGTTGAACAGCACCGGATGGTCGGCCCCGAGTGCCGCCTCGGCGTTGGTAACGGCCAGGTGCACGTCGGCCAGGCTCTGATCCCGCTGGTGCTGGTCCATCGCAATGACGGAGCGGGCCCGGAAGATCTCCGCGATTGCCAGGCGATTCGGCGGCGTGGCGGCCTCCTCGATCGCGAGGGCCTCCGAGAGAAGGGTGCGGGCCGTATCGCCGTGGTCGAGGATGTCGAGTGACCGGTATGTCTTGGCGAGGGTCACGAGCGTCTTGGCGGAGGCGGGGCTCCGGGGTCCGTAGGCTCGCTGTTCGAGCTCCAACGCCGTCCGGCCCGCCGCGACGGCCTCCCGCAACTTCCCGCCGGCCGCGAGCGCTCGGCCGGCCCATTCGTAGGCCGCCGCCTGGGCCGCCGGATCGGCGGTCTCGTCCGGCTTTCGGAGCCCGATCACACGTTCGAAGCTCCGGGTGGCCGGCTCCGCCTGGCCGAGGGACAGGTAGGCGCGGCCGATCGCGAGTTCGAGATCGGCCCGGACGCCCGGCTCGAGGGTCCGGTCGTCCGCGACCCGGCCGGCCGCCCGATCGAGGAGTTCGCGGGCGGTCGGATTGGCGCCGCGATTCTCCAGCGGATTGCTGGCGTCGAAGATGCCAATCATGAAGTCGGTGACCCGGCCGGCTTTCGTGCGCTCGGCCTCGGCAACGTGCAGCGCCGCAGCGCGGCGCCACGACTGATAGGCCGTGAGGCCGAACGAGGCGATCAGGAGCGCGCCGGCCGCCGCGCCGGTGGCCACCGCCCAGCGATTGCGGCCCACGAATTTTCTGGTGCGGTAGGCCCAGGTATCGGGCCGGGCGAGCACCGTGCGGGCGGCCAGGTATCGAGCGACGTCGGCGGCGAGCTGGCCAGCCGACTCGTACCGCCGGGCCGGCTCCTTGCGCATCGCCATCCCGACGATCGCGTCGAGATCGCCGACGAGGGCGTGTGAAAGCCCTGCGGGTTCGGCGCGCCGCATCGCGGCCCGGGCAACCGGATCGTCGCCCGCCAGGCCGGGTACCGCGGCCCCTGCCGCGAAGCTTGGCCGAGCCGGTTCCCGTTCGCAGACGGCGCGGTGGAGCTCGGCGCGAGGAATCGTCTGGAATGGCCGGATGCCCGTCAGCAGCTCGTAAAGCAGCACGCCGAGGCCGTACACATCCGTCGAGGTCGTGATCGGGTCGCCGAGAAACTGTTCGGGCGCGGCGTGCTCCGGGGTCAGGAGCAGGAGGCTTCCCGTGGTCTGGGCGTCGGCGTCCGTTTCCGCCGGGTCGAGCAGCTTGGCGATACCGAAGTCGAGGAGCCGCACCTGCCCGTCGTCCGTGACGAGGATGTTCGCGGGCTTGAGGTCCCGATGCACGATCAGATTCCGGTGAGCGAACTGGACCGCTTCGCAGACGACCAGGAACAGCCGGAGGCGCTCGGTCGTCGAGAGGCGGTGGTCATCGGCATATCGGGTGATCGGCGTGCCGTCGACGTACTGCATGACCAGGTAGGGCTGGCCGGTATCGGTCACGCCCCCATCGATCAACGCCGCGATGTTCGGGTGTTCGAGCCGGGCCAGGATCTGGCGTTCGAGGCGGAACCGCCGCACCATCTCCTCGCTCGTGCGGCCCGGCCGGAGGATCTTGATCGCCACTTGACGGTCGAACTCGTGGTCGGTCCGGACCGCCCTGAAGACCTCGCCCATTCCGCCCTGGCCGATCAATTCCTCGAGCCGGTACGGGCCGAGTTGGGCTCCGTCGCGCAAGCCGCCGAGCCGGGCGGTGGGGAGTTGGGCGAGCAGGTCGTCCTCGGACCCGCCGATTGCCTCATGCGAGGCCAGGAGTGCCTCCGCCTCCGCCCGCAGCGCCGGCTGATCCCGGCAGGCTTCGTCGAGATACTCCTGGCGGGCGGTCCCGGCGAGCGAGAGCGCCTCATAGAAAATGGTTCCGAGGGCCTCCCAGGTTTCCGGCTCCATCACTTGCCTCCGGTCGATCGGATCGGTAGCGTCAAGCTACCCCTGCCTACCTCATGAACACCGGCCCAGTTACCGATTGTCTGGCGCGCCTGCGCGGCGGTGAGCGCGAAGCGCTCGACGCCTTGCTGCCGCTGGTCTACGAGGAGCTGCGCGTCATTGCCCGTCGGCACCTCCGGCACGAGGACGCCGGGCACACCCTCGGCGCGACCGCGCTGGTCCACGAGGCCTACGTGCGCCTGGCGGAGCGGGATCAGCTCAGTCCCCGGGACCGGTCTCACTTCTTCGCGATCGCTGCGCAGTCGATGCGGCGGGTCCTGATCGACCACGCCCGGACCCGGAAGCGGCAGAAGCGCGGGCTCGGGCAGGTGGCCGTACCGCTCGAGTCGGTGCAGGGCTTCCTGACTGTTGCGGCAGCCGACGAGTTGCTGGCGCTGGATGAGGCGCTGACCCGCCTCGGGCAGAGCAACGAACGGGCGGCGGCCGTGGTTGAGCGCCGTTTCTTCGCCGGCCTGACGCTGGCCGAAACGGCGGCGTCCCTGGGGGTGTCGCTTAAGACGGCACATCGCGACTGGCTCCTGGCCCGGGCGTGGCTGCGACGGGAAATGGCGGTCGACGAGGCGGCACCGGACCCGCTCGATGAGGACGGCCCGGCAGCAGACTGACCCCCGGATCCACAGTTTCGGCGTCGACCGGACCGGGCGCAACCGAGTATCTGGACTAGCGGCGACGTCCTGACTGGGTTTTGGACACGGTCGGGGTTGGGGCGCCCGTTGCGGTCTCCCGCCTGCCGGCGCTCCTTCCCGACGCGCCTAGTCCGCGCCTAGTCCGCGCCTAGTCCGCGCCTAGTCCGCGCCTAGTCCGCGCCTAGTCCGCGCCTGGTCCCGGCTGCTTCCCGGCGCCGGCCCCGGCCCCGATCGGATCGCCGGCCGGGAGTTCGAGCGCCGGTCCCGGCACCGTTCGCTCCGTGCGCTGCTCCCATCGGTGGATGTCGGCCGCCACGGTGGTCTGGTGCGCCGAACGGGTGGCCGCGGGTCGGGCCTCGATCCGTCGTGCCAGCTTTGTCAGGCGGTCGGAGAGGACCGCCCGGACCTCGGCGGAATTGTCGGCCCGCATCGCCATCGTCATCATCTGATCCACGACGGCGCGCTGGATGACGTGCTGGACCTGGACCCGGTACTTGTCCGTGGGTACGGGCGCATTCCAGGTCGCGGCGATCAGCTTGTCGACGACCTCCTCGAGCGAGGGGTAGTCGCCAAGACTGCCGAACGATACGAGCCGAGCCATCCTCGCCGGGTGGAGCATCTCCCCCACCGTGAAATTGGCCGACGCCTCGGCGGCCGCGAGCGGGTCGAAGAGCAGGTCGGTGCGCCGGGCGAATGCCTCGCCTTCGTCGTGCCGGTCGGCGGGTGGCGGGATCATCTCGATGATTCGCTTCGGTAGCGCGGTGAAATCGACCGTCAGGGTCGACAGCAGGACGTCGAGGGTTCGGCGTTGCTCCGGGCCGGGTACGATCGTGAACGTCTTTTCGGCGCCGCCGCGGATGGCGTTGCCGTAGTCGGCTCCGCCCAGGCTCTGCGCCGCCGAGCGGAGCTGGAACCGGTGGTGCATGTAGAGCGGCAGCAGCACGTACTCGAGCCGCGACATCGGCTCGCCGGGGCGGATCGTCTCGGGGCCGAAGTGGTCGAGGCCGATCTTCCGGATCCTGATTTCCGTCTCGAGCTGGTCGACGAGATTGGCGCCGTTGTCCCAGACGGAGGCGAACTGGTGGCCGGCGCCGATGAAATTGTTATTGGTGTAGCCGACGTAGCGAAGGCCGCGCCGGTAGCCCTCGTCCACGATCCGGTCGAGCGCCGCCTTCTCGTCGGTGCCGGCCGGAAAATCCTGATAGAGCCAGGTGACCGCCATCTTGTCGTACTCGCCGATCCGTTGCGGGTACGCATCCGACAGGTCGATGGTGCCCTGCGCGGTGATCTTCGCGAGTGGGGCGGGGTAGTCCATCACCGACTCCCGGCCGGTGGCGCTCCCGATGTAGTTGTGGGGGAAGCCGAGGGTATGGCCGACCTCGTGGGCCGACAGCTGGCGGACCCGGTCGAGAGCCAGCTTGAGCGCGTCGCCCTTGTCGGCGATCGCGGCGAGGTACTCGAAATTGGGCGCGTCGGCGAGGCCGTCGTCATCGCCGGCGGATCCGAACGGCGGGACCATGCCTTCGCCGTGGAGGTAGTCCTGGCGGAGGCGGAGGCTGCCCAAGTTGACGTTGCCGCGGATGATCTCGCCGGTGCGGGGATCGGAGACGCTGCCGCCGTAGGAGTACCCCCGGGTCTTCCGGTGGGTCCAGTGGATCATGTTGTAGCGGATGTCCTCCGGGTCGGCGCCAGCCGGGAGCACTTCCACCCGGAAGGCGTTGATGTAGCCGGCGGCCTCGAAAGCCTGATTCCACCAGCGGGCGCCTTCGACAAGGGCCGTTCTGACCGGCTCCGGGGTGCCGGGGTCGACGTAGTAGATGATCGGTTCGACCGGCTCGGAGCGCGCCGCGGAGGGGTCCTTTTTCTTGAGGCGGTGCCGCGCGGTGAAGCGGAGGTAGACATCCCGGTCGATCGGCTGGGTGAAATCCATCACATCCGGACCGTTCACGCCGACGCGCGGATCTGCCAGCCGGGGCGTGAAGCCGGGGTCGGGCAGCTTCATGAGCGAATGATGTTCGCGCAGCGTGATGGCCTCGCCGGAGGCCGCCACGCCGTTGACCAGCCGGCCGGGCTGGCTGCTGGTGAAGGTGAGCATCGCTTCGATCTCGTTGTTCTCCGGGAACGACTTGATCGCCTCGGGGTAGAGGGCGCTCCGGGAGGCGTCCAGCTGGAACCGCCCCTGCTGCCGGCCGGCGATCTGTTCGACGACGCCGCGGGCATCCCGGAGGAAGAAGGCCGTCGCGTCCACCAGCACGCTCGAACCGGTCTGGGCGATGACGTCGAAGCCCCAGTGGATCGACGGCGCAAACGCGTCCCGGACGGCCTGATTCTCGTCCGGATTGCTGCTCCGGGCCTGGAACCGGTAGTTGGGCTCGAGAAGCAGCACCCGCGGGCCGATCTTCTTCGCAACAAGGATGGCGGTGCCGCCGAGCTGGCCGCGGTCGATCCCGATCGGATTGCTGCCGAGTCCGCTGGCCATCGACACCGCGTAGAGAAACTCGGTGTCGAGCTTGTCGATTTCCCAGAAGAGCTTTCCGCCGCTTTCGTCCCAGTACAGGTTGAAGTAGCCGGGCATCGCCTTCAGGTTGGCGGTCCGCTCGGCGATCGAGGGCATTGGGCGGGCCTGGGCCGCCGCCCGGCCCGGGCGGGCGAGGAGAATCGTGCCTAACGCCACGGCGCCGACGATCGAGCGGCGCGCGGCGCGGCGGATGAGGTGACGGCGGAGTGCGATCACGGCGATGTCCTGTGAAGGAGAAGCGGAGTCGGGGTTCGCCTGCGTGGTGACGCCGGGCGCCGGCGGCAAGTCGCCGCCGGCGCCCCGTTCAATCATCAGATCTCGGTTTCCGAGGCCGGGGGCGGCAGCGTGACGGCCGCCTGGCCGGCGGCGCGCCGGCTGGCGTTGAGTTTCGCGAGGCCGCTGGTCGTCAGCGCATTCCACTGTCGCATCACGCCGGCGAGCTGAGCGCGCGCCGCGGTGCAGGCGGCCACCTGTCCGGCCGTAGGCGCCACATCGGCTCCCTGCATCGCCATCGCCGCCGCCATGAGGGTGTTGCTGGCGCCCTCGAGGGTCGGCGGCCCGGCCGGCCCGCGCCGGCCCCGGAAGCCGCGCGGTCCCCGGGTCGGCTCCGGCGCGAGCGCTTCCACCTGGGTCCGATACGCCGCCGCCTCGGCACCCTCGAGCCGGGCCAGTGCCGCCACCAGGGCCCGGCCCCGGAGGAACGCGGTGCGCGCGGCCACGGCGCCGTCGTGCATCTCCCGGGTCAGGGTGGCGAGCCGGCGGAGCCCCGCGGCCGGGGTGCGGACCCGCGGGTCGAGACGAAGGACGAGGGGCTGGGTCACCGTCGTACCTCCCGCGGTGAGCCGGACCTGATAGCGGCCGGGCGGGGCCCAGGGCGCGTTCACCTCGGGCCAGGTGTGGTGGGGGACGGCGCCGGTCGCCGCTTCGTCGCCCGCGTCGTCGATGTCCTCGACCGGAAACGGCTGATAGTGCAGGTCCCAGCTGAAGCGATGCATCCCGGCGCGATGCGACACGACGAGTTGGGGCGCGGGCCAGTAGAGCGGCAGGCCGCAGTAGGTGGCGGTCGGCCGGGCGCGGCAGACGCGGTCGTAGCCCTCGGGGTCGAGGGCCGGATCCGGATCGAGCACCGGTTCGTCGCTCCGGTAGCTCCGGACCACGTGACCGGCGCTGTCGGCAATCTCCAGCGTGACGACACCGGTAACGGTCTCGGGCAGGTAGTAATCGATGATGCCGCCGGGCATCGGGTTCTCTCCCGCGGGAACCTCCGGCGGCCATGGCGTGGGATCGTTCGTACCGAAGCGGACCCGCACCGCC
Organism: Gemmatimonadales bacterium; assembly: GCA_050183815.1. GTDB lineage: Bacteria > Gemmatimonadota > Gemmatimonadetes > Gemmatimonadales > GWC2-71-9 > SHZU01. Next base: position 10,204 of record JBFXAY010000043.1, on the reverse strand, counting down.
ACGGCGGGACGGACCAGGTAGGGCGTTCGCGCATTGCGGATCGCCGCGGCCTGCCGGAGCGGGGTGACGTTGTCGAGAATCCAGAACCCGCGGCCGTGGGTGCCGGCGATCAGGTCGGAGCAGAGGCAGGTGGGGTCGTCCTTGAGCTGCAGGTCCCGGACCGAGATCGCGGGCATGTTGAGCCGGAGCGACTGCCAGTGGTCACCGTCGTCGTAGGAGACCCAGACCTGGGTGTCGGTCGAGGCATAGAGCAACCCCCGCTGGCGTGGGTCCTCCCGGATCGCGTTGGCCACCGAGCCGGCCGCGATGCCCGTGTTGATCTCGGTCCAGGTCCGGCCGCCGTCGTGGGTCCGCCAGAAGTGCGGATTCATGTCGTCGATCCGCATGGTATTCGCGGCGGCGTACGCGGTCAGGGTGTCGAAGTGCCCCGCATCGATGTTGAAGATCCGGGTCCACGGCTTGATGGCCGCGGGGGTGACGTTCCGCCATGACCGGCCGCCGTTCATGGTGACCTGGATGAAGCCGTCGTCGGTACCGGCCCAGAGGACCCCGGCACTCCGCGCCGACGGAGAGAACGCGGTGATCGTTCCCCGCGGGCCCGGCGTGACGCTGGCCGAATATTGGCCGGCGGTGGGCGGGACTTCCCAGGTCTGCCTCGCCAGATCCGGGCTGATCCGGGTCCAGCTGTGGGCGTGATCGATGGAGCGCCAGACCACGTTCGACGTGTAGTACAGGACCCCCGGGTCGACCGGTGACCAGTTGATCGGCATCGTCCGCACGTTGCGCCCGTAGTCGGTGCCCCGCTGCTCAGGCGTGGGTCCAACGTAGGTCGTCTGCCCGGTCTTGCGGTTGTACAGCGAAACGTTGGTCCGCATGCTGCCGTAGACGAGGTCCGGGTCCCGTGGATCGGGTGCCGCGATGCCGTACTCCTGGATGTTGACCGGGTGCCAATCGTGGAACGTGATCTGGCCGTCCATGGACCGGCTGTCGACGCAGGCTGATCCCGAGTCCTGCTGGCCCGCGCAGACCCGGTACGGGAAGGCGTTGTCGGTGGAGACATGGTACATCGCGGCCGTCGGCTGGGTGTACCAGTTGCTCCACGACGCGCCGCGGTTGGCGGAGATCACCGCGCCCTGGTCGGCCACGGCAAAGACGATGTTGGTGTGTTCGGGGTTGATCCAGATCTTCTGATAGTCGTCGCCGCCGGGAGCGCCGCGGACGGCCGACCAGGTGCGGCCGCCGTCTTCGGTTCGCCACATCACGACGGAGGCGCTGTAGACGACGTCGGGGTCCTTCGGGTCGATCGTGATGGTCGGCAGATCGCCGCCGCCGATCCGGCGGAGCGGCCGCTGGTCCTCGACGACGGGCGCGTTCGCGGCGCCGTTGGGGCCCCGGACCGCCACGTACCAATGCTCGCCGGCGTCGGTGGACTTGTAGAAGCTCACCGGGCCGGACCGGCCGTTCTCGCCGGCCGCCGCCACCATCGCGTAGAGGATGTTCGGGTCACTCGGCGCGATGGCGATGTTGGCCTGCAGGATCGAGGGCAGGCCCTGGGTCAGCTGGTGCCAGGTGGTGCCGCCATCGGCGGATTTGAAGATCCCGTTGCCGCCGCCGCCGAAGGACCCGCCTTCCCAGAACGCCTCCTGCTGCTGCCACAGCGTCGCGTAGACGGTGTTCGGATCCGCCGGCGAGATCCGGACGTCATTGCCGCTCGTATACTCGTCCTTGTACAGCACCTGCTGGAAGGTCCGGCCGCCGTCGAGCGAGCGGAAAATCCCCCGCTCGGCGTTGGGACCGTAGGGATGGCCCAGGACCGCCACGAAGAGCCGGTCGGGGTTGGCGGGGTCGACGTCGACCTGGGCGATCATCTGCGATTCACGAAGCCCCAGGTGGGTCCAGGTCTTCCCGGCGTCTGCCGACTTGTACATGCCGTCGCCCGTGGCCAGGTCCGGTCGGATGATGCCCGCACCGCTCCCGACGTAGATGATGTCCGGATCCGACGGTGCCACCGCGATGGCGCCGATCGAGCCCGTGGATTCCCGATCGAAAAGTGGTTCCCAATTGGAGCCGTAGTCGGTGGACCGCCAGACGCCCCCGTTGTCGAACCCGGCATAGAACACGTTCGGCTGGGTCGGGACCCCGGCGAGGGCCCGGGCCCGGCCGGCCCGGGTCGGCCCGATCGAACGCCAGTGCATGGCGGCAGCGGGATCCGGGGACTGGGCCGCGGCGGCCGACGTGGCGAGGCTCAGGGCGGCGAGCGAGAGGCGGACGGTCGGCGTTGGCACGGGTAGCCTCGAATGGCGGGACCTCCGGAATCTATCGATGGCCGGGGAATCCGGTGAGCAGCGCGTCATCCCGGGCCGGCCCATCGGCGCGGTCGACCTCCGGCCCGACCGCCCTATATTGCGATCGTGGCATCTCCTCCGCCGTCGCCGGACCCACAAAGCGACTCCTGGACCAGGCGCGCCTGGGCGTGGCTCGACCAGTTCCGCCAGCGCGAGAATCAGCTCGCCCTCCTGATGAGCCTGGTCATCGGGGCCCTGGTCGGCCTCGTGGTCGTGGCGTTCATCCTGCTCACGGGCCGGCTCGCGGCCCGGATGTACCCGGCCGGCGGGTCGGGTTACCGGCGCCTGCTGATGCCGATTCTCGGTGCGCTCGGCACCGGCTACCTGATTCAACGGTTTTTTCCGGACGCGCGCGGCAGCGGCATTCCCCAGACGAAAGCCGCGCTGTTCATCCACGATGGCCGGATTTCCCTCAAGACGGTCCTCGGGAAGTTCTTCAACTGTTCCGCGTCGCTCGCCAGCGGAATTGCCCTCGGCCGGGAAGGTCCTTCGGTTCAGATCGGCTCGGGCCTCGCTTCGGTGATCGGCCGGCGGCTCGGGCTCACCCGGGACCAGGTCAAGGCGCTGGTGCCCGTGGGCGGGTCGGCGGCGCTGGCGGCCGCCTTCAACACGCCGATCGCCGCGGTGCTGTTCTCCCTCGAGGAGATCATGGGCGATCTCCATGCCCCGGTTCTCGGCTCGGTCGTCCTCAGTTCAGCCACTTCGTGGATGGTGCTCCACCTCCTCCTGGGCGACGAGCCGCTGTTCCATGTGGCGGGGTACCATCTCGTCAATCCGGTCGAGTTTGGCGCCTACGCGCTCCTCGGGGTGGTCGGCGGTCTGGGCTCGGCGGCCTTCGTCAAGCTGCTGCTGAATCTGCGCCGCCGTTTCATGACGATGCCGGCCCGGACCCGTTGGTGGCAACCGGCGATTGGAGGACTCCTCGTGGGCCTCATGGGGCTGTTTCTGCCCGAGGTGCTCGGGGTCGGCTACGACACGGTGGAAAAGGCCCTCAACGGGGATCTGATTCTCCGGTCGGTCCTGCTGCTCGCGGCCCTCAAGATCATCGCGAGCGCCACCTGCTACGCCTCGGGCAACGCGGGCGGCATCTTCGGCCCGAGTCTCTTCATCGGCGCGATGCTCGGGGCGGCGGTCGGCCAGCTCGCGCACCTGGCGCTGCCGGCCTACACGGCCGGACCTGGGGCCTACGCACTCGTGGGCATGGGGGCGGTGTTCGCCGGCATCATCCGGACGCCGCTGACGTCGGTCATCATGATTTTCGAGGTCACCCGGGACTACACGATCATCGTGCCCTTGATGATCGCGAACCTGATCGCGTTCTTCATCTCCTACCGCCTCCAGCGCGAACCGATCTACGAGGCCCTGGCCCTCCAGGACGGGCTCCACCTGCCGACGGCCGTCTCGCGCGACCCCACGGGCCACCACCGGGTCACGGCGGCGATCCGGCCCTCACCGGTGCTGCTGGCGCCCGACGTGCCCGTGGCAGAGGCATGGAACCGGATTCGCCAGTACGACCTGGACACCTGGCCGGTAGTGGACCGTTCCGGGCTCTGCGGGGTGGTCCGGCGCCAGGTCCTCGCCGCGGCGGCCGAGCGGGCTGAGCCCGGGGCGACGGTGGCCGGGCTGCTCGAAACCGCGGCGCCGGCGGAGCGCGACTCGCAATTTCCCCACCTCCATCCCGATCACAGCCTGAGCCTCGCGCTCGAGCGCATGGGTTCGGCCCGGCGCAATGCCCTCCCGGTCGTGAGCCGCGGCAACGTGCGCGAGTTGCTCGGGGTCGTGACCCTCGAAGACGTCCTCAAGGCGTACGGCGTCGAGGAGTCCGCGGCCGGGGGAGGGAACGGTGACTGAGTCCGCCGCTCCACCGTCCGGCGGGCGCCGCGAGGCCACACCGACGCCGCAGGCCTTCTGGACCACGTTCCTGCTGCTGTTCGTGGTCATCGCGGTCCTGTTCTCGCTCGACTCCGTCCTCGCCCGGATCGACCGGGACGAGAGCCGCTCAGCGGCGGCAAGTCTGTACCGGGAGGGTCGCGAGCTCGCCGCGGCTGGCGATTTCCGAGAGGCCGTGGACCGGTTCCGCAGCGCGGTCTTTACGGTCCGAGGTAACCGGGAATACCAGCTCGCGCTCGGCGAGGCGCTGGTCGGGGCCGGCAAGCCGACCGACGCGGAGATCCCGCTCGCCGAGCTGCTGCAGCGGGATGCCACCTGGGGGCCGGCCAATCTGGCGATGGCCCGAACGCTGGTGGCGGAGGATCGTCTCCAGGGGGCGACGTCGTACTATCACCGCGCCATCTACGGCAAGTGGGACAGCGTCGCGGCCGAGCGGCGGGTGGCTGCCCGTTTCGAGCTGATCCAGCTGCTCGTGGACCACGATTCCCGTGCCGACCTGCTGGCCGAGTTGCTGCCGCTGCTGGGCGAGGCCCCCGATTCCGTCGCCATCCGCCGGCGGCTCGGACATCTGTTCGTCCTGGCGGGATCGCCGGACCGGGCCACGACCATCTTCCAGCAGATGCTCCGGGAGGACCCCGCGGACGCCGACGCCCACGCCGGCCTCGCCGAAGCCTCGTTCGCCCGGGGGAATTACCGGTCGGCCCGGAGTTCCTGGCTCACCGCGGGCCGCCTTGCCCCCGGCGACACCATTGTCCCCGGCCGGCTGGCGCTGGTCGATCAGATCCTGTCCCTCGATCCGTCCCAGCGGGGCATTGGTTCGACGGAGCAGTTCCGGCGGAGCCGCATCCTGCTCGAGCTGGCGAGCGGGCAACTCCGCGGCTGCGCCCCGGGTGGCGGGCCCGCGGCGGCAGATCTGCTCGACAGTGCCCGCGTCGGGCTTGAGCGCCGGGTGCGGTCGTGGGAGGAACGCGAGGCGACCGAGGCGAACCTCGACCTGGCGGAGCGGGTGTGGCAGGTTCGGGAAACCGGATGTGCGGTTCCGGCGGCAGCGGACGATCCGGTAGCACTGGTGCTCGCCCGGCTCGCTCAATAGTCGGAACGGTCCGCCTGCCTGGGCTACCGGGCGGGCGCCAAGAGGCCGGAAATGAGGGCGGGCCGAGGGGATCCCCGGCCCGGCTCGTCCGTGGAAGGTTCGACGGCGGTCAGGGCATCGTGGTGACCGTGACGCCCTCGGCGGTGAGGGGGCCGCCGGTGTTCCCGTCGAGGTTGACGCGACGGAGCACCAGGCTGCCGGTGTCGGCACCGGCGGTTTCCTGGGCGATCTCGAGGCCTTCCTTCGTGTTGCCGTTCGACGTGACCCTGGTCAGCGCGGCGTCGACGCTGCCGCCATCGGTCTCCTCGATCAGAATCCCCTCGTCACCGACGCTGCCAACGGCGGTGACCTGAGTGAGGCGGGCGAAGATCGAGCCTTCGTCTGCTTCGGTGATCTCGAGATTTTCCTTCGCGTTGCCGCTGAAGGTGGCCTGGACGAGGCGGACGCTGATGTCGCCCTCGCCCTCTTCCTCGTACACGGCGCCCTCTTCGGTGGCGCTGTTGGCCGAGATCACCCGGTTGCCGAAGACCTGGACGTCGCCGTTGCCGTCCTCGGAGACCTTGATGCCTTCGAGGCCGTTGCCCCGGGTCCGGACGTCGACGAGCGTCAGGTGCACCGAGCCGCCATCGCTCTCGTCGAAGTCGATTCCCTGGTCGAAGTTCCGGTCGAGGTCGACGTCGATCATCCGGCCGCGCACGTCGCCGCCGCCGATCTCGTCGATGTCGAACCCGTCGTCGAGGTCGTTCGGGTCCTGAGGTCCGTTCTGCACGAAGGTCGAGTGGAGCACCTCGAACTCGACGTTGCCCTCGCCCCGCTCGTCGTACTCGACGCCGTCGGCACCATTGAGAGCGATCCGGCTGTCGATGATCCGGGCGACGATGCTGCCGTTCCCGCCCTCCTGCACCCGGGCGCCATCGAAGTCCGAAGGGCCGGACTTGCCGTTGTCCTCGATGACGCTCCGGCGGAGTTCGAAGTAGATGCCGGCGTCCGAGTCGCTGCCCGTGGGAGCGTGGGTGTCCTGCTCGGGCGCCTGGTCGTCCATCAGCACGCCGTAGAGGCCATTGCCGCGGGCCGCGAACCGGTCGAGCGTGAGGCTGACGACGCCGGTGGCGCCGGCAGGCACGGTGAGCACCAGCCCGTTGCCGGGGGCATTCTGAATGGTCAACCTCGTGATGTCGAGCGAGCCGCCGCCGGTGGCGACCAATCCGTTGCCGCCGGCACCGGAAGCGTCCACTACCGCATCATCGCCTTCGACCGAGAGATCCTGGGCGCCGGTATAGCTCAACTCGGCGGCTGTGGCCACGTGGCGGACGCCGTGTTTGAACCTGATCGAGCGAATCCGCGGGTTGGCGTTGGCGGCCTCGAGCGCGGCCCGGAAGGAGCCGGGGCCGGCATCCGCCTCGGTGGTGACGAAAATGACCGCGCTTCGCTCCGAGCCTCGGTCGAGGCTGAGGGCCTGGTCGGCGGAGGACGGCGAATCCGGGGCGAGCGCGTCTCCGGCACAGCCGGCGAGGACGGCGGCGATCGCGGCAAACGACAACACACGACGAATCATGCGCGACTCCAGGAAGGGCGTTGGGGGACCCGGGGTTTCCCGGGGCCGATGTGATGTTTGGCTTCGGGGGGTACGAAGGCAGGGGCGGGACGCGAGTCGGTGAAGGAGGGGTAACGGCGCGGTAACGCCCGGGAGGTGCCGGTGGCTTGATCCGGGTGCGGACTCGGCGGGGGGCGCGTCCGCCGGGAGCCGATCAGTCGACTTCCGAGCCGCCTAACCGCGGATCCGCATCCCGTCCGACCGGTGCCGAACCGGCACCGGAATGCCGTCGATCTCGGCCGGCAGGTACCGGGTCGTGAGCGCCCGCTGCACGAACTCCTCGTCCATCGACCGGATGCCGCTGCCCCGGACGAGGCGCACGTCGGATGCCCGCCCGGATTCGTCGACCGTCATCTCGAGGATGATCCGGATCGTCTGTCCGTTCGTGGGCATCCGGTCGCCCTGCTCGACCACCACGGTGCCGCGGCCCGGCCCGTCCATCGGTTGCGCCGGAATCGGCGGACAGTAGAGCGCCGGCTCGATGGTGAGTTGGCCGTTCTTGTCGAGCTTGAGCCGATAGGCCCAGACGGCATCGACCTGACGAGGCCGGAGCGCGGCCGCGAGCGCGCCGAGGAGACTGTCGGGGCCGGTCTCGGGCTCGATCCAGCGGAGCCGGGGGTCGGGCCGGCCGGGTCCGTAGCCGACGCTGATCCGCACCGGACCGCCGGCCGGGGCGGGGGCGAGGACCGCCAGGACCGAGTCGCGGTCGAACAGGTCCGTCACCGGCGGAAGGTCCTTCCGGGGCGTGGCCGGTTCGCAGCGGCGCCGGACCTCAGTGCCGTTAGGCAGTTTGGTCACGACGGTCTGGGCGGCCAGGGTGGATCCGGCGGCGAGGGTCCCGAGCAGGGCGATGACGGCCCGGCCGGCGATCGGATGGAATGTCATGTAAAGCCTCCCCGCCCGTCGCTGAGGGCGTTGCTGGAGTATCGCGATCGCCCCGAGTCGGGGCAATCCTTACCAGCGCGGATACCTGCCGCTTGGCGGATCGGGCCCGTAGCTGGCCGCGGTGCGGGCGGGCCGCAATGGCGCCAACACCGACTTGACCGGAACCGCGACACTCATCGTGCCGGCGGGGATCCGGACGACGGCGCCCTGGGGGCCGATCGAGGGCCGGGTCGTGAGCCTCGGGGTCTTGATCGACTTCTGACCGGCGATGGGCCGGTCAGTCACGCCGCAGGGTCAGGGTGAGCCGCCAGAAAGCCGGATCCGAGGACAGCCCCAGGACATAGGTGTAGTGGCCCGAGCCGAGCGGTTGCTCGCCCACGTAGTCGATGACCTGAAGCCCCGCGGAGTCGGCGCCGAAGTAGGCCCGGACCGAGGCGAACTGATACGCCTTCGACACCGGGAAATACTCGCTCCGGGCCCCTGGAGCGAGGTCGGCAATCGTGAGTTTCTCGGGCCCGCCTGGGTACACCACGAGCTGGTCGAAGGTGACCTGGGCGCTGTTCTCGACTCGCACCATGGTGAGCCCGCCCGGGGCTGTGCTGTCGCACCCGACCAGCGCGGCGAAGACCGCCAGAGACAGTAGCATCCGCATCGGCTTGTTCCCTCGAATCGGGCAGGTGGGGGCCGGGCCCGCTGCGGGCTCCCCCGGATAGGGAAGGTGACCCCGATGACGCCGGTTTCGTCACCGGGTCCGCGGCGCCGGTCCGGTCACTCGTCCGACGGGCGTCCGGTTTCGGCGACCCGGGTAAATTCCGGCATGCGCCTCCGATTGCTCTCGCTTGCCGCTGCCGGCGTTCTGGTCTTCGCCGGCCGCCATCCCGCTGCCGCCCAGACCTGCGAGCCGGGCCCGACGGCGCTGGTCCTGAGCGGGGGCGGGGTCAAGGGACTGGCCCACCTCGGCGTGCTGGCCGCCCTCGACAGTCTCGGCGTCCGGCCCGACCTCATCGTCGGAACCAGCATGGGTGCCATCGTGGGGGCGATGTACGCCAGCGGCTACTCGGCCCGGCAGATCGACTCGCTGGCCCGGGGCCTGCCGATCTCGGAAATCGTGCGGCCGTTCCGGGTGCCGGCCCCGCACCCGTGGGACGAGCGGCTGCCGATCCTCTTCATGGTGCGCGGCCAGCGCGGCTTCGAGTTCCAGACCGGGATCGTGGACGAGGCCCAGCCTAACGCCCGGCTCAATACCGCGATGCTCAGCGGCAATCTCCTGGCGCGGGGGCGGTTCGACCGGCTCCCGATCCCGTTCCGGGCGGTGGCGACCGATCTGCGGAACCGCCACACGGTCGTCATCAGCGAGGGCGATCTGGCCCGCGCCGTCCGCGCCAGCAGCGCGATTCCCCTCGTCTTCCCGCCGGTCGTGGCGGGCCGGGCGATTCTCGTCGACGGCGGTCTCTCGGCCAACATCCCGATCACCGAGGCCCGGTTGGCGGGAGCCGGTCGGGTGATCGTGTCCGACGTGACCGAGCATCCGGCCGAGAATCTCGACCCGGAATCGCCGATCGAGATGGCGGACCAGCTGCTGAACTTTCTCTTCCAGCAGCCGACCGGGCCCCTCGGAGAGGGCGACGTGTTCATTCGCCCGGACGTCCAGGAATACCGGTCGCTCGACTTCGCGCCCGAAACGGTGGAGGAGATTCTCCGCCGCGGTCGGGCCGCCGCGGATACCACGCTGACCCGGGCCCGCTGTCTGCCGACGGGCGCGCGTCCACCGGTGCCGGCGCCCCCCTCGACGCTCAGTGGCTGGTCGGTCCGCCGGGGCGTGCCGGGCGACAGTGTCCTCCTTGGCCGGATCCTCGGACTCGAGTCCGGGCCGATCGACGCCCCGGAACTCCGGCGCAGGCTCCTCGGCCTGGCAGACGCGGAGGCGTACCGCGGGGTATGGCTCAACCCGGCCGGAACCGGCGACAGCGTCACGTTCGGGGTCGAACCGATCCGGGCGCCGAGGATGGTGGGTGGAATGGGGCTGGCCTACGACCAGGATCTGGGCGGCCGGGTGTGGCTCGGCATCTTCGACCGAAGGCTTCTCGGCTCGACGGTCGAGGCCAGTGCGGTCGGCTCGGCGGGCAGTCATCAGCAGGCGCTCGAGGGCAGCCTGAGTTGGCATGCCGGGCTCGGCGCGTCCGGGGTGTCTCCGATTCTCACGGCCCGCATCCGGAACGAGTCGGTCCTCCGGTTCGATTCCGCGGGGGCCGACCTTCCGTCGCGCGGGACCAGCGACGCCCGGATGCAGGCGGGTCTCGAGGTCCGCCTGGGCGAGGCCTGGCGGCTTCGGATCACCGGCGACGTGGTGGCCTGGGGCACGGCGTCGACTCGCGGCGCCGCCCGGCCCGGCGGCTC
>JBFXAY010000042.1:0-41627 GCA_050183815.1 Gemmatimonadales bacterium | reverse complement strand
AGACCGGCCGGGTCTGGAAGGCCCACGATCCCGAACGCCCGGCCCCGAATATCGTCCATCCCGGCGCCACGAATGCCGAACCGCCGGAAGACGCCATCGTGCTCTTCGGCGGCGGCCCCCTCAACCAGTGGACGACCCCCAGCGGCGGCACGCCGACCTGGCGGGTCGGCGACGGGTTCTTCGAGACGGTCCCGGGCGCCGGACCGCTCGTTACCCGGCAGGGATTCGGTGACGTGCAGCTCCATGTGGAGTGGTCCACCCCGCCCAACCCGACCGGGAACGGCCAGAACCGGGGAAACAGCGGCGTGATCCTGATGGGACGCTACGAAATCCAGGTGCTGGATTCCTGGGGGAACCGCACCTATCCCGACGGCCAGGCCGGCGCCGTGTACGGGCAGCATCCGCCGCTGGTAAATGCGTCGCGCGGTCCGGGCGAATGGCAAACGTACGACATCGTCTTCCGCCGCCCGCGGTTCCGGCCCGACGGCACCCTGCTCCGCCCGGCCCGCTTCACGGTGCTGCATAACGGCGTCCTGATTCAGGACGCGGCGACCGTCTGGGGACCGACCAACTGGCTCGTGGCGGGCAAGTACCAGCGGCACCCGGATCGGCTGCCGCTGCTGCTGCAGGACCATGAGCACCCGGTCCGTTATCGCAACGTGTGGGTCCGGGAGTTGCCGGATCTCCCGGCCGACGAGGAAGGCGCCGCCACGAGCCGGCCGGCGGTCCAGCTCACCACGGCACAACTCGACCGGCTGACCGGCACCTACCGGAATGGCGACCGGACGGTGGCGGTGATCCGGCGGCAAGGCCGGGGCCTGCTGCTCGATCTCTTCGAACGGACGTTCGCGATCGTCCCCGAGTCGGCGACCCGTTTCACCTTCCCGACGACGGCAGGCACGATCGACTTCTCACCCGGTCCCGGGGGAACGGGCGTGGTAATCCGGATCGCCGAGGCCGTGATCGAGGGCACCCGGACGCGGTAACCGGGACCCTGAGGCCCGGGCGGCAGCTTCCGCGTCCGCATCGGGGCAGGTGCCGCAGGGGCCACGATTGCCGGCGGGCACCCGGCGCCGGGGTGGCGGCGCCGCATGCTTACCCTGCGCCGCTATTCGGCCTTGAGGGCCGAGTTCGGGTCAGCGCGGGTGGCGCGCCGGGCGGGGGCCGCGCTGGCCAGCACCGCCACGGCGAACAGCACCGCCGCCACCGCGCCGTAGACCACGGGATCGCGGGCGGACTGCCGGAACAGCAGCGGCTCGATGAGCGGCCCCGAGGCCGCCGACACCACCAGGCCGATCACCGCACCGATCGCTGCGAGCCGAACCCCCTGCACCACCACCAGACGGAACAGATCGCGGCCCTGAGCGCCTAACGCCGTGCGAATGCCGAGCTCCGGCATCCGCTGGGTGACGTTGTAGGTGATCACCCCATACAGCCCAACCGCCGCGACCAGCAGCGCCAGCCCGCCGAACGCGACGAACATCGTGGCGCCGAGGCGCCAGGAGCGCTGCTCCCCGTCGACGAGCTGCGCCAGCGGCATCGTGGTGACATAGCCCTCACCCGGCATTTGCCGCTGGAGGAGCACCCGAAGTTCCTCCGCCCGGTCCGCCGGTCGATCACGCAGCCGCAGCAGGATGGCCTCCGCGCCATGCTCCGTGGCGCCGACATAGGGCAAGTAGTACCGAAACCGCTGGTCCTCCGTCAGGCTGCTCTGGATGGCATCTTCCGCGATCCCGACGACCACGGTGCAGGGGGCGTCCGGCTTGCCGATCTTGAGGCACTGGCCAAGGGCGTCCTGGCCGGGCCAGAGCACCTTCGCCATCGACTCGCTCACCACGACGGCCCGGGGCCCGGCCGGGGGCTCGTACCGATCCCCGGCCTCGAACCCCCGGCCCCGGAGCACCCGCGTCCCCATCGTGGCGAAGTAGTCGGGCGTCCCCTCCTGATAGGTGAAGCGGCCCAGCTTCCGCACCGAGTCGATGCCCGGCACGAAGAAGCCCATCGACGACGTACTCCAGAACGGCACACTGCTCACCAGGGTCCCGTGCTCGACGCCCGGCGTCGCCAGCGCCGCGTCGAGCAGGCGGCGATCGAGGGCGGCGTGCTCGGCCGCGGTCAGCACCGCGCCGCGCAGGTTGGTCGATACCGCGAGGACCCGTTCGGCATCGTATCCCAGCCGCAGTGCCTGCACCCGGTTGAGGCTGCGGACGAACAACCCGGCCCCGACCAGGAGGATCACCGACAGGGCCGCCTGCAGCACGAGGAGCGCCGAGCGGGCCCGGCCGCGGGCGTGACCGCCCTGCCGCCCCCCGCTCTTGAGGCCGCCGACGAGATCGCCGCGACCGGCCAGCAACGCGGGGCCGGCCCCGGTGACGAGTGCCGCCAGCACCGAGGCCCCAAGGGAGACGAGCAGCGTCCGCCGGTCGGTCAGTACCGTCAGGGTCCGATCCTCGAGAAAGAGGCGCCGCAACACCGCCCCGCCCCACTGCGCCACCGCCAGACCGGCCAGGCACCCCAGCAGGGCGAGCACGGCGCTCTCGGTCAAACCCTGCGCGAGCAGCCGTCCCCGCCCAACCCCGAGGGCCAGGCGGACGGCATTTTCCCGGCGCCGGCTCACCACCCGCGCCAGCATCAGATTGGTCACGTTGGCGCAGGCGATCAGCAGCACGACGACGGCCACCCCGGTCACCCACAGGAGCGTCTGCGCTTCGAGCCCGGCCCCGGGACCGGCCGCGACCTTGAGCGGACCGGCCAACGCGGTCGGGTGGGCCTCCTCGGCGGGCGCCACGCCACCGGAGGTTTCCCGCTCGTTCGTCCAACTGCGCACGTAGGCCGCCGTCAGGTCGGTCGCGGCCTCCTGTTCGGTGACGCCGTCCTTGCGGCGAGCCATCACCGCCATCCAGCCCCAGTTGTACGACGTCAGATAGTCGCCGGCCTGAAACGCCTGCGAACCCGCATACGCCGTGATCGGCAGGTAGACCTCGGGCGCCTTCCCGCCGGCGACGCCGATGAACCCTTCCGGCGCCACCCCGATGATTTCGGTGTCCAGGTTCCGCACCCGCAGCCGCTGCCCGATCACATCCTTCCCGCCGAACTCGCTCTTCCAGAAGCCGTAGGACAGCACCGACACCGGGCTCCCGGTGGGCGGCACGTCGTCGGCGGGGCCCAGGAACCGGCCGGCGACGGGGGCCGCGTCGAAAAACTCGAAGAACGCCCCGCTCACGGCTGCCACCCGCCGCTCCCGGGCGTTTACTCCCGAGCCAACGGCGAGCGTCCGTTCCGAAAAGCCGGCGAACCGGGAGAACCGGCTCGACCACCGCTCGAGATCGAGAAACCGGGCGTACTCGAGGCCGTTCCCGTTGGTGACCCGCTCGCCCCGGAAGTCGTAGCTCAGATAGACGCGGTTCACCCGGCCGGGATCGCGGAGATAGGGATAGGGCCGGAACATCAACTCGTCGATCATCCCGAACATCGCGGCGTTGGCGCCGATGCCCAGGGCGAGAGTCAGCACCACCGTCAAGGTGAAGGACGGCGTCCGGCGCAAGCTGCGGAACGCCATCGCCACGTCCCGCGCGGCGTTCTCGAGCCAGGGCCAGGACCACCGCCGGCGGGCGGCCTCCCGCACACCGGTGACGTTGCCCAGACGGACCCGGGCCTGCCGGGCCGGTTCAGGAACGCCGTTCGCCCGGGCGTCCCGCTCCAGCTGCTCGGCATGAAACTGCAATTCTTCCCGGAGTTCGCGATCGAGCGCGTCCCGCCGAAACCAGTCCCAGAGCCGCGACCACCATTCCCGCATGCCAGCCTCCGCGTGGTTCGTCCTCCCACCCGCCCGATCTCAGGCCTGCCGCATCACCCTGCCGATGGCCTGCACCAGTTCGGCGAAACCCGCGGCTTCGGCGCCGAGTCGGCGCCGACCGCCCGCGGTGATCGTGTAGTACCGGGCCCGCTGGTTGTTCGGCGTCAGGCCCCACTCCGCCTTGATCCACCCCTTCTGCCGCATCCGCTGGAGCGCCGGATAGAGCGACCCTTCTTCCACCTGGATCACGTCGTCGCTCAGGCGCCGGAGATGCTGGGCAATGCCGTAGCCGTGCATCGACTGCACGGTGAGGGTCTGGAGAATCAGCATGTCGAGGGTGCCGGGCAGCAGATCACGGCGGGCGTTCGGGGCCATGGAAGGTCCTAGTTTGTCTAGGGCATAGAATATCTATCCCATTGCCCGCCGGCAAGGGTCAACCGGATTCGCCCCCGACCCGGCCGGCCCCGGCCCACCGCGCGCTACTGGCCGGTCGCGGAGAACGCCACGCTGGACGGTACGATTCCGGCGCCGCCAGCGGCTACCATCGCGATCAACAGGTTGGGGCCGGGAACGGCGCCGAGCACCCAGGAGCCGACGGCCGCTTCGCCGGCCGCATCAGTGACCTGGTCCGGACCGCCGACCGACCCTCCGCCCAGCTCGACGACGAACCGGATCGCTACGTTCGGCACCGGGTTGCCGAACGCGTCGCGCACCACGACCCGCGGCGGCACTGCAACCGCCGTTCCGGCCGCGCCGGCCTGATTGGCTCCCGCGGCAATCGCGAGCGACACCGGCGACCCGGGCCCGACCGGCACCTCGAACCGGATCGAGGTCGGCACGACGCCGCTCGCACCGGGTGCCTCGGCGATCACCGTCTGGGTCCCGACGGACGGGCCGAGTTGCCAGCCGCCCAGCCGCGCGATCCCGGCGGCATCCGTCGTCACGACACTGTCGGTGATCGTGCCGGAAGCGGCGTCGGCCAACCGGAAGGTGATCGGGATGCCGGCGACCGAGCGATCCCCGGCATCGGCCACCCGCACCGCGGGCAGCACCGAGGCCGGCTGTCCGGCTCGTTCGGGGCGATCGTGGCGGCTCGCCTTGATCAGGGCCAGGACCGGACGCTCGATTTCGATGGTCGCGCCGAGGAGTTGGCAACGGTCGGGGTGAGCCGGGTCCGACCCGCAGGCGTTGACATGAAACGTGCCCGGATCGCTCGCCGCCGTGAACCGGATGAACGCCACCGTGTCGAGGGTCGGGCTTTCGTCGATCCGCCATGACGCGAACGCACTCGGCCACGTCGGCAGGTCGAACGGCTCGATCCGGACCTCCATGAACGCGGCCACGATGCCGCGGCGCTCGATCCCGATCCGGATGGCGCTGTCGGCACCGGGTGCCACCCGGATCGGGTCAGGGGTGATCGACAGCCGGAGGTCGTAGTGATGCACCGTGACGATCGTCCACGTCGAGTCTCCTGTCTCCCGGTTCAAGCCCCAGATGGTGATGCCGTGATCGGTCAGCGGCAGTCCGGTCCCGGCCACAAGTTCGAGATCGAAGACCCTGCCGAACCCGGCTCGCCGCCGCACCCTGGCGGAGAGGCTCGGATGCTCGACCGTGGCCCACACGGTGTCGACGCCTTCGGTCACCACCTCGAGGGTCACGGTGTCGGCGGGGGTGGCCCGCAGGTAGGCTTCAGCGGGTGCGGAGACGAACTGCGACCCCAGCCAGCCATCGGTGCATTGCCCGGCGCCCCCGGCCGCCACGGTAAGGACCAACAGATCCGGATGATTCGGGCCCAGGACGCAGATGGGGTGTTCGATGGCGGAGCCGTCCGGGTCGAGGACAGTCCAGCCTCGACCCTCCGGCCTTTGACTCGCCGCGACAGAGGAGCGCGACAGGTGCGCCGGCCAGGACAAAGTGATCGGACCGGCGGCCGGGAGCACGGCATTACCGGCGTAGGGAATGGAAAGCCGGTCGACGCGGGTCGACGGCGGAAACGCCAAGCGGATCCGTTTTGGCCCGCCCGACTGGTTGTCGACGACCACGTCGACGTGGGTATCGCTGCCGACGATGCCGTCGGCGGCCCGAGTGCCGGGCAGGCCATCGTCTTCGTTGAGGAGGCTGAAATGACCGCGCCGAACGCCGCTCCGCCAGGCGAGCCCTTCCGCCATTCGAAAGACGGAGGAAAAGCCCGCCGGCTCCTCCGAGGTCAGCGTGTAGGTCGTGCCGTCGTCGAGTCGGAGCGTGGCGCGGAGTCCGCGACAGTTCCAGCTCCCGTCGAACGAGCCGGTGGTACGCGGCTGCAGTCTGGTCGGCGGAACCGTCGCCGAGGCCAGCACGGTGGTGATGTACTCGATCGACTCGCCGGCACACACGGGGTCGAGTTGCTCGGTGCGGTTGAGCCGGAGCCGCGCCCAGATCGATCCACGCCGGGGGAACGGATTCTGGACCCCCGTGGCTTCACCATCATCGACCTGCTCGAGATGGAGGACCCAGTCCTCGGTGTCCGTCACGGCGACAGGCCCTGGTCCACAGGCCAGGCCGCCCGCAACCGATACCAAGGCAACCAAACGGACCATGGGACGCATGTCGTGCTCCGGGTAGCGGACACCCAGAACACGGGATTCGCCGGGAAAACGGCTCAGACCCGGGCTCAGAACGTGATTCGGGCCGTCAGGCTGAGGGATTGCCCTCGATAGATGGTGCCTTCGGCGGCGGTGCCGGCCACGTTGGAAAAGGAGTACTGCAGGCCGATTTCGTTCCCCGGTGCAGGCCGGAACGCCAGGCTCATTCCGGCCCGCTGAGTGGCGCGGGTCGCGGGAGGGCCCGAGAACGTGACGCGCTGGGCCCCCGCCGCGACTTCGACCGACGCGGCCCAGCCGAGATCCCGGCCCGGGGCCCAGCGCCCGCCGACCTCGGCCAGTTCGTACCGCGCCGGGGCGAAGTAGCCGTCGCGCCGCTGTTCGTCGTAGCGGAACCCGCGTCCCGCGAGCGACAGGGTGACCTGCCGGCGGACGCGCCACCGGAGCGCGCCGAACGCCGCCCGTCGTTCGTTCGGCCCCGAGCCGCCCCGGAGGGAAGCGCGCTCCACGCCCCCGGCCAGGGCGACCCGGCCGAACGGCTCCCACTCGCCTTCCAGGCCGGCCGAGCGGACGTCGATTCCCGACAGCAGCAGGGCCGCCGTTTCGTCGAAGGCGCTCCGCCTGACGTTCGCGCCCACGGCCAGGCGGGGGGCCACGCGGAGCGTCACGCTGCCGCCGCCGGTCGTGACGGTGCGGTCGGTGCCGGCGGCGCCGTCGGAGGCGTGCATCCGGGTGGTCCCCACGTCGCCCACCACCGTCACCCGGCGGCCGAGCGCGGTCCGGAGCACGAGCCGGCCGGCGGTCGACGTGCCGGAGGCCGCGGCCAGGCTCGCTTCGCGGCGACTCCCGGCGATCGTGAGCCGTACCCGCCGGACCGGTCGAACCGTGGCGCCCAAGGCCACGACAGCGCTCCGGTTCTCGTCGCTGTCCCAACTCGCGGTCACCGACGGATCGACGGCGGGAGCCAGGTCCGCCCGGACCCAGCGCAGCTGCTCGGCGGCGTCGGTGTTTTCCGGGTCCGCCGCGAGCGCGCGCTGCAGGGCATCGCGGGCATCCTCCGGTCGGCCCGACCAGCGGAGCACCTGCGCCAGCCCGACCCACGCCTCCGCGTCCTTGGGCGCCCGCTCCGTCACCCGCCGCCAGAGCGATTCGCTCCGGAGGAGATCCCCGCGCCAGGCGGCGACGAGGGCGACCCCCTTGTCCGCCTCGAGGCGTTCGCCCCGCGCGGCGATCTCGGCATAGGTGGCTTCCGCTCGTCCAAGCTTGCCCGACCATGCCAGGGTCCGCGCCCGCGCCAACTCGGCCTCGACGTCCCGCGCGTTCTCGGCCAGCCACCGATCGTAGCGGGCGACCGCTTCCTCGAACCGTCCGGCCCATGCCAGCGCCAGCGCAGCACCGAGGGCCGCATCGCGATAGGTCCGGTCGCGGCCCAGAATCGAATCGTAGACGGCCACCGACAGCGCCGTCTCGCCGTTCCAGGCGAAGGCTTTGGCGAGCGCGATCCGGCCCTCTTCGTCGCGCGGTTCGAGAACGGTGTAGCGCTGGAAGAGCGGAATGGCACGGGTGAGGTCACCGTCCCAGGAACGGAGGACGGCGAGCCGGTAGACGGCGCGCGAGGAGCCCATCGAATCGATCGCGAGGGCGGCCTGGTAGGCGGCCTTCGCGTCGGGAAACCGGCCGGACTTCCAGGCTGCATCGCCCTCGGCCACGGCTGCTTCGAACCGGGCGAGCGCCTGCGCGGCCGCGGAACGAGTCGCGCCGAGCCCGAGAATTGCCAGAATTGCGGCCAGCCGCCAACGCTTCACTGATCGCCTCGTGCTAAGGCCCCACCGGCGGTGGGCGAACTTCGTCGAAATCGAGGCCTAGACCAGCAGGTTGCATGCCCCCGGCCACTGACGGGGTAGAAATATCGCAACCGATTAATTTGCTTTCACTTGTGCTCCCACCCCCCGGCATGAATCGACCCCTGTTTTGCGGCGCTCTGGCGCTCCTCGGCGCGATCGGCGGGAGGCCTGCGGCGGCCCAGACGCCGGCGCCGTGCGTGCCGCTCCCTGCGGCCCTGGCTTCGACCATGACCGCCGCCTGGGACTTCTACCGCACCAATCGCATCGAGCAGGCGGATTCGGCGTTCCGGGTGGTCACCGGCCGGTGCCCGGCGGACGCCGGCGCCAACGCCGGCCTCGGCTACACGTCGATGCGGCGCGGCGAACTCGACAACGCCCGCCGCTTCTTCGCTCGCTCACTGGGCACGCTCCCCGGCAACTATGACGCGCTCACCGGCATCGGCATGGCGGCCTATCGCGCGGGCGATCCGGACGCCGCGCGCCGGCACTTCGAGGACGCCGCCCGCCGATTCCCCGGCGACTCGCTCACCGGGTGGTACCTCGACCGGCTCGGCCGTTCGGTCTCGAAGGCGGATCTTCCGCCCGTGACCCGCCCCGCGGCCCTCCGCCTCGATGCCCGGACCGGCCAACGAATCTTCGAGGTTCCGGGTCGCGATGGCTGGGAGCCGTTCTGGATCAAGGGCGTCAACATCGGGGCGGCACTGCCCGGGAAGCATCCCTCGGAGTTTCCGCCGGACGACGGCACCTACCAGTCGTGGTTCGATCTGGTATCGGAGATGGGGGCCAACACGATCCGGGTGTACACGATTCACCCGCCGCATTTCTACCGCGCGCTGGCGGAGTGGAACGAGCGTCATCCGGATCGGGTGCTCTGGCTGATTCACGGTGTCTGGACCGAATTACCCCCCGGCCGGCTCGAAGAGCAGTACGACGATCCGGTGTGGCGCACCGAGTTCCGCGACGAACAGAAACGGGTCGTGGACCTGCTCCACGGGCACGCGGCCATCGAGGCCCGCCCGGGACATTCCTCGGGCCTCTATACTGCCGATGTGTCGCGGTGGGTCCTGGCCTATATCACCGGCCGCGAGTGGGAGCCCTACTCGGTGGTCGAGTTTTCGAAGCTTCACCCCGATCGCACCAGTTACCGCGGCCGGTTCATCCAGCTCGACCGCGGCAACGCGGCGGAGGCGTGGCTCGCGGAGGAGTCGGACCACCTGCTGGGCTACGAGGTGGACACCTACAACACGATCCGGCCGATCGCCTACACCAACTGGCCGACGCTCGACCCGCTCCATCATCCGACCGAGAGCACCCGGGAGGAAGAGGCGCGACTTCGCAAGTGGGACATGCCCGAGGAACCGCGCGAGTTCGACAACGACGCGATCGGGCTCGATGCCGTCCGGATGCGGGCCACCGCGGCCAATCCCGCGGGGACGTTCGCCTCGTTTCACGCGTATCCGTACTACCCGGATTTCATGGTGCTCGACCCCGGGTACGCCCGGGCCCGGTCGCCCGAGGGACCGAGCAGCTACTACGGCTACCTGCGCGAACTCGTCGAGCACCATGGTGACATGCCCGTGGTGATTTCCGAGTACGGGGTCCCGTCATCCCGGGGCAACGCACACTTCCAGCCGCAGGGCTGGCATCACGGCGGCCACTCGGAGCGGGATCAGGCGGCGATCGACGCCCGCCTCACCCGGGACATCCATGCCGCGGGCGGAGCCGGCGCGGTCCTGTTTGCCGTCATCGACGAGTGGTTCAAGAAGAACTGGGTGGTGATCGACTTCGAGGTGCCGCTCGAGCGGAACCGGCTCTGGCTCAATGCGCTCGACGCCGAGCAGAATTACGGCATCCTGGCCATGCGGGCCGGGCGGAAGGAAGATGCGCTCACGATCGACGGCCGCGGCGAGGACTGGGGCGACCGCGGCCGGACCTGGGGCCGCCTGCCCGACCAGAGCGCCCTGCCGGCGCCCCTTCGGATCCGGGACGTGAGGATTCGCTCCGACGAGGCGTACGTCTACCTCCGGCTCGACGTCGGCGCGATCGACTGGAGCCGGGGCCGCTATCTCGTCGGCATCGACACCTACCGGGCGGACCTCGGCGGGCTTCGGCTGCCCCGCACCGGCCAGCGCTGCGAAGGCGGGCTCGAATTCGTCGTCGATCTGGTGGGGCCCGAAGGGAGTCAGCTGCTCGTCGACCGGGAGTACAATCTCTACCGCACCGTGCCGCTCCCGGGCAGCAATCCGCCCCGGGTCATGCAGGTCTACAATCGCCCCTGGGAACACCGCCGCCACGACGACCTCCAGTGGGACACCCTCGTGGTGGAAACGAACCGCGCCCGTGTCGGCCGCGACGGGACGGTCTATTCCGCGCAGACCTACCAGCGCAACCGGCTGCTCCACGCCCGCCAGACGGACAATTCCCTGGCGGACTGGTACGCCGATCCGGCGACCGGCACGATCGAACTGCGGCTCGGCTGGGGCATGCTCCAGGTGCTCGACCCCTCGAGCCGGCTGGTGCTCCACGGGGCCGATGGCGGCGGACCCGCCGGCGCCGAGACGGACGGTTTCCGGTTCGTGGTGCAGAGCTACGATCCGGCCCGGCCGGACGCCGGCGGCGCGCTGATCGGGTGCGGCCCGAACGGCGGCGCGCCGTTCGAGTACACCTGGCCGGCCTGGGAGGTGCCGAACTGGCACGAGGAGCGGAAGCCGCTCTTCGAGGCAATGCGGGACGCCTTCCGCGCGATCCGGCCGGCCCCGGGCGGACGCGCGTCGGGGTCACGGCGCTGAGCCGGTCCGCACGATGGCCACGCTGGTCACCGAGAGCTATCTCAAGACGCTGGCGTCGTTCGTCGATGCCCTCGAGGCGGCCCGCAAGGCGCTCGCGGTGGACGGGACCTCGTCGGCCTCGATCAAGCGCATGGCCGCCACCCTCGAGGGATCGAGCGGCCGGCACGGCTTCCCGGTGGTCGAGGCCGCGGCCCGGGCGATTCGCGACGCGTCCGCGCCCGAGTTCCCCGCGGCGGTGGATCGGCTCCTCTATGCGCTGCTCAACGCGGTGGCCGAACCGTCGACCCGGCAGCGGACCGTCCTCATTCTCGACAACGACGCGGTCCTGGCCCGGCTCTACCAGCGGGTCCTCGAACGGGCCAACCGCCAGGTCCGCGTGGCCGAACGCGCGGCGGAGATGCTGGCGGTCTTCCGGACCCAGTGGGTCGACCTCGTGATCCTCGAAATCGGCCTCCCCGACCTCGACGGCCGCGAGGTGCTGGCCGCGCTCCGGAAGAACCCGATCACGGCGCCGATCCCGGTGATCGTCACCACCAGCATCGAAGGGCCCTGGGTGGAGTCCGAGTGCCTGGCGTTGGGCGCGACCCGGTTTCTGGCCAAGCCGGTCGACCCGGTGGCCCTCGCCGACACGGTGGCGGACCTGCTGGCTCCGCCGCAGCCGGCGGCCCCCGGGCCGGCGGCACCGGCTGCCGCCGGCGCCGCCCCGCCCGGCACCGACCCGACGACCGCGGCGGAGCGGGAACCCGTCGAAATCCTCCTCGCGGAGCACGACCCGCTCACCGCCCAGATCATCCGCCAGCGGCTCGGGCGCGAGGGCCATTCCGTCCGGCATTTCTCGAGCGGGACCGCGGCCCTGCAGGCGGCCAAGAGCCTCACCCCGGGGGCCGTCATCCTCGACGCGATGACTCCCGGCATCGACGGCATCGAACTATTGAGCCAGTTGCGCCGGCTCGACCACTATCGCAAGCTGCCGATCCTGGTGCTCTCGGACATCGGCAGCGAGCGCGAGGTGGTCCGCGCCCTCGAGGCCGGCGCCGACGACTGCATCCGCAAGCCGTTCTCCCCGACGGAGCTCGTGGCGCGGGTGGAGCGCCTCCTCTCCCGATGATCGGCCAGCGGCTGCTCGAGTTCTATCTCCGGTCGCCCGGCCTCACCCTCATCATCCTCGGCAACGCCCTGTTCATCACCGGGGCGTTCTTCCTGGCGGTCGGCGCCTTGCTGCTCCGGATCCGGAACGACCGGAAGGCCGGTCACTGGGCCGAACTCGAGCGGCGCTGGGAGGCAACGTCGGTCGAGGTCGTCACCGACATCGCTCCGCCGGAGGATGTCTGGCAGGTGGTCGACCCGGCGGACCGGCTCCGGTTCCTCAACTTCCTCCTCCGGTTCGCCCGCCGGCTCACCGGTGCCGAGCGCCGCCGGGTGGACGACCTGGCCGCCCCCTACCTCGAGCTCGTGCTCCCGCAGCTCAGCTCCCGATCCGCCGAGCGGCGGGCCCGCGCCGTCCAGACGCTCGCGACCCTCGGCTCGCGGCGGTACGCCCGGCAGGTCCTTGCCGCGCTCGACGACCCGGCGCCCCTGGTGGCCATGGTGGCCGCCCGCTCCCTGGCCCGACACGAGAGTCCGGACTTCGCCGGGCCGATTCTCCGCCGGCTCCCCCGGTTCGGCCATTGGCGGCCGAGTTTCCTGGCCTCGATGCTGGCCTCGATCGGTCCCTCGGTGGCGCCGGCCCTTCGGAACGCCCTCGGCAACCGGCGTTTCGAACCCCTGGTGCGGAGCGTCGCGGCGGAAGCACTTCGGGAACTCAACGACTACCAGGCGGCCGACGTCGCCGGCCAGGTCCTCGACGAGACCACGGACAAGGACCTGATCATCTCGACCCTCGGCCTGCTCGCGCACGTGGGCCGGGCCGACCAGGCCGACAAGATCCGGCGCCACCTCGCCGCGGAGGAGCCGATCGTCCGTTCCCGGGCGATCTCGGCTCTGGGCCGGGTCGGCAGCCGGTCCGAAATGCCGACGGTCGTGGCCGCGCTCGACGATCCGTCGCCCTGGGTGGCGCTCCGGGCCGCCGAGGCGCTGCTCGAGGCCCACGATCCGGCCCTCGCACGGATCGCGGCGTCCGACCATCCCCGGGCCGACCTGGCGCGGCAGCTGCTCGCCGGCGGTGGCGCGTGACGCCCTGGGATTTCGTCTATCAGGCGACGCTCCGGATCCTCGACGTCTTCAACGTCGTCGTCCTCACGTACTTCGTCGTCCTCAACATCGGCTACTTCATTACCGGGCAGTTCGCCTTCTTTTCCCTCCGCCGCTACGTCCGGCGGCTCCGGAGTCTCGACATCGAGGATCTCCTCGGCAGCCAGGGCATGCCGCCGATCACGCTGGTGGCCCCGGCGTTCAACGAGGAGCCGACGTGCGTCGAAGCGGCCCGGTCGCTGCTGACGCTGCGGTACGGCGACTTCGAAGTGCTGTTCGTCAACGACGGCTCGAAAGACAAGACGCTGGACCGGATGACCGAGGCGTTCGACCTCCAGCCGACCTTCCGGCTCGCGACGGGCAACATTCCCACCAAGGCGATCCGGGGGGTCTATCGCAGCCGGTCCCACCCGAAGCTCTGGGTGATCGACAAGGAGAACGGCGGCAAGGCGGACACGCTGAACGCCGGCCTCAATTTCTGCCGGACGCCGCTGTTCTGCGGGATGGACGCCGACAGCCTGCTCGAGCGGGAGGCGCTCACGCGGATCGTCCGGCCGTTCGTCGAAGACGCCCGCACCGTCGCGGCGGGCGGCATCATCCGAATCGTGAACGGCTGTACGGTCGACGAAGGCACCGTGACCAAGGTCAAACTGCCGGACGAGCTGGTGCCGAAGTTCCAGGTGCTCGAGTATCTCCGGGCGTTCCTGGCGGGGCGGATGGGCTGGCACGAGATGGAGGCGACGCTGATCATCTCGGGCGCGTTTGGGGTCTTCCGGCGCGATATCGTCGTCGACGTCGGCGGCTATGCCACCGATACCGTCGGCGAGGACATGGAACTCGTGGTGCGGCTCCACCGCCACTGCCTCGAGAAGAAGATCCCCTACACGATCGGCTTCGTGCCCGATCCGGTCGCCTGGACCGAGTGCCCCGTGACCCTCAAGGTCCTCGGCCGGCAGCGCGATCGCTGGCAGCGCGGCCTGATCGAGACGCTCTGGCGGCATCGGGCCATGCTGTTCAACCCGCGTTACGGGCGGATCGGCATGGTGGCGTACCCCTATTTCGTGTTTCTGGAGATGTTCGCACCCGCGGTCGAGTTCTTCGGGTACTTCACCTTCATCGTCGCCTATGCGCTCGGGAGGGTGTCGCCGATCTTCGCGACGGCGTTCCTGACCCTGGCGATCGGACTCGGCATCGGACTGTCGTTCACGGCGGTGGCGCTCGAGGAGCTGGGTTTCCGGCGGTATCCCAGGCGGCGGGACCTCTATCAGCTGATCGGCCTCGCGATTCTCGAGAATTTCGGCTACCGTCAGCTGACCGCCTGGTGGCGGCTCCGCGGCACCTTCAACGTGCTCCGGAAGACCAAGTCCTGGGGGCGGATGGAACGCCGCGGTTTCGGACCCAAACCGGCGGGGTCGGGATGATGCGATCGGTGCTGACAGTCGCCGGCCTGACGGCCTTTGCCGGCGGGGCACCCGCCTCGCCGGCCGGCCGCCCGCTCGACCCACCCCCGGCGACCCGCCCGGTCGCCATCTACCTCCATGGTCGCATCATCGAGGACGAGGGGCCGGTCGCCGTGAGTCCGGTCTACGGCCGGTACGACTTCCCGGCCGTGGTCGACTCCCTTCGCGCCTCGGGCTTCGACGTCATCGCGGAGCTGCGGCAGCCCGGCACGGACATCGACACGTTCGCGGCCCACGTGGCCGCGCAGGTGGACAGCCTGCTCGCGGCCGGGCATTCCCCGAACGCCGTGGCGGTGGTGGGGTTCTCGAAGGGGGGCGGCATCGCGATCCGGGCCGCCCACCGGCTCCGCCGCACCGATCTCACCTTCGTCATCCTCGCAGCCTGCGGCGACGGTACGGCGCCGGACGGCGTGCACGTGGCCGGGCAGATCCTTTCCGTCATCGAAGCGAGCGACGAGATCGGCCGGTCCTGCGCGGCCGCGTTCGGCGAGGCACTCCCGGGAACCAGGACCGCGGAGGTCACGATTCACACGGGACTCCGTCACGGCGCGTTCTACCAGCCCCGGCCGGAGTGGCTGGGGCCGGTACGCGACTGGATCGGACAGCGGGCGAAGTAGGCGGGCACCGCGCCCGCGGTGGCTACTGACCGGAGTCGAGGTGCCAGCCGGGGTGGACCCAGCGACCGTTCCGCCAGGCGAACACCTCCGTGGCGCGGCCCCGCTGGGCGGTTTCCTCGCCGCCCGGCGACGAGAAGGACAACGAATAGTTCGAGTAGACGACCACCACGTTGCCGAACTGCTGCGTGGTGGTCTTGTCGAAGGTGAGGGTCGTGAGCTTGGCCCCGCTGGCCGCGAATTCCTTCGCGCCGGCCATGGTGCTCTGTTTCGAGTCCCACGGCCCGTCGCCGAACCCGATGCCGACGAAGTCGTCGGTGAGCATCGAGTCGAGGCCGGCGCCTCCGGCAAACCAGTCCCGCCAGACGCCCTCCCGCACGGCGACCAGATCGTTGAGCCAGTTGTCCGGCAGGCCGGCGGCGCTTTGGCAGCCCGCCACGGCGAAGCACATCAGTCCAGCACACCAGCGGGAAACGCGACTCGTCATCGGAACGTCCGGCTCGGGGTACGGAGACGGTACGGGCTCAGGATTTCGCTGTCAACCGGGCCTTGAGCGCCTCGAACCGCGGGTTGCCGTTCAGGCTGGTGAACGGAGCCTGGCCCAGCCGGCGAACCCGGGTGTACCCCTGCCCGACCGCTGTTCCAGGGCGTCGACCGCCGGGCCGGCATGGCCCAGCATCGTCTCGACGATCGCGAGGCCCTCCCATGAATCCTGGACCGTGATCACCCCGTCTCCGAGGGCGGCGTGGCCCACCTGGGCGGCCCGGCGGAACAGCGGCGCCGCGCCGGCGAGGTCGCCGGACTGCGCGGTGGCCACGGCGTAACTGTGAAGCGCGTAGGCAACGAGATAGTGGTCCGGGCCGAAGAGCTGTTCCCGCATCTCGACGGCTTGCCGGAAGAGCGGCAGCGATTCGTCGAACTGTTTGTCACGGCCCAGTTCGCGGGCCAGGTTGTAGAGGCTGAAGGCGACGTCGCCGTGAACCGGCCCGAACACCCGGCGCCGCTCGGCCAGGAGCCGGCGGTGAATCGCGATGGCGGAATCGCGATGGCCCACGGCCTGGAGCCCGAGGGCGAGCGACTCGTAGAGGTTGAACAGGAACGGATGGTCGTCGCCCTTGGCAATGCGGCCGGCTTCGACCGCCTCGCGATACGCCGCCACGGCCTCGTCGCCCTTCTCCTGATCGAGGAGCAGCGTCGCTCGATTCTTGAGCGTGGTGGCGATCCATTCGTAATCCGGCGGATTGGCGCTCCGCGCGATCGCCAGCGCCCGGTCGAAAGCCCGGAGGGCCACTCCCGAGGTGTCGTAGTTGTCGAAGGGACGGCGGAGCGACGCCTGCAGGAGCAGCGCGGGAACCATGGCCACCGAGTCCGGACTCCGGACCGAATCCCGGATCGCGAGGGCCTCCTCGACCAGCGTCAACGCCTCCCGGGAGGCGCCGGTGGCCGAGCGATTCCGGGCCAACCACTCGAGCCCGACGGCGCGCGCCAGCCGGCGATCGCCGGCCGCGGCCTGCTGCGTCGTGAGCGCCCGTTCGAAATGCGGGGTGGCCGAGCGGCTCAGTCCGAGCGCCTGATAGGCCCGACCGATGGCGAGATCCAGGTCGGCCCGCACCAGCGGCTCATCCGCCAGATCCCGCTGGACGTCGGAGGCGGCCCGGTCGAGCAGCTCGCGCGCGGTCACCACCCGGCCGTTCGCCTCGCTCGGATCAGTCGAGTTGAAAACCCCGATGAGAAAGTCGGTGATCCGGGTCGCCTTGGTCCGCTCGGCCTCGGCCGTGGCGAGCGCCACCGCGCGCTGATGGGCCTGCCAGCTGGCGTACCCCGCGGTGCCCATGAGCAGCAGGGCGCCGGCACTCGCGGCGGCGACGCCCACGGCGTTTCTCCCCACGAACTTGCCGATCCGGTACGAGAGCGAGTCGGGCCGCGCCAACACCGGCTGGCCGTCGAGGTGCCGGCGAACGTCCTCCGCGAACTGGCCGGCCGAAGCATAACGCCGGCCCGGCTCCTTCCGGAGCGCCATGAGGACGATGGAGTCGAGGTCCCCGGCCAGCAGGCGCCGCCGCTCGTCCCGGACCACGCCACTCGGCCGGGCGGGCTCCTGCTCGCATACCGCCCGGTGGAGTTCGACCGGGGCGACCGCCTGGAACGGGCGCGAACCGGTGAGCAGTTCGTAGAGCAGCACCCCGAGCGCATAGACGTCGGTGGCGGTGGTGATCGCGCTGCCGAGAAACTGCTCGGGCGCGGCGTGCTCGGGCGTGAGGAGGAGCAGGTCGCCGGTCGTGGAGGAACCGTCGCTGGGATCGATCAGCTTGGCGATCCCGAAGTCGAGGAGCCGCGGCTGCCCGTCGCTGGTCACGAGGATATTGGACGGCTTGAGGTCGCGATGGACGATCAGGTTCGCGTGGGCGAACTGGACCGCGTCGCACACCGTGGCGAAGAGGCGGAGCCGGTTCGGTACCGACAGACGCCGATCGGCGGCGAACGCCGTGATCGGCACGCCGTCCACGTACTGCATGACCAGGTACGGCTGGCCCGCGGGCGTGACCCCGCCGTCGAGCAGCGTGGCGATGTTGGGGTGCTCCAGGCGGGCGAGCACCTGCCGCTCGAACCGGAAGCGCCGCATCAACTCCGCGGAATCGCGGCCCGGCCGCATCAGCTTGATGGCAACGTTGCGCTGGTATTCCTCGTCGGCCCGGGAGGCGCGATACACCTCCCCCATCCCGCCGTGGCCGATCAGGGCATCGAGCCGGTACGCCCCGATGGGCTGACCCACCAGACTTCCCGGCGCGACGGCCGGTGCGGCCGGGTCAAAGGCGGGCAGGAGCCGGTCCGGTGTGGCGGTTCCTCCGGCCTCGAGGTGGGCGGCCAGGACCGAGGCCACTTCGGCCCGGAGCACCTGATCCCCGCCGCAGGCCCGGTCGAGGAAGGCCTCCCGGGCGTCCGCCGGCTGTTCGAGGGCCGCGAAGAAGATCGCTTCGAGCCGACTCCAGGAGTCCTGCTCCATCGGTACCTCGTCTCGGAAGGGTTCCGGCACACCGCTTGCGGCTTGGGAGGCCGATCCTTAAGGTTGCCGACATCCCCACATGCCCGACAACTCGATCACCCGGTGCCTCGCGCGGCTGCGGGCCGGCGACCGGGAAGCCCTCGACAGGCTGCTCCCCCTGGTCTACGACCAGCTCCGGCAACTTGCGCGACAACAGCTCCGACGGGAAGACCAGGGCCACACCCTCGGCGCCACCGCCCTCGTGCATGAGGCCTACGTCCGGCTGGCCGCCCGGGAGAGACTCGCGCCCGAAGACCGCCGCCATTTCTTCGCGATCGCGGCGCAGTCGATGCGCCGGATCCTGATCGACCACGCGCGAGCCCGGAAGCGGCTCAAGCGGGGCGTCGGCCAGGTGGCCGTCCCGCTCGAAGAGGTCGAGCATCTGCTCACCGATCAGGCCGCCGAGGAGTTGACCGCGCTCGACGAGGCGCTCGACCGGCTGGAACAGGCGAATCCGCGCGCCGCGCGCGTCGTGGAGCGCCGCTTCTTTGCCGGTCTGACCCTGGAGGAGACGGCCGAGACGCTCGACGTGTCGCTCAAGACCGTCTATCGCGACTGGCTCCTGGCCCGCGCCTGGCTCCGCAAGGAGATCGCCGGCAGCAGTACCCTCCTGGCCGAGGATCCAGAACCAAAGGGCTGACCCGCTCCGCCGGCTCGCCCTTCCAAGGCGTCGGACCTTCGTCGAATCGGACACCGGGAAGGCTCGGTCCCGTCGAGCCTCCCGATCCCGGACTCCCGGGTTAGTTTGGGGAATGCTCGACTTTGCCGCCTCCGATCCCCTGACCCTGGGTGCCGAGCTCGAACTGCAGCTCGTCGATCCCGACACCTTCGACCTGGTGCCGCGGGTCCAGGGAATCCTCGATGGCGCCGGGTCGCTGGGGGGCCTGGTCAAGCCCGAGATCTTCGAGAGCATGATCGAGCTCATCACGCCGGTGTGCCGGTCCGCCGGCGAGGCGGAGGCCTCGCTGCGCTCGACGGTGAAGGTGCTCGAGCCGCTTTTCGAGCGGGAACGGGTCCGGGTCCTCGCCTCGGGAACCCACCCGACCGCACTGTACCGGGACCGCCGGCTCTATCCGTCGCCGCGGTACAACATGCTGGTCGACCGGAACCAGTGGGTGGCCCGCCGGCTGATGATCTTCAGCCTGCACGTCCACGTCGGCATGCCCGACGCGGAGTCCTGCATTGGCGTGCTCAACGAAATGTTGTGGAACCTGCCGGCATTGCTGGCCGCCAGCGCCAGTTCGCCCTTCTGGCAGGGCGAAGACACCGGTCTGTCCTCGAGCCGGATTGCGGTGTTCGAGGCGATCCCGACCGGGGGCCACCCCTGCACCGTCGCCGACTGGAACGCGTTCAGCCTGATGGTCGACGCGCTCCACCGGTCCCGGTCGATCACCTCGCTCAAGGATCTCTGGTGGGATGTCCGGCCCAGTCCCGGATTCGGCACCCTCGAGATCCGGATGCTGGACTGTCCGGTGACGCTGTCACTCACCGGGGCCCTGGTCGCGGCACTTCAGGTACTCGCGGCGGACGGCCTCGACCGCATCGCCCAGGGCCGCCGCCGCGGCGTCCCGCCGGATTGGCTGCTCCGGGAGAACAAGTGGCGGGCCGCGCGTCATGGCCTCAATGCCGACTTCGTCGTCGATCCGAGCGGCCAATCGGAGCCGATCCGCGCCACCCTCCGCCGGATCATCGACGAACTGGCGCCGACGGCGGACCGGCTCGGCTGCCGAACCGAGCTCGAGCGGCTCCGGCCGCTGGCAGAGGGGGCCCCGACCAGCGCCGCGCGCCAGCGGGAGGTGCTTTCCCGCTCGACGAGTCTTCCCGCGGTGACGGAATCCCTGATTTCCGAGTGGGAAGCGGATCTGCGACGCTGACGTCCCGGCGGCCCAACCGAGGCCGGGTGAGCCGATTCGGGACCGGACCTCGCTTGAACAGAGCCCCGACCGGAAGACCCGATGCCGACGCCCGGCTGGCGCCCCCCGCCCCCCTGGGCGATATCATTGGGGGCGAGCGCCCCATGCCTGCCCCGGACCCCACTGAGATCACGGCCCTCCTTCACCGGGTCGGCGAGGACGCGGACGCGTTCGACGCCCTTCTTCCGCTCGTCTACCAAGAGCTCCGCGAACTTGCGGCCGCCCGCCTCAAGCAGGAGCGGCCGGACCACACGCTGCAGCCGACGGCCCTGGTTCACGAAGCCTATCTCAAACTCGCGGGCGGCGCGATCCGGCCCTTTGCCGACGGAAGGCATTTCTTCCGGGTCGCGGCCCGGGCCATGCGCCAGGTCCTCATCGATCATGCCCGGGCCAGGCGAACCGCGAAGCGAAACGCCGAGGCGGTCGGCCCGATCACGCTGCCGGATGGCCCCGGTCTCGACGACCTCATCGCGATCGATGCCGCCTTGGAGCGGCTGGCCGCCCTCGACACGCGGCAGGCTCGCGTGATCGAACTTCGGTTCTTCGCCGGGCTCGGCATCGAGGAAACCGCCACGGTCCTCGGCACCTCGCCTGCCACTGTGAAACGCGACTGGGTGCTCGCCCGGGCCTGGCTCGAGCGGGAGATCGGCGGCCCGTGACCGGACCGACGCCCGCCGACTGGGCCCGGGTGACCGCGATCTTCCACGAAGTCGAGCCGTGCAGCCCGACGGAACGATCGGCCCGGCTGGCGGTCGTGCCGCCGGCCATCCGCGCCGAGGTCGAAGGTCTTCTGCGAGCGCTCGATCGCGAAGCGGGGCGGTTTGCCGGATCGGCGTTCGACCTCCTCGGCGACGGCGCTTCCGCCGCGCTGGTCTCCGAGGCGGCGCCGGGGTCGCCGATCGGTCCGTATCGGATCGTACGAGAAATCGGTCGCGGCGGCATGGGGGTGGTTTACGAGGCGGTCCGGGCCGATGCCGATTACCGCAAGCGAGTCGCCATCAAGCTGGTGAGCCTCGGCGCCCGCACGGCCCAGGTCATGCAAAGGTTTCGACGGGAGCGCCGGATCCTCGCCGGCCTCGAACATCGGAACGTGGCCGCCCTCCTCGACGGCGGCGTCACCGACGACGGGCTCCCCTATTTCGCCCTCGAGTATGTCGAGGGCACCGCGATCGACCGGTACGTGAGCGACCGCGCCCTGCCGCTCGCCGAGCGGCTCCAGCTGATCCGCCAGGTCTGCGGCGCCATCGAGTATGCCCACCAGCGGCTCGTGATCCATCGCGACCTCAAGCCGGGCAACATTCTGGTGACCGCCGACGGCACCGTTAAACTGCTCGACTTCGGCGTGGCGAAGCTGCTCACCGACGACGACGCCACCGGCCCCGACCGGACCGACGTGGGGGGCCCCCCGTACACTCTGGCCTACGCGAGCCCCGAACAACTTCTTGGCGAGCCGCTCACGACGGCGGCCGACATCCACGGGATCGGCATCGTCCTCTATCAGGTGGCCACCGGCCGCCATCCGTTCCGGGGCCCGAACCTCCCGCCCATTGACGTCCGGCGCCGGATTCTCGAGGAACCGCCACCCCCGACCAGCCTGGGACGCGACTTCGACGCGATCGTCGGGCTGGCCCTTCGCAAGCGCCCCGCGGACCGCTATCCGTCGGCCGGGGAACTCGGGGAGGATCTCCGCCGATTCCTGGCCGGCCAGCCGCTCCTGGCGCGTCCGGGCTCCCGGGTCGACCAGGCGGCGAAGTTCGTCCGCCGACACCGGGCGGCCGTGGCAGCCGGTGCGCTGGCGGCGGCCACGATCGTCGTCGCCACGGCCGCGACGGTCCGGCAGGCCCGGCGGATCGCAGCGGAACGGGCCCGCGCCGAAGCGGTCAATGGCTTCCTCCAGGAGATGCTTTCGGCACCCGATCCAACCCAGCTCGGCCGGGACGCCAGGATCACCGACCTCCTCGGCAGCACGGCGGCCCGCCTCGCCGCCGGCGAGGTTACCGACCCGGTGATCCGGGCCGACCTGGAGCGCACGCTGGGCACGACCTACGCGGCGCTCGGGCTCCACGACAGCGCCGCGGTCCTGCTCGTCGCCGCCGTCGCGCGCGGAGATGCCGCGCTCGGCGCCGGACACCCGGCATCGGGTCGGAACCGGCTCGCGCTCGCGGCCCTCGAGGCGGCCCGGGGCCGCGGGCCGGTCGCCGAGTCGCTGTTCGTCGCAGCGATCGCCGTGCTCCGCCGGGACCGGCCCCAGAGCGACGCCGTCCTCGCCCGAGGCCTCGCCGACTACGGCAACCTGCTGTTCAACGTCGGCCGGTTCGCCGAAGCCGAACCGGTCGTGATGGAGGCCTTGTCGGTCGGCGGCACCGGCCTGCCGTCGGCGCAGCGGGTCGCGGCGCTCAACACCCTCGGCCTGGCCCGCGAGCACGCTGGCGATCCCACCGCCGCCAAGGCGCGCTATCGGGAGGCGCTCGCCGCCGGCGCCGGACTCACCACCAACTTGGCGGCCGCGCTGCTCGGCCCGCTCGCCAACCTCGCCAACACCCTCAAACTCCAGGACTCGCTCCCGGCGGCCGATTCGCTCGAGCAGCTCGCCGTCGCGCACGCCATGGCCGCGTACGGTCCCCGCCACGCGGCCGTCGGAGCCACCCTGACCGGCCTCGCCGACATCCGACGGCGGCGGGGCAACCTGCCCGCGGCCGAACGCGATCTCCGCGAAGCCCTCGCGATCCTCCAGGCCGCCCTCCCGGCCGACCACCTCCAGCAGGCGCCGGCGCTATCGCTCCTCGGACTGCTCCTCTGCGAACACGGCCGGGCCGGCGAAGGCGAACCGCTGCTCCGCCGGGCACTGGCCATCCGGGTCGCCCAACTGCCGCCCGGCCACTGGTTCATCGCCAACCTCGAAAGCGCCCTCTCGGTTTGCCTGGGCGCGTTGGGTCGGCCGGCCGAGGCCCGCGCGATGGCCCGGTCCGGCTATGACGGCCTGGTCCGGGCGCTCGGTCCCGACCATCCGCGCAGCCGCGAAGCCGCGGCCCGACTGCCTAACGAGCCGCCGTCCCGCTCAGCCGCGCCGCCAGCGGGGCCGCCCCGATGAACTGGGGGTCGACGATGGCCCAGTACGCCGGCTTGGCCTGCAGCTGCCAGTCGAACAGCAAGGGCCAGTCGTTGCGCCGGACGAAGTAGAAGTTGAGCCACGACGTGTCGTCCGACTGCCCCCAGACCGTTACCGTGCTGAGATGCGCCGCCTGGCGCCGGAAGATCTCGAACAGCAGCCGGTACCGCTCGGCTTGCGCCAGGAGGCGGTCCCTGGGTGCCTCCGCGAACGACTCCGACAGGTTCTGGTAGATCGTCATGTCGAGCTCGGTGACCTCCTGGTCCAGGCCGAGCGGACTGAAACGCTGGATCGCCTGCTCCACCTGGGCCAGCTGCGGAAACGTGTTGCTGATGTGAAACTGATGACCCACGCCGTCGAGCGGGATCCCCTCGGAGCGAAGGGCCTCCACGAGGCGAAACAGGGCCTCCCGCTTTGCCGGCACTTCCGTCAAGTAGTCGTTGATGACCAGCCGCGCGCCGGGGAACGCTTCCCGCGCCACGATCAGCGCCCGGCGGATGTAGTCCGGCCCGATAATCTGGTACCACGGGCTCCGCCGGAGGCCATCGGCCTGGGTTTCGTCGATCACCTCGTTGAGCACGTCCCAGACCGCCACCTTGCCGGCATAGCGCTGGCCGAGCGCCCGGATGTGCCGTTCCATGCGGGCCAGCAGCAACGCCCGTCCGGCCGGCCCGGGGGTGAGCGGCTGGCCGGCGGAGTCCTGGAACACCCATCCGGGCGTCTGCAGGTGCCACACCATCGTGTGCCCCCGGACCTGGAGGCCATGCTGCTGGGCGAAGTCCACCAGCGAATCCGCCCCGCCCCACTGGAACTGGCCTTCTGCCGGTTCGGTCGCCTCCCACTTCAAAGCGTTGCCCGGCGTGATCGAGTTGAAATGGCGGAGCACGAGATCCCGGTGAGGCCCGGCCAGCAGCGCCGGGCCGAGCGCGGTCCCCAGGCGGAAGTCCCCGGCCACCTTCTCGTGGAGCGAGGGAATGTTCAACTGGACGTTGCGATCGACCTCTTCGATCGAGAAATCGTCGAAGTGGAACGGCTCGGTTCCCGCCACGGTCTCGACTTTGAGCCGGGCGAAGTCGATGTCGACCGGGAGCGAGTACCGGCCTTCGAGCAGGACCCAGCCGGCACTCGTGACCGGCCGGGCCGGCACGACGAACTCGAACCGGGTCGCACCTTGCCGCCGCCATTCCATCGTGAGGCGGATTTCCGCCGCAGCGGCGCCCGGAGCCATTCGAACCCAGCCGCGGTACTGGTAATGCCCCCCGGGCCGGAGGATCGCGAGGGCATCGAGGGCAGGACCCTGCCACGCCGCGGTCCGACCCGTCACGGCCAGACCGCCGGCGCCGCTGCGGGCCGCGCCAGCCGCCGGCGTCACGGTGATACCGGCCAGCGGAACCCACGCCTGGGTGGTCCCGTCGTCGAAGCCGCCCACGGTCACCACCGTGGCCGCCGGCGCCACGACCCCCATGACACCGAGGGCCGTGGCCCAGCCGGAGACCCGCTGCGCCTGATGATCGAGCGCGCCGCCCGCCAGGAGCGACCACTCATTACCGGCGTAGCGCCGGACCGACAATAGAAGGGACTGCGCCCCCGCGGGCAGCCGACCGGCATCATACCGGATCGTGACCAGGGCCGGGTGAGCCGGCACCGCGGTCCCGGACCCGACCAGCCAGGCACTCCCCCCGACCAGACCCGGATGCGCCGGCGGCGCGGCGATCGGACTGATCGCAATCGCTGTTGGCGTGGCGAACGAACCCGCCGGGAAGTCGATCGCAAACGAGCCGGCGCCTGCCGCCAGGGTGCCCCCCTGCGGACCGATCATGCCACCCTCGCTGACGGCGACCACGGCGCTGCCCGACTGCCCTTCACTCGCGGCCATGATGGCGGCGGTGCCGGGACTTACCCCCGTGACGAGCCCCTGGTCGGTGACCGACGCCACCGCAACCGCGGAGGAAGACCAGGTAACCGGCCGGCCGGCCAGAGCGTTGCCGGCCGCATCACGGGCAACGGCGGTGAAGGTCGCGGTCTGACCCGGAACCAGCCCGGACCCCGGCGCCGTGACGCTGACGCTCGCAACCGGGGCCGGCGGCGGCGGCGGCGGGGGAGGCGGGGGTGGGGGCGATGTCACCGGCCCGCCGCCGCAGGCCAGGAGCGCGCCGGCCGCCAGCAGCAGGCCGGCGCGAGTAACGGCCCCCAGGGACGGGCTGGCCGGGAAGCGGGTGGGGCTGGTCATGAGGACCGATTCGGCTGGAGTCGTCCTCAAGCGGGAACCGCAGCCGAATCGGCTCACCGAACGACGGGCCCGAGGATGAGCCATCCAGTGTCGGGTTCTCGCTTGAGGACGAACCCTTCCGGAGCCTTCCATGATCCCCTCCCGTTGGTCGGCGCCCGCCACGGCACTCCTGCTGACCGTCGGGGCCGGTTGCGGTGGAGGTGCCGAGCCGGTGCCGATGCCGGCCCCGCCCCCCGCCGTCAGCACCATCGTCCTCGCGCCGGCCGCGCTTGACCTGGTCCCGGGTCAGACGGAGACGCTGGCGGCAACGCTGCGGGCGGCGGATGGATCGGCGCTGTCGGGGCGGCCAGTGGTCTGGCAGTCATCGGCGCCGGCCGTCGCCACCGTTTCGGCCGCCGGCGAGGTCACGGGAGCCTCACCCGGCACGGCGTCGATCACCGTCACCAGCGGCACCGCGGCGGCGGCGGCCGACGTGACCGTCATGGCCGGCGCCGTGATCGGATCCGAGGGCGGCACGATCCACGCGGACGGGGGTTCCGTCGAACTCATCATCCCCGCTGGCGCGCTGCCGGGAGCCGTCCCGATCTCGGTGACGCCAGTCGCCGGACCGGTCGCCGGGAACGACACGACCATCCGGGCGGCCTACGAGTTCGGCCCTGCAGGAACCCGATTCGCAGCGCCGGTCACCGTCCGGATCGGGTATCCGCCCGGACCCCTGATGGACAGCATCGCGGTGTTCCATCGGGTCAAGCGGCTTGAGGCCGGCCGGTGGGTCGAACTCCTCGACTGGACGGTCGACCCGGTGCGGCGGGTCGTCGCAGGGTCGACCAGCTCCTTCAGCACCTATGGCCTCGGGATCTGGAACGGCCCGGATCAGATCATCCTGAACCCCGCCACCCGAACGCTGCGCGAGGGCGAGCCCCTGACGATCACGGCGTCGATCACCGGCCTCGACGGCCGTCCGATGAGCGCCGCCGAGTTCACCGACATCCACACGAGCGGCCGACTCGAGTGGATCGCCGACGGCGCTGTCGAGCTGAGCGCCTCCGGGCTCTCGGCCGTGGTTCGGGCGCGCGAACCGGGCACCAACCTCGTCGTGGCGCTCACCTGGCGGAAGACGCCAGCGTGCCTGGCCCTCGGCGCCGTCGACAACGAGCCCCGATGCGCCATTGGCGTCCAGCAGAGCGACACGGTCTGGGTGCCGTACGTCGAGGACGTCACCTGGCGCCCCTACGGCTACCGAATCGGGCGGTCCCTGCTGACCGCGGTCCCGGTGCCCATTGCCGCGCTGGCCATCACGCCGGACAGTATCGCGGTGGCGGTCGGCGGCACGATAGCGCTCGTCGCGACCCCACGGGACTCCGCGGGCAACATTCTCGCCGGCCGGGCGGTCACCTGGTCCACAAGTGACGGCGCGATTGCCTCAGTGTCCGCCGCCGGCCTGGTCACCGGCGTGACGGCCGGCACCGTCACGATCACGGCGGCCGCTGAAGGACGCACGGCGGTGGCCCGCGTCACCGTCGCGGGATCGGCGCTGCCGGTCGGCTCGATTCTGCTCGATGCGGTGCCCGACCCGATCGAGGTCGGCGGTACCGTCCAACTCGTCGCCGTCGTTCGGGACACCGCGGGCGCAGTGATCTCCGGCGTGCCGCTCACCTGGACGGCCGTCGATACCGGCATCGTGACGGTCTCGACCGCCGGGCTCGTGACCGGCGCCGCCGTAGGCACCGGAGCCCGGGTTCGGGCGGCAGCCGGCGGACGGTCGTCAATCACCCGGATCACGGTGCTCCCGCCGGGACCGGCGGTCCTCGGCAGTCCGAGCGCCGGCGACCGGCACGTCTGCCTCCGCCGAACCGACGGAACCGCCTGGTGCTGGGGCCAGGGCAAGACGGGACAGCTCGGCGACGGCTCGGTCCGGGATGCGCAACCGACTCCGGTCCCGGTGGCAGGTGGCCCCTTCGCCGCCGTGTCCGCTGGCGGTCTCGTCGAGTTGACGGCCGGCGAGCAGGGGCACACGTGCGGCCTCACCCCGAGCGGCCAGGCCCTGTGCTGGGGAAGCAACGTCGCCGGCCAGCTCGGCGACGGCACCACCTCCCACCGGGTCGCGCCGGTCGCCATCGCCGGTGGACCGTTCCACCGGATCTGGGCCGGCTGGAACGGGCGAACCTGCGCCGTCACCCCTGGCGGCGCGGGCTACTGCTGGGGCGCCAATATCGGGGCGCTAGGCAGTACCACGAACCCCATCCCGACGCCCAGCCGTCTCGTCGGGCTCTCCGGGGTGACCGACATCGCACCCGGCGGCCGGGCGGCCTGCGCGCTGGCGGGCGGTACCGCATGGTGCTGGGGCAACAACGATACCGGCATGCTGGGCAGCGGAGACCCGGCCTCCTCCAGCGTCCCCGTTGCTGTCGCCGGGGGCCGCACGTTCATCCAGCTGGTCGCGGGTGTCGAGCACGCCTGCGGGCTCGACACCGCCGGGCAGGCGTGGTGCTGGGGCCGCGGCGCGATCGGGGACGGCAGCACAGCCGTCCGCCGGACGCCGGTGCCCGTGGCTGGCGGCATCGCGTTCGCGGCGCTGAGCGCCGGCCCCGCGACGACCTGCGGACTCGACGGCCTGGGCAACGCCTGGTGCTGGGGTGCCCTCGCGAATGCCTCGACGCCGGTGAAGGTTCCGGGCGGTCACCTGTTTTCCGAGATCACCGCCGGGGGGTTCGTCGCCTGCGGTCGGGCACCCGACGGGACCTGGTGCTGGGGGCGGAACGCGTGGGGGCAGCTGGGGAACGGCATAACCCATCAGGCGGAGGCCTGGTGGCCGGTGAGGGTTCGATTCCCCTGACGGGAGACAAGGGGGAGGATCGACCCGACTGCCTGAGCTCCGCGGGTCCGGGACGCCCGACGCATGAGGGCCGCCGGCGGGCGATTCTCTCCCTTTGCGGGGGACTCCCGACGCGACGGAATCCCCAATTTCCGAGTGGGAATCGGAGCTGCGGACCTGACTGACCGCCGGTCAGTCGGCCGGCGACAAGCCGGCGATCGCGTCGGCGAGCCAATCAGCCACATAGGCGGCGTGCGACCGCCAGGCCAGCAGTCCGTAGCGGGGACTGTCGTCGATCTGCTGGAGCACGATCGGCGCCTTCGCCAGCAGGGTGCGGGTCGCGGCCCCCGGACCGAAGACGGTCGGGTGGACATCGAGCGGCACACAGGCCGCCAGGACCTCGCGGGCGCGGGTGCCCGCCAGCACGAAACCGATCCGGGCGTCGGACAGGTCGACCAGGGCAACCCCGTCCGGCAGCGCGCCGTCCAGCGCCGTCACCGCCGCCTGCGACTCGACGCCCGCCCCGAGCAGCAGCCACTCGTCCGGCCCCAGCCCGACCACTTGCCCGCCGCGCCATTCGACGGTCCGGCCGAGCGGCGGGAGCGGGCCGCCTAACGCCGCATCGACCGCGCCCCGATCGGAACCGGACACCCGCAGCGACCATTGGTAGAGTTCGTCGAACACGGCCGCCCGGGCCCCGGGGGCGGAGGCCGGCAGCCACTCGCGCAGGAGCGCCGACGCGGACACCCGGACCCAATCAGCCATCGCGCCGTTCCCCCGCCGGATCGTAGTGAACGGCCGGGCCCAGGCTCACCGGCCAGCTCCGCCCATCGGCCAGGGCGAAGAGCCGTTGGCCGTGGCGCCGGGCGCCGCCCTTCACCATCGCCAACCCGACCGTC
Source organism: Gemmatimonadales bacterium (assembly GCA_050183815.1). Taxonomy (GTDB): domain Bacteria; phylum Gemmatimonadota; class Gemmatimonadetes; order Gemmatimonadales; family GWC2-71-9; genus SHZU01. Next base: position 12,346 of record JBFXAY010000042.1, on the reverse strand, counting down.
TGGCCGAGGGCCTCGCTGTCATGGCAGGCCGTGACGTGGCCTTCAATGGGCAGCGGCCGCTCGCCGTCCGGATTGGTCACCAGCGCGGCGCCGACCGGCACGACCGCGGTGCGCTCATCGGGCCGGAAGCCGACCAATTGGCGCCGGTCGGTCCGGCGCGCGGCCGGCCGGCTCAGGGCCCGCTTGCCCACGAAGTCGGGCTTCCTGGTGAGCCAGCCGAGGCCCACGTCCGCGGGAATCGTGATCGCCTCCGTCTCGAGCCCGACGATCAGGTACCCCTTCTCGGCCCGCAGCGCCATCATCGCCTCGGTGCCGTACGGCACGATGCCGAAGGGGCGTCCGGCTTCCAGGACGGCCTCCCAGAGTGCCGCCCCTGCGGCAGCCGGGACACTCACCTCGTAGGCGAGTTCCCCCGAGAAACTCACCCGGGCCACCTGCATCGGCGCGCCGCGGGCGGCGAACCGGCGGACGGCCAGGAACTCGAAAGCCTCGTTCGACCAGTCCCGGTCCGGCACCAGCGCGGTCATTACGGCCCGCGCCTCGGGGCCGGCCACCGCCACCGTGGCCCATTGCTCGGTGACCGGCGTCAGCCACACCGCCAGGTCGGGCCACTCCGATTGATGCCAGTCCTCCATCCAGTCGAGCACCCCCGCCGCGTGGCCGGTGCTCGTGGTCAGGAAATAGTGGTTCTGGCCGATCCGCATCACCACGCCATCGTCGAGAATGGCGCCGTCAACGCCGAGGAGCAGCCCGTAGCGGCAGCGACCGACGGGAATCGAGGCAATCGGCGTGGCGTAGAGGCGTTCGAGGAACGCGGTGGCGTCGGGGCCGGCCACCTCGATCTTGCCGAGCGTCGAAACATCGACCGCACCGACCCGGTTCCGCACCGCCCAGGTCTCCCGCGCCACCGCCTCGGCCATCGTGCCACTACCGGCCGGGTAGTACCGGGGCCGGCGCCACTGTCCCACTGGCTCGAACCCGGCCCCGAGCGCCGCGTGGGCGGCATCCAGCGGCGTCGTCCGCCGCGGTTCGTACCGGCCGCCCGACGCGCGGCCCGCCAGCGTTCGGAACATCACCGGCTCGACCGGGGGCCGGGCACTCGACGTGCCGACCGACGCGAGCGGGCGGTCGAAGCGCCGGGCGGCGAGGGCGGCCGCGTTGGTCTTCGCCGAACGGCCCTGCTCGATCCCGGTGCCGGCAAGGGTGTAGCGCTTGAGATGCTCGACGTGCCGAACGCCGGCCCCGGCCGCCCGGTCGATGTCGGCCACCGTGACGTCGCGGTGCAGGTCGACGAAGGAGCGGGAGCCGTCGTCGCCCGGCACCGCGACCTCGATCAGCCCGGCCGGGTCGTGTTCCCGGCGCGCCTCGGCCACCGGAGCGGAGCTTCGAGCACGCTCGCCGGGGCAACTTCCCGCCCCGAAACCGTCCGCCAGGCACTCGGCGAGGCTGAAGTGGCCGGCCGCCGCACCGACGATCCCCAAGCCCGGCAGGAGATCGGCAGGGACCTCGCACGCCAGCCGATCGTCCCATCTCGTCGCGCCACGCAACTGCTGGTGGAGGCCGATCACCGGATCGAAGCCCCCGGCTACCGCGAGGCACCCCGTCGGAAACGACCGAACCGCTCCGTCGGCCAGCCGAACCGTGCAGCCCGTCAGCACACCGGCGTCCGTCGCCACGGTGCCGGTGACCACCGCACCGGCGAGCACCTCGATGCCCGCGTCGCGGACCGCCGCCGCCAGCCCGTCCCCGCCGTTCGGCCGCGGGTCGATGACCGCGACGGTCCGGACGCCCGCCGCATGCCAGGCCAGCGCCGTGCGGTAGCCATCGTCGTTCGTGGTGAAGACCATGCCCGACTCCGGCGCGACCCCAAAGCGGCGAAGCAGCGTCCGCGCGGCGGACGCCAGGACCACGCCCGGCCGATCGTTGTCGGGAAAGACAATCGGCCGTTCGAGGGCACCGGTGGCCAGCACGATCCGGTCGGTACGCACCTGCCAGAGCCGCTGCTCGAGCCGCCGCGCACCCGTGCCGCCGAATCGCTGGACCAGAATGAGGCCGTTCCCGTCGAGCATGGTCACGGCGGTCGTGCGGCGCAGCATCGTCGCTTCCGGGAGCGCGGCGAGTTCGGCCGCCGCCGCCGCGATCCAGCGATCCGCCGCAATGGCGTCGATCGGCTCGGGGTCCCGGCGGAGGCCACCACCAAGCACGAAGTCCTGTTCGACCAGCAGCACCCGTCGCCCGGTTCGGCCCGCCGCCAGCGCGGCCGCCAGACCGGCGGGGCCGGCGCCGACAATCACGACGTCGGCAAAGGCGAATCGCTTGTCGAAGCGGCCCCGCCCCCCATCAGGCTCGAGGCGCCCGCGCACGGTCAGGCCGGTGCCGACCAGGCCGTCGGCCAGCTCCGCGCCGGTGAGCCGCACCAGCGGTTCGCTCACGGTACCGTCGCCCAGCTGACCGAAGCCGGTCGCCTCTTCCGCGCCGGCGCTCATCACGCCGCGCGGCCGGCCGGTGACGCTCGAGCCGAGCACCTGAATGCCGTTGGCCAGAAGGGCGGAGGCCACGGTGTCGCCGACGAGGCCTGTCAGCGGGCGGCCGTCCCATTCGAACCGGAGCAGCCGCTCCCGGTCCACGAGGCCGCCGACGGGAAGGCGCCTCACCGCGCGTCCTCCGGGCGCTCGCCGTTCAGGTAGGTCCCGGCAATGCGGTGGGTGGTCGTATCGCGGACGAGATTGAACCAGCGCCGGCACCCGTGGACGTGGAACCACCGTTCCGGATACGGCCCCGCCGGATTGGCCCGGAGATACAGGCGTGCGGCGACCGTCTCGTCGTCGTCATCGAGTGCGGGAGCGGCCACGTGGGCCTGGCCGCCGTACCGGAATTCGGTCTCGTCGCGATGACCGCACCACGGGCAGCGAATCCGCAGCATCAGTGGGCCACCGCGGCCGCGCCGTGCTCATCGACCAGCCGCCCCGAGGTGAATCGGTCGAGCGCGAACGGGGCGGCGAGCGGATGCGGGGTGCCGCGGGCGATCGTGTCGGCGTAGACCCAGCCGGAGCCCGGCGTGGCCTTGAAGCCGCCCGTGCCCCAGCCGCAGTTGAGATAGAGCTCGCGCACCGGGGTTAGCCCGATGATCGGCGAGGCGTCCGGCGCGACGTCGACGATGCCGCCCCAGGTCCGGAGCATGTGTCCCCGCGCGAAGAGCGGAAACAACTCGAGCGCGGCCTGCGCCTGGGACTCGAGAATATGGAACGAACCCCGCTGGGCGTACGAGGTATAGGGATCGCGGCCCGCGCCCATCACCAGCTCGCCCTTGTGGGCCTGGCTCACGTAGACGTGCACGGCGCCCGACATCACGACCACCGGCAGCACGTGCTCGAGCACCTCGGACACGAGCGCCTGCAGCGGAGCAGCCTGCACCGGAATGTCGAACCCGGCCATCCGCCCGAGGAGCCAGCTCCGGCCCGCGCCGGCCAACGCGACCTTGCCCGCCGCGATCCGGCCCCGCGTGGTGACGACGCCATGCACCGTGCCGCCCGAGATCTCGAAGCCGGTGACCTCGGTGCCCTGGAGCAGGTCGACGCCGAGCCGGTCGGCCGCGCGGGCGAACCCGAAGACCACCGCGTCATGACGGGCAACGCCGCCGCGGCGCTGAAGCGTGGCGCCGAGGACCGGATACCGGATCTCCGGCGACAGGTTGAGGATCGGACAGAGCTCGGCGAGATCGGCCGGCTCGAGCCACTCCGCATCGATGCCGGCGGCCTGGTTCGCGTACACCTGCCGGAGGACCGTCCGCCGTTCGTGATCGGTGTGGACCAGACCCACCAGCCCGCGGGGGTCGAACAGGACGTCGTGATCGAGTTCCTCCGCGAGCGTGGACCAGAGCCGGAGCGAGTGCTCGTAGATCCCCATGCTCTCTTCGTGCAGGTAGTTCGACCGGACAACCGTGGTGTTGCGGACCGCGTTGCCGTTTCCGAGCCAGCCGCGCTCCACCACGGCCACGTCGGTGATCCCGTGATTCCGGGCGAGGTAGTACGCCGTCGCGAGCCCGTGCAGGCCGCCGCCTACGATCACCACGTCGTAGTGCGGCTTCGGCTCGGGATTCCGCCACAGGTGTGACGGATTGGCGCTGGCGGCGGTGCTCTGGGCCACGGGCTCGATCTCGTGGATGCGGGGGCTCCGGAATAACGCGAGAGATGATACCCCGCCGGGGAGCGGGGTGCCATCTCTCGAATCGAGCGCGGAAGGGGTGCCGGGGCGGAGACCCGCCCCGGCCGAGGATCAATCGGCGACGAGTGTAAAGGTCGCCAGGCAGGTTTCGTAGGCCGGCATGTCGAAATACGCGTCGAAGCTCGGCGACAGGGCCGAAAGGACGAGATTCACGGCCTTGAAGTTGACGGTGTGCGTCCCGGGCGTCACCGACCCGCCGTTCGTCGTGATCCGGGCGTTCACGCCGGTGAACCCGCCGGTGCTGCCAAAGCCCAGCAGGCGCTTGCCGGTCTCGTCATGGGCCGTCATCGCCCACCACTGGAACTGGCCGGCGGGGATGGTCGGCCCGGTCGCCGCGCCGACAACGGAAATCACCCAGGTCGTGCCCGACCCGCCGCCGGACGCCTTGCCAACCGTGAACGAGATCCGGGTGCCCTGGTCGCAGACCGCGGCCGCCGAGGCGCCACGGACCTTGCCGACGGCCGTAGTATCGCCGCCGCCGCCACCACCACCGCCGCCACCACCACCACCACCACCACCGCTCCCCGAACCGCCGCGGAAGGCAGGCGCCACCTGCTGCTGGTCGGGCGAGACCGGATTCGAGCAGGCGGTAAGCACCGCCGCGATCCCGAACATCGCGAGAGTCGAGGAGAAACGAAGCGTCATCGGAGTTCCTTGAAGAGGGTGACGGACCGGACTGTTCCCTGGAAAAGCAAAAAGGGCCGCACCACGGGCCGTGTCGCCAAGTACCGAGGAGACAACGACTTCAGTCTTCTTCATGAAACCGGCGGGCCGTACCCCTGGCTCGCCGCGATGCAGCGGCGGTCCGTTTCGGTACAGGGTCGACAGGGGAAGGACCCGCGACGGGCGGGCGACCGCGAACTGCCGCTCGTTTCGGCAGGGCCTTAGGTTCTCGGGATGAACGACCCCGCGGACGTCATCAACGCCCTTCGCCTTGGACCGGCTACCGTGGCAGCGGTACTGGAGTCAGTCCCGGCGGCCGATCTCAAGCGCCGGCCGGCGCCGGCTCGTTGGTCAGCACATGAACACGCCGTTCACCTGTCGCTCATGGAACCGATCTGGGCGACCCGGGTGGAGTCGATTCTGGCGAACGACAATCCGGAGATCATCTCGTACGACCCAGACGCGGATGAACCGCCGGACCGCCTGTTGACCGCCGACCTGACGGCGTCCCTCGCCGCCTGGCGGGCCGGGCGAGAGCGACTGCTCGAGCGACTCGGCGGCCTCCAGACAGCCGACTGGGACCGCCCCGCCCGGCACTCCGGCCACGCCCGGTACTCGCTCTTCCTGATGTGCCGGCACATGGCGCTGCACGACATGCTGCACGCGTACCGAATCGAGGAGAGCGCCCTCGGCACCCATTGGCCGGACGAACGCCCCAATCTGATTCGCGCCAGGGAGGATGCATGACTGACGCCGTGAATCCGAAGGCCGTGGCCGCGGCGCTCACCGAGCTCTGGTCGCCGCGGGTGATCGCCGAGGTCGACGACACGTTCGTCAAGGTCGCGAGAGTCCACGGAACGCTGGCCTGGCATAGCCACGAGCACGAAGACGAGATGTTCTACGTCCTCGACGGCGAACTGCGGCTCGAACTCGAAGCCGGTCCGGTCATCCTTCGCACCGGCGAGGCCTATGTGGTCCCCAAAGGCGTCCGGCACAATCCGGTCGCCGAGGCGCCCTGTCTGCTGATGCTGATCGAGCGGAAGACCACCCAGCACACGGGCGACGTGGTCGTCGAGCGGACCCGGAGCCTCGCCGACCAGCTGCGGCCCCTCTGACCCGGGCCCCTGCCCCGCTTCCGCCGCGGCCTTACCTTTCGGTCATGTTTCGTCGCGGAATCCCGATCCTCCTTCTCGTCGCGGCCTGTGCCGCCCGGGCGGCAACCGTCGCCCCGCGGGGCTACCGGGTCGTGGCCGAATATCCCCACGACACGAGCGCCTACACCCAGGGCCTGCTGCTCGAGGAGCCGGGCGTGCTGCTCGAGTCCACCGGCCTCTACGGTCACTCGACACTCCGTCGCGTCACCCTGGCCACCGGAGCGGCCACCTCGACGGTGCCGCTCCCCGAAGACCGCTTCGGCGAAGGCCTGGCCCGCCGGGGCGACACCCTGTATCAGCTCACCTGGCAGGCGGGCATCGCCTACCGGTACGACCGCGCCTCCCTCCGGCTGCTGGACTCGGTATCCTACCGCGGCGAAGGGTGGGGCCTGGCCCCCTTCGGCGACCACCTGCTCCTGAGCGACGGCAGCGACTCGCTCCGGGTGATCGATCCGGCCACGTTCGCGACGGTCCGGCGTATCGGCGTCCGGTACTCGAGCGGCGGTGCGGTCTCCCGCCTCAATGAACTCGAAGTCGTCGGCAACGAGGCCTTTGCCAACGTCTACCAGAGCGACTGGATCGTCCGGATCGATCTCGCCACCGGCATCGTCCGGGAAGTCCTCGATCTCGCCGGCATCCAGCCGAAGTACGGCAGTTCCGATACCAACGACAACGTGCTCAACGGCATTGCCTATCTGCCCGAGTCCGGCCACCTCCTCGTGACCGGGAAGCGCTGGCCTCGGCTGTTCGAGCTCGCGCTCGACCGGCCGCCCGTCCCCATTCCCTGACCGCCCTCCGATGACCCGATTCCGCTTCGTTCCGCTCGCGGCGGCCGCCCTGGCCGGCCCGCTCTCGGCCCAGCCGTCCGCCCCCGTGTTCACGCCCGGCAAGCTCACGGCGACCCAGACCCTCGCCCGAGACATCTACCGGCAGTTGATCGAGATCAACACCGGGGTGACGACCGGCAACGTCACCACCGCCGCGGTGGCCATGGCCGAGCGCTTCAAGGCAGCCGGCATTCCGGAGAGCGACATCTTCGTCGGCGGCCCCCGGCCCGAGAAGCACAACGTGGTGGCCCGGATCCGCGGCCGCTCGAGCAGCCGGAAACCGATTCTCCTGCTCGCCCACCTCGACGTGGTCGAGGCGCTCAAGGCGGACTGGAGCCCGGACCTCGACCCGTTCGTGTTCACCGAGCGGGACGGCTACTACTACGGCCGGGGCACGGCGGACGACAAGGCCATGGCGGCGATCTTCGTCGCGAACGTCTTCCGGATGAAGGCGGACGGCTTCGTGCCGGACCGCGACATCATCATCGCCCTGACCGCGGACGAAGAGAGCGGCCCCGCGAACGGGGTGGCCTGGCTCACGGAGAACCATTTCGACAAGGTCGACGCCGCGCTGGTGATCAACGAGGGCGGCGGCGGCACGCTCCGGGACGGCAAGCCGCTCTTCAACAGTGTGCAGGCCACCGAGAAGATCACCACCAACTTCACGCTCCGGGTCACCAACCGGGGCGGCCACTCGTCGGTACCCCGGGCGGACAACGCCATCACCAGCCTGGCGGACGCCCTGAGCAAGGTCGGCCGGCACCAGTTTCCGATCGAGCTGAATGAGGTCACCCGGGCCTTCTTCACTGGCACGGCCGAACTCGAGGCCCCGGCCATGGGCCGGGCGATGAAGGCGCTGGTGGCGAATCCGTCCGACGCGGCGGCCGTCGCGACGGTGACGGCGGATCCGCGGTACAACGCGATGCTCCGGACCACCTGCGTCGCCACGATGCTGAACGGCGGCCACGCCTCGAACGCCCTCCCGCAGCTGGCCGAGGCGAACATCAACTGCCGGCTCTATCCGACCGACAACGCCGCCAACGTGAAGGCGGTGTTCGAGCGGCTCATCGGCGATCCGGCGGTGGAGGTCGTGATCCGGTCGCAGCGGCCGCCGTCACCGCCGACGGCGCTCACCAACGACGTCATGGGCCCGATCGGCCAGATCACCCGCGACCTCTGGGGCAACATCCCGATCATCCCGACGATGTCCACGGGGGCGACGGACTCGCGGTTCTTCCGGACGAAAGGTATTCCGGCGTTCGGCGTCTCGGGCCTGTTTCTCGACCCGACGGTGGATGCCCGGGCGCACGGCCGCGACGAGCGGATGCGGATTCAGTCCTTCTACGAGGGGCAGGAGTTCCTGTATCGGCTGACCCGGGCATTGGCGGGACCGACCGTCGTGCCGTGAGGATCGAGCGGCGGGGCGGGGCGCCTCCGGCGATCGCCGGGTCGAGGCGCACCGCCCCGCCGGTCACGTCGCGCCAATCGCCTCCAGCAGCTCCGCCGACCACATCCGGCGGGTGGCCCCGGTCCGGGCATTTTCGGCGGCAACCGCCTCGTTGAATCGGCGGACGGCCACCCGGGGATCGCTCATGGCTTCGATCAGCGCGGGCCGGCCGAACTCGCGTTCGATCGCGACCGCCATCCGATAGCCCACCGTGTACCACGGGCCCTGGATCCCGAAGAACCCGAAGGCGCGGCGGCGTTCGTCCTCCTCGGTGGCAATCCGTCCTTCGGCCAGATCGAGCAGGAACGCCTCGACCTCCGCCAGACCGTCGTCGACGCGGTCGAGGTCCCGGTCCCAGCGGGCCCGGTCCGCCGAGTCGCTCGCCGCGTGGGGATGGACGTCGGGACTGCCGGCCGCCGCGAGCATCGCGTAGCCCTCGCCCAGCGCCCCCATCCACTCGATCGCGCGCCGGGCCTCGGGCGTGAGGCTCTCGCCCGGGGCCGGCCCGGTCTCGCCGACACTCGCGTATCCGATGTGATACAGCTCGTGCGCGACGGTGTTCAGGAACTTGGCCGGCGTTACCGCTGGGTCGAGGTACAGGAAGATCGCCGGATCGTTGCGCGGATCGAAGACGAAGCTGTTGGGCTGCGGCTTGATCATCGGGAAGATGGTGGCCCGAATGGTCGCGTCGGAAGGCAGGTACGCCAGAACTCGGCGGGCCGCCTGGTCGAAATCGACCCGGGACCACGCCGACAGGGTGGTCCGAAGCGCCTCGGCCCGGGCCCGCAGCGAGTCTGACCGGACAAAGGCCGCGAACGTGTCGCGGGTGAACGACCGTCCCATGGCCGCTTCCCGCGCCTCCAGGCGGCGGTACGGCGTCGACTCGAACACCGCCGCCCAGGCCGCCGAGTCGGCCGCGTGGCCGGCGCGCTCCTCCGTCAGGACCGAGAGCACCGCGATCGCCTCGGACGAGTCGACCCGAAGGGCAATCCGGGTCTCGGGCACCGGCTGCCCTCCCTCCCGGCACGCCCCCGCCGTGCCGAGCACCAGCGCCGCTCCGACCGCACTCGACCATCTCATCGCGACCCCCGCCAATCGGTTTCGGACTCCCTTCAGACAACCCCCAGAGCAGAAGGGTTGGCCAGGTGGCCGGCCCAGGCGACGTGCCGCCGACCGGTCCGCTTCAGTGCACGACGATCTCGTCCGCGAAGATCCAGGCCGGCTGGCCGGCGCCCGGGTGCCCGGGCGGCAACGGTCCGCCCGGGACGGCCCGGACCTCGACGTAGCGAATCATCGACGGCCCGTCGAACCGGATCCGGAACGTCTGCTTCGCGACCGTCGTCGGGCTGGCGGGCCGCTCCGAAGCGAAACTGCCTAACGGCCGCCAGGCCCCGCTGTCCGCCGCGCCCCGGACCTCGATCCGTCGCGGCAACATGATCCAGCTGCGGACGTCTTCGAGAAACGATATCTCGACCGAAGCGACCGGACCGACCCGGCCCAGATCGACCGTCGCCACGAGGTCAGGACCCCACCATCCCTGCCAGAGTCCATCGCGCAGATCGTCGGAGGCGAGCAGAGCATCGACCAGATTGCCGGGGCCGGTACCCGGATACCGGGAATCCGGCGGCGTCTCGAACCGGATCGGCCGGCCGCGGGCGAGGTGCGACACCAGCGCGAACCGCCGGGCACCCGGCAGCTCCCGGCCGTCGAGCACGGCGGCAACCGACACGGTCCCGGAATCCGGCAGCGGCGCCGGGGTCACCCGGAAGGAGACCCCGGCCATCGCCGTGGTCGTGTCGATCACGACCGAGCCCGACGCCGAGTCACTCCGCACCGCGATCCGCGCGATCGGTCCGTCCCGCGGGCCGACGCGAACGCCGAGCGCCTCGAGCCGCGCCTCGTGATCGCCGGCAAGGCGACCCGCGAAGCCGGCATAGTCGCCGCCGGGTCCGCTCCAGAGCACCTCGGCGAGCGCCAGCAGGCGCGGGAACGCCATCGGATCGAGGTTGGCCGGCGTAATGTGCTCGCTCCACAGCGTGGCCTCGCCGCCGATCACCAGCTCCGCCTGATCTGCCTCGAGCGAATCCGGCACCGGGCGGAAGCCGTACACCCGCTCGAGCGACAGCTGGTCCGGCGGCGAGTTGATGTAGGCCACGCCCGGGGAGGCGACGACCTGGTGCCCGGCCCGCACCGCCATCCGGACCCGGTCGCCGCCGCGCCAGGCCTGGATCACCGCACCCGGCACCGATCCGCCGTCCATGATCTCGTCCCAGCCCACCAGGGTTCGGCCGCGCGCCGCCAGCAGGCCGCCGATCCGCCCGGTGAACCACCGCTGCAACTCCTCCTCGTCGGCCAGCCCCTCGGCTCTGATCCGGGCCTGGCACGCCGGGCAATCGCGCCAGCGGTCTTTGGGAGCTTCATCGCCGCCGATGTGGAACCAGGGACCCGGAAACAGTGGAACGACCTCGTCGAGCACATCCTCCAGGAAGCCGAACACCCGCTCGTTGCCGGCGCAGTAGATCTCCGGATGCACGCCCCACTGCGTCGCCACCTCGACCGGCCGGCCGGTGCAGCCGAGCCAGGGATAGGCCGCGATCGCCGCCGTCGAGTGCCCCGGCATCTCGATCTCGGGCACCACGATCACGTGGCGGGCGCGGGCGAATGCGACGATGTCGCGGACCTCGTCCTTGGTGTAGAACCCACCGTACCGGGTACCGTCCGCTTCCGTGCGCCAGGCACCGACCGAGGTGAGGCGAGGATACTTGTCGATCGCGATCCGCCAGCCCTGGTCCTCGGTCAGGTGCCAGTGGAAGATGTTGAGCTTGTACCGCGCGGCCACGTCGATGAGCCGCTTGATGTCGGCCACCGGGAAGAAATGACGGCCGGCGTCGAGCAACACGCCGCGCCAGGCGAACCGGGGCGCGTCGGTGATCGCTACGGCCGGAATGGTCCAGCGGCCGGCCACCCGAGCCGCGGAATCCTCGAAGGCGGGCGGCAGCAGCTGGCGCAGTGACTGAACGCCCCAGAAGAGCCCGTCGGCGTCGGCCCCCTCGATCGCCACGGTGTCCGCCGTCACCCGGATCGAATATCCCTCGCGCGTGCCGCCCGGGACGACGCTCAGCCGGATCACCCTCGAGCCGGCCGATGCGGCCGCCAGCGGCGCCAGCGCGTCGCGTACGAACCCCGCCGTCACGGCCGCCGCCGAATCGCCGGGCGCGGCCACGACGGCCACCGCCTGATCCAACCGGAACGCCGAGCCCGCGGTCGACACCGTGGCGGCCCGCGGCAGGAGCGCCGGGCCGGCGTCGTCGCCGACGGACCGGCACGCCAGCAGGCCGCTCAGGACCCCGACCGCCACCACGGCTCGGGTCGTTCGAACGTTCCTCATCAACGGGTCCGCTCCCTCCCGGTCCGGCGGGACCGCCGGGTCAGAACCACTGGCCCAGACGCAGGTAGAAGGTCCCCCGCCCCGCCGAGTTGAATCCGTAGCCGACGTCCACGGGGCCGGCCGGCGTGTCCGCCCCGAGCCCGAACCGCGCGCCACCGAGCCAGTCGTCCATCCCGGCGCCGCCGGGCGTCCACGATCGGCCTCCGGCGAGCAGCACCCGGGCCTCGAGCGGCCCGGCGACCGAGAAGCCGAGCCGGAGCGATCCGGCCGCCTCGCGGGCGCCCCGGCGTTCGCCCTGGTGGAGGCCCGGAAATCCATCGTCGCCGCCTAACGGCAGGGTCCACTGCGGCGGCGCGTCCTCCGACCAGCCCAGACGGACGAGCGGCTGAATCGTCCAGCGGCGATGCTGGATTCGCCGGCTCCCGATCAGCCGCGCGGACTGGAACGGCCCGGTCACGAGGGCCTCACCCCCAACCTGCCAGCCCGACACCGCCGAGCGAACCACCCGAAGCGACGCGCCGGGTCGGGCGGCCCCACGGGTCGACGCCGTGCCCCACGCCACGGCGTCGCCGGTGATCCGGAGCCGCCAGGCCTCGCCCAGGCGGACCTCGAAACCCGCCTGCATCCGGGCGTCGCTGGTTCC
>JBFXAY010000041.1:0-42160 GCA_050183815.1 Gemmatimonadales bacterium | reverse complement strand
CATCTTCCGGCCACTGGTGTTCAACCGCTTCGCCCAGGTCCATCCGCTGGTGACCCTGGTCGGCGCCATCGCCGGCGTCTCCTATTTCGGTCTCCTCGGGCTGCTGATCGGACCGCTGGCGATTTCCTATTTCTTCGAGATTCTCCGGATGTACCGGGACGAGTTCGTGCCGGCCGGCAGCCAGAGCGGCTTCACGGCCGAGTTCCCGGTGCCGGCGCCGTTCCCGCCGCAACCGGCGGCGCCGCCGGCCGCGCCGCCGCCCGTCCCACCGACCGGAGCGCCGTGACCGACGGCACCCGGCGGACCCGGACCTTCTGGGCGTTCGCCGCCATCTACATCATCTGGGGTTCGACCTACCTCGCCATCCAGGTGGCGATCGGTACGATGCCGCCGTTCACGCTCGCGGCGAGTCGCTTCCTGCTCGCCGGTTCCGCCCTCTATCTCTGGAGCCGCCTCCGCGGCGAACCGGATCCGGGGCCGGCCGTCTGGCGCGATGCCATTCTCTTCGGGACCCTGTTCTTCGTGATCGGGAACGGGCTCGTGGTCTGGGCCGAGCAGCATGTGCCATCGGGCCGGACGGCGCTGCTTACCTCGACCTCGCCGATCTGGATGGTCGTGTTCGAGAGCGGCCTGGCCGGTTGGCGGCGGCCGCCCCGGCGGGTCGTCGTGGGCCTCGTGCTCGGCGTCGTCGGGCTCTCGATGCTGGCCACGCCGCCGCCGGGGGCCGGCGGGGAGGCGATCGCCGCCTCGGGGATCGCAGCCCTGGTGTTCGCGGCCGCGGGGTGGGCGGCGGGTTCCGTCTGGTCGCATCACCACCACCTCCGCGGCAGCCCGGTGATGACGACCGGGATGAAGATGCTGGGTGGCGGCGCGCAACTCGGGCTGCTGGCCCTGGTCTCCGGCGAGGCGCACCGGACCTCCGTGGGGCAGATCTCGGCCGCATCGTGGCTGGCCCTGGCCTACCTCGTCGTGTTCGGCAGCATCATCGGCTTCTCCGCCTTCACCTACCTCCTCCGCACGACCACGCCGGCCATCGTCGGTACCTCGGCCTACGTCAATCCGCTCGTGGCCGTATTCCTCGGCTGGGCGCTCGCCGGCGAGGTGGTTACTTCGCGGATGATGCTGGGGGCCGGCGTCAGTCTGCTGGGGGTGCTGCTGATTCGGTGGCCGGTGCCGGTCGTGCCGCCGCCAACCGAGGTCGAGGTGGGCACGATCGAAACGGGCGAGTTCCCGGTGCCGAACGAGCCGCGCTGAGGGCGGTTCCCCGGGCCGGTTGAAGGCCGGCCGTCGCGAGCGAGCCTGGCCCGGCGGCTTCCCGTCGAAGGTCAGGCGGCCCCGCTGCCCCAAAGAAAACGGGGCCGCCCCGACGGACGGCCCCGTTTCTGTTTCCGGCAGACCCGGCGATTACTCGCCCGGCCGTCCGATCCGGCTGGCGCCCCCCGGTCCGGACTCGGCGCAACTCGTGGCCGGTTCCGGCTGGGCGGTTTCGATCTGGTTGACTTCGACCCGGCGGTTCTGGGTCATGCCCTCCTCGGTCTCGTTGTCGGCGATCGGCTTGCACTCGCCGAACGACCGGACCACGGTGCGCGCCTTGTCCACGCCGCGCTTGATCAGTTCCCGCTGAATGAACTCGGCGCGCCGCTGACCCAGCCAGGCGTTGTAACGAACCGTGTTCCGCCAGTCGGTGTGGCCGTCGATGTAGACGCGGATCGACGGATCGGTCTTCATGTTCTCGGCGACCTGGTCGAGCGACATCCGGTCGACGCTGGAGGCCTCGTTGTACTTGTTGGTGCCGAACATGGCCCGGAGGACCACGTTGAGGCCGCGGACCGTGGCCGCGGCCCGGTCGGTCTGGCCCGAGCAGGTGGCCGTGACGGCATAGTCACCGCTCCGCGACCAGCTGTAGGTCCAGCCGGACGCCGTCGGGTTGCCTTCGGCCGACACCGAGCACTCGTCCGCCCGCATCGCCCGGCTGTTGCCGTCCGACCAGTAGCCGGTGACGGCGTAGGTGGCCGACTCGTTGAGCTTGAGGTTCGAGCTCTTCGGGCCGATCTCGATCCGTGAGAGGCGCGGCGGCGGCGGGGGCGGCGGCGGGGCCGTGACCGTGACGGTCGAGGTGTCCGCCAGCTTGCCGTTGAGCGTCCGGGCGATCACCTGATAGGTGCCCGGATTGGTCGAGCTGAAGACGCCGTTCGGGCCGATCGTGCCCGAGGGCATCACGGCGTAGGTGACCTGCGGCGAGGTCGACGACCCGTCGCAGAGCCGACCCGAGACGCTGAAGTTCACCGGCTGCCCGGTCTGCACGCTCGCGGTGTTCGGCGTCAGGTCGATCGACTCGAGCCGCTTGGTGCACTTCGAGTTCGGGAAGATCGAGAGGCCGAGCTGGGCGCCGAGATGGGTGTTCTTGCTCGGATCGCCGACCTCGGGGGCCAGACCGAGGGCCTGGATCTCGTCGCTGCCGTTGCGGGGGCTCGGCATGTAGTCGAGCGTGCCGTCGCCGCGGAGCGAGAGCCAGCTGTTGACCTTGTACCGAAGGCCCACCAGACCGCCGACGCCGAAATCGTTTCCGGAAATCGTCTTGACGGTGGCGTTGCTGGACTTCCCGTAATGATTGAGCACCGGGCCGGCGCCGAACAGGAAGGCCGCCTTCTCACCGAGCGGGGCGTGGAACATCCCGCGCAGATGGTAGGGCCAATACCGGATCGGCGAACTCAACTGTCCAGTGAAATAGTTCTCGAGGTCGGTGGCGTTGAACGAACCGTCCGCTTCGAGAGAGAACTTCGGCGAGAAGAAGTATCCGAGCCTGGCGCCCGCACCGTAGCTGTTTTCGCTCTTGCGTGCGGTGCTGAAACTGCCGTCGTACTTGGTGAAGCGGCCGAAGCCGCCCAGCTCGATGGTCCCCTTCTCCTGCGCCACGGCCGGCAAGCCGCAAACCGCCATGGCTCCCGCCAACAGGAGGACTCTCCGCATCAGTGCTCACTCCCCTGGTTGTGTTGCGTGTGATCGTTGGCCGCAACGCCGACTTCCCAATCGGTTCGCCTGTTGTTAAGCGATTGCGGCATCACAATATAGCAACGCTGGTCCGGACAAGGTAGCCCTCGGAACGGCGGTGTCGGCCGCCGCCACGCTGCCGGGTGGAGACGACCGGGCTGGGCCCGGCCCGCACCGGCCAGGGGTCGCTTGGTGGCCAGCCGCCTCCCGGTATACTTCGGCGGCTTCTCCTGCGGGTCGTGGATGTTCTCTTCGCGCGCGCTGTTTCTCCTCGCTCTGGGTGCCGTCGCAGTCGATGCTCCGCCGGCCCTTCGCGTCATCCGCACCACGCCGGCGGCCGAAGCCGGACCGGGTGCCTCGATCTCGGTCACTTTCGACCGCCCGGTTGCCGGATCGCTCGACCGCACGGTCGATCCTAACGGCCTGCTCACGCTCGACCCGGCCGTTCCCGGTACCGTCGAGTGGCGCGACCCCGTCACGCTCCGGTTCCGGCCCGAACGGCCCCTGGCGTCCGGCGTGACGTACCGAGTCACCGTGGCGGCGTCCTTCGCGGCCCTCGACGGCAGCCGGCTTGCCGAGGCGCACCGGTTCTCGTTCCGCGTCGGCGGGCCCGAGGTGCTGACCGGGACGCCGGTCGGCGGTGGCGGCTCGCCGCAGCATCTGCGGAGCGACGAAACCTTCACGCTAGTCCTCTCCTCGGCCGCGGACCGGTCGGTGATCGAACGGCTGGCCTATCTCGCGCCCGGCGCCGGCTGTCGCTCGTCGGGCACCGTCCGGCTCGCCGTGGTGCGCGAGGTGCCGATTCCCGCCGATGCGCCGTGGCAGATCCGGGAGGCGGGCGGCTGGGACCGCGATCGTGCCGCGGACAGCCTCCGCCGGATCGTCGAGTTGCGGCCGGTCACCCCGTTCCCGCTTGCGTGCAGCGGCTTCCTGGTGCTGCCCGGCCGGTTCGACGCCGAGCGGCCGGGGGCCGCCGTCCGCCATCCGTTCTCGACCTACGGCCCGCTTCGGGTGGTGGCCTCGGCGTGCGGCGGCGGCGGCGTCTGTCCCACCGGTCCCGTGCGGCTCGTGTTCTCGACCCCGGTTCGCGGCGCCGAGGTGCTTCGCCGGGTTCGGATTCTCCCCGCAACCAAGTTCACCGTTTCCGACACCGCCGGCGTCCAGGCGAGTTGGACGCTCTGGGCCGACCTGGCGCCGCGGCGCGCCTACCTCATCGACGTCGACCCGGGGCTGACCGACGTCTTCGGACAACGGCTCACCGGCAATCCGCGCGGCACCGCGACCACGACCGGTTACGCGCCCGACGTGTCGTACGAGAGCGGCCGCCTTACCATCGAACGGATCGGCCCGCGGACCCTGCCGGTCACCTACGTCAACGTGGACACGCTGGTCGTGGTCGCCGCCGCGGTGCCCGAGTCGCTCGAAGCCAAGCTGCTCTCGCAGTCGTGGTACGGCTGGAGCGACGAATGGGCCCAACTGGCGCCGCGCGCCACGAGCCGGCGGATTCCGGTTCGGGCCGAGCGGGATCGCCATGGGGTCTTCGGGGTGCCGTTTCCGGCGCCCGATGCCGGCCGGGCGGGTGCGGCCACGTTGTACGCCGTGAAGGTGACCAGCAACCGGATTCCGCGCCGAAAGCTCGAAACCGGCGAGGAGCGCGCCGAGGACGATCAGCCGGTGGCGCTGATCCAGATCACCGACCTCGGGATCCACGCGAAAGTGGGCCGCGAGGAGGGCGTCGTCTGGGTCACCGGTGCGAGCGACGGGAAACCGCGCCCCGGCGCCCGGGTGACCGTGCGAGACGCCGAGCGCCGGATCCTGGCCCAGGGCACGACCGACGCGACCGGGCTCTTCCGCTTCGCCGGGATCCGCCGCCCGGCCCGGCCGGCGGCCGCGGCGGACGAAGAGGAATACGAAGACCAGTCGTTCGAGGGCTACGTCGAGGCCCGCCTCGGCGCCGATCGGGCGCTCGTCGGGATCAACCAGTACGACGCCGACCTCTCTCCCTGGCAGTTCAACGTCGCGAGCGCGTGGGGCAGCGATCGGTATCCGGCGGCGGCCGCGGTGTTCACCGAGCGCGGGATCTACCGTCCCGGCGATTCGGTCTTTGCGAAGGCGATCGTCCGGGCCGGCAGTCTCGGCAGTCTCCGGGTGCCCGAGCGGACCGATTCGGTCCGGCTCGAGTTCCAGGATCGCGACGGCGGCACGCTGGCCGAACGGGTGCTGACGCCCTCGCGGTTCGGCACGGTGGTCGCCACCGTTGCGCTGCCGCCCGACGCCCCCCTCGGCGACTATCAGCTCACCGCGTCGCTCCGCCGCGATGGGCGCTGGCAGGAACTCGCCCGGGCCGGCTACCGCGTGGCGGAGTACCGGGCGCCGGAGTTCCTCGTGGATGTGACCGCCGACACGGCGGCGCGGAAACAGGGCGACAGCTTCCGCGCCACGATCGGCGCGCGGTACCTCTTCGGCGCACCCATGGCGCGGGCCCGGGTGAGTTGGAGCCTTCGCCAGACGGCGATCGATCCCTGGGACCTCCAGGTGCCGGGAACCGATGGGTACTACCTGACGAACACGGGCTGGTGGTGGGAAGAGTGGTCCGGCCGCCGCGCGACTTCGGTGACCGAGGCGCGCGCCGATTCCCTCGACGGCGCCGGCCAGCTGGCGGTGACCGCACCGCTCGACCTGAGCGATCCCGGCCGCGCCGCGCGGGTCAGTCTCGACGCCGTGGTCACCGACGTGAACCGTCAGTCGGTCTACGGCTCGGCCTCGGTGGTGGTGCATCCGACCGACTTCTACGTCGGGGCCAGGCCGGCCGGCTCGGCGTATTTCTGGAAGGCGGGCCAGGCCGAGTCGGTTGAGGTGATCGCGGTTCGGCCGGACGGCGGCCGGGTGTCCGGCGTGGCCGTGTCGGGCCGGCTGGTGCGGCGGGAATGGCATCAGGTCCGCCGGGAGAACGACGGCCTCGCGCTGATGGTCGGAGAGTGGGTCCAGGACACCGTCGACCGGTGCGAGGTCCGCACCGGGGCCGGGACCGCCTGCCGGCTCACGCCGGAGAAGCCCGGCAGCTACACCGTCGTGTTCCTCGCGAAGGACGGTGCCGGGCGCCCGGTCTCCACGACCTTCTACCGCTGGGTCACCGGGCCCGGCTGGGTGCCGTGGGCCGACGAGTCGCGCTTCAAGATGGACGTGGTACCCGACCGCAGCCGCTACGCGGTGGGCGACACCGCGACGGTCCTGTTTGCCTCGCCCTTCACCGACGCCGAAGCGTGGATCACGGTCGAACGCGAGGGTTTGATCGAGCAGCGGCGGCTCCGGATCACCGATGGGGCCACGAGTCTCAAGCTGCCGGTGACCGAGGCGTGGGCGCCTAACGCCTTCGTCTCGATCGTGGTGGCTCGCGGCCGCAGTGCCGCGCCCGGGCCGCTCGACGATCCCGGCCGCCCGACCATCCGGGTCGGCTACGCGGAGGTGCGGGTCACGCCGGAGCGGAAGCGGCTCGCGGTGGTCCTGGCGCCCGACCGCCCGGAGTACCGGCCCGCCGACGAGGCCGCCATCACGGCGACCGTGCGGGACGGCGAGCGCGGCGTCGAGAGCGAAGTGGCGCTCTGGGCGGTGGACGAGGGGGTGCTCTCGCTCACCGGCTACCGGACGCCGGATCCGATCGATCTGCTCTACCAGCCCCGGGGACTCGGCCTCCGGCTTGGCAGCAACCTCACGACCGTGGCCCCCCAGGTCGCCGAGGGCGACAAGGGACGGAACCCGGGTGGCGGCGGCGGCGACGGGTCGGCCGACGTGCTGCGCTCCCGGTTCCGGACCACGGCGTTCTTCCTCGGTACCGTGCTGACCGATTCGACCGGGACCGGCACGGCCCGGGTGAAGCTGCCCGACAACCTCACCACCTTCCGGGTCATGGCCGTCGCGGTGACCGCGGGCGACCGCTACGGCAGCGGCCAGGCGCCGCTGCTGGTGACTCGCCCCTTGCTGGCCCGGGCCGCCCTGCCGCGGTTCGTGCGGCCCGGCGACCGGTTCACCGCCGGCGTCGTGGTCAATCATCGGATCGGCGGTACGCCGGCGGTCGAGGTGAAGGCGCAGGCCACCGGCATTCGGCTCGACGGGAGCCGCACCCGGAAGACCGTCCTGGAGGAAGGCCGCGGCCGGGAAGTGCGCTTCGGATTCGTGGCCACCGCCGGCGACAGCGCGGCCTTCCGCTTCGACGTGGCGGGCGGCGGCGATCGCGACGCGGTGCGCCTGGCCATCCCGGTCCGGCCCGTCGGCCGCGAGCGGATCACCACGCTCGCGGGGGTGGTCAACGGCACGGACCGCCTGACGATGCCGGTCTCGCCGGACGCCGATCCGGCCCGGTCCACCGTCACCCTCAGCCTCGGCTCGTCGCCGCTCACGTTGCTCCGCGGCTATTCGAACGAGCTCCGGGTCTATCCCTACTTCTGCAGCGAGCAGGTCAGCAGCGTGGCGCTGCCGCTGGTGGCCCTCTACCGCGCCCGGCGGGAAGGCGGCGCCCCAGCCGGGGACACCGTCCAGCTGCGCCGCGACCTCGACCGCGCGATCGCGATGCTGGTCCGCCGCCAGCGCGACGACGGCGCCATCGGGCTCTGGAGTGCCACCGACTGGTCGTCGCCGTGGATGACGGCGCACGCCGGCACCGTGCTGCTCGAGGCCCGCGCGGCGGGGCTGCCCGTGGCGGACACGGTGCTTGCGGGCGTCGCCGGGTATCTCGAGAACGCGCTCACTCGCCAGGAGAACCTGGCCCTCACCGTGGGGCTCCGGGACACCGAGATCCGCGCCACGCTCACCGAACGGGTGGCGGTGGCCGAGTTCCTGAGCCGGATGGGCCGGCGGAACCGGCCCCTCGAGAACGAGCTGGTCCGCCGGCTCGGGCAACTCGCGCCGGAGAGCCGGATGCAGTTTGCCGTGACCCTGGTGCGCGGCGGCGATCAGGCCACCGCCCGGCGGATGCTCGAACCGTTCTGGCGGGTGGTGACCGTGGAAGGCCGGGTCGCCTCGCTGCCGGACAGCCTCACCAGCCGGTTCTACTTCGAATCGGCGGTCCGGACGCCGGCTCACCTGCTGCTCGCCACGCTGGCCGTCGACCCCTCGCATGCGCTGCTGGCGCCGCTGCTCGAAGCGGTGGTGACCCGGGGGCGCACGGCGCGGTCCGCCTGGTGGAACACCCAGGACTATGCCGTCGCGGTCCGGGCGGTCGATGCCTGGCAGCGGCGGTTCCCCGCGGCCTCGGCCCGTCCGGTCGAAGTCACGCTCCGCGGGAAGCGGATTTTCGCGAGCGCCGGCCTGGCCGGCGATTCGACGGTGCCGCTGGCCCGGCTCACCAAACGCGCCGGCCCCCTGGAACTCGAGGTTCGCTCGCCTGGCGCGTCGGGTCCGGCGTTCTACTATCTGACCCTCACCGAGGAACCGCGGACCATGCCGGTGAACCCGGAGGATCGGGGAATCCAGGTGGAGCGCTGGTACGAGGACTTCGCGACCGGGCGGCCGGTGACCGAGGTGACCGAGGGCGACCTGGTCCGGGTCCGGCTCCGGCTCACGGTGCCTAACGAGCGGTCGTTCGTGGTCCTCGACGATCCGCTGCCCGCCGGTCTCGAGGCCATCGACCTGAGCCTGCGCACCGTCGGCGGGCTGGCCGGGCCGGGGCAGACCGAGCCGCTGGAAAGCGAAAGCCAGGAAGGCGACGGGTCGGTGCCGCGGTGGACGTTCGGCTCGTGGGACAGCGGCTGGTGGTCGCCGTTCGATCACCGGGAGTTGCGCGACGACCGGGTCGTCTACGCCGCGCGGCTCCTCTGGGGCGGGAGCTACGCGGCGAGCTACCTCGCCCGGGCCACGACCCCGGGCACCTTCGTCCGCCCGCAGGCGCACGCCGAGGAGATGTACAACCCGGCGGTATTCGGGCGGAGCGACGGCGGCACGTTCGTGGTGCGGGCCCGGACGCCGTGAGCCGCCCGCGGCGGGGTGGTCTGAGGCGGTGGCTCCGGGAGTCGCGGGGGTATCCGCGGCGCTTCCGGCGGCGGGGCGTCCAGTTGCTCCGGTTGGCCGGGCTGCTGCTCGCGGGGGGCGCCGCCTGGGTGGCGCTTCCGGTCGACCCGGCGTTCCTCGTGCCGCCGGCCGAGGAGGGCCTCACGCTGCTGGCCCGGGACGGGACGGTGCTCCGGTCCACCCGCGCGAGCGACGGGGGCCGCCAGCGCTGGGTGCCGCTCGCGGATCTCGACCCCGACCTGCTGGTGGCGTTCGTGGCGGCCGAAGACCGCCGCTTCTATCGCCATCCTGGCGTCGATCCGTTCGCCCTGGCCCGGGCGGTGCGGCAGAATCTCGCGAACGGCCGCGTGGTGTCGGGCGCCTCGACCATTCCGATGCAGGTGGCCCGTCTCGTCACCGGCACCCCGCGGAGCTGGGTCGGCAAGGTCCGCCAGGCGGCCTGGGCCGTGCGCCTCGACGCCCACTGGTCGAAGCAGACCCTGCTCGAGCAGTACCTCAACCGGGTGCCGTTAGGCAGGGAGGCGGTCGGCGTCGAGGCCGCCGCCCGGCTCTACTTCGGCGGCACGGCCGCCGACCTGAGTCTCGGCCAGGCGGCGCTCCTCGCGGGGCTCGCCCACGCGCCCAGCCGGGACAACCCGATGGTGTCGGTGCGGCGGGCCCTCGCCCGCCGGGACCGGGTGCTCGACCGCCTGGCCGCGGACCGGGTCGCGCTGCCGGAGGACCTCGAGCGGGCCCGCGAGGAACCGGGCGTCGTGCTGGCCACCGGCGCGCGGTTCGAGGCGCCGCACTTCACCTCCTGGATCCTCGCCACCGCCGACAGCATCGCGGGGGCCGGCGCGGTGCGGACCACCCTCGATCCCGTGCTCCAGCGAGCCGTGGAGGCCGAAGTCCGCCATACCGTGACGCAGCTGCGCGGTTTCGGCGCGGAGCAGGCCGCCGCCGTGGTGCTGGACAACCGGACCGGCGGCGTCCTCGCCTGGGTCGGGTCGCCCGACTTCTTCGACGACCGGGCCGGTCAGGTCGACATGGTCGTGTCGCCGCGCCAGCCCGGGTCGACCCTCAAGCCGTTTCTCTACGGACTCGCGTTCGACGGCGGCTACACGCCGGCGTCGGTGCTGCCGGACCTCGCCACCGTCTATCCGACGGTCACCGGCGGCTACGCGCCCCGCAACTACGACCGGACCTTCCACGGCCCGGTGCGCATCCGCGAGGCCCTCGGCTCGAGCTACAACGTCCCGGCCGTCGAACTGACCTCGCGACTTGGCGTGGCCCCGCTGCTCGACGTGCTCCATCGCGCCGGGTTCGCGAGCCTGACCCGCCGGGCCGACCACTACGGCCTCGGCCTGGCTCTCGGCAACGGCGACGTGAGCCTGCTGGAGCTGGCCAACGGGTACCGCGCGCTCGCCAACGGCGGCGTGTGGCGGCCGGTGCACTGGCGCGACGACGGGGCGCCGAATCGGGAAGCGGGCCGGCGGGTGATCTCGGCCGAGGCCGCCGCGCAGGTGCTCGACGTGCTCGCCGATCCCGTCGCCCGGCTCCCGGGCTTCGGCGCGTTCACGCCGCTCGAGTTCGCCTTTCGGGCCGCGGCCAAGACCGGCACCAGCCGGCACTTCACCGACAACTGGGCGGTCGTCGCCACCGCGGGATTCACGGTGGCCGTCTGGGCCGGGAATTTCAGCGGCCGCCCGATGGCCGGCGCCAGCGGCATCACCGGCGCCGGGCCGCTGGTGCGGCGCGTGGTGCTCGCCGCGAGCACCCGCATCGACCCCGGTGCGCTCCCGACCCCGGCGGATCTGGGCCTCCGGCCGGTCGCCGTCTGCCGGCTCTCCGGCCTGGCGGCCTCGCCGCGGTGTCCGGCGGTGACGGAGTGGTTCCGGCCCGGCACCGAGCCCGGTCCGGACACCTGGTTCGGGCCTGACGGCATCACGCTGCCCGCCGACTTCTCCGAGTGGGCCGCGCAGCAGGCCGGCGGGAACGCGGTGGCGTCGGCCGGTGCTCGCGCCGCGACCGATTCGGCCGCCGGGGGCTTCCGGATCACCTCGCCGCGGAACGGCGACCGGCTTCGGGCCGTGCCGGGTGTTGCGGCGGAGTACTCGACGGTCGGGCTGCGGGCGGCGGGCGGCGGGCGGAGCGGGGTGCGGTGGTTCGTGGACGGCAAGCCGCACCCCGGTGGGCGGTGGCAACTCGCGGCGGGGAAGCATCGGATTCGGGCCGAGGCTGGTCCCCGGTTCGACGAGGTGGCCGTCGAGGTGCTGCCGCGCTGAGCGGCGCGCGAGCCGAGAGCGGCCCGCTTCCCTGAGTCAGGCCCGTTCCATCAGGGCGATGCCCGAGAACCGTGCCATCTCCCGCTTTCGCTTCTCGCTCGACAGGTAGCGGCCGACGAAGCTCCAGAACCGGGCGAACCGAAAGGTCCGGTTGAGCCGGAGGCTTTCCTGGAACTGGGAGCGGTATTCGATCTCCTGCCAACCGAGGCCGCCGAAGAAGCCGACCGCGTCGGCCGGGCCGAATCGGAACGGGGCGTTGCCCGCCGAGAGCGTCTTGCCCCAACTCTTGGCGCTCCATGCCAGCAGGCCGGGACTCGCAAGGTCCGTCATCCAGAGGGCGAGCGGTGAGGCGGCGTGCAGGTCCCGCGCGAGGCCGGCCACATCCGACTCGTGCAGGTAGACGAGCAACCCCTCGGTGATCACCAGCCCGCGCTGTGCTCCGGCGGTCGCCGTCGCGATGGTCCGGGCCCGCGCCTCGGGGTCCGCGAGGTCGGCCGCGATGGTGCGGTAGTCGCACCGGATGCGCTCGCCCGCCATCGCGCCGGTCTTGTAGGCGATCATCGGCTCGTGATCCACGTCCACCCAGCGGAGCGCCGGCGGCAGGTCGAGGCGCCACGGGCGGGCGTCGAGCCCGGCCGCCAGGTTGAGGACCAGGTCGAGCCGCCGGGCCGCGATTTCCCGCTGGAGGATCTCGTCCATGATCGCGGTGCGAACCACCATCGGCCAGGACATCGCCCGGCCTTTCGGCATCCGGCGGACGATCTCCTCGCCCTCCGGACCGGCCAGTCGGCGCGCGTAGGGATCGTGGAAGATCGCGTCGGGACGTTCGGTTTCCATCGCCCGGTAGACGGCCACCCACCGGGCGGTGTCGGAAACATGCGAGATCGGTGCGGGGGGCATGCGGAAGGATAGCAGCCGGCCGGCCCGGTACCCAGGATGCCGGGATGCTCCTCGCCGGTGTCCGTGGCGGGTTCCGGCCCCGACTTGCGCTTTATGGGGTTAGACCAACCCACGGATCCATGGAGGGCTCCATGTCGTGTCGCACCCTCGCCACGCCTATCGTCGTCGCGGCCGCGTTGCTGGCGGGCTGCAGCAATCCGGACACCCCCACGTCACCCGCAGCGCCGACGGCTGAAGCGCACCGAGGCGGCGGGGCCAGCTCCGCGCTCGCCAGTGTCGTCCGGCAATTGGCGAAAGCCCGCGGCGTCACGCCGCTGGAGCGCCCCCAGCCGGTGCGGCCGGCGCTGGCCCGTCTGGGCCAGATGCTGGTGTTCGACAAGGTCTTGAGCGGTAATCGGGACATTTCGTGCATGACCTGTCATCTGCCGGGCCTCGCGACCGGGGATGCGAGGAGCCTCTCGATCGGGCAGGGTGCCAGCGGGCTGGGGCTCAACCGGATCCACCCGACCGGTGCCTTCATTCCCCGCAACGCCCCGTCGCTCTTCAATCTCCACGCCCTGCAGTCGCTCTTCTGGGACGGCCGGGTGTCCGTCGATGCGGCCGGCCGGTTCCAGACGCCGGCCGGCTCCCAGCTG
Organism: Gemmatimonadales bacterium; assembly: GCA_050183815.1. Lineage (GTDB taxonomy): Bacteria > Gemmatimonadota > Gemmatimonadetes > Gemmatimonadales > GWC2-71-9 > SHZU01. The sequence continues at coordinate 29,367 of JBFXAY010000041.1, read as the reverse complement.
TCGGCCGCGATGACCCGGGTGTTCGAGTTCGGTCCGGTGTCGGCGCTCGGGATGTTTCCGGTGCTCTCCCGCGAAGAGATGCGGGCCACCGGGGACAACGAGCTGGCCGCGATTCCGGACGACGACCGGACCGCGATCTGGCAGGCGCTGATGAGTCGGTTGGGGGCGATTCCCGAATACCGCCGCCTGTTCGAGGAGGCGTATCCGGGCACCCGCTTCCGGCAGATGACCTTCGCCCACGCGTCGAACGCGATGGCCGGCTTCCTGCTCGATCGGCTGACGGTCGACGACACGCCCTGGGATCGGTTCCTTGCCGGCAACGACCGGGCGCTTTCCGAGGCGGAACTCGTCGGGGCCCAGACGTTCATGTCGATCCGGTGCTCCCTGTGCCACAACGGGCCGGCGTTCACCGACAACCAGTTCCACAACGTCGCCCTGGCGCAGTTCGGCCCCGGCGAGGGCGACGGGGCGGGCGGCCGGGACGACTTCGGGCGCGAGCGCGTGACCGGCAACGCAACCGACCGCTATCGGTTCCGGACCACGCCGCTCCGGAACGTGGCGCTCACCGGCCCGTACGGCCATGACGGGGCCATCGCCGATCTCCATGACTTCATCGGCCACTACAGCGAGTCCGACGTGAAGCTCCGGGCCTTCGATCCGGGCAGTCTCGAGCCGCTGCTGCGGGGCACCGTGCTCCCGACCGCCGAGCAGATTCTGACCACGCGCGACACGATCATTCGCGGCGTGGTGCTGCCCGACTCGATCGTCGATCAGCTGACGACGTTCATGGGCGCGCTGACGAGCCCGCGGGCCCGGTTGACCGATCTGATCACGCCGCGCCGGGTACCGAGCCGCTTGCCGGTCGACCGGCTGGGGCGGGCGGAGCACTGACCGGCCGGCGCGGCGGGGGCCTCTTGCGGGCGTGGCCGGTTTCTTGCATTTTTATGCATTATGCAGAAACCGACCATCGCCCTCGCCTTCTCCGGCGGGCTCGACACCAGCTACTGCGTTCCCCGGCTCGCCGAGCAGGGCTACGCGGTTCACACGGTCTACGTCAACACCGGCGGCGCCTCGGCCGCTGAGCTGGCCCAGATCCGGGCCCAGGCGCAGGCGGTCGGCGCCGTGCAGCATCACGAGGTCGATGCCCGCCAGGCCGTCTTCGACCGGTTCGTCCGGTACCTGATCCAGGGCAACGTGCTCCGGGGCGAGGTCTATCCCCTGAGCGTCGCGGCCGAGCGGACCCAGCAGGCAATTTCCGCGGTCGAGGTCGCCCGGTCGATCGGGGCCACGGCGGTGGCCCACGGCTCGACGGGCGCCGGCAACGATCAGGTCCGGTTCGACATCGCGCTCCGGGTGCTCGCCCCGGAACTCGGCATCGTCACGCCGATCCGGGATGAAGGCCTGAGCCGCGAAACGACCATCGCCTATCTCGAGGCGCGCGGCCTGCCCGTGCCGCCCAAGGCGGGCGCCTTCAGCATCAACAAGGGCCTCTGGGGCACCACCTGGGGCGGCGGCTGGACCCACGACACCTGGGCCGCGCCGCCGGCCGAGCTGCTCGATCCGCCGGCGGACGCTCCGGCACCGGCGGATGTCGTGGTGGCGTGGGAGCGCGGCGTTCCCGTCTCCGTCGACGGCGCCAGGCTGGCTGGCGCCGACCTGATCGGCGATCTGAGCGCCCGCTGCGACCGCTACGGCATCGGCCACAACATTCACGTCGGCGAAACCGCCCTCGGCATCAAGGGCCGGATCGGCTTCGAGGCGGGGTCCGCCCTCGTGCTGATCACCGCGCACCGCGAGCTCGAGAAGCTGGTGCTCACCAAGTGGCAGACCTTCTGGAAGGATCACCTGTCCCGCTTCTACGGCGACCGGCTCCACGAAGGCCACTACTTCGATCCGGCCCTCCGGGACATCGAGGCGTTGATCACCAGCTCCCAGGACCGGGTCTCCGGCGAAACCCGGATCCGGATGGCGCCCGGGCGGTTCATGGTCACCGGCACCCGGAGCCCGTTCTCGCTGATGGACCGGTCCGTCGCCACCTATGGCGAGGAGAACCGGCTCTGGAGCGGGGATGAAGCCCGGGCCTTTGCCCGGATCGGCGCGATTCCTTCGCTGCTCGCGGCGAAGGTGGCGAACCGGGGGCGTTAGGTGGTCACGACCACCCGCGTCCGGCTCGACCGGATCTCCTCTTCGACCAAGAACGCCCGGCTCGCCGCCGACGTGATTCTGGGTGACGACATCGTCGCCGAGGAGGGGCGGATCATCGCGGTCCGCGTGCTGACCGACAAGTCGAAGTACAACACCGTCGAGGACGTGGCCGGCCGGATGATGCAGCTCCGCAGCGGCGACGTCCTGGCCGGCGTCCTCGGCTCGCGCCGCGCCCTGCGCGGCTACGCCGGCGAAGTGCCCCGGACCCTCGCGGTCGGCGACACCGTCCAGGTACTCAACCTCGGCGGGATCCTGGGCCGCTGTACCTCGGTCAATCCCGAGAACGGCCCGCCCTTCGATGCGGAGGTGCTCGGGGCCGTGCTGACCTTTCCCGAGTTGGGCGACCGGGTCGGGACTCCCGCGAGCATCCGGGACGGCGCGGTGCCCACCGCGGATCGGCTCGAAGCGGCCGTCCCGGTCGTCTACGTCGCCGGGACCTGCATGAACGCGGGCAAGACGGTGGCGGCCACCGAGCTGGTCCGCGGGCTCGCCCGGCGCGGCCTCCGGGTCGCGGCGGCGAAGCTGACCGGCGTGTCGCTGATGCGGGATACGCTGTCGATGCTGGACGCCGGCGCCGTGGCGGCGCTCACGTTCAACGATGCCGGCATTGCCAGCACCCACCCGGGCCAGACGGTCACCGTCGCCAAGGGGCTGCTGGCGCGGCTCGGGAGCCGGCACGCCGGCTCGCCCGACGTGATTGTGGCCGAGTTGGGCGACGGGATTCTCGGCGAGTACGGCGTCCAGGACATTCTCGAGGACGGCGAGCTCATGGGCACCGCGGCGGCGCACGTCATGGCGGCGCCGGATCCGGTGGCCTGCTGGGGCGCGCTCGAACTGTACCGCGACCGGTTCAAGCTGCCGATTACGGTGTTCACCGGCCCCGCCACCGACAACCAGGTGGGCCGCGACTTCATCGCCAATTCGCTCGGGCATGCGTCCCACAACGCGCTGCGGGATGCGCCGGGGCTCGTGGACTCCGTCGAGCCGGTGGTCCGGGCGTGGATCGCCCAGCGGGCGGCCGCGCCGGACGCGTCGTGATGACGGGGACTCCGGGCGAACGGCGCAGGTCTCCGGGGCGGACCGCTCCGGGAGGAGGTCGCTGATGCGGGTCTCGGTGCTCGGTGCGGCGGGCTACGTGGGCGGCGAGCTGCTTCGCCTCCTCGTCCAGCATCCGGAAGTGACCGAGCTGACCGCCACCAGCCGGAGCCAGGCCGGCAAGGGGCTTGGCGAGGTCCATCCGGCGTTGGCGCGGGCGCCGAAGGCGCGGTTTTCCGGGGCCACGCCGGCCGAAGCGGCCCGCGGGGCGGACGTCGTGTTCCTGTCGCTCGAGCACGGCGAATCCAGCAAGGTCATGGGAGAGGTGATCGACGCGGGTCCCGGCCTGGTCGTGGACCTCGCCGCCGATTTCCGGATTCACGACGGGCGGCTGCACGAGGCGTCCTACGGCGCGCATCCCGCGCCCGAGCTGGTGCACCGGTTCGACTACGGCTTGGCGGACATCCGCGGAACCGACCTCCGCAATGCCACGGCGATCGCGGCGCCCGGCTGCTTTGCCACGGCCGCCCAGCTCGCGCTCTTTCCGCTCCGAGGCGCGGAACTCGCGGCCGAGCCGGCGGTCTACGCGATCACGGGGTCGAGCGGGGCCGGCGTTCATCCGAAGCCGACGACGCACCATCCGGCCCGGGCTCACAACGTCTTCGCCTACTCGGTGCTTGGCCACCGGCATGAGGGCGAGATCGCGGAGCAGTGGCGCCAGTGGACCGGTCGGACCGCGGCGCTGCCCCGGCTCCTCAGCCACTCAGGACCGTTCGTCCGCGGGATCCATGCGACGGTTCATGCCGTGCTGCCGAACGGCGGGGCCGCGAACGTCGCGGCCGCCGCGAGGGCCGCGTACGCCGACCGGCCGTTCGTCCGGGTGTCGGAGACGCCGCCCGAGCTGACCCACGTCGTGGGTACCAACGACGCGATCATCCATGTCGCCGCGTCGAAGGACGATCGCGAAGTCGCGATCATGACCGTCATCGACAATCTCGTCAAAGGCGCCGGCGGCCAGGCCATCCAGGCCATGAATCTGGCGCTCGGTCTCGACGAGACGGCGGGCCTGTCGCAGGCGCCCGTCTACCCGATCTAACTCTCAGAGGAAACGCATGACGACTCCCTCGACCGGAGCGCTGCTTCCCGTCTATGCCCAGTTCCCCGTCCGGGCGGTGTCCGGCCAGGGGTCCTGGATCGTCGACGACCAGGGCAACAAGTGGCTCGATGCCTACGGCGGCCACGCGGTGGCCGCGACCGGCCACAGCCATCCCGCCGTGGTCAAGGCGATCGCCGATCAGGCGGCCAAGCTGATCTTCTACTCGACCGTGCTGCCGCACCACGCGCGCGAGGACGCGGCCGAGTTGATCGCGTCGCTCTGCCCGCCGCCGCTCGGCAAGGTCTTCTTCTGCAACAGCGGCGCGGAGGCCAACGAGAACGCGCTCGGGCTCGCCCGGAAGGTCACCGGCCGGCAGCGGATCATCTCCGTGCAGGGCGGCTGGCACGGGCGGACGGCGGCCACCCTCGCGGTGACCGACGGTGCCAAGTACGAGGACATGGCCCGCCGCTCCGGGATACCGCTCTCCACCAAGGTGAAGTTCAACGACGTGGCCGGGATCACGGCAGCCATCGACGACACGGTGGCGGCGGTCATCGTCGAGCCGGTGCAGGGCATGATCGGCGCCCGGGACTGCTCGCCCGACTTCCTCCGGGCCGCCCGGCTCGCCTGCGACCGCGAGGGTGCGGTCCTCATTTTCGACGAGATCCAGTGCGGCGTCGGACGCTGCGGCGCCTTTTCCGCGGCCGAGGCGTTCGAAGTGGTGCCGGACATCCTGACGTTCGCCAAGGGGCTGGCGGCCGGCCTGCCGATGGGGGCGGTCGTCACCACGCCCGCCATCGCCTCGAACCTCAAGATCGGCGATCTCGGCAGCACCTTCGGCGGCGGGCCCGTTCCGTGCGCCGCGGCCATCGCGAACATCGGCGTGATCCAGAGGGAACGCCTGATCGAGAACGCCGTCATGGTGGGCGATCAGATCCGGCGGGCCGCCGAACGGATGCCCGGCGTCACGGAGATCACCGGGCGGGGGCTCCTGCTCGGTCTCCGGCTCACCCGGCCCGCGGCCGAGGTGCAGAAGGCACTGTTCGAGCCCCGGATTCTCACCGGGACCTCGAGCGATCCGGCCGTGCTCCGGCTCATGCCGCCGCTCAGTTTCTCACGCAACGAAGCCACCCTCCTGATCGACGCGCTGCGCAAGGTGCTCTCATGAGAAAGCGGGACTTCCTCGCCACCGAGGACCTCGGTCCTGAAGGGTTCGCCGCGATTCTCGACCTCGCGGCCCGGGTCAAGCGGGGCGAAGTGAAGGGCGGGCTCGAGGGGAAGATCCTCGCTGCCGCGTTCATGGATCCGAGTCTCCGGACCCGGGCCAGTTTCGAGTCGGCGATGTTCATGCACGGCGGCCACATGATCGTGCTGGAGCCGGGCCGGGGCAGCTGGAGCCTCGAGACCGAGGTGGGCGCCGTCATGGAAGGCACCGCGGTCGAACACCTGATCGAGACCTCGCGGGTCCTGGCCCGCTATTCGGACGCGATCGGCGTCCGGGTCTTTCCCCGGGGCACCGAGTGGGTCCGGGAGCGCATGGACCGCACCATCCGGGATTTCGCCGCGTACAGCGACAAGCCGGTGATCAACCTCGAGAGCGCCCGGCGCCATCCCTGCCAGGGACTGGCCGACGCGCTCACCCTGCGCGAGAAACTCGGCGATCCCAAGGGCAAGAAGTTCGTCCTGAGTTGGGCGTGGCACCCGAAGCCGCTGCCCACCGCGGTCCCGGCGAGTGCCGCGATCGCCGCGGCCCAGCTCGGGATGGAGGTGGTGATCGCCCGGCCGCAGGGATACGACCTCGATCCGGACGACATGGCCACGATCTACCAGCAGGCCGCGGCGAGCGGCGGGCGGGTGACGCTCGCCAATACGATGACCGACGCGATGGTCGACGCCGACGCCGTGTACGTGAAGTCGTGGGGCTCGCTCCAGTACTACGGACGCCCCGAGGAGGAGAAGCAGTTCCGGGCCAGCCTCCGGCCCTGGAAGATGACCACGGATCTGCTGAAGGCCACCAAGGCGGGGAAGGGCATCGTGATGCACTGCCTGCCGGTGCGCCGGAATGTCGAGATCGACGACGCCGTCCTCGACGGCCCCAACTCGGTGGTCGTCGACGAGGCCGAGAATCGCCTTCACGTCCAGCGGGCGTTGCTCCTGGACCTGATCGGGAGGAAGTAGATGTCGCCGCATGACGCCACCCGGCCGCTCACCGGGCTCAAGGGAGCCCTGCGCTACGTCCGAGCCTATCGGGACCACGTGTTCGTCGTCAAGGTCGGTGGCGACGTCGTCGCCGACGTCCACGGGCTCGACCAGGTCGCCACGCAGATCGGCCTGCTGTCGAGTCTCGGAATCCGGATCGTCGTCGTCCACGGCGGCGGGCCCCAGGCCACCGCGCTCTCCCGGCGGCTCGGCCACGAGCCGGAGATCGTCGCGGGCCGGCGGATCACCGACGACGTGGCGCTGGACGTTGCCAAGATGGTCTTCTCCGGCACCGTCAACCTCGAGCTGCTCTCGGCGATGCGGCGTCATGGGATCCAGGCCGTGGGCCTGAGCGGCGTGGACGCCGACCTCCTGACCGCCGAGCGGCGGCCGCCGGTCGACGTGACCGACGACCAGGGCCGGAAGCGGACCGTGGACTACGGCCACGTGGGCGATATCACCGAGGTGGATGGCCGGGTCCTCACCACCCTGCTCGAGCAACGGTTCGTTCCCGTGGTGTGTTCCCTCGCCGGCGATCGCGACGGCCACGTGTTCAACGTCAACGCGGACACCGTGGCGGAGCGGATCGCGATCGCCCTCAAGGCGCAGAAGCTGATCTTCCTGACCGGTGTGCCGGGCGTGCTCCGGGACCGGAACGATCCCTCGTCGCTGGTGACGTTCGCGGATCCGGACGACCTCACCCAGCTGATGGAGTCCGGCGCCCTGGCCGGCGGGATGCGGCCCAAGGTGGAGGCCTGTATCCGGGCGGCCACCAGCGGGGTCGAGCGGACCCATATCATCGACGGCCGGGCCACCGACTCGCTGCTTCAGGAGCTGTTCACCGGGTCGGGCGCGGGAACGATGATCGTCGGCAAGAAGGAGAAAGCCACCTACGTCGGGGCCGAACTTGCCGAATGAAGTCGAGCTCCTGACGGAGCTCGTGGCCTGCCCCTCGGTAAGCGGGACCGAGGAGACGATCGCCCGCCTCGTCGAGGGGCGGGTCCGCTCGTGGGGCCTCGATGTGGTGAACGACGACACCGGCGTGAAGGTGTCGGTGGAGACGGGCCGGCCGGGCCGGCACCTGGCGTTCATTTCCCACCTGGACGTCGTCCCGCCGGGCGAGGGCTGGACCCGGGATCCGTTCACCCCGGTCGTCGAGGGCAATCTCCTCTATGGGCGCGGCTCCGGGGACGCGAAGGCGTCGGTGGCCGCGATGCTGCTGGCCGCCCGGGATTTTGCGGAGGCGATCCCGGGCGACGTGGGCGGTACCCTGTCGGTCGTCCTCGGTCTCGGTGAAGAGACCAGGAACACCTCGATGGGCCGGGCGGTCGGGACGCTCCCGCCGATCACCGCCACCGTCGTCGGCGAGCCGACCAACAACCAGGCCGCCATCGCCCAGCGCGGGCTGATGATGGTGGACCTCGTGGCCCGCGGCGATCAGCGGCACGCCGGCTACGCGGCCGATGGTGCCTTCACGAATTCGATCACGAAACTCGCCGCCGATCTGGTGCGGCTGCCGGCGCTGCTTGCCGAGCGCAGCCATCCGATCCTCGGTCCGGCCACCGTCACCGCCACGATGCTCGAGGCCGGCGTGAGCCGGAACGTCACCCCGCCGGTGGCCAAGGCGGTGCTCGACATCCGGAGCACGCCGTCGTGGGAGCATCCGGAGATCGCCGTGGCGATGCGGGCCGCGCTCGACGGCGAAGTGGTCGTGACGTCGGAACGATTGGTGCCCTGCGAAACCCCCGTCGACTCTCGCCTGCTCGCGGCGGCTCGACGGATCCGGCCGGAACTCCAGACGTTCGGGAGTCCGACCTGCTCCGACTGGGTGTTCGTCAGGCACACCGACGCCATCAAGCTGGGACCGGGAACCAGCCGCCGGTCCCATACCGCGGACGAGTGCGTCGACCTGCCCGAGGTGACGGCGGCCCGGGCCTTCTACCGGCGGCTGGCGGAGGAGTATCTCCGATGAAGACCCTTTGGTCGCAGGCGACGGCCCCGGACGAACTGATGCTGGCCTACACGGTCGGCGAGGACCGGCACTGGGACACTTTCCTGCTCGAGTGGGACATCCTCGGCAGCATCGGGCACGTCGAAGGCCTGCATGCGTCCCGGCTGGTGTCGGGCCGGGATCGAGACCGGATCCGGGCCGGGCTCCGGGCCGCCCTCAAGGCGGTCCGCGCCGGCAAGCTGGTGATCGGCCCCGAGCACGAAGACGCCCATTCCGCCGTCGAGACCTGGCTCACCGCCCGGCTCGGTGCCGCCGGCGAGCGGCTCCACACCGGCCGGTCGCGGAACGACCAGATCGCCTGCGACCTCCGCCTCTACCTCAAGCACGAACTCCTCGGCCTTCGGGAAATGACCCTGGAGCTGGCCGCGGCGCTGCTCCTCTTCGCCGACCGGCACCGGCGGTCGCTCTGGCCCGGCTATACCCATCTTCGCGCTGCCATGCCGTCGAGCGCCGGCCTCTGGGCCGCCGCACTCGCGGAGGGGCTGCTCGACACGGCGGAGTCGCTCGACGCGGTGTGGCGGCAGGTCGACCGGTCACCGGTAGGCAGCGGTGCCGGGTACGGGGTGCCCCTGCCGATCAAGCGAGAGGCGGCCGCCCGGGCCCTCGGCGGCGGGGCGCTCGAGCCGAGCCTGGCGCAGGTGCAGAACGGCCGGGGCAAGCTCGAGGGGGCGGCCCTCTTCTGGTGCGTCCAACTGGGGCATGACCTCTCCCGGCTCGCCACCGACGTGATTCTCTATTCGGGCGACGAGTTCGGGCTCCTGTCGCTGCCGGCCGAGTTCGCGACGGGGTCGAGCATCATGCCGCACAAGCGGAACCCCGACGTCTTCGAGCTGACCCGGGCCCGGGCCGCCGCGCTCGAGGGCGACCTGGCCGCCGTGCTGGCCATCCGCGCCAAGCTGACCGGCGGGTACCATCGCGACTTCCAGCTCCTCAAGGAGCCGCTCATCCGCGGCGTCCGGCGGACGGCGGAGATGCTCGCCATGATGGTGGCCGTGGTGCCGAAGCTCGCGGTGCACCGGGAGCGGGGGCTGGCCCTGCTCGAGGGCGGCGTCATGGCCACCGACCGGGTGATGCGGCTGGTCGAGGACGGGGTGCCGTTCCGGAAGGCGTACCGGCTGGTGGCGGCGGCGCTCAAACGGGGGGAGGCGATTCCGCGGCAGACGCCGGCCGAGATGATGGCGCGCCGGACCTCCCAGGGCGGACTCGGCAATCTCGGCCTGGCTGAAGCCCGGGCGCGGCTCCGGACCCTCCAGAGCCGGCAGCGCACCGAAGCGGCCCGCTACCAGCGGGTGTTGGCCCGGCTGGCGGGAGGAGCGCGATGATCAGAGGCGACCGACGGCAGCGGCATCTCAAGATCCTCGAGCTGATCGAGACCCACGCGATTCACACCCAGGAGGAGTTGGCGGACGCCCTGGCCCGGGAAGGCTGGGACGTCACCCAGTCGTCGGTGAGCCGGGACATCGCGGCCCTGAAGCTCGTCAAGGCCGACGGGATCTATCACCGTCCCGTGGTGACCAAAGGGCCACGGCCGGACCAGGACGAACAGCGAATCGTCGAGGGCGTGCTGGCCTTCACGCCAGCGGGGGACGTCCTGATCGTAGTGCACACGCCGCCGGGCGAGGCCAACCGGGTCGGTGCCGCGCTGGACCGGCTCGCCTGGCCCGACATGCTCGGCAACATCTCGGGCGACGACACCATTTTCATCGCGGCCCCCAACAAGGCGGGGCAGCAGCGAATTCTCAGACAGCTCGCCGCGCTGGCGGGCAAGAGCGCGCTCCAGGCGGGGTAGTTCGGTGCCCGTTCCGCCGCGGATCCTCTGTTTCGGCGACTCGCTCTGGGATCTTCCCCCGGGGCAGCGGTACCTCGGCGGCGCCCCGCTCAATGTCGCCCTTCGGCTGGCCCGCCTCGGGATGCGGGTCCAGCTTGCTGAGCCGGGTCGGGGCCGATGCTCTTGGCCGGGAAGTCCTGGATCTCCTGGCGCGAGCCCGGCTCGACACGACCCTGATCCAGGTCGATCCCCGTCACCCGACCGGAACGGTCACCGTCGACACCACCGATCCCGGCCGGGTCCGGTACGACATCGTGGCCCCGGCGGCATGGGACTTCATCGAGGTGCCGCCCGGGCCGAGCCCCGCATCCGCCGCGGTGCTCGTCTATGGATCGCTGGCCGCCCGGAACGAGGTGTCGCGCCGGACGCTGTTTCACCTGGACGCCGCCGCCCTCAGGGTCTTCGACGTGAACCTCCGGTCGCCGTTCACGGCCCGCGACGTAATCGAGACGCTCCTGGCCCGGGCGGACTGGGCCAAAGTGAACGCGGAAGAGCTGGCGGAGATCGCGGGTTGGAACAACGGCACGGACGAGATCGAAACGGCCGCCCGTTCCGTTGCCGAGCGCTACGGGCTGCGCGCGATCTGCGTGACCCTCGGTGCCGAGGGCGCCGGCCTGTTGCATGAGGGGCGGTGGTATCGGCAGCCGGGCTTTCGGGTGCCCGTCATCGACACCATCGGCTGCGGCGATTCGTTTCTGGCCGGGTGGCTGGCTCGAATGCTCATGGGCGACCTGCCCGACGAAGCGCTGCTCTGGGGAGCCGCCGTTGGCGCCCTCGTCGCTGCCAGGCCGGGGGCCAACCCCGAGTTCGACCTGGCCGAGGTCGAGGACCTGATCGGTCGCTGAGCCCGGGTCGCGGTGCGCTACCGCTCCGGGGTGTGCGGCGAACGCGCAGACTCAGGCCGAGTGACGAGGGCGAGCACCAGGCCGGCCGCAACCATTGCCAGCTTCAGGCCCGGCAGGTCGTCGACGGAGGCGAAGCTCAGCGCACCTACGGTCATCAGTGAAAACGTCGCCCAGCGACGGAGAATCCCGACCGTTCGGCCGGCCCCTGTGACGTGGGCGAAACCTGAATGCTGCGTCATTGCCTGACCCCTCGTTGGAGGTGTGCTCTACGCTAGGTGCCTCCGGGCAGTCCGGCAAGCGCCGCGGCCCGTTACCCCGGATTGGACGCCACCGGTCTTCGACGATAACGTCTCCCTTCCACCATCCACGAGTACCCGATGACGAACCCGGCCGGGGTCGGCGCGGACGGATACGTTCCGTTCAAGGGGTATCGCACCTGGTACCGGGTTGCCGGAGACCTGGGCAGCGGCATTCCGCTCGTGCTTCTGCACGGCGGACCCGGGATTCCCTGCGGCGCCTTCGATCCGCTGATGGATCGGCTCGCCCCTGAGCGTCCGGTCATTCGGTACGATCAGCTCGGTTGCGGACGCTCCGACCGCCCGGCGGATCCGTCGCTCTGGCGCGTCGAGACCTTCCTCGAGGAATTGGCGGCGGTTCGCGAGGCGCTCGGGCTGGAGCGCATCCATCTGCTGGGGCACTCCTGGGGCGGGATGCTGGCGCTCGAGTACCTGCTGACCCGGCCGTCCGGCGTCATCAGTCTCACCCTGTCGAGTTCCCTCTGCAGTACCCCGTTCTGGACCGAAGAACTTCACCGCCTCCGGGACCAGCTGCCGGAGCACGTTGCCGCCTCGCTCCGTCGTTTCGAGGCCGGCTACCAACCGCCGGCGCCGAAGGCCGCCACCGGCCCGGTCACCGTCCGGCCCGGTATCCTGCCAGACAAAGTGGCCTCTGAAGCCGGGATGATGCGCCGGGTCATGGCATTGATGACGACCGGGCCGGTCCAGCGGCTCGCCAGCTGGGCCTCGCACGCGGGACCCCTCCGGCGGCCGGCGTACGAGATCGGCATGATGGCGTTCATGCGGCGCCACCTCTGTCGGGCGGACCCGTTTCCCCTGGTGGTGTGCCAGGATTTTCTGGCTCGAAATCAGGAGATCTACGAGACGATGTGGGGCCCGAGCGAGTGTCACGCGACCGGCCCGCTGGCCACCTGGGACGTCGAGGGCCGGCTTGGCGAGATCGACGTCCCGACGCTGCTCCTGTCGGGGCGACATGACGAGGCTACGCCGGCCCAGCAGGAGCGCCTGCGGGCCGGGATTCGGGGCGCGCGGTGGACGGTGCTCGAGCAAAGCGCCCACCTCGGGTTCATCGAGGAGCCGGATCGCTACGCGGAAACCCTTGCGCTGTTCCTCGGTGACGTCGACGGGACGGTCGCCAGTCGCCGGTCTCCCGCCTACCCGGCCTGAAGGTCATTCACCGACGGAATCGCCCCGGCCCGACGCGCTACGGATCGACCGCCGTGAGGCGGGCGCTGACCATCAGCCCGTTGCTGCCGAAGATCAGGCCGTCCGGCCCCCATCGCAGGATCCGGCGGGCGGCGTACGTGGTCAGCGGCGTGTCGAAAATCCTGGTGAATCCGGCCGTCTCGAAGGTGGCGACTCCGTCCGGTGACAGCAGGTGAATCCGCCCGGCAGTGGGGTCCGCGCACACTGGCCCGGCGAAGCCCAGGTCCGCTACGACGGAAGCCGAGGAGGGATCGACCACGTAGCGTCCGGTTGCCAGCAGGTTGCCCAGGGGAGCGATTTGGCCGATCGATTGGGCCGGAATGAAATCGGTTGTGTCGACGATCGGTACCGCGCCCCCCAGGCCGATCCGGACTATCTGGAGCGGAAATCCGAGGTTGGCGCCATAGACGTGAGTGGGCCCGCCGCGGGTGAGAGCCGACCACCCCGCCGTAGGGATGGATCGCACGGTGGATTGATCGACGATGACGATCCTGTCGCTTGGGCTACTGCTGGCGTTCAGCAGGCTGACGACGACGGTTTCCGGCACCCCGGGGAGGGTCACCATCTGCCCGCCGTACGCGGCTCCTGTCACCGTCTGGCCGAGCGGAATGGCCAGGTCGATCGTTCGAGAGGCCAGTGCGATGCGCTTGAGTCCCGGCTCGCCGGTGAACGCGACAAAGAGAAAGGCCGCGTTGTCACTCAGGGCGAGGTTCGAGGGGCCGGCCCCGGCCGGCAGATGCCAGACGATCGCGAGGGACGCCGGATCAATCGCGACGACCTGGTTGCCGAAGCTTGTGACGTTGGACGGGACGGTGGCATAGACGAGCCCACGGGTCGAGTCGAACACGATGTCCCGGGTCTCGAGTCCGAGGACACCGACCGCCTTGACCGGGTCTCCGTTGGGGAGAACGGTGATTGCGACGAAGGCAGCGTCGGGGTTCGGCGGGTCGGTGAACACCGGGTAGTGAATCTGAATGAACTGAGGACCGGGCTGCAGGAGGTCGCCCGGTTCGAGGTCCACCTCGATCCGGGTCGAGTCAATCGTCCGATGGACCCGCTCGGCGCCGCCGACGAGCGTCCGCTGGGGCGGCAACAGGTTGGTTCCGTGAATCGTGACGGTCAGGGAGCCGGCCGATGGGTTCACGGAGCTCGGTGTGACGGAAAGAATCTTCGGCGGCTCCGGGTGAACGATCACGGGGCGTGGAGCCGACGTGCCCCCGGCCGGGCCCGGCGTTTCGACGGTGAGGTCGACCGTGCCGGCTGAGGTGATCTCGTCGGCGCCGAGATCGACGAGGGCGGCTGAATAGGTCACCAAGGTCAGCGGGTGCGGCCGACCACGCCACCAGGCGATCGAATTGGGCCGGAAGCGAAGCCCGTGAACCCGGAGCTGGGCGGGCCGGCCCGCCCACAACATGCCCGGGGTCACCGAGTCCAGCCGCGGCGCCAGGTAGGCGACGGCCAGCTGGCGAACCGGGGACGTGCCCCCGCCGGGCGTGGGATTGGTCGCGGTGGCGGCGAGGGTTCGAATCCGGTGGATGACGCTGTCGGGCAGGGTGACGGCCAGTTCCGTCGGGGAGACCTGCGACATCTCGCTCACCGGGCGCCCGTCCAGGAACAGCGCGGTCCGCCGCGAAAAGCCGTGACCGGTCAACCGGATGCCGGGCCCGAGGAACGGGTCGATCTCGACGGGCGGAATCGAATCGAGCGAGGGACGTTCGTAGGCGATGGCGATCTGGTAGGACGGTGTCAGTCCTCCGCCGGGCGCCGGATTGAGGACCCGGATGAATCCCGAACGGCCCTCCTGTACATCGGCGGTGCTCAAGGTGGCGCGAAGCTCGGTTCCGGAGACGAAGGTGGTGGGCCGGCCGCGGTCGTCCAGCCGCACGAGCGACGTCGAAACAAATCCGGTGCCGCGGATGGAGAGCGTGGCGCCGGCGGTCTCGGCGACGATCGTGTCCGGCGACACCGCCGCAATGACCGGGATGGGGTTGGTCGGGGGCGGGGGCGGGGGCGGCTCGGACGGTGAGCCGCAACCGGCCAGGGCCAGGCCGATTGCCGCAACGTGCCTGAGTGTTCGATTCACGACGGTACCTCGAGGGGCCGCAGCGAGTCGGAAAGCTAGCGGTCGGCCGCACGCCCTTCCAGCGATCCAGGCTTCATTGAACTCAATGTTGCGGTTAGGGCGGCGGTTTTGCGTTCCCCTTGACAGTTTAGTGGAGTGGACCGACCTTTCCCTAAGGTATTTAGTGGAAAGCGACCGATGCCCAAAGAATCGCTCGACATCCTGCCGGGCAATCTCGACCTCCTCGTGCTCCGGGCGCTCACCTGGGGACCGCGCCACGGCTACGCCATCCTCGCCTGGCTCAGGGAGTCGACCGGCGGCGCCCTCCGGATCGTGGACGCGGCGCTCTACCCCGCGCTCCACCGGTTGGAAGCCCGGGAACTCATCGACGCCGAGTGGGGCCTTTCGGAAAACAACCGGCGGGCCCGCTTCTACCGGCTGACCGATACGGGCCGCCAGGCGCTCCGGGCCGAGACCCGGCAGTGGAACCGGTATGCCGCGGTGGTGGCCCAGGTGCTGAGCGCCCCGGAGCGGGGGAACGCCCGGTGAGCCGGGAGCCGGCGTGGCGCCGTTACCTCCGGTTCTTCCGGCCCGACCCGGAGAGCGACATCCGCGATGAGCTCGATTTCCACGTCGAGCTGATGGCCGACCGCCTCGAGGCCGAGGGCCTGAGCCGCGACGAGGCACTGCGGCGGGCCCGCCGGGAGTTCGGCGACCGGGCCGCGGCCGAGGCGGCCTGTCGCGACATCGCCGAGGACCGGGAGCGGCGGGGCCGGTGGCGGCGGCTGGCGGACGACGCCCGCGAAGATCTTCGCTACGGAATCCGCCAGCTGCGCCGTTCGCCGGGCTTCGCCGCGCTCGCGATCCTGACCCTCGCGCTCGGGGTCGGCGCCACCACCGCGATCTTCAGCGTGGTCGACGGCGTGCTGATCCGGCCGCTGCCGTTTCGCGAGTCCGACCGTCTGGTGCGGCTGTTCGAAGTGGCACCGACCGGCGAACAGAGCAATCCGATCGCCGCGGCGAATTTGGCCGACTGGCGGTCCCGGGTCCGCTCCTTCGGAACCGTCGGAGCACACGCCTGGCCCTACACCCTGGTGCTCTCCGGCCTCGAGGCGCCGGCGCGGGTCGAGGTGGTCAGGACCGAGCCGGAGGTGTTCCGGATCCTCGGGGTGGCGCCGATCCTCGGCCGGACCCTGCTCGAGGACGATGACGCCTCGGTCGTAGTCGTGTCGGGTGGCCTCTGGAAGTCTCGGCTCGGTGGGGATCCCGGCGTCGTGGGGCGATCGCTCGTCATCGACGGCGTCGCCCGAACCGTCGTCGGCGTGATGCCGCCGGATTTCTCCTTTCCCGCCTCGCGGGTCGATGTCTGGTTCCCGCTCGGGCCGGGGGAGTTCGATTTCACCAATCGCCGGAGCCACAACTGGGGCGCGGTGGCCCGCCTCCGCCCGGGGGTGACCCTCGCCGCTGCCGATGCCGAGCTCCGCGGGATCGTCCGGTCCCTGTCCACGGAATATCCGGCGTTCCTCAAGGACTGGAGCGCTCGGGTCGTCCCGCTCAAGGACGATCTCGTCGGTCCGGTCCGGCCGGTGCTGGTGGCCCTGTTGGCCGGTGTCGCGTTGGTCCTCGTCATTGCCTGCGCCAACCTTGCCAACCTGTTTCTGGCCCGGGCGCTCACCCGCGGCCGGGAGATCGCGGTTCGGACCGCGCTCGGCGCCGAACGCGGCCGCCTGATCCGTCAGTTGATGACCGAACTCGGTGTGCTGGCCACGGTGGCCGGGGTGATCGGCGTCGCCTTGGCGGCGGGACTGCTCCGCGGATTGCTGGCACTCGCCCCGGCCGACCTGCCCCGGCTCGGGGAAGTGGGACTCGACCCGGCGGCCCTCGGCTTCGCGGTGGCGGTCACCGTGGCGAGTACGCTCGCGTTCGGGCTGGCGCCGGCATTCGCCTCGGCGCGGGCCGATGGCGCCCTCACGCTCAGGACGGAAGCGGGCCGGTCATCCGGGACGGGGCAGTGGCGGGTTCGGAGTGCCATGCTGGTGGCGGAGGTCGCGCTGTCGCTGATGCTGCTGACCGGCGCCGGCCTGCTGGTCAGGTCGTTCCTCAACGCCCGCTCCGTGGATCTCGGCTTCCGGCCCGATCGCTGGCTCGCCGCCACGGTCGATCCCGCCGCGGCCCGGCGAACCGGGATTGCCGGACAGATCGAGACCGCCGACCGCATCGAGGCGGCCCTGCGAGCGGTGCCGGGCGTGGCCGCCGTCACGGCGATCACCCGGGAGCCGGCCAGCGGCTCCCCGATGACCTTCAGCTTCGCGATCGAGGGGCGGCCGTCGCCCAATCCGAGTGGCCGGTTCGACCCCGAGCCCCTGCAACTGGTTCGGACCGGCTACTTCGTAGCCCTCGGAATTCCGATGCTCCGGGGTCGTGAGTTTCTCGCGTCGGACCGGGCCGATACGCCACCGGTGGCCGTGGTGAGCGCCGCCTTCGCGCGGAAGTACTGGCCCGGCGACGATCCCATCGGCCGGCGATTCGCGTTCCGGGAGGACACGCCCTGGATCGAAGTCGTGGGCGTGGCCGGCGATGTCATCTACGGTCCGGCCGACGGTCAGGTCGAGCCCGAGTTCTATCTGCCCGCCGCGCAGCGGTCGCTTCCCTGGCTCACCTGGCAGACCTTTCTGATCGAAGCGCCGGCGGGCCGCGACCCGGCGGCGTTCGAACGGGGTGTTCTCGGTGCGCTCGCCTCGGTCGACCCGACCCTCTCGCCGAGCCGACTCGCGCCGGTGTCGGCGCTGTACGCCGAATCGGTGGGGCGGCGGACGTTCGCGATGATCCTGCTCACCGCGTTCGCCGGGGCCGCGGTGGCACTGGGACTGGTGGGCCTGTACGGCGTGCTGGCCGCCTCGGTCACCCAGCGCCGCCAGGAGATCGCGGTGCGCATGGCGCTCGGCGCCACCCGCGGTGCGGTTGTCGCGCTGGTGCTCGGGCAGGCGCTGCGCGTGACGGCGATCGGGCTCGTCATCGGTGCCGTTGGCGCGGGATTGATGACCCGGCTGCTGCAGGGGCTACTGTTCCAGGTCTCGCCGCTCGATCCGGCCGTGTTCGCGGCGGGCGCGGCAGTGTTGGCGGTCGCCGCGCTGGTGGCGGCTTTCGTCCCGGCCCGCCGCGCGGCGTCGGTCACCCCGGTGCGGGCGTTCCGGGGACCCTGAAACCTATGTGCGCGGCGCACGTAGTAGCCGGGCATGTCCGATTCCCACGCCAGTCCCGTCCTCCGGCCGGTCGAATTCGAGATCCTGCTCACCCTGGCCGCGGGTGACCGCCACGGGTACGCCATCATCCAGGACACGGCTGCCCGCGGCGGCGGCGAACTGGAGACGGCCACTCTGTACCGCGCCCTCCGGCGCCTGGTCGAGGCCGGTTTCGTCCGGCCGGCCCCGGCTCCACGTGACGAACCTTCTCCTGACGAACGCCGCCGCTACTACGGCCTGACCGCCGCCGGTCGCGCGGCGGCGCGCCGCGAAGCGACCCGGCTCGAGCGCCTGGTCGCCGAGGCACGGGCCACCCGGTTGCTGTCCGACCGCGGGAGGCCGGCATGACACCCGTGTTTGTTGCCCTGCTGTGGCGCCTGGCCAGCCGGTCGTGGCCTGCGGCCGTCCGGGCGGAGTGCGGTGCCGAGATGGAGGAGACGTTCTCCCTCGGCTACGAGGCGGCACGTCGCCGCGGCCCGGGGTCGGCGGTTCGGTTCCTCGCCCGCGAGATCGTGGCGGTGGTGCGGCACGGATTTGCCGAACGACTCGGCGGCTCGCGCAACCCCGCTGGAGCCGGGCGTCCCCCGCTCCTCGCGGCGCAGGACGTCCGCTATGCGTTCCGATTGCTGGCCCGCACCCCGCTCTTCACCGCGATGACCATCCTCGTCCTCGCGGGCGGGCTCGGAATCAGCGTCTTCACGTTCGCCTTCCTCCGAACCGCCGTCTCGGCGCCGATCCCGGTCGCCGATGGCGACCGGATCGTTCGCCTCAACCGGGAGCTGCCGAACCACGGATTCGCGTCGCTCGACGCGGCCGAATTTGCCCGGGTGCGGGGCGACCTCCGCTCGCTGGCGGAGACTGGCGCCTATCGAGACCGCTCGACGACGGTCGGTACGGCCGAGGGAGCCTGGCTGCTCGATGTGACGGCCACCGAGTGGAACCTCTTCGCCACGACGCGCGCCCGGCCGCTCCTGGGCCGGACGTTAGGCGCCGGTGACGGCGCCCCGGGGGCCGAGCCGGTGGTGGTCCTGGGCCATCGGACCTGGCGCGCGGCGTTCGGGTCCGACTCCGCGCTGGTCGGCCGCGTGGTCGAGTTGGGCGGGGTGCCGACCCGGGTGGTCGGGATCATGCCGCCCGGCTTCGAGTTTCCGGTGGCGACGGAGGCCTGGGTGCCAATCGATCCGGCCCTGGTTGATCCGCCGGCGGGGCGGGCGGGTGCCGTCGATGTGTTCGGCCGGCTCGCTGACGGCGCGAGCTCCCGATCGGCGGAGGCGGAGCTGGCCGTGCTGATCGCGCGCGACCGGGCCGCCCATCCGCTCCCGCCCGGCGAGGAACCGCGCTTGGGCCGCGTGGTGGTGCGAAGCTATCCGCTGGCCCAGGTGGGCGACGAAGGCCCCTGGATGGTGGCCGGGCTCAACGGGCTGGCCGCGCTGATTCTGCTCCTCGCCTGCATCAATGTCGGGAATCTGCTGCTCGCCCGGGCGCACGAGCGCGGCCGGGAGATGGCGGTTCGGCAGGCGTTGGGTGCCTCGCGGGGCCGGCTGGTGATGCAGCACCTCTGGGAGAGCATCATCCTCTGCGTGGCCGGCGGCGTCGCCGCGACGGGCCTCGCGGTCGCCGGACTCGAACTGGTGGACGGCTGGGCTCGGGCGCATCTCGACGGCAATCTCGCGTTCTGGTGGCGCTGGGGCTTCGACCGGTCGGTGCTGTTCGCTGCGGGCGGCTTCGTGACGGTCGCGGTCGCCGCACTGGGGGGCGTCGTGGCGGTCCGGGCCACCCGCGGGCGGTTCGTCGAAACGCTCCGGTCCGGCAGCGCGCCGACCGAGGGGCGGCAGGGGGCCCGCTGGTCCAGCGC
Source organism: Gemmatimonadales bacterium (assembly GCA_050183815.1). GTDB lineage: Bacteria > Gemmatimonadota > Gemmatimonadetes > Gemmatimonadales > GWC2-71-9 > SHZU01. The sequence goes on along the minus strand of JBFXAY010000041.1, from coordinate 9,487 downwards.
GCTCGTCGTGACGCAGATCGTCGCCGTCACGCTGGTGATGTTCGTCGGCGTGGTGGCGGCGATCGGCGCGCGGCGGATCCTCACGGTCGAGATCGGTCACGACACGAGCCGGCTCCTGCGGACCGGCTTCGATCTCCCCGCGGACCGCTATCCGACCATGGCCGACGTGAGCGGGTTCCGGCAGGGCCTCACCGCGGCACTCCTGAACCGGGCCGAGCTGGAGAACGTCCTGTTCCGGGCCGACCTGGCCGCCATCAGCGGCGACGAGGCACGCCTCGAAGTGGCCGGCCGTCCGGCCGCGCCGGGTGAGGAGCCCCGGGCCTATGTGGCCGCAGTGAGCGGCTCCCTGGCCACGTTAGGCGTTTCGATGACCGAGGGGCGAGCCCTCGGCGCGGGCGATGATTCCCGGGCCGCGCCGGTCGCGATGGTGAGCCGGGCCCTGGCGGTCCGGCTCTGGCCGGCGGGCGAGGCGGTCGGCCGCGAACTCCGGCTTGTCGGGCTGGAGGGTGCGTCGGCGCCGTGGCGAACGGTGGTCGGGGTGGTGGCGGATGTGCCGTTCGGCAACCCGTTCTCGCGGAACCGGAGTGCCCTGGCCGCCTACCTGCCCCTCGAGCAGACGGAGGCGAGAGGCTCCGAACTCCTGGTCAAGCACCGCAATCCCGAAGCTCCCGCCGTCGCGGCCGTCACCGAGGTGGTGAATCGGGCGGATCCGGCCATTGCCCTGCCGTACCCCCAGACCTACCGCGAGATGCTCGAGAAGTCCGCGCTGATGACCCGGGCGACGGCGCGGATGTTCGGGGGCTGCTTCCTGTTCGCCCTGGTGCTGGCGGTGAGCGGCACCTACGGCCTGGTGGCCCGGTCGATCGGCCGGCGCACCCGCGAGATCGGGATTCGCCGGGCGCTCGGCGCTTCGGACGGTCTCATTCTCCGGTTGCTCGTCTGGCAGGGCGGCCGCCTGCTCGGTCTCGGTGCGGTGGTAGCGCTGCCACTCACGGCGGCGGGCGCGGTGGCCGTCTCGCAATTCCTGCCGATCGAATCGAGCGTCACGCTCGCGGCGGCCGTGCTGGTGTCGGCGGCGATCGCCGGGGTTGTCTTCGCGGCTACGTGGCTCCCGACCCGGCGGGCGGTCCGGATCGAGCCGCGGGACGCGTTGTGGCGGGATGGTTGAGAATGCTAGGGCCGCGGCCCCCTGCGGCCGACCACGAGCATGCGGAAAAAGTTCGCCAGGGTGATTGCGACGCCCGCTGACCAGAGCAATGCCGCCATCCGCGCGACCTGAGCCGAACCGAGGTCGATGGCGGCTGTGAGCCCGAGGGCGCCGGCGGTCAGGCAGGCTCCACTCGCCGCGAGCCAGTCGGCGCGGAGCAGGAGGTTCGGATCGCCGATGGCGGCGAAGCCCGGCATCCGGCTGAACAGGTTGATGTAGCTCAGGTGGGACACGATTTTCGCCATCACGCCGACCACCAGCAACACCAGCCAGCCGCAGAGGGCGGCCACGACCAGCGCCGCCCAGCGAGCGAGATCGGTGGGTCCGCCGACGAGCAGCCCCGCGCCGAGCAGCGTCGCCCCGACCAGCGCCGCGAAGGCCCCCACCACGTGCCACAGGGCCGGATCGAGTGCCCGACCGCGCCGCCGGAACCACCGGACGCCGAGCGCCGAGACACCGATGCCCGTCGCCACCAACAGGACACCGCCCAACTGGGCGACGAGTTCCCACCCGAATACGATGCCGACGCCGAAGACGCCGAGGGCCCCTGACGCGAGGCACAGGAGGCCCGTGAGGGGCCGCCGGTCATCGCCGGGGGCCTGGAGGAACGTCGTGAGCATCCGGCTCCCGACGCCGACCGCGGTCAACGTACCGAACCCGACGAGGCCGAGAAGGGCGTGCGCGGCGAGCAGGCCGAGACGGCCGACATGCCACCAGCCGAGCGTCTCGCCGATCCGTGCGAAGGCGATGGCCATGCCGAAGCCGAGGGCCGAGTGCGCGACGCTCAGGTAGAGCCCGATCTGTTTGCCCTGAACACTCCGGCGGCGGGCTTGAAGTACGTTGACCGACACGGCGCCGACCGCGGCAAGGAGCAGGAACCAGCCGGCGAGCTGGAGCGGGCCGGACCACCACCAGAGCCCGGCGACCAGCGTCGCCACGCCGCTCTGGAGCGCCCAGAAGCCGGCGAGTCCGGCGCGAACGCTCCGGAGCGGCACACCGAGACCGCCGGGCACGAACTGGTAGAGGGCCCCGAAGATGGTCGAGCCTACCACGCCGAGGGCGACGACGTGCACCAGGGCCAGGACCGGCGGCTCGAAGACCCGCCCGTCAGCGAGCCGGGCCGCGAGGGCCGGGAGTAGCACCGCCGCCACGCCCAACCAGCCGAGCGCGGCGGCGAAATGCGACCCCGGGAGCCGGAACGGCGGCGGCGCGGCCGCCCCGATCTGGGGCAGGGGCCGCCGGGGCACGGCTGCGCCCACCGGGGGGCGGTCCGCCTAACGTCGAGCCGGCTGGCCCGGGCGGGGCATCGACCCCGCGATGAACTTCCGGATGTCCTCGTTGGCCGTGGCCAGGTCCTCCTGGCGGAGGTACATCATGTGGCCGGAGCGATAGCCCCTCCAGAGCATCCGGTCCTGGAAGCGCCCGGCCGGATCGATGTTCCACATGGTGTACTTGGCGTCGAAGTACGGCGTGCCGCCGTCGTAGTAGCCTGACTGCACCATCAGGTTGAGGTACGGGTTCTGTCCCATCGCCTGCTGGAGGTCGTTGCCGGTCCGGTCACCAGTGCGGTTCCAGGGGTTCACCGGGCCGAAGAGCCAGTATTGGAGATCGGTCTTCCAGCCGAGGACGTCACGCAGGTAGTAGTTGATCGCCGGCGCGAAGGCGTGGTTCCACGAAGTCAGTGCCGGATCGAAGTCCGGTGACTCGCCGGCGTCTTCCCGGTCGAGGCCCCGATAGCGGGAATCGAGCCGGCCCACCGTCAGGCCCTGGTTCCGAAGCAGTTCCTTCCAGAAGAACTGGGTCGGAATGTTCATCGCGTGCTGGCGGACCACGCCTTCGTCGAGGCCGCTGTAGGTCGCGAATTTCTTGATCAGGACGTCCCGCTGGGCCGCGTCGAGCGAACCGCCGCGGGTGAGCCCGGGGATCAGTTCGTCGATGGTGAACTTCTCGACCTCGGGCAGGATCGACTCGAGGTCCCGGCTCTGGATGTTCTGAGCCAGGGCCTTGTGGTACCAGGCCGTGGCGGCGTAGTAGGGGAGCTTGAGGGCGGCATCGACCGGCCCGTCCCGCTGCACACCGAGTTCGGTGGGCGACACGAGCACGACGCCGTTGAAGTACATCCAGTGCGAACCCTGGAGCCGCGCCACGAGTCCGGACACCCGGGTGGTGCCGTAGCTCTCGCCGATCAGATACTTGGGGCTGGTCCACCGGCCCCGCCGCCCGACCCAGGCATCGACCCACCGCGCCAGATACGCGATGTCTTCGTTGACGCCGAAGAACTGTTCCCGCCGCTGGTCGCCGATGATGCGGCTGAAGCCGGTGTTGACCGGATCGATGTAGACGATGTCGGCCACGTCGAGGATCGAGTGCGGGTTGTCCTGCACCCCGTACGGCTGCACCGGATACCCCTCGGCGTCGATCCTGAGGACCTTGGGACCCGTGTAGGCCACGTGCATCCAGACCGAGGCCGAGCCGGGGCCGCCGTTGAAGGAGAAGACGAGCGGGCGGCCGCCGCGGTCGGACACGTCGGAGCGCTCGTAGTAGGTGAAGAACATCGTGGCGATCGGGGCGCCCTTGTCGTCCCAGACCGGCTGATTGCCGACCGTGACGTGGTAGGGAACCCGCTGGCCCTTGATGGTGGCGACGCCGTCCCGGGTGATCGTCGAGTCGGTCGGAAACCGGACCATGCCGCTCGTGTCGGGGCGCCCGGCCGGCCGGGTGGCGGCGGCAGGCGTTGCGGCCGGGGGCTGGCCACCCTGGGCCGGGCGCTGCGGGGGCCGCTGCGCCGCCGTCGGAAGTGCCGGGGTAGCCAAGAGGAACAGGGCGGCGGACAGGCGTCGCATGGGATCGGACCGTGTTGTGAGGTGGTGGCGGATTCTACCGGGCGGGCGGTGGGGTCGCAACTGCAGAGCAGTGACCCGGGTCACGGCGGCGGCGGCGTGTCCAACCGAGACTTGTAGTATGGGCGGACCAGCGCGACAGAGCGGGCATTTCATGACCCGGGGCCGGACGGTTCGGAGCGTCCGGCGGTTCGGGGACCGATGGGCGGTTTTCCTCCTCCTTCTGGGCCTCGGGTGCGTGGTCGTCCATGAACCGGACGCCGGGCCTGAGGGAGACCCGCCGTGTCCGTCGATCGCGATCGTCGAGATGACCATTCGGGACACCCTCCTCCAGACGGGTGACACGGTCGGGATCACGGCCACGCTCAGGGGGCCGTGCGAGTCGGGCGCCCTGGCCCCAGTGGCCTTCCGGTCGTCGAAGCCGGAGGTTGCCTCCGTGGACAGTGCCGGCCTGGTGACCGGTCTCACTCCCGGGAGCACCGTGATCAGGGCGACCTGGACCCGAGCCGGGGCGAGCTTCGGGAGTGCGATCTCGGTGACGGTCGTCGCGGCGGTCGCTTCGGTCCGGCTCGAACCGGCCGGGCCGGCATCTCTTGCCCTCGGCAGTTCGTTTCTCGTTCGCCTCACCGCCACGTCGCCGGGCGGGCGGGTCTCGTCGCCCGCTGCCGAGTACCGCTCGTCCGATGCGGCCGTCCTCGCCGTATCGGACTCGGGACTGGTCACGGGCCTCGTGCTAGGCAGCGCCTATGTGATCGGGGAGCTCACGTCGGGCGGAACGAGGTTCGCCGATTCGGTCCTGGTGTCCGTCGGGTGCACGACCGAATTGACCCAGGTGCTCGATCCACCGGGCAAGGTGCTGCAGATTGGCGAATCGTTTGCTCCGACGGTGCGATTGCTGACCTGCGGTGGCCGGGTGGCGCTCACCGACAGCGTCTGGTGGCGATCGGCTGACTCGACAGTGGCGGCGGTGGAGGGCGACCAGGTCGTGCGGGGGATCCGCGCCGGGACCACCATGGTGCGGCCGGTGACCTCGCGGTATCCGAACCTCGGCGGACTGCCAGTGACGGTCGTTCCGTAGGGGTCGGCGGGGCGGTCAGCCCTTGCCGGCGCCCCGCTGGAACAGCGTCGCCCCGATCTCGGCCGCGTTCTTCATCAACTCGAGGTTGACCCACGCCGCCAGGTCGGCGAACGACCGCTCCGTGAACGGCCAGCGGACCAGCTCGGTCCGGCCCCACGCCGCCGAGTCGAGGGCCTCCGCCTGCCGTTGCCATTCGTCATGCAGGCCGCCGAGCCACTTCCGGACCCCGTCCGCGGTGCCCGGCCAGAGGACCTGCTCGCGCGTCAGGGTGCCCGTCCCGAACGAGTGGTCGAGTGTCATCGACCACCAGAAGCCGATATGCCAGGTCGTCCATGCCGCGCTGGGCGGTCCGATGTCATAGCTCTCGCGATCGGGCCAGTCGGCCGTCCAGGTACCGTCGCCCCGGTGGTGGACATGGAGACCGCGCGCCCCCGGTCGCCACAGGCATGCCTCCGTCGTCAGACCGTCCAGGTGGTATCGCGCGAAGCTCCAGGCGATATCCAGCTGGCGGAGCAGGGTGGGTTTGAGCTGGTCGTCGGTCATCGCCCGGAACCTAGCCACACCCCGCCAGCAGCCGGAATCCTCCGGTCCCCGCCGGTTCGCGATGCTTGACGAGCCCACCGCACCCGGGTAGACTCTCGCGCCATGATCTCCTCGCGGCACCACCATGCGCATCATCATTTCGGCTTCCGGGCCGGGGGGATGGATCGTGCGCATGGGTAGACGCCGGGACTGATCGCGTCACCCGAACTGCCGCAACGGCCCGTCTCTCCGACGGGCCGTTCTTCGTTTCAGGAGTTGTCATGCTCAAGATTGCATTGCCGAACAAGGGCCGCCTGGCGGACGACACCCGGGACCTCTTCGAGGCCGCCGGTCTCGGCCTCCGCGTCCAGGGCGACCGGGCCCTCATCGCCACGCTGGGCGAGGAGTACCAGGCCATCTTCGTTCGCTCGCAGGACATCCCCGAGTTCGTCGCGGACGGTGCGGCCGGCGCCGGCGTGACCGGCTGGGATCTCGTCTCGGAATCCGGCCGCGATCTCCGCGACCGGCTCGACCTCGGCTTCGGCCGGTGCCGGGTGGTGGTGGCGGTCCGCGATGAGAGCCCGATCGAGGAAGTCGGCGCGATTCCTACGTCGGCCCGCGTGGCGACGGTGTTTCCCCGGATCGCGGCCGCGTACTTCGGGCAACTGGGCCGCGAGGTGACGCTGGTCCCGGTCTCGGGTGCCACCGAGACCGCGCCGCACCTCGGGATCGCCGATGTGGTCGTGGACATCGTCTCGACGGGTTCGACGCTCAAGGTGAACGGCCTCCGGGAGGTGGGCACGATCTTCACCTCGAGCGCCCGGCTCGTGGCGGCGCCCGACGCCGCCCGCGATCCGGCGCTCGAGCGGCTGGTGACGCGCCTCGAATCGGTGGTGCGGGCCCGGACCCAGCGCTACGTGATGGCCAACGTGCCCCGCGACGCCCTGCCGCAGATCAAGAGCGTGGCGCCCGGTCTCAACGGCCCGACGGTGGTCGACATCCTGAACGAGGGGCGTCACGTGGCGGTGCACGCCGTGGTACCGGCGGCGTCGCTCGATCGGACGATCGCCGATCTCAAGGCACTGGGCGCCGAGGGCATCCTCGTGACGAGGATCGAGAGGCTGATGCCATGACCCCGCCGATCAGGTTTCGCGGCGCCCTCGAATCGCTCAGCGCCCCTGACCGGGGGGCGCTGCTCGATCGGTCCGACGCCGATGGCTCCGCCGAGGTCGTTGCCGCGCAGGTGCGCGAGATCATCGCCGCCGTCCGGCGCGACGGCGATGCCGCGCTCCGGCGGCTGACGGAGCGCTTCGACGAGGTCGCCCTCGAACGGTTCGAGGTTCCCGGCTCGATCGTCCGGCAGGCCCTCGACGACACCCCCTTCGATCTCGTGCTCGCCCTGGAGCGCGCCCGCGTCAATCTGCAACGGGCCCACGCGGCCTGGTCGCCCGACGCCCAGCGGGTGGAGACGGAGCCGGGGATCCTCCTCCAGCGGATGCCGTCGCCGGTGGCGCGCGTGGGGATCTACGCCCCCGGCGGCCGGGCTGCGTATCCGTCGTCGGTCCTGATGGGCGCGGTGCCGGCGCGAGTGGCGGGCGTCGGCGAAACGATTCTCGTCTCGCCGCCCGGACCGGACGGCCTCCCGTCCCGGATCGTGATGGCCGCGGCCGCGGTCGCCGGGGTGGACCGGGTCTTCGCGTTAGGCGGGGCCCAGGCCATCGCGGCGCTGGCCTGGGGGACCGAAACGGTGCCGGCGGTCGACCGGATTGTGGGCCCCGGCAACGTCTGGGTCACGGAGGCCAAGCGGCAGGTCTTCGCCCGGACACCGATCGACACGCCCGCGGGGCCGAGCGAACTGCTCGTCGTTGCCGGACCGGACGACGCCCCGGCGGCGGCGGCCGAGATGGTCGCGCAGGCGGAGCACGATCCGGAGGCGGCGGTCGTCGCCCTGGTGGTGGGCGACCGGGCCGCGACGGACCGGCTCGAAGCCGCCCTGTCCGAGGCCACCGCGGTGGCCGAACGCCGCGACGTCGTGGCGGCGGCCCTCCGGAATCGAGGTGCGGTGTTGTCCGTAACCGATCTCGAGGCGGCCCTCGCGTTCTCGAACGAGTTCGGCCCGGAGCACCTGCTGTTGCTCGCGCCGGACGCCGTCAGCGGGCGGTTTCGCTTCTGGAACGCCGGCACGGTGTTCGTCGGGGCCCCCAGCTCGGTGAGCTTCGGCGACTATCTGACCGGCGGGAACCACGTCCTGCCGACCGGCGGGATGTCCCGCCGCTGCTCCGGGCTCGGTCCCGAGGCGTTCGTGCGCTGGACCACCTATCAGACCGTGACCGAGGAAGCGGCCGGCCGGCTGGCCCCGGACGTCGAACTGCTGGCGCTGGCGGAGGGGCTGCCCGGCCACGCCGCCGCCGCCCGGCGCTGGAGGACGGCATGAGCACGCCGACCTGGCGGGCGGAGTACGCCGGGCTCGAGATCTACCGGCGGACCGGCCGCGCCGCCCCGCTCGACCTCTCGGACAACACCAACCGATTCGGGGCGGCGCCGAGCGCCCTCGGCGCCCTCGCGGCCTGGCCGGCCGCGGCCGCCGCCCGCTATCCGACACCCGGCAACGAGGCGCTCCGCGCCGCCCTGGCGGACTGGTGCGGCGTGCCGCCGGACGCGATCGTGACCGGGTGCGGGTCCAACGACGTGCTCGACGCCGGTTTCCGGGCGTTAGGCAGGCCCGGGGGCCTCGCCGCGGTCTCGGTGCCGACGTTCGTGATGGCGCCACACTTCGCCGTGGCCAACGGGGCCCGGGTCGTGCCGGTTCCGGCCCGCCCGGACGGCGCCCCGGACGTCGATTCGCTGCTGGCGGTCGGCGCTGACGTCACCTACCTCGCCAGCCCCGACAATCCGAGCGGCGTGGCCGCCGATGCCGCGGCCCTCGGCCGGCTGTTCGACCGGGCGCGCGGGTTCGTGATTCTCGACGAGGCCTACATCGAGTTTGGCGGAGGGTCCGGGGCCGCGGAAGCGGTGGGGCGCGGCAACGTCCTGGTCACCCGGACGTTCTCGAAGGCCTGGGGCCTTGCGGGACTCAGAGTCGGCTACGGCATCGGTGCCCCGCGGCTGGTCGAGGAGGTCGAGAAGGCCCGGGGCCCGTTCAAGGTGAATGCCGTCGCGGAGGCGGCCGCGGCTGCCGCCGTCCGCGGCGACCGGGTCTGGCTCGATGACGTCGTCGCGCAAACCCGCGCCGGCCGGGCCCGATTGACTGCCGGGCTCGACGCCCTCGGATACGAAGCGCTTCCGTCCGCCGCCAACTTCGTCTCCGCCCGGGTGCCGGATGCGGCGGCGGTCACGGCGGCGCTCGACGCTTCGGGAATCGGGGTTCGGGGCTTCAGCCGCCTCCCGGTGCTGGGAGACGTGATCCGGATCACGGTCGGTCCGGACGCCGAAATCGACGCCCTGCTGGCCGCGGTCCGAACGATCCCGGCCGGAGTCGTCCGATGAGAGTGGCCGTCTTCGACTACGGGGCAGGCAACCTGCACTCGTTGCTGAAAGGCCTCGCCCTCGCCGGCGTGGCGCCGGTCGTCGAGCCGGACCCGGTGGCGCTGTCCCGTGCCGACGTCATCGTGCTGCCCGGGGTCGGCGCCTTCGGTGCCGCCGCCGCCCGGTTGGCACCGGGGCGCGAGGCCGTCCGCGCGGCGCTCGCTGCGGGCCGACCCGCGTTGGGCATCTGTCTCGGTCTGCACTTGCTGTTCGAAGGGTCTGCCGAGGGAACCGGGGCCGGACTCGGCATCATGGGCGGCCGGGTCGTCCCGCTCGAGGCCATGACGGTTCCCCAGATGGGCTGGAACGCCCTCG
>JBFXAY010000040.1:0-43912 GCA_050183815.1 Gemmatimonadales bacterium | reverse complement strand
CTTGGCCGCCCGGAGCCACGCCTCCTCGAACCGTCCGGGGTTGAGCCCGGTGGTGAGTGTCACGGCCGAGTCGAACGGGACCCCGGTTTCCAGGCGGGAGATCAGCGGCACCAGATCGCGCGTGGCCGTGCGGCCCGCGAGGTACGACACGGCCGCCCCGGCCAGGGCATAGCTGGCTTCCGCGGTCGACCGGTCCCCCCGGAGGCCGTTGCTGAGCCCGTCCAGATCGGGCACCCGACCGCGGGCCACCGTCAGATTGAGGCCGAGTTGCGCCATCCGGCCGAACTCGCCCGCGGCGATCACGGCATAGCCCTCGTCGAACCAGAGCGGCACCCGGCCCTTCACCCGGGCGTGGAGCGCCAGGTGGGCGAGTTCGTGGCGGAGGACTCGAAAGGGATCGTCGCCGTCGGCCCGGATCAGGATGAAGCGGGCCGCCGGCAGAGCGAAGCCGGCACCCCAGGCCGGCGCGCGGCCGCGGGTCATCCGACCATAGTCGCGGTCGCCGCGGACCACGATCAGCACCAGGGAGCCGAGGTTCACCCGGCCGATGCCGTACCAGTCGGACGGCCGGTCGGCCCGGTCCGCGAGTGCAACGGCCAGGTCGAGGTCGCCGGGCCGGGCCACGGCGGTCACCTCCCCGACGGTGGCGGAGGAGAACCCTTCGGGGGTGGATTGGGCCGGAAGCGTCAGCCAGCAGCCGAGGACGAGCGCGGCACCGATCCACCCCGCTCGAGCGACTCGAGCAATTCTCTGCACCGCTTGGCCCATGGCGCGAACTTGTTGGCCTGGGCCCCGCGTTCCCAAGTGGCCCGGGCCCCTTCCTGGTTCCCGGCAAACCACTGGGCCCGACCCAGCTCGTAGTAGGCCTCGATCAGATTGGGGCCGAGGCCGATGGCCCGTTCGAGGAAGGTCTCGGCGTCGAGGTACATCTCCCGTTCCAGATAGACGAGACCGAGGTAGAAATTGGCGTAGAGTACCGCCTTGCGGTCGTTGTCCAGCCGGATGACCCGGGAGAGGTGCTCGATCGCCTCCCCGAAAATCCGCTTCCGGAGACAAATGTAGCCGACGTTGACGCGGGCCAGGGCGTTGCCCGGTTCCTCCGCGAGGACCCGCGAAAAGGTGCCGAGGGCCTCGTCGTACTTGAGATCGAGCATCTGGGCCCAGCCAAGGAGCGAGAGCGCCTGCCGGTCGCCGGGGGAAAGTTCGAGCGCCCGCTGAAGCGCCTGCTCGGCCCCGACGTGATCCCCCAGTGAGATGAGGGACCAGCCCTTGTCGATGAAGGTCGAGGCCCCCAGGTGGTCCGAGCGGACCTGGGGCCGGCCATTGGCCATCTGCGGAGGCGGCGGCCCGTCGTCGCTCCCGGCCTGCTTGTAGCGGTCCACCAGCGCCTTGATCCGGTCCCGGATGCCCTGCAGTTCACCGATGGTGCTCTCGGTGTCCTTGAACACCGCCACGATCCGGCGCTTGAGTTCGTCCTTGGACCCGGGCGCGGGGGCCGCCAGCCGCGCCTCGAGGTCCGCCACCTCGCGGCGAATCGCCTCCAGCCGGGCGTCGCTCACAGGAATTTCGTCTCCCGGTTGTACGAGGTCACCGTGATCCGGCCGGTGTCGAGGTCGAACTCGGCCGTGCGGCCGAAGTCGCCGCCGACGGCCTCGCCGACCAGCCGGATCCCGTGGCGGTGGAGCGCCTCACGCGCCGCGACGACGTTGCGGTCGCCCATCTGGATGGTGCCGGGCGGGGTCAGGGATACGAACATGCTCGCGCCGCCGACGAGGCGCGCCGTGATCGCCGGTGCGCGCGCACCGCGGGCAATCATCCGTTCGACGAGGACCGGGACGGCGCTCTGCGCGTACCGGCCCGGCAGGCCGCTGATCTTCCCCATGGCCTGGGTGGGCAGCAGGACGTGGGCCAGCCCGCCGATCCTGCTCGAGGCGTCGTACAGGGCCACCGCCACGCAACTGCCAAGGGCCACCGCCACGAGCTGGGCCGGCGCATCGGTGACGATGAGCTCGCTCACCCGTACGACCACCCGAGGCGCCGTCACCACGCCGCCCCCGTCACGCGATCCTCCGGTAGAGCCGCTCGGCCCGGTCGGCGATTTCCAGCCGGGGGAGGAAGGCAAAGCCGGCGAGTTCCGCTTTCCCGAGCATCAGCAGCCCCCCGACCCGGAGCGAGGAGAGCAGGCCCTCGAGGATCCGCTCCTGCGCGTCCGCGGTGAAGTAGATGAGCACGTTGCGGCAGAGCACCAGATCGAGCTCGGCCGCCGGCGGCGCGGCGCAGAGGTCGGCCCGCGCGAACCGGACCCGTTCCCGGAGGGCGGCCGGCACCCGATAGCGATCCGGCTCGGCGGCCTCGATCCCGGGGTCGCGCACGGCCTCGATGTCCGGGCGCACCCGGGCCGGGTAGTCGCCCCCGCGGGCCACGGCCAGGCTGCGATCGTCGAGGTCGGTGGCCTGGACCGTCCACTGCCCGCCTAACGACGGGATGCCGTCCAGCAGCAGGCCCAGCGACCACGCTTCCTCGCCGGTGGCGCACCCGGCGCTCCAGGCGCGGAGCCCGCCCCGCCCCTCCGCGGCCACCAGCTCGCCCAGCCGGCGCCAGGCGCTCGGGTTGCGAAAGAAGCCGGTCACCCCGATCGCCAGCGCCGACACGAGCCGGCGCGATTCGTCGGGATCGGTGTCGAGCAGGTCGGCGTAGGCCTCCGGGTCCGCCACCGCGCGGGCCCGGAACCGGGTCCGGAGCCGGCGCTCGAAATATCCGCTCTTGAAGCGGGTCAACGAGCCGGCGCCGGCGTCGGCCAGCCGCCGGTGGATCCGGTCCAGGGCGGTCTCGGTGGCGGCAGTCATCCGGCGGCCGGGAGGAGGTCGAGGTTGGCCCGGGCGAGCTGGTGGCCCGGATTGAGCCGGACCGCGCGCTCCCAGCAGTCCCGCGCCGTTTCGGCGTCCCGCCGCCGGAAGGCGAGATTGCCGAGTTTGAAGAAGAGGTCGTCGCCGAGCGTCGGGTCGATCGCGGCGGCGCGTTCGTAGTGTTCGGTCGCCTCTTCGTAGCGGCCGGACCGATAGAGGAGATCCCCGAGGTTCTTGGGAATCTGCGGCAGGCCGGGTTCGTCGAGCGGCGTGTCGCGAAGGATTCGCTCCGCCTCGGCGGTATCGCCGGTGGCTTCGAGCAGGACGGCCAGGTTGTTCCGAAGCACCGGGTGCTCGGGATGACTGGCCACCGACTCGCGGGCCAGTTCCAGCGCGCCCTCGAGCCGCTCCTGCTGGGCAAGCGCCTGGACCGATGCGAAGTACCAGAGCGGGGTCGGTTTCCCGCCGGCCAGTTCGCGGGCCCGCTCGAGCCGGGCGGAAGCCGCAGCGGCCTGATCCCGCCGCAGGGCAAACAAACCCCAGTTGAGGAACACGAGCGGATGCTCCGGGAGCCGGCCGGCGGCTTCGGTGAACATGGCCTCCGCCTGATCGAGGCGGCCCACTTCCTCGAGCGCCACGGCGAGGTTGAGGATGACATGCCCCCGCGGCCCGGCCCGGTCGAGCGACTGGCGGAACAGATCGACCGCCTCCGGCCACCGACCCTGCCGCCCGGCGATGACGCCGAGCAGGAAGGGCGCGGCGCCTTCGGAGGGCCGCAGTTCCATGACCCGGCGGAACTCGCGGCCCGCCTCGTCGAGCATGTCGGTCCGGAGGAACGCGATGCCGAGGTTGCGGTGCTCCTCGATCTGGGCTTCCAGCAGCCGCGACGGCGTGGTCTTCGACGACGCCCCGATCCGCTGGGCGATTCCGGCCGTGATCAGCCCGAACAGGGCTTGCGCCGCCTCGAAGTCAGACAGACCCGAGGCATCGATCACTTCGCGGGTGTCGCGGAAGCCGTCCACGAGTCCGAGCAGCTTCCGCTGCGCCTCGGTGAAGCTGAGCGACTCGTTGGCCAGGGCCGTCTTGTCGAGCGCGAACACCAGGTCGAAGCTCGGGATCTTCTTCTCGATCAGGGTCCACTCGTCGATCCGCCGGGCGCCTTCGAGCAGCAGGTTCTCCGGGTTGATCTTCTCGAGTTCCCCTTCCCACTCGGGCCGGACGCCGGCCTCGAAGGTGAAGGTGCCGGTGGCCCACGCGAACAGCGAGTAGACGGCTTCCTCGATCTGGAACCGGACGACGCGGGCGAGCTCCTCGGTGGACAGCGCGCCGAGGCTCACCAGGATCTCCCCGAGGCGGCGGCCGCGGGCCCGGCGCTGCAGCTCGAGCGCCCGGTCGAGTTGGTCCCGGCTCACCGTACCGGAGCGGAGCAGCAGATCGCCGATCCGGTCGCGCCGGTTGACGATCGTGGCGTAGGTGATCCAGCCATCCTCGAAGAAGACCGAGCCGAACCGCTGGCGGTCGGTGAGCGCCAGGCAACCGGTCCGCCGCCCGAAGAAGAGCAGCTGGATCACGTCGGGGAGGCTCGCCTCCTTGAGGCTTCCCTTGATCGCCATCAGCCGAAGTCCATGAACAGGCGGTCGGCCGGATCGGGCCAGACGAGCATCATCTTTTCCGAGCTCCGGACGATGCCCATGCCGGGCGAGAGAATGCCGCTGTGTGCGCCGCTCGGCCGAGCGGGCTTCCGCACCGGCCGGGTCTCGACCGTTTCGAGCGTTTCCCGGGCGAGCGCCACGGTCGGCGTGACCCGCTCCGCCTCGGCCTCGGCGAGCATCCGGTGGACCATGCCCTGGACCGCCCGCACCGACTCGACCGGGCGGCCCGCCAGATAGTCGATCAGGCCGATGTCGCCGGCCGCGGATGTCGGCTCGAGGAGGGTCCGGATCACCGAGAGGCGGACCTCCCGGTCCGGACTGCCGACGTCCACCACGGTGCCGCCCTCGAGGCGGGTGAGGAGCCGGGGGTCGAAGCCCGCGAGCTCCGAGAGCGGCCGGGCGCTCGTGAACGCCATCGGCCGGCCGCTTTCCTCGATGGCGGCGAAGATCTGGAGCAGTTCGGCGTTGCCGCGCGATTCGTCCGCCAGCAGGTGAATGTCGTCGAGCAGGAGCGCGCCGACCCACTGGTACCGGGCTCGCCACTGGGCAATCTCGTCGGGGCTCTTGAGGGCGGCGAGTTCGCCGAGGAAACTGTGGGCCGACAGACAGGCGACCGGAGACAGACCGCGCGCCACCAGCGCGTTCCCGAGGCCGTGCAGCAGGTGGGTCTTCCCGACGCCGCTCGGCCCCACGAGCAACAGCGGCGAATGCCGGACGCCGGGATCGGCGATCACGGCCGTGATGGTCTCGAGCGCCACGCGGTTCGACGGCCCGACGCCGAGCCGGGCCAGCGTGAGATCCGGAAGCGGCGCCGAGAGCGGCGCCCGCCGGCTCCGGGCCTCCTGGACGAGATGGCGGGCGGCCACGAGCTGGTCGGGATCGCGGAAGACGTCGGCGCCGGCCAGGTCGGGGGCGATGATCCGAGCTTCCGCCACGAGCCGCTGGAGCTCGCCCGCATCGCGTCCGAACGCCGCGACCACCGGATCCGGATCGCCCGAGCCTTCGGAGGCCAGCGCCTGCTCGAGACGCTTGGTCCGAAAACCCTGGGCCTGCCAATGCGAGATCGCCTCGCGAAGCCGGCCGCGCCAGTGATCGAACTGCTCCGAGACGTTGGCGACGACCTCGTTGAAGAAGGCGTCGAACTCACCCGACTGGAGCAGACCGGGTCCCGGCTCCGCCGGCGGAGCGGCGACCGCGACGGGCCCGGCCTCGACGCCGAGGAGGGCCAGGGCGTCGTCGAGCGGAATCGCGGTGGGCGTCGTCTGCTGGACGGCGAGGACCCGGTTCAAGGCGCCGAGATACTCCTTCACCGAGGTGAACTCGAGGCCGGAGATCGTCCGGGCCAGTTCGGGATCGACCAGGAGCCCCGTTTCGGCGATCCGCCGCTCGAGAATGGCGCTCCGGGCGCCGGGACCCGGCAGACCGAGTTCGACGATGGATGCGTCGCGCAGCCGCCGGGCGAGCCTGGCGTCGAGGCCGGGCAGCCGGCCCGGCGTCCGGGTCGAGGCGATCACGGTCGCGAGCCCCGAGGCGAGCCGGCTTTCGATGATGTCGTACACGAACGACTGGACCGGCAGCTGCCGCTCGATCGCGTCGAGGTCGTCGAGCAGCACGACCTCGGCCCGAAGGAGCCGGTCCCGCAACGCGATGCCGGCGTCCGCGAGGCCGCGAGAGCGGACGTGCTCCGACAGGCGGCTCAGCGCGACGAGTTCCGCCGACCGGGACGGCACGGCGCCGGCGAGCCGGTCCC
The DNA here is from genome assembly GCA_050183815.1 of Gemmatimonadales bacterium. Classification (GTDB taxonomy): domain Bacteria; phylum Gemmatimonadota; class Gemmatimonadetes; order Gemmatimonadales; family GWC2-71-9; genus SHZU01. Next base: position 37,664 of record JBFXAY010000040.1, on the reverse strand, counting down.
GGATGGCCCGCAGGAGATGGCTCTTCCCCGCCCCCCGCGCCCCGACGAGCAGGAGCAGGTAGTGCATCCTCGGCGTTTCGGCCACCATCCGAGCCGCCGAGAGGGCCGCTTGCGTCGCGCTGTCGGCGACGAAGGAAGCGAACGGGTCGGTCACAGCGTGGGCGGCCTGGCGGCGAGCCGCTGGAGAACCGAGGTGGACAACGCCTTCAGGGTTTCGAACACGCCGGTGCCGTGCAGGGCGTCCGCCGGGAGGCTCGGTACCGTCCGGAAGTTGAAGGCTTCGTCCAGCTCGTCCGGCGAGAGGATCAGGTCGGGCGGCAGATCCTGCTTGTTGTACTGGAGCACCAGCGGCAGCTGGCGGATGTCCACACCCTGCTCGATCAGGTTCTCCTGGAGGTTCTGGAAGCTTTCCACGTTCTCGTCGAACCGGCGCGCCTGGCTGTCCACCACGAACACGACGCCGTCGGCGCCCTGGAGGACGAGCCGCCGGGTCGCGTTGTAGTACACCTGGCCGGGCACCGTGTAGAGCTGGAACCGCGTGGTGAAGCCGGAGATGACGCCGAGTTCGATGGGGAGGAAATCGAAGAACAGGGTCCGGTCGGACTGGGTGGCCAACGACACCATCCGGCCGCGGCGGGTCTCGGGCACCCGGCCGTGGATGTACTGGAGATTGGTGGTCTTCCCGCACCGGCCGGGGCCGTAGTAGACGAGCTTGCAGGTGATCTCACGAGCCGTGAAGTTGACGAGCGGCATGGCCGGTCACCTTCCGAAGAGAGCCCGGAGGCTCGAATTCAGGTCGTCTTCGAACGTCTCCGGCAGCACTTCGCGCGCCGGCGGCGTGCGGGGGGCGATCTTGACGAGTTCGTCCACCATCCGGCCGAAGAACAGCTGCACCATGCCAAGCGACGTGTCCGGCCCGAAGACGCAGAGCCCGATCCAGTGGTTGTGGGGCATGTCGAACGGGGCCAGATAGACACCCAGCTGGCTGCCCTGGTGGACCACCGCGCCGAACGGTCCCGCCGACATCTCCTTGGCAATCTCGCGGGTCGAGGCCACGATCCCCGCGGCGAGCGCCGCCGCCGTCATCACGTCGAGCGAACGGGTGAACCCATGCTGGGCCACGACCTGTCCGGCCGACGTCATCAGCAGGGCCACCCGGACCTGCGACTCGGCCACGAACGTCGTGAGCGGCGGTTCGACCCAGGGCTCGAGCGCGCGCATCAGACGAGCCGGCCCGCCGCGTCGAGGAGCGCCAGCCGGACTTCCCCGATGTTGACGTCGTTGGAGGTGACCGCCACGAAGAGGAGTCCCTCCCCGCCGCCGGTGACGAAGAGCTGCCCGGCCGTTGCCTGCAGGAGCAGCATGCTCATCGGCGGCGTGGCGAGCGTCCGGGTGAGGGTGCCGAGGCGCTGCGCCAGCCGGGCCGCGAACGCGGCGGCGGCCTCGGTGGGCTGCCCCTCGAGCGACGACTCCGCCACGACGAGCCCATCCTCCGCCGAGACCAGGAGCGCGCTCCGGACGCCGACGATGCGGGTGATGTCGTCGAGCACCAGCTGTTCCTTGGCGGTCATGCGAGCTCCTCGAGCCAGCGGCGGGCCTGCTCGACCGCCTTGTCGGCGATCCGGGCCAGACGCCCCGCGGGCACCTCGCGGCCCCGCATCACCAGCAGCAGCGTCTCCGTCGTCGGGCTCCGCAGTTCGTAGTTCACCGCCCCGCTTTCGATCGCGATGGCCCGCCATTCGCCGAGTTCGAGCATCTGGGCGGCCCGATCCGCTTCCCGCGACACGCCGGCGAGGGCCGCGGCGACCGCATCGCTCGCGTCGGTGCCGTCGGTCCGCTCGAGCTGGCCGCGGAGCACCCGGCCCTGCTGGTCGAAGAGCAGCGTCGGGGTGGCGTCGGCGGTGGATTTGCCGGCGGGGCCGTCCGCGGGCGGGGCGGCTTCGGTCGGACCGGCGGACCGCGAGACCATCATGGTCCGGATCCGTTCGATCGCCGAAGCGAGGCTGGTGTCGCCCGGGGCGAGTTCGAGCGCCCGGGTCAGGTGGCGGACGCTGCGGGCCAGATCGCCGCCGCGGTAGGCAATGAAGGCGAGCCCCTTGTGCGCCCCGAGGTGGTCCGGCGCGATCCGGAGGACGCTGGTCCAGGAGTCGAACGCGGCATCGCCGTCGCCCCGGTCGGAGTGGATCCGGGCCAGGAGATCGTGCGCGTCGGCGGACTCGGGGTAGCGGCCGGCCCCGCGCGACGCCACCGTGAGCGCGGCGTCGAGCTGTCCCTTCCGGCGCAGGGCTTCCGCCAGCCGGAGAAACACCAGGCTGTTCGGATCCTGCGCCAGCTCGAGGGTCATGGCCGCGATGTCGTCAGTCATAGTTGCCTCGGAGAAGTGCCGCCAACTGCCGGGCGGCCGGAATCGCCGCGCCGACGGTGGTCACCTGCCGTTCCTCCGACGCGCCGAGTTCCGGCAGCGCCAGCCATGCTTCGAAACCGTGCACCGCTTCGTCGAGCCGGCCCGAGCCAAGCAGCGACCAGGACAGGAGCCGCAGCGCCCGCGGATTCGCCGGATCGACCCGGACCGCTTCCCGAAACGCCAGCTCCGCCTCGCCGAAGCGGCGTTCGGCGAGGAGAATCCGCCCGAGGAGCAGGTGGGCGCCGCTTTCCTCGGGGAACGACCCGGCCGCCGCCTGGGCGATCGAGCGCGCGGCGTCGAGGTTGCGGGCGATCAGTTGCCGTTCACCTTCGCCCAGGAGCGCGTCGACATCGTCCCGCGGCGCGGCTTCGGCCGATTCCCGGGCCGGATCGCGAAGCATGACCACGCCCGCCGAGGCGAGGCCGAACACCGCCCGGGCCACATCGAATTCCGGTTCGCTCAACGTCGTGGCCATGGCCTGGAGGTCGCGCTCGCCGTCGCAGGCCGACAGCACCCGCCACTCGAACGGCGTCAGCACCAGGCTCCCCGGTTCCGCCTCCGGCACCGCCGACAGCCGGGGCACCACCCCGAGGTGCGGCACCCGGGCCCGGATCCTGGACCACTCGTCGATCCGGCGAGCCGCCTCGAGGAGGAGCGCCTCGACCGAAATCCGGACGTCGGCATCCCGCGGAATCGCGTCGGCGGCGGTCTCCTCGAAGATGAAGTGGCCCTCGGACCACCCCAACATCGTGAAGACGACCTCCTCGATCTGCGCCTTCACCTGGGCCCCGAGCTCCTTGGCCCCGATCGCACCGATCGCGACGAGAATCTCGCCGATCCGGCGGCGATCGCCGCCGGCCTGATGCGCCTGGGCCCGCGCCAGATCCTCGCTCGCCACCTTGCCGGCCTTGATCAACTGCTGGCCGAGGAGGTGCGGATTCGACCGGATCGAGGCGGCCACCACCGCGGCCTCATGAAACCAGATCACGCCCTCGTTGTGCCGCAAGTCGGAGATGACCCGAAGCCGCCCGGTCTTCTTGCCGAGGTCGAGCAGCTGGAAGACATCGTGAACCCCCAGCTCCCGGAGCGGCCCCTGAATCGCCACCTAGGCCTCCACCGGCTGGAGGATGTGGACGAGATCGCGAGTCGACCGGATCTCGGCCCGGGCCGCGGCCGCGAGGGGCCCGGTCGGATTGTCGCGGACCACCTGCTCCCAGTCCGCCAGCCCCTCGGCGAACTGCCCGAGGGCGCTCTGGCACAGCCCCCGATGGAACCGCGCCACCGAGTGGTCCGGCACGAATTTGAGCACCCGGGTGAACGCCGTCACGGCGTCGCGATGATGACGCTGATCGGCCAGCGCCCGGCCGAGGAGCATCAGCGCCTCGGTGGCGTAGGGCTCGAACAGCAGCAGATCGACCAGCAGCTTGACCGCCTCTGCGGGGCGGTTCTGGCGGCGGTGCAGTTCGCCGAGGGCGAGCCCGGCTTCGAGGTAGGTCGGGAGCACCTTGAGCGCGTTCTCGTACGCGGTGCGGGCCGGCCCCGGCTCGCGGCGCTCTTCCCGCACGACACCGATCTCGTACCAGGCCTGAACGTATTCGGGATCGAGGGCGACGGCGGCCTCGAGGGCTTCGAGGGCCTCGTCGGTGTCGCCCAGGCGGCGGCCGATCCGGCCCCGAAGCACGAGGAGATCGGCCCGGCCCGGCGACAGCATCAAGGCGCCGAGGGCATCGTCCTGGGCGCCGTGCAGGTCCCCCTGCGCCAACCGGGCCCGGGCCCGAAGCTCGAGGGGCTCGGCGTCGTTCGGCAGCATCCCCGCGAGGGTGTCGGCCAGCTTCCGGGCCTCGTCCGCCTGGCCGAGGCCGAGCAGGGCCTGGGTCTCGCCCCGGATCACCGCCGGGTCGTCCGGGGCCTCGGTGCGGGCCTGGCGGAACCGCTCGAGCGCCTCGCCGTGGAGCCCGCGGCGGAGATAGATCTCGCCCAGCAGGGTGGTGCCGGCCACCGACGGCGCCCCGCGCCGAAGGGCGAGGTGCACCTCCGCCGCGGCAGACTCGAGCAGTCCTTTGCCGAGGAGGTCGCGGGCGAGGGCGAAGGCGTCGCCGGCGGCGGGGTCGATCCGTGCCTCGCGGGGGGTGAGCCCGGCGAACAGCGAATCGAGCACCGACGGGTCGAACTCGAAGTCTTCCGCCCCCGGATCGAGCGTCACGTCGGCCACCAGGGACGGGGCGATCGGCACCAGCGATTCCTTGAACTGGAGCTCGATCGACAGCGCGAACTTCTGCGGCGTGTAGAAGGAATCGAGTTCGAGTGCGCGGCGGGTTTCCCGGAGCGCTTCGTCGAACGCGCCGAGCTGGCTCAGGACGAATCCGAGGTTGTAGTGGGCCGGGGCGCAGTCCGGATCGGACTCCACCGCCCGGCCGAAGGCATGCTTCGCCTCCGCGAACCGCTTGGTCTCCATCAGGACGAGCCCGACGCCGTTCCAGGCCATCGCGTGGTCGGGATTGGGCGAGAGCACCGCCCGATACCCCTCGAGCGCCGCCTGGAACCGCTGCCGCTGGAAGTTGAAGAGGGCCTGGTTGAGCCGGGCCGCTTCGAAATCCGGGCGGAGGGCGAGCGCGCGGTCGAAGGCCTCCATCGCCAGCCCGGACTCGGACTCGCCCGCCCGCAGGACCGCGAGGTTGTTCCACGCGAGCGCGTACTCCGGATCGAGCCGGACCGCTTCGTCGTACTCCGCCCGCGCCTCGCTCCGGCGGCCGGCCTGGTGGAGCACGACGCCCCGCTCGTTCCGGAACTTGGGATTGTGGCGATCGCGGGCGACCAACTCGGCGTAGAGATCGAGCGCCGGGCCGGTCTCCCGCTGGAGGAGGTGGATCTCCGCCATGCCTTCCTTGGCGGGCTGCTCGTCTTCTCCGGCCTCGAGGGCGAGCCGGTATTCCCGCAGGGCCTCGACGAAGTACCCGCGCCGCCGGAACGCCACGGCCAGGTTGAGATGCGCTTCCGGCGCCGTCTCGGTCGTTCCGGTCGGGACCGGCGCGGCCGCCCGCCGCTTGGCCCCGATCCGGAGATTGGTCTGGGCGTTTCCGAGCGTCGGATTCAAGGTGACGGCGCGGCGGGTGGCCTGGCGGGCGGCATCGTGATAGCCGAGATCTCCGTAGACGAAGCCCAGCAGGTACTGGACGTCGGCATGGTCCGGGTTGATCCGGGACGCTTCGGTCAGGACGCCGAGGGCCGCATCCACCAGACCGCGGTTGTAGAGCGACTGGCCGAGGTAGAGCCGGGCCACGGTGCTTGAGGCGTCGGTCTGGACGGCGCGCTTGAACCAGTCGCTCGCCACGTCGTGCCGCCCGCGGGCCTGCTCGACCAGGCCGAGCTGGACGACGGCGGTCCCGTCACTCGGCCGGCTCCGGAGCAGTTCCTCGAACTGGTCGGCCGCCCGGTCGAACTGGCCGAGGGCGAGGTAGGCCCGGCCGAGTTCGAGGCGGAGCTGACGGTCGTCGGGCCGATGCCCGATCTGGTGGCGGAGTTCGGCGATCCGGCGGTCGTAGTAGCCGGTTTCCCGCTGGACGGTTTCGAGATTCTCCTGAGCCACCCGCATGTGCGGGTCGAGCTCCAGCGCCCGGGCGAAGGCGGCAATCGCCTCGGGATACATCTCGCGCTCGTAGTAGAGCACGCCCAGGTTGTTGTGGGCCCCCGAGTCCGAGGGGTCAATGCGTCGCGCCAGCGAGCGCAGGACCCCCAGTTCTCGCTCCGAAGCCGCCGACCGGGTCATGGCCTACTTCGCGAGGTGGATCGCGTCGAAGATGGCCTGGAGCGAAGCGACGTCCGGCATCAGAATGAACTGCCCATTGACCACCTCATCCGAGCCGGCGATCCGGAACGCCGTCTCGACGCAGATCACGTAGTCACGGGCGTGCCCGAAGTTCAGATACGCCGTGGTGAGCACCGCGCCGGCCAGATCCACCACCAGCGCCGGCACCGAGGGCACCAGCATCATGCCCATGAAATCCGACAGGGCGTTGAGATAGGCGCTGCAGAGGATGTTCCCGGTCTCCATGACCGTGGACCGCTGCATCTCGGTGAAACCCGGCCCGGGCTCGGTTTTCCGGAGCAGGATGTTGCAGAGGCCGCGGGCGGAGGTCTCGGGCAATACCAGGAGGGTCCGGCCGGTGAGGTCTCCCATCATGTGCATCAGCACGGCGGCGACCACCGTGTCGGCCTCCCCCAGCAGCTCGGCCGCTTCCTCGAGGCGCTTCACCGTCACCTCGGGGACGTTGATCATGATCTTTCGACCGGTCATCTGGGACAGCGCCGTCGCGGCGTGCCCCGCCCCGATGTTGGCGATCTCCCGCAACGCGTCGCGCTCGACCTCGGTCAGCTTCTGCGCGTCGACCATTCCCGAGTCCCCTCTTCCGAGAAAGGGAGGGCCGGCCGAGCCCCTCCCGACGACCGCCCCTAGAACAAGGCGGTTGGATCCAACAGAAAGGCGGGCTGTCCGTCCGCCAGAATCGTGGCCCCGCTCACCCATGGCGGCAGGCTGCGGGGCGCCTCGAACCGTTCGAGCAACACGTCATGCTGGCCGAGCAGGCGGTCCACGGCCAGCGCCCCCCGTTCCGCGCCCCATTCGAGCATCAGCACCGGGCGGCGACCCGCCGCCGCGGTCGCCGTCCCGCCCGACACCTCGGCCAGGTCCACGCACCGGATCGCCTTTTCCCGAAAGGTAAAGCGGTCGATGCCCCCGGCCGTGGTCTCGGTCTTCCGCCCCGGGGCCACTGCCTCGCGAACCCGCCGGAACGGAATGGCGAACCGCTCGCTTCCCGCCCCCACCAGGAGCACCCGCTGGATCGCGGCCGTCATCGGCACCGTGATCTCGAAGGTGGTCCCGACCCCCGCGGCGGATCGCCAATCGACCCGTCCCCCGAGGGCCCGCACCCGATTGAGCACGGCATCCATCCCGACGCCGCGGCCCGACACCTCGGTGACTTGCCCCTTCATCGTGAAGCCGGGCAACGCCAGCACGCCGAGGATCTCCTCGTCGGTTCCCTCGGCCCCCGCCGCCAGGAGCCCGCGATCCCGGGCCCGGGCGAGCACCGCCGCCCGGTCGATTCCCCGGCCGTCGTCGCTCAGCGTGATGACGATCCAGTCACGCCGCCGTTCGGCCGCCAATTCGAGCCGGCCGGCGGCCGGCTTCCCGGCCCGCTGGCGATCCTCCGGCGACTCGATCCCGTGATCCACCGCGTTCCGGATCAGGTGAATCAACGGGTCGACCAGTTCCTCCAGGACCGTCCGGTCGAGCTCGATGCCTTCGCCGGTCAGCTCGAGCCGCGCCGCCTTCCCGAGGGCGCCGCCGAGATCGCGCACGACCCGCGGAAACCGGCCGAACAGCTCGGTGATCGGCGCCAGCCGGGCCCGGAGCACTCCGCCGTGGAGCGCGCGCACCAGCGAGTCGATCTGGCCGGTGGCCGCTTCGGTCTCGGGATCCGCCTGACCGGCCGTGGCGTTCACGAGCCGATTCCGGGCCACCACCAGCTCGCCTGCGAGCTGGAGCAATTCGTCGAGCCGGGCCGGATCGACCCGGACCGCCCGCATCGTGGGCCGGGCCGCCGCCCGCGCGGTCGGCTCCACCCGCCGCTCCGGCGCCGTCAGCGACGGCGTGGCGGTCGACGCGAGCCGTTCCATCGCTTCCGCGAGCGCGGCCGCGTCCGACAGCGGCTCGCCCCGGGTCGCGGGCTCGAGCCCCCGTTCGAGGGTGTCGACCGCGCGAAAGAGAATCCCGATCACGGCCTTGGATCCGGGAAGCTCCCGCCGGCGGATCGCCTCGAGCAGATGTTCCGCGCCGTGGGCCACCGTGACGATGTCCTGATACCCCATCGTCGCGGCCGAACTCTTGAGCGAGTGGAACGCCCGGAAGACCTCCGCCACCGGAGCGAGTTCCGCCGGCCGCTGCTCCCAGTCGAGCAGGCCGGCGGACGCCAGCTTCAGATGTTCCCGGCCGTCGGCGAGAAAGAGCGCGAGATACCGGCCGAGATCGACCACCCGCTCACCCCAGGAGCCGCTGGACCGCCTCGAGCACCCGGGACGGCTGGAACGGCTTGACCACGAAATCCTTCGCTCCGGCCTGGATTGCCTCGACGACGAGGGCCTGCTGCCCCATGGCGCTGCACATCAGGATCTTGGCACCGGGATCGTCCTTGCAGATGGCGCGCACCGCCTCGATGCCGCCCATGGCCGGCATCACGATGTCCATCGTGACCAGATCCGGCTTGAGCTCGCGGTAGCGCTGCACCGCCTGCTCCCCGGTCTCGGCCTCGCCGACGACCTCGAAGCCCGCCTGGGTGAGAATGTCGGCGATCATGGTGCGCATGAACATCGCGTCATCGCACACGAGAACGGTTTGCGCCACGAAGCACCTCCACGAGGTATTGGCGGGATGCTCCCGCCGTCAGCCGACCCGGCCGAACAGCGGCTGGAGCGCCCCTTCCACGTCGAACCTGTCGACCGGCGCATCCACCGCGTCGAGATCGACGACGTCATCGACTCCCAGTCCGACCCGTCCGCCGCGGGCGCGGAGCACCACCAGCCAGGGCGACGGACCGGAATCCGGTCCCGGCGGCTCGCTCAAGAGGTCCGCCGCCCGCACAACCGTCACCAGGGTGCCGCGAACATTTGCGACACCCTCGACCGGGGATGCAACTCCCGGCACTGGAACCAGGCTGATTCCGGTGCAAACTTCGCGCACGGCGGTCACATCGAGGGCGAACCGGAGCCCCCCCGCCCGGCAGATGACCACCCGGTTTCCAGCCTGGTCAGCCATCACTCCCCCGATCGAACCCAAGATAGGTCAGCCAATCGGCCGGATCAACTTGCCCCGCAACGAGTTGCAGGATCGGGACCAGGTCGGCGGGCCAGTCGCTCGCGAATCGGAGCGCCGCGCCGGTCATCGGGTGGGTGAAGGCCAACCGGGCCGCATGAAGGGCCTGGCGGGCGGCCAGGGCGCTGACGCGTTCCGCCATGACTCTGGAGCGGCCGGTCATGCGCCGGGAACCGCCGCCGCCGTAGACCGGATCCCCCACGACGGGGTGTCCAATCTGTTGAAGGTGTACCCGAATTTGATGGGTCCGCCCGGTGTGCAGTTCGGCCCGGAGGAGGTCCACCGCCTCGAACCGCGCGACCCGGTGGAAATCGGTGCGCGCCGCGCGGCCGTCAGGCCGGATCACCATTCGTTTTCGGTCCGTCTGGTGGCGGCCGATCGGGGCATCGACGGTGACGTTCTCGTCGTCGAGATGCCCCCAGGACAGTACCGCGTAGCTCCGGCGCACCCGCCGCGCCGCAATGGCCGCCCCGAGACGCCGGTGCGCGAGATCCGATTTGGCGACCACCATCAAGCCCGAAGTATCGCGGTCGAGCCGATGAACGATCCCGGGCCGGCCCTCCGCCCCGTCGGCGAGACGGGTGCCGCGCGCCACGAGTGCGTTGACGAGCGTGTCCTCCCAGTGGCCCGGCGCCGGATGCACGACGAGGCCCGCGGGTTTGTCGATCACGGCGAGGTGTTCGTCCTCGAAGACGATCGTGAGCGGAATCGGATGGGGCGCGAGACGGCGCGGGGGTTCTTCCGCCGGATAGTCCACCTCGACCACCTCGCCGGCGACGAGGGTTCGGGAGGCCCGCGCGGGTGCTCCCTTCACCCGGACCCGCCCGTCGGCGACGAGCCGCGCCGCCTGGGTTCGCGACAGATCAAGCTGATCGGCGAGGAACCGATCGATGCGCTCGGTACTCGGAACGGCGACGGAAAAGGTGACGTCGGGCAGGCGGCCCTCAGGGTGCCGGCGTCGGCGGGTCGGCGCGGCGGGCGTCCTCGAGCCAGAAGGAAACGGCCAGGGCGACGGCCCCGCAGCTCACCCCGATGTCGGCCACGTTGAAGGTCGGCCAGCGGGTCAGCCCCAGGCCGAGGTCGATGAAGTCGACGACGCCCTGGGGACTCCGGATCCGGTCGATCAGATTGCCCGCCGCCCCACCGACGACGAGCCCCGCCGCGATCTGGCGGAGCCAGTCGCCCCAGTCGGCGGCCCGGGATCGCCAGGTGATCCCGATCACGGCGACACACGCGATCCCCATGAAGATCCACCGGGAGTAGGGCCCGAGATGGAGACTGAAGGCGGCGCCCAGGTTGTAGGCCAGACGCCACCGGAACCACTCCCCGGCCACGTCGACCGGGACGTACGCAATCAGGTTGCCCTCCGCCCACCGCTTGCTGACCAGGTCGAGCAGCACCCAGCCGATCGCCAGGGGCCAGAAGACGCGGTGCGGCCTAACGCCGCTTGGCATCCTCTTCTTTCTCCTTGCAGCTGATGCAGAGCCGGGCATGCGGCAGGGCGTCGAGCCGTTCGAAGCTGATTTCCTTTCCGCACGTATGGCACTTGCCGAACTGATCGGGCGCATTGTAGAGCCGCCGGAGCGCCTGGTTCACGTGCCAGAGGTACCGGCCCTCCTGCGACGCGAAGAGGAACTGTTTTTCCCGCTCCATCGTGTCGGTGCCCTGGTCGGCCATGTGGAACGAGTACGACGAGAGATCGCCGTCGGCGTTCTGCAGGGTCGAATTGAAGGTGTCGTCGTAGTAGCCCAACTCCTTCATCACCCGGGCCCGCTCGTCGAGCAGTCGCTTCTCGAGATGCTTCAGTTCGTCCTTTTTCATGCCTCGTGCCTCGTGGGGGCTTCCCGCCTCACTCGGTCCATCGGCGGACCGAGAGAGTCAATCGGTGGTCATCGATGCGCGCCGCGTCGGTCGCGTCGCAAGGGTCCAGCACCCGAGCCGTCTCGAGTGCGCGCGCCAGCGTCTCGCCGCGGATGAACTCCGCGTGGGCCGCCGCCGCGGCCAGCACGGCCTCGTCGCCGTCGATCGCCAGCACGATCCGGGTCGTGTAGTCGTAGCCGGCCTCCTTCCGGAGGCGCTGGACGCGACTGACGATGTCCCGCGCCAATCCCTCGGACACCAGGTCCGGGGTCAGGGCCGGGTCGAGTGCCACGACGAACGGACCGGCGCTCTGGACCAGCCAGTCGGTGGTCACCTCCCGCTCCACCACCACGTCCTCGGGGAGGATCTCGATGGTCTCGCCGCCGAAGGCCACGGCCACCGGCTCCCCCGCCTCGAGGCGCGCGAGCGGCTCGCCCGTGAGGGCGTTCACCGCTTTGGCCACCTCGGGGGTGGCTTTCGCAAAACGCTTGCCGAGGGAACGGAAATTGGCCTTGGCGCGGAGCCGGACCAACTCGGCATCGGTCTGGACCAGGTCGACCCGCCGTACGTTGACTTCCTGCGCCAGGAGCGGGAGCAGCGCGTGGAAATCCGCATTGTCCACCCCGCGCGGCACCGCCACCCGCATCGCCGCGAGCGGCTGCCGGACCCGGCGGCCGCCCGCCTCCCGGGCGCTTCGCGCCAGGGACGCCAGCCGGCGGATGCCGTCCATGGCCCGCTCGAGGTCCGGCTCCCGCCGGCCGGCGTCCGCCGCGGGGAAATCGGCCAGATGCACCGAGGTTCCGGCCAGGGCGCGGTGAAGCCAGTCGCTGGCGAACGGTGCCGCCGGTGCCAGCATCCGGGCCACCGCGGTCAGGCACCGGGCCAACACCCGCGCCGCGGCCGGATCGGCGGTACCGTCCGGCGCCCAGAACCGGGCCCGGCTCTGGCGGACGTACCAGTTCGACAACTGCTCGACGAACTCCATCAGGGCCCGGATGCCGGCGGTCGCGTCGTAATGCTCGAACGCGCCCGTCACCGCCTCGATGGTGCCTGCGAGCCGCGACTCGATCCAGCGGTCGAGGAGCGTGGGTTCGCCGGCCGAGGCCTCGCTCCCATCGGCGTAGAGCGCGAGGAAGTTGTAGGTGTTCTTGAGCGTGTTGAGGAACCCGCCCGCCGTGTCCGGAATGGCCGCCCGGTCGAACGGCTTCGGCAGCCAGACCTGGCTCGAGGCCAGGAGATAGAGCCGGACCTGGTCCGCCCCGAACTCCCGGACCGCGTCCCAGGGATCGACCACGTTGCCGCGGCTCTTCGACATCTTCTGACCCTGCGCGTCGAGCACCAGTTCGTTCACGACCACGTTCCGGAAGGGCGCCTGGTCGAACACCGTGGTGCCGATCGCGAGCAACGAGTAGAACCAGCCCCGGGTCTGGTCGACCCCTTCGCAGATGAAGTCCGCCGGGAAGTGGCGGCGAAACTCGTCCTCGTGCTCGAACGGGTAGTGCCACTGGGCGTAGGGCATCGACCCGGAGTCGAACCAGGTGTCGATCACCTCAGGCACCCGCCGCATGGTGCCGCCGCCGGGCGCGGGCCAGGTCAGCTCGTCGATGAACGGCTTGTGGGGATCAAAGTCCGGCCCGAGCGGCCGACCGACCTTCGCCTCGAGCTCGGCCAGACTCCCGATCACCTCCACCACGCCGGGATCCTGGTCGGATACCCAGACGGGGAGCGGGGTGCCCCAGTACCGGTCGCGGCTCAACGCCCAGTCGACATTGTTCGCCAGCCATTCGCCGAACCGGCCGGCACCAACCTCCGGCGGGTGCCAGTTGATCGACTGGTTGAGCTCGACGAGGCGGTCCCGCACGGCCTGGGTCCGGACGAACCAGGAGTCCCGGGCGTAGTAGATCAGCTTGCTCTTGCACCGCCAGCAGTGCGGATAGCTGTGGATGTGCTGCTCGGTCTTGAGGTGCCGCCCGTCCGCCTTGAGGCGGCGGATGATGAGCTCGTTGGTCTCGTCGGCGGTGACGAGGCGGCCCTCGAGCTCGGGCCAGGTGGTCCCCTGGAACGTCCCGTCGGCGGCCACCGGCCGGAGCAGCGCCAGCCCGTGCTCTTCCCCCATGCGGTAGTCGTCGGCGCCGAAGGCGGGGGCCATGTGGACCAGGCCGGACCCGTCATCGGCGGTCACGAAGTCCCCGGCCACGATCACCGAGTGGGCCCGATCGTCGGGCAGCGGCACGACGTCGAGCGGGCGCCGGTACCGGAGCCCGACCAGCGCCCGGCCGGGTTCGATCGTCTCGGCAGCCGGCGGCGCGTCCTTGCCCGCGGCCAGGACACCGGCCCGGCGCACGGCGAGGACGAGACGGCGCCCATCCGGACTCGGAAAGGTGCCGTAGTCGAGATCCGGATCGACCGCGACGGCCACGTTCGACGGCAGGGTCCACGGCGTGGTGGTCCAGACCACCAACTCACGTCCCGACCCATCCTCGAGTGGAAAAGTGACGTAGATCGACCGATCCCGAATGTCCTCGTACCCCTGGGACAGTTCGTGGCTCGACAGCGTGGTGCCGCACCGCGGACAATACGGGAGCACCCGGTGGCCGCGGACCAGGAGACCCTTGTCGAACAGGCGCCGCAGCAGCCACCAGACCGACTCGATGTACTCGCGGGTGTAGGTGACGTAGGGCCGGTCGTAATCGAGCCAGTAGCCGATCCGGTCCGAGAGGGACTCCCAATCGGCCTGGTAGGTGAAGACGCTCTCCCGGCAGAGCCGGTTGAACTCCTCGACGCCGAAGGCCTCGATATCCTTCTTGCCCGAGAGCTTCAGCCGCTTCTCGACCTCGATCTCGACGGGAAGACCATGGGTGTCCCAGCCCGCGATCCGGGTGACCTCCCGCCCCTGCATCGAGCGGAACCGGCAGAAGAGATCCTTGATCGTGCGGGAGAAGATGTGGTGAATGCCCGGCCGCCCGTTGGCGGTCGGCGGCCCCTCGAAGAACACGAACGGCGGCGACCCCGCCCGATGCCGCTCCACGGCCCGGAACAGTCCTTCGGACTTCCAGGTGGTGAGCAGACCGGTCTCGAGGCCGTCGGCTGGTCCATCCGGCCAGAGGGGAAACGAGCGGGTCATCGCCGAGTCGATCAGGCCGGACGCCGGAACGCCACTTCGGCGTCGACCTGAGTCGCGGGCCGGCTGTCGGTCGAGGCGAGGGCTTCGAGTTCCGCGAGTTCGCGCTCGAGGAGCCGGCGGTAGCTGGTCATGTAGGCCAGGAACTGGCGCCGGACCGTTTCGTTGGCGTAGTGGAGTCGCTGCTCCTCGCCCTGAGCGTGGTCGACGATTCGCTGCGCCTCGCTCCGGGCCTCCGCCAGCAGCTGCTCGGCCTGGTGCCGGGCTCGCTCAAGGATCAGGGCGGATTCCTTGTCGGCCTGCGCCTGGACATCGGCCCGGAGCTGCTGCGCGGCGATCAGCGCCTCGTTCATGGCCCGCTCGCGGTCCCGGAAGACCTTGAGCTGTTCGATCATGCTCTGAACCCGGTCGTTCATCTGGCCGCGGTCGCGCCAGAGCCGATCGAGCTCCTGGGCGATCCGCTCCTTGAAGTCGTCGACCTGGACCTGGTCGTACCCCCGGAGCCCGCGAGGGAACTCCTGATGCCGCACGTCGTGTGCGCTGAGATGGAAGCCTTCGTCCGTCATCGCTCACGCTCCCCGAACAAGATGGTCCCGAGCCGCACCATGGTGGCGCCTTCCTCGACCGCCGCCTCGAAGTCGCCGGACATGCCCATCGACAACTGGGCCACCGGCACCCCCTGCCCTTCGAGCCGTTCCTTCAGGCGCCGGAGCCGGCCGAACGCCGCGCGCTGGATCGCGACGTCCTCGGTGAACGGCGCCATCGTCATCAGACCCTCGAACGCGAGCCCGGGTTGCGACCGAACCTGGGCCACGAGATCGTCCGCTGCTTCGGGAACGACCCCGCCCTTCTGGGGTTCGTCGCCGCAGTTCACCTCGACGAGGACCCGCTGCCGGGTCCCGGGCGACACTCGCCGGGCCAGCTCCTCCGCCAATTCGAGCCGGTCGACCGAGTGGATCAGCGCAAAACGGCCGACGGCCTGCCGCGCCTTGTTCCGCTGGAGCGACCCGATCAGGTGCCACTCCACCTCGAGACCGCCGAGGGCCTCCTGCTTGGCCAGCGCCTCCTGGACCCGGTTCTCGCCGACGGTCGTCAGGCCCTCCCGAACCGCGGCCGCGACCGCCTCGGGTCCGTGACCCTTGGTGACGGCCACGATCCGCACCTCGTGCGACAGCCCGGCGCGGTCCCGGGCCCGGGCAATCCGCTCCCGAACGGCCAGCAGCCGGCGACCAAGCTCCGGGTACGTCATAACCCCTAAAGATAAAAGGAGTTATCTGGGTTTTGTAGAGTCGGCCGGCGCCGCGAGTTCGGCCCGCGCTTCCTTGAGCGCGGTGGCCATGGCGGGGTTGGAGGAGAGTTTCGCGGCCCGTTCGAGATACTCCACCACCGCCTTCGGATCGTTCCGCCCTTCCGCGGCAAACGCGAGCTGGGTGAGCGGCATCCCGAGGGTGTTGGCGATCCCGGCCGCGGTACTCTCGAGACCGAGGGAGCCGTGGGTCAGCAGATCCGCATAACGGTACTGGTTGACGAGCGTGTCGGTGGCCGGCACGTCGAGCGCCGCCGTGTACAGCCGCCGGAAGTCGAGCGCCCGGTTCGAGGTGTCGGCCACGACGGTGTCGAGCTGAATGCCGAGCCCCCGCTGGACGAGGAGCGGCTCGAGGCCGTAGAACCGGGTCGCCGAGGTGAGACCCCACCCGATCGGTCGGTGTCCGAAGTTCTGCTGGAGAATCCGGATCGACACGATGTCCTCGGGATAGATCACCGTGCCCGAGTCGAGCTGGGTCCGGTAGCGGCCGAAGCCGAGCGGAACCGCCTGCCCCAACCGCTGCGGCAGTGCCTGGCGGATGTGCTCATCGGTCATCGTGTGAAGCGGCCTGGTCGGCTTGACGGCCGGATATGACCGCCAGAACGGCACGGCGGTGTCCGGGTTGAAATCCCGTTCCGGATTGTCCCGCAGTTGCCGCATGTACCAGTCGGTCCGGGAGAGCGCCAGACAGACAACGCGAACGTCCTGCCGGATCCCCGCCACCTCCTGCGCCCACCAGAGCGGGAACGTGTCGTTGTCGCCGTAGGTGAAGAGCACCCCGTAGGGCGGAACGGCGTTCAGCAGATCGTAGGCGAAATCGCCGGCGAGCCGGGCATCCGGCCGCCGGGCCCGATCGGCCTCGGTGTAGTTGGCGATCGGCGGAATGAGGGCGACGAGGAAGCCCGCGTACGCCAGTTGCGGCGTCCGGCCGGCCAGCCGCGTCATGGCGGTTCGAACCCACCCGGCGAGTGCAATGGCCGCCCAGCAGCCCCAGACCACGAAGCTCAGCACGAAGAAGTAGTCGCGCTCGCGCACCTCGTGCATTTCCGGTTCCGGGAAGAGCTTCCAGCCGACGCTGAACCCCGGCTTGAAGTTCATGTAGGCCATCAGGCCGAGACCGGTCGCACCCCAGAGGGTAAACAGCAGCCACCAGCTGCTCCGGTCGGCGCGGCGATGGGCCAGGAGCCCCTGGAAGCCGAGCGAGAAGAAGAGTGCCGTGATCAGCGTCCGCACCGGCAGCGCGCCGATCCGGGCGCCGATCGTCTTGGCCCATTGCCAGTCGAAGTACTGGATGTAGTTGAGCAGCTGGAGCCCGATGATCGTGAGATTCCGGCCGGGATTATCGGGCCCGTGGGCGAAGGTCGGATCGTCGAGCGGGCTCCGGGGCGGATACTGGGCCCGCTGGATCACGGCGAGCAGGGCGTCCCAGGTCCCGGGGGCCGCTTCGTTGACGAACGGCCCCTGGGGCGAACGGAGATAGAGGAAGAGGTACGGCGTCACGCCGATGAGGGCGACGAAGACGGCCAGGAGGCTGAACGGCAGCGCCCCGGACGTGGCCGCGAAGGCGAGGCACCCGAGCAGCACGACGACCGCGCCGCCGGCGATGGTGGGGCTGCCCAGGCCGACGCCAAGCAGGAGCAACCACAGACCGGCCACCACGGCGGTCTGCGCCCATTCGCGCCGGCGGAGCGCCGCGGTGGCGGCGGGATGGCCGCTCACCTGCGCGACGAGGAAGGCGATCACCGCCGGACCGGCCAGCAGGGCCAGCAGGTGGTTGGCGACCGACACGCCCAGAAGGTACGCGATGAGGACAAGGTGTTTGAGGCCGCCGTCCTGATCCCGGGCCGCCCGCCACCGGAGACAGAGCCACACCACGGCCGACACGATGAACGCGGCCACGGCGTACACTTCGGTTTCGTTGGAGTTCTGCCAGTTGGTGAAGACGAATCCGGACAGGACGCTCGCCGCGAGCGCCCCGAGCCGCCGGATCCGCCGCGCCGCGCCGTCGGTGTCCGGCAGCAGGCGCCCGAGCACCTCGTCGATCGTGAGGAACCAGACCCCGGCCGCGGCCGCGCTGAAGCAGGCGCTCATCAGATTGGTCCGCCAGGCGAACTCCCCGACGGGGATCAGATGGCCCCACACATGACCCAGAAGAATGAAGAGCGGCGTGCCCGGCGGATGCGGGATGCCGAGAATCTTCATCGAGGCGATGAATTCGCCCGCATCCCAGAAGGTCACGGACGGGGCGAGTGAGAAGACGTATCCCGCGAGCACGAGCGCCGCGGCGAGCGCGGCGGCGCGGTACGGGGGACGGTCGGAGTCGGTCATGCGGTCGGTCCCCGGTGCGAAAACGCCGCACCGGGAGCCGCGAGGACTCCCGGTGCTCGGGTGGTCAGGTGATGGACGCGATCAGGCGCCCGCCGGCTCCGCGGGAGGAGCACCCAGGATGCCGCCGGGGGCCACCGCGGGTTTCGCAGCCGCCGGCTTGGCGGCCACCGGCGGCGGGGCCGGTGGGTCGGTCCGCGGCGGAAGCGGTTCGCCCCGTGCGAGCATCATGATCTCGTCGCCATCGAGGGTTTCCCGGTCGAGCAGCGCGTCCGCCATCCGGTCGAGGAGTTCCCGGCTGTTGGTGAGGATCTCCGTGGCCCGGGCATAGGACTCGTCGATGAGCCGCTTGATCTCGGCGTCGACGGTTTGCGCCATCTGGTCCGAGACATTCTGCCGCTGCGAGATCTCGCGCCCGAGGAAGATCTCCTGCTCCCGGTCGCCGACGGCGATCATGCCGACCTTGTCGCTCATGCCCCACTGGGTGACCATCCGCCGGGCGAGCGAGGTGGCCTGCTCGATGTCGCCGGCGGCGCCGGTCGTGATCTTCTCCGGACCGAAGACGAGTTCCTCGGCGACGCGGCCGCCGAAGCTGCAGGCGAGGTTCCCGAGGAGCCAGTGACGGGTCACGTTGCGGCGATCCTGCTCCGGAAGCCAGGTGGTGAGACCGAGCGCCCGCCCTCGCGGGATGATCGTGACCTTGTGGAGGGGATCGAGGCCCGGAATCTTGATCGACACGATGGCGTGCCCCGCCTCGTGATAGGCGGTGAGTTTCCGCTCATCCTCCGTCAGCTGGAGGCTCCGGCGTTCGACGCCGAGCATCACCTTGTCCTTGGCTTCCTCGAAGTCCTGCATGTCGACCAGCGACTTGTTGCGCCGGGCCGCGAGTACCGCCGCCTCGTTGACGAGGTTGGCCAGGTCGGCGCCGCAGAGACCCGGGGTGCCCTTGGCGAGCACGTCGAGGCGGACGTCGGAGGCGAGCGGGATCTTCCGGGTGTGCACCCGGAGAATGCCTTCGCGGCCGCGCACGTCCGGCGCGTCCACCACGATCTGGCGGTCGAAGCGGCCCGGCCGGAGCAGGGCCGGGTCGAGCACGTCGGGCCGGTTGGTGGCGGCGATCAGAATGACGCCGTCGTTCGACTCGAAGCCATCCATTTCAACCAGGAGCTGGTTGAGCGTCTGCTCCCGTTCGTCGTGGCCGCCGCCGAGTCCGGCGCCCCGGTGCCGGCCCACGGCATCGATCTCGTCGATGAAGATGATGCAGGGCGCGTGGGCCTTGCCCTGCTCGAAGAGGTCGCGGACCCGGCTCGCGCCCACGCCGACGAACATCTCGACGAAGTCGGAACCCGACATCGAGAAGAACGGCCGGCCCGCCTCGCCGGCGACCGCCTTGGCAAGCAGCGTCTTGCCGGTACCCGGGGGGCCGACCAGCAGGGCCCCCTTGGGGAGCCGCCCGCCGAGACGGGTGAACTTCTGGGGGTCCTTGAGGAACTCGATAATTTCCTGGAGCTCGACCTTGGCCTCATCGGCCCCGGCCACGTCGGCGAACGTGAGCTTCGGGGTATCCCCGGCCAGCAGCTTGGCGCGCGACTTTCCGAACGAGAACGCCCGGTTGCCGCCCGACTGCATCTGCCGGAGGAAAAAGAACCAGATCCCGAAGATGACGATCCAGGGGAGCGCCTGCATCAGGATCAGGGTCAGCCCGCCCCGGGGTTCCTCGGCCGCGATCTCCGGAACCGAGGCTTCGATCCGGCGGAACACGTCGGGATCGTTGGCCATCGGGAGAAGCATCGTGAACTTCTTGACCGTGGCGTTGCCCTGGGGCACCGCCACGCGGAATTCGCCCTTGACGAGCTTGCCTTCGACGATGTCGACCTTGGCGACGTTGCCGGCATCCAGCTGCCGGCTGAACACGCTGTAGTCGATCTTCACGGTGCCGTTGCGGTCCCGGTCGACGAACTGGTAAAGAGCCAGGCCGAGCAGGGCGACCAGCGCCCAGAGGGCCAGGTTCCGGCTCAAGCCACCCCAGTTCGGGGTCGGAGGACGCGGCGTGGGACGTTGCGACATCTACATCAGGTCCGCGATAAAGGGGAGGTGACGGTAATCTTCGGCATGGTCGAGGCCGTAGCCCACCAGAAAGGCGACCGGGGCCTCGAACCCCACGAACCGCAACTCGGCGAACGGCTCGTGCTTCTCGACCTTGTCGAGCAGCGCGCAGATCGCCAGCGAGCGCGGGTTCCGTTTCTCGAGCAGCGCCACGAGCCGGCGCAGGGTGTTGCCGCTGTCCACGATGTCCTCGACGAGGACGATGTGCTTGCCCTCGAGTTTCGTTTCGGGATCGTAGAGCAGCTTGACGTCGCCGCTCGACACGGTGCCCTTCCCGTAGGAGCTGGCCACGATGAAGTCGACCTGGAGGGGCCGCTCGATCTCGCGGACGAGATCGCTCACGAAGATGAAGCTGCCCTTGAGGAGCCCGAGCACGAGGAGATCGCCCTCGGGATAGGCGGCCGTAATGGCGGCACCGAGTTCCTTGACGCGCCGGCCGATCGTTTCCGCCTCGAAAACGATCGACTTGACCTCTCGGCCGCCGGTCCGTCGCAGTGTCTCAGCGCGTGCTGACATCAATCCTCGTCGCGGTCTCGCCGGGTGGGGGGAGCCATGCGCCGCTTCGGCAGACCCCGGGCACCCAAACCACCTCGTTGTCCGACACCAGCACCGGCCAAGATGGCCGACGGTGCCGAGGAACTTTCCTCTCTTGCATACATCGCACCACCAGCCGGCTTCCGGTGCCTCCAAGGGGACGAATCCGGTCCCCAGGCTGCCACGGCCGGAATCGGAGCGGCGCTGCGACGGGAACCCAGGTTGCCGTGCCGGCTCGCTCCAGTTCGGCCGGGGCCGGTCCGGGCGCCGCCGCGAAGCGCCACCGCTCGGCGGCCACCACCGCCCCGGCCTCCGGGAGCCGGACCTCGAAGTGAGGATGCCCGAGATCCCGGAATAGTTCGAGGCGACCGAACTCCAGTGCGGCGCGCCAGCCCTCGACCAGGTCGACGCACTGGCCCGTATGCCCTTCCGCAAGAAGGGTTTGAACCCGCTCGAGCGCCCCGCGCCCGAGGGGGACTCCGACCCGGTGTCCGAGCGCCCGGACGAGGCCCCGAACGACAACCGAACTATACCCGGCCAAGCTGGCAGCAGCAACGGAAGCCTCGGTCCCCCGCCGCTCGAAATCGAGCCCCGGCAACTCGTCCACCAGTCGATCCCAGGCGGCTCGGTTCGCCTCGAACCGGGCGGCGGCGTTCGCGAGGTCGCGCCCGTGGTCGGGGAACCGTTCCGCCAGGATCGGGCGGAGCGTGTGACGAAGCCAGTTGCGGAGAGGGGTTCCGTCGGCGTTGGACGGATCCTCCCACGGGACCACGCCCCTCAGGGCGAGGTAGGCGACGAGGTCCGAGTGCCGCTCGCCGAGGAGCGGCCGCCGATACCAGCCCCGGCTCGCCTGGATCCCGACCAGTCCATCGGGCCCCGAACCATGGAGAAACCGCATCAACAGGGTTTCGATCTGGTCGTCGGCATGGTGCGCGGTGAGGATCCACGAGGCCCCGAGCCGCTCCCGGGTCGACTCGAGCCAGCCCAACCGGGCTGCCCGCGCCGTCGTTTCCGTGGTCCCGGGGCCGAGGCGTCCCTGCCCCATCTCGAACGCCACCCCGAGCTCGGCCGCCACCGCGCCGACCCGGGCCGCGGCCTCGGCGGAGCCGGCTTGCATTCCGTGGTCGAAGTGTCCGACGATTACCTCGAGCCGCCGGGCCGCGGCCCGAGACGTCGTGAGCAGGAGCAGCGCCAGGGAATCGGTACCGCCGGAGACCGCCACCAGGACCCGGCCGCCGGCGATCCCGAGTGCCGCGAACGCGGCGTCGGCCCGCTGTTCGAGGCCGGTCACCGCCGGGGCGGCTCCACGTCGAACGGTTCCATGTGCACGAGCACGTCCCGCACGGCGGGCACGGCTGCCCGAAGCGCCGCCTTGACCTTGCCGCTCACGACGTGCGCCTCGCGGAGCGACATCGCCGGATCGCTCTGGACGTGCAACTCCACCGCCAGCACCGACCCGAGCTTCCGGACCCGGAGCTTCTCGATGGCGCGGGTCTCGGGCACGCCCTGCGCCGCGGCGGCCAGCCGTTCGAGCGTCGCCCGGTCCGGACTCCGGTCCATCAATTCTCCGACGGCGGGCCGGAGGATGCCGATCCCGTTGACGGTGATCACGACCGCGGCGAGGAGCGCGGCGACATCGTCCGCGGACTCCCAGCCGGGGCCTCCGATGAGAGCGATGGAGATCCCGATGAACGTGGCCCCGGAGGTGATCGCGTCGCTCCAGTGATGCCAGGCGTCCGCCTCGACGAGCGCGTTGCCCTCGGCCCGCGCGGCGGCCAGCACCCGGCGCGACCACCAGAGTTTCACGACGACCACCAGCACCAGAACGGCGAGGGTGAACGGTGCCGGCGCGTGGTGAGGCACCAGGATTTCCCGCACCGCCTCGATCGCGATGCCGACGGCCGCGCCCAGAATCATGAGCCCGACAATCATCGCCGCGAGGGCTTCCGCCTTCCCGTAACCGAATGGAAACCGGTCGTCCGCCTCGCGGCCCGCGATCCGCAGACCGCCCCAGACCACCACGGAGCCGAAGAGGTCGGCGAGCGACTCGACCGCGTCCGCGATGAGGGCGTAGCTGTTGCCGACGACGCCCGCCACGCCCTTGACGACGGCCAGGACGCCGCCCAGCACGAACCCGCGCTGGGCAACGGCGGTGAGCGCGCTCATCTGGGCACGAGCCGCCGTTCGAAGAGGTTGAGAATCCGGGAGTACTCGTCGGTCCACGAGTCCGGCCGTTCGAAGCCGTGATTCTCCACCGGATACACGGCCAGTTCCCAGTCGTTCTTCCCGACCTCGATCAGCCGCTGGGTCAGTCGGACGATGTCCTGGAAGTGGACGTTGGTGTCGACCATCCCGTGAGCCATGAGGAGCGGGTCGTTGAGCCCTTCGGCGAAGTAGATCGGGGATGACCGGCGGAAGGCGGTGGAGTCGTCCTGAGGCTCGTTCAGGATCGCGGCCGTGTAGGGATGATTGTAGTGCGCCCAGTCGGTGACGCTCCGGAGCGCAGCGCCCGCGCCGAAGTAGCGACCCTCGGTGAACAGCGCCATGAGCGTGATGAACCCGCCGTAGGACCCGCCATACATCCCGATCCGGTCGAACGAGACGCCGAATTCCCGGTTCAGGTAGCGGGCGCCGTCGACCTGGTCCTGGAGATCGCGCCCGCCCATGTGGCGGTAGATCGCCGTCCGCCAGTCGCGGCCGTACCCGGCCGAGGCCCGGTAGTCGAGGTCGAGCACCACGAAGCCCTTCTGGGCCAGGAGGTGGTTGAACTGGTACTCCCGGAAATAGGAGGACCAGTAGTTGTGGACGTTATGCAGATAGCCGGCGCCGTGAACGAAGATGACGGCCGCGCCGTTCGGCCGGGCGCCGAGCTGCTCGGGCCGGTAGATCCGGGCCGGAACCTCGACGCCGTCGGAGGCGGGCACCATGACGATGTCCGGCGCGAGCCACGGGAACGCCAGCCACTCCGCCGTCGGCGAGGTCGTGAGGGCGGCGAGGGATCCGGGCTTGCCGCGCTCGCCGAGGAACAGCTCGGGTGGGCGGTTGCCCGTGGAGAAGACATCGGCGAACCGGGTTCCATCCGGCGCCAGGCGGACCGTATGGCCACCCACCGCCTGGGTCACCCGCTCGGCCGCTCCGCCGGCCACCGGGAGCAGGTAGAACTGCCGCTCGAAGGGGGACGGCTCGCTGGTGTGGAGCGCCCACCGGCTGCGATCGGGGGTGAGGTCCGCATCGAGCACCTCCCACTTCCCGCGAGTGCGCTGGGTCCGGCCCGAGCCGTCGGGGCCCATGGTGTAGAGGTGGGCGTACCCGTCCGCCTCCGAGACGAACCAGAGGCCCGCACTGCCGGGGAGCCAGCCGCCGCACCCGCCGCACGGGCCGCCGACCCACGCCGTATCCCGCAGGACATCGAGACTGCGCACCGTGGCAAGGGAATCGGCCAGGACCGACACGAGATGGCGCGTCGTGTAGTCGGCGGTGACGGCGCGGAGGAGCACCGCGTCGCCGCTGTCGTTCCAGCCGAGACTGCCGAGGCCGGCGTAGCTGCCCGAGCTGTCGCCGGGAATCGGCCGGATCCACCGTACCGTGCCCCCGAGCCGCAGCAGCCCCACGCGGCGGCGGGCCTGGGCGTCGCCTACCTTGATTCGGGTGTCGATGTCTTCGGTGTAGCCGCTCGACGTGACGTAATTGGGAACCTGGGCCCGGCGGGTATCCGTCTGGTTGGCCGTGATGACCAGCACGTGCGTCCCCGACGGCGAGGGCACCAGATCGGTGACTCGTTCCCCGCGGCCGAGGTAGACCGGCGCGCCGATCGGGCCACGCAGTTCTTCCCGCCGGGCGCGCGCGACGGAGTCCTGCCAGGCGCCGTCGCGGATCGCGGCGAGGAGGCGCTTCTCTTCGCCGGCCACGAAGCCGCGCTGCCCGCGGGGCGGCGCCGTATCGGGCGCGGGTCCCGGGCGAATGTCGGTGAGCTGGCGCACGCCGCCGTCGGCGATCGTCAGCGAGTAGAGGTTCTGGTCGCGAGAATAGAAGAGCGTGGTACCGCCGCGGTCGAAGGCCGGATCGGACTCGATGGCGGCCGTCTCGGTCAGCCGCCGGACGGCGCCGGAGGGAAGCGAGACCAGGAAGAGATCGCCGCGATACGTCACCGCCTTGCTCCGCCGGTCCGGGCTCAAGACGCCGGGCGCCGTCGCCGGGCCGGCCGAGTCCGCCGCCGCGAGGGACAGCGCTTCGGGACGCGCCCCCGCCCGGGCCGCGACGCGAAACGGGCGGAGCGGCTCCCGCCACGACGCGCCGGGTTCGAGCCAGTCGAAGTAGAGCCACCGCCCATCAGGCGACCACCGGACGTTGGCCGGCTCGCGGCCGACCGTCTCCGGCCCCCGCATGATCCACGGGACCGTGAGCTCGCGGGCGGCCGTTTGCGCCCTGGCCGGCACCGCCGCCAGAACCGCGAGCGAGCCGGCTCCCCCCAAACGCAGCAACGACGACAGCATGGCTTCTCCTTGAGTCAGGGCGATAGCCGCTCGCGGAGCCAGGCTCCCCCCGCGGCCGGGCGATAGCGGATCCGGTCATGCAGCCGGCTCGGCCGGCCCTGCCAGAACTCGAACTCGACCGGCCGGATCCGATAGCCGCCCCAATAGGGCGGACAGGGCACATTCCCACCGTCGAACTGCGCGGTGACCTCCGCCAGTGCCGTTTCGAGCGCGGCCCGGTCCGGGAGCACTTCACTCTGGCGCGACGCCCAGGCACCCAGGCGCGAGCCGTCGGGGCGGGTGGCGAAGTACGCTTCGGACTCCTCTCGCGGCACCCGTTCCGCCGCGCCGGAGATCCGGACCTGGCGCTCGAGCGGCTGCCAGAAGAAAAGCAGTGTGGCGTTCGGATTGGCGGCGAGATCGCGGCCTTTGGCGCTCTCGTAGTTGGTGAAGAAGACGAAGCCGCCCTGCTCCACACCCTTGAGCAGCACGATCCGCGCGGACGGCATCCCGGCCGCGTTGACCGTGGCGAGCGTCATCGCATTCGGCTCCGCCACGCCGCCGTGCCGGGCTTCGTCGTACCAGCGGGCAAACTGCGCGAAGGGATCGGGGTCGGTGGTGGCGAGGTCCAGATCGCCACGCCCGTAGTCCACGCGCTCGTGAAAGCTCATCGAGGTCCTCCTGCGAATCCCGATCCCGGCCACGGCCCGGGCGGTTCGGGTGGAAGGTCGACGTCGGCGGCCTCGCTGGCAAACGGTACCAGCCCGCGGGCCCGGTAGTTCGCCAGCGCGGCCGGCCCGTCGAGGGTACAGGTGTGAAGCCACACCCGGCAGCCGACCGTCAGGGCCCGATGGAGCGCCCGTTCGAGCAGCCACCCGCCGAGTCCGCGACCGATGAAGGCCGGCAGCAAGCCGAACGAGACGATTTCGACCGCTCCCGGGTCGGCCGCATCGAGTTCGAAGTAGCCGGCCGGGTTGCCGGCAACGAAGAGCGTCCAGGTTTCGAACCCCGGACGCCCGAGGAAGGCCGCCCACTCACTCCAACTCCACGCCAACTTGTCGCGCCAGTACCAGCCCCCGCCGACCGCCGTGTACCAGAACCGGCTGTACGCCGGGCTCGGTTCCGCGACGCGTTCCAACCGGGCCGCCACCGCCGGGCGCCGGGCCGGCACGATGGCGCCGCGGTCGGTGAGTTCGAGCGACGTCGTGACCACGGAGACCCGGGGCACGTCAGCCCGCCTCGATGACTCCGCGGCACTCGCCGAAGCCGATCCGGACCGCCCCGGCCCGTTCGGCGAAGGCGCGCATCGTGACTTCATCGCCGTCCTGGAGGAAGCGCCGCTGCTCTCCGGTCGGGAGGGCCAGCGGTTCGCTGCCGCGCCAGGTGAGCTCGAGCAGACAGCCGCGGCTCTCGCGAGTGGGGCCGGAAATCGTGCCGCTGGCGAGGAGATCGCCGGGCCGGAGGTTGCAGCCGTTGCTGGCGTGGTGCGTCACCATCTGGCCGAAGGTCCAATACATCGTGGCCAGCGATCCCTGGCTCAGCCGAAGCGGGGCGATGCCCTCGTCGCGCATTCGCGCCGACGCGAGATAGACCTCGACCGTGACGGCGAACCCGCCCCCCCGGCGATCGGCGTCCGCGGAGAGATATGGCAACGGGTCCGGATCGTCGGCCGGGCGGTCGAACCCGGGCGCGCGGAACGGGGCCAGTGCGTCGAGCGTGACCACCCAGGGCGAAATCGTGGTGGCGAAGTTCTTCGCCAGGAACGGCCCGAGCGGCTGGTACTCCCAGCGCTGGATGTCCCGCGCCGACCAGTCGTTGACGAGACAGAGGCCGAAGAGGTGGTCCTCGACGCCGGCGAGCGGGATGACCGACCCGAGGCTGTTGCCCCGGCCGATGAAGGCACCCATCTCGCACTCGTAGTCGAGCGAGCGGCTCGGTCCGAACACCGGCGTGGGGGCCTGGTCCTCCTTGATCTGCCCGGTGGGCCGCCGGACCCGCGTGCCGCTCACGACGATGCTCGAGGCCCGCCCGTGATACCCGATCGGGATGTGCTTGTAGTTCGGCAGCAGCGGGTTCTCCGGGCGAAACATGCTGCCGACGTTGGTGGCGTGATACACCGAGGCGTAGAAATCGGTGTAGTCACCGATCTCGACCGGCAGCAGCAGTTCGGCACCGGCCATCGGGACCAGACACCGGGCCGCCTCGGCGCGATGCTCGGAGCCCTCGCGAAGCAGGTCGAAGACGCGGTGGCGGAGAGCCCGCGCCGCTTCCCGGCCAAGCGCCATCAACCCGTTGAGGGACCGAGCGGTCAAGGCCGACTGGAGGTCCGGGTCGAGGCGGGCGAGCAGGCCCTGCCCCGCCGCGCGGCCGAGATCGAGAATGTCGGCCCCGATCGCGATCCCGATGCGAGGCGCATCGCCGCTCCCGGAACGCCGGAAGAGGCCGAGGGGCAGGTTCTGGATCGGGAAGTCGGTGATCCCGGCCCGGGCCGAGTCCACCCACGAGCGAGCGTCGACGGCATGGGTGTGGTCGAGGGTCTTGGTCATGAGCCGAGGAGGTGGTTCAGGTCGTCGATCGGCTCGCGGAAGGAACACGAGCCGAAACCGTCGAACCAGGCGCGCAGGCCGGGTACGGCGGCGGTCGGGAGCGGTTGCGCCCGCCAGGCGAGCCCGCCGCCCGTGGCCAGGAGTTGGGCCGGGTGCGATTCGAGCAGGGCCGCTTCGATCTCGGCGGGCGGCGCGCCGCCCGCCGCGAGCACCGCCGCGACCGCGAGGTTCAGGTACCCGAACATGACACCGAGGGGTGCGTCGTCCTCATAGGTCAGCCGGTACTCGCCGCGGACCGGGTGGTGGAGGCCGGCGGTCCCCTTGAACGCCAGTTTTCGGCGGGCAACACCCGCGAGAAAGGCGGCCACCCGGGCGGACGACGGGAAGGCGGCGACGGTCACGCCACCGAGGCGCACCTTGGCCCGGCCGCCCCGATCCCGGATGGCGTCGAGGACCGGATCGAAGTCTCCCAGGAGGTCGACCTCCGCATACCAGGTCCGTCCGGCAGCGGCCTCGGCCAGCCGGACCACGACGTCGGGGGTGGGCGCGCGGCCTTCGAGGCTGGCAATCTCGGCGCCGGCCGCCGACAGAGCCGGCGCGGCGGGGGCGAGTTGGGGCCCGTCGGAAAGGTCGGCGGCCAGGGTCACGGAGAAGGCCCAGCCGCGACCGGCCTCGCCGAGCGCGGGGAGCCCAGCGAGGGCCTCCCCGAGGCGGCCGGCCGGCACCACGAAACGGCCCAGGGCCCAGGCGTCATCCGACCGGCGGTACCGGGCGTAGTCGGCGAGCGCCTCGGTCATCGGCAGTGCGGCCGGCGGGAAGAGGCCGGCGTAGTCGATGGCGCCGCGCAGCAGGGCCCGGACGTCGCCCGGGGCGGCAATGGTCATTCGACGACGGCCTCCGCTTCGATTTCGACGAGCATGTCCGGGTCGATCAACGCCTTCACCTCGACCATGGAGGTTGCGGGCCGAATCGAGCCGAAGACCTCGCCGTGGGCACGGCCCACCGCCTCCCAGTCAGAAATATTGGTGACGTAAATCCGGGTTCGGACGACGTCGGCCAGCGCCGCACCGGCCGATTCGAGGGCGTGCCGGATGTTCGCGAGGATCTGGACCGTCTGGGCGTATGGATCCCCGCGGCCAACCAGTCCGTCAGGTCCGGTGGCGGTGGTTCCCGATACGTGAACCAAGTTGCCCACCCGCACCGCCCTGCTGTAGCCGACCACCGGCTCCCACGGCGTTCCGGTGCTCACGAGCTTCCGCATGGGCCTCTCCAACGGAAAATGTTGCCGATCTCCCAGCCGACGGATTCCGGATGCCGGCCAGGTTCCAATCTGTAGTATGTTGGCCGAAAACGACTTACGAATCCGCGCGGCGTGGCACATCGCCTGCTTTTCCACCCGGCGCCGGGCCGAACGACTCGACCGGCAGAACCGTCACCCGAGGAGTTGAACCGCCCGTGCCGCTCACGACCGGACTTACCCGCCGAACGCCTGCCGCCGTCAGTCTCGATGCTGCAGTCAGCTCGGCATTCGCAGGCAGCCGCCCGGGTTTCCGGGTCCTGCTCGTCGAAGATAATCCGGTCGACGCGATGCGAATCCGCCAGCTCCTGGCTCGGTGCCGGAGCGCCCAGTTCACGGTCGACTCGACAGCCAGTCTCGGCGCGGCACTCGAGCGCGCGGCGGCCGGCAACCTCGACCTCGTCCTGCTCGATCTCAATCTGCCGGACAGTCTCGGCGTCGACACCTTCATGGCGTTCAACTGCGCCCTGCCCGGCCTGCCGATCATCGTGCTGGCGAACGGGCGCGACGAGGCCCTCGGCCTCGAGGCGGTGCAACAGGGTGCCCAGGACGTACTCCTCAAGTCCCATCTGAGCGCCGACGGGCTGGCCCGGACCATCCGATGCGCCGTCGAGCGCCATCGGGTCGTGGCCTCGCTCCGCGGGCTCTCGCTCACCGACGAATTGACCGGCCTGCTCAACCGCCGGGGTTTCACCACGATCGCCCAGGGCCAGCTGCGGCTGGCGAGCCGGACCGGCAACCGGTTCCTGCTCTTCTATTGCGATCTCGACGATCTCAAGACGATCAACGACACCCACGGCCACCACGAGGGCGACACTGCGCTGATGCGGGTGGCGGAGGTGCTGCGGCGGTCCTTCCGGCAGTCCGACGTCGTCGCCCGGCTGGGCGGCGACGAGTTCGTGATGCTGGCCCTGGATACCTCGAGCGACGAGGGTGAAACGATCCGCCGCCGGCTGGCCGCGAATCTCGAGGAGGAGAACACCCGCCTCGGGGTTCCCTACCGCTTGTCGATGAGTCTCGGGGTGCTGTCGTTCGATGCCCGGCTGGACGAGCCCCTCGGGGCGCTCCTGGCCCGGGCGGACCAGGTCCTCTATCAGGCGAAGCGAAGCCGCCCGGGGCGAAGCGTCAGACCGTCGCCGGCGCCCGCTGGAGCACGGTAACGCCGAACGGCGCGTCCTCGGAGCGGAAGGCGACGGCGAGGACCTGATTGGCGCCGGGCAACCGCATCCGGAAGTCCTTTCCCTCGACCACCACCGGCAACGACAGGTGGCAGGGCTCGGGCAGGAGCGCCTTGAAGTTGCCCCCGGTCATGTTGGCCAATTCGCCGAGGGCGTCCTGGATGTCGCCGATCGAGGCCTGGTCAGCCGGCACGCCCAGCATGATCTCGGCGGCTTTGCGGGCGATCCGGTCGGAGCACTGGAGGGCCACCGCGCCGTCCCAGGCACCGGTGATCTGGACCACGCCCGCATAGGTCTGGCCGGCTTCGAGGGACAATCGGAACGGATCGTCCTCTTCGAGGGGAAGGCCAAGGACGCATTCCCACACCCCCTGCACGATCTCCACGACCGACCGTTCAAACCCCGACATGCTGCCTCCTCGCCCCGGCGCCGGCCAGGCGGTAGGCGACGCTCTTGCCGATCGGCGCCCGCTCGAAGGCGTCGTCGATGGCCATCGTCGTTTCCGCGCTGCCCAGAATGAAGTACCCGTCCGGGGCCATGACACCCCGGACCTTGCGCATGATTTCCCGCTTCATATCGGTGTCGAAGTAGATCAGGACGTTACGCATCATGACCACGTCCATCCGCGCCATCGCCGGCCACCGTTCGGCGAGGTTCAGCTCCTGATAGTCGACCATCCGGCGGATCTCCTCGTCGATGACCCACTCGGTGCCGTCCTTCTTGAAGTACTTGAGCAGGAGCGGCGCGGGGAGTCCCCGGTTGACCTCGAGCTGGGAATAGCGGCCGGCCCGGGCCCGGGCCAGCATCGCACTCGAGAGGTCGGTGGCCAGGAAGTTGAACTTCCAGTTCCGCAGTTCCGGGAAATGTTCCCGCACGATCATGCAGACCGTGTACGGCTCCTGCCCGCTCGACGCGGCGCCGCACCAGAAGTTGAGCCGGCGTTCCTTGCTTCGCGCCGCGATCAGCTCGGGGAACACCACGGTCCGGAGCGCATCGAACGGGTGGATATCGCGGAAGAAGGTGGTCTCGTTCGTCGTCATCGCCTCGATGACGCGGCGATGGAGCGTGTTGAACGAGGTCCGGCCGAGCTGGACGGCGAGGTCGTCGACCGTGGCGAAGCCTTCGGCCCGGGCGATCGGCCCGAGCCGCGACTCCACCAGATATTCTTTCCCCGCATCGAGCACGATGGCCGACCGCTGGATCACCAGGGTCCGGATGTACTCGAAGGTTGCGGCGCTGATTCCCATTGGCGTCATCCCCTCCCCAGCGCGGCGGCGCTCGGCGCCCCGGTGCGTCCGATTTTGGCGATCCGGACGAGTTCCATGGCGATCCGATCGAGCGGCAGCACCGAATCCGCGAGCCCGGCCTGCGCGACGAACCCCGGCATCCCCCACACCACCGAGCTCTGCTCGTCCTGCACCACCACGTGGCCGCCGGCCTCCTTGACCTGCTCACAGCCCCGCAAGCCGTCCTGGCCCATGCCGGTGAGGATCACCGCCAGGGTGCGTTCCCCGTAGATCTCGACCACCGACCGGAACATCGGATCGACGGCGGGACGGCAGGAGTTTTCCGGCGGCTCCTGGTTCAGCTTGAGCTTGATCGAGGTCCCGTCGCGAGCCAGCACCATGTGGTGGTCGCCCGGGGCCACCCAGCCGATTCCCGGTTCCAGGCGAGCGCCAGGTTCCCCCTCGAAAAACTTGAGCGGCCCCCGCGCGGTCAGGCGCTCGGCGAGCAACTTGGTGAACACCGGCGGCATGTGCTGCGTGATCACGATCGGGATCGGAAAGTCCGCCGGCAGCAGCGGCAGCACCGCGCCGAGGGCATTGGGACCGCCGGTCGAGGTCCCGATCGCGAGGATGTCGACCCGCTTGGGCAGGCTCGACACCGGCGACTTGGGCCGCGGGGGCAGCATGACCTTCCGCTCGGTGGGCGCGATGGTCGGCTCGAAGCGGCCGCAGAGGGCCTTGATCTTCGGGACGATCTCGTCGCGCACCCGCTGCTGGGCGATCTCGACGCTGCCGACGTTGGCCGGCTTGGTGACGTAGTCCGACGCGCCGGCGGACAGGGCCTCGAGGGTCGTGGCCGCCCCGCGTTCGGTCAGGGTGCTGAACATGATGACCGGCAGCCGGGGCCAGGTCTTTCTGATTTCCCGCAACGTCGCGAGACCGTCGAGTTCCGGCATCTCGACGTCCAGCGTCACCACGTCCGGATTGACCTGCGGAATCCGCTGCAGGGCGATCCGGCCGTTGGCCGCGACGCCGACCACCTCGATCGACGAATCGGCGGCCAACGCCTCCGTGAGAATGCGCCGGACGACGACCGCGTCGTCGACGACGAGGACTCTGATCTTGGCCATCGCGCTCACCCGGCCTGAGTCAGGCCGAGCATTTCCAGCTTGGCCTGCAGCACGTCTTTGGTGAACGGCTTCATCACGTACTCGTTGGCACCCTCCTCGAGCGCCTTCGTCATCTGGGACATTTCGGTCTCGGTCGTGACCATCACGAGCGGGAGCGCATTGAACCGCTGGTCGGCTCGCACCGCCTGGACGAACTCGAGGCCGTTCATCTCGGGCATGTTCCAGTCGACCAGCACGAGGTCAGGGAGGCCGGCGCCGAGGGCGACGAGCGCCTCCTTGCCGTTCGACGCGTCGCGGGTCTCGAAGCCGAGTTCCGTCATGAACCGGGCAAGCATGATCCGCATGGCCCGCGAGTCATCTACGATCAGCACTTTCACGCCGTCCCCCTTGCCTACTGAAGCCAGACCCGGACCTGCTTCGCTCCGAGTGATTCCTCGAACAGTGTGCCCGGGGCGAACCCGGTTGCCGCCGCCTGGCGGCCGATGCCCACCAGGTCGATCCCCCGCTCCTCCAACCGAGCCCGGAGCTCGTCGGGAACCATCTCCTCAAGAGTTTCGGCACGTTGAGGGGGGAAGATTAGGCCGACCTTCTCCAAGCCATTTTCCGACACGGAGATTCGGAGTTCCTTCGAGAGGGACGGGCGGCTCGGTTCGGCCGGATCGAGTGGCCCCTCGGCGGCCGGCAAGTCCGCGAGCACGCCCTCCAGAACCGGCCGCCAGGCGAACGGAGCCCCGAGCCCCCTGACGTAGGCCATGGTGCCGTGCCAGGCCCGGATGAGGTAGATCAGGGCGGGCGGCCCGGCGGCCCTGAAATTCATGCGATGTTCACCCAGAAGCTCCGCAAGCGCCGGTCCGCCGGGGCCGGCCCGCAGATCGATCGGATCCCCGGAGCCAAACGGCGCCAGGAGCGCCGCGGTGACGATGGGGAGCCTGTCCTTCAGGGCGTCGAGGAGATCCGCCCGGAACCCGAGCGCCGCGTAGGCGGCCAGGTAGTCGGCGGGCGCGGCAAGGCCGTCGAGTCCCTCGCGGAAGAACCACCGCGCCGCGGCCAACGCCGGCCGGTCGAGGTCGGCCGTGCAACCGAAATCGAGGAGCCCGACCACCGGGCGCCCGCCGTCGAGCCGGAACCGAAGGTTGCCGGGATGCGGATCGGCGTGCACCGTTCCGAATTCCAGGAGCCCCCGAAGAAAGAACTCGAGGAGCGCTTTGCCCGCCGCCACCCGGGCACCGAGTCCCCAGGTCTCGGTGGCGCGAAATGCCGAGCCGTCGATCCACGACATCGTCAGGATCTCGCCGGTCGACAGCGCCGGTACGGGCACGGGCACCTCGACACCCGGTACCCGCCGGCCCAGCTCGCCGAACCGCCGCAGCGACGCCGCCTCGGCCCGGTAGTCCAACTCCCGCCGGAGCATCCGCCCCACCGCCACTCGATAGGCCTGGAGATCGAACCGACTCAGGCCGCCGAACGGCCACGTGAGCCAGTTCAGGGCGCCCAGGTCCTGCTCAACCGCCGCGGCGGCACCGGGGTAGCGGATCTTGACCGCGACCGAGAGACCGTCGCGCGTCCGGGCCCGGTGCACCTGTCCCAGTGAGGCGCCGATCCCGACCGGGTCGAAGCGGTCGAATAGATCCGGGACCGGACGGCCGAGTTCCGCTTCGACGAGCGCCGCCGCCGCCTCGCCGGCCAGGCCGGGCGGACCCTCGGTAAGCGATTCGAAGGCGCCCGCGTCCTGATCAAGCTCGGTGAGGGCGATGATCTGCCCGATCTTCTGGGGCAGGCCGCGCAGAGTGGCCAGCCGGTCCGCGACCCGCCGGACGGCAGCCGGGTCGCCCGACCGGGCCCGTGCCCAGGCGAGATCGGCGCCGAGGGCGCCGAGGTCGATGACGCGTCCCAATGCGGCCACGGAGCGAACGCCGGAAAACGCCGAAGGGCCCCTAGGAGGGGCCCATCGGGTTCTCCGCTGCCCTTACACGGTGAAGCGCTGAACCAGCCGCTGCAGCTCGGTCGACATCTTCGCGAGCTCGACCGCCGCGTTGAGCGAGTCGGCGGCGCCCTGCGACGCCTGCCCGGCCGCCGTGGCCACGGTGGTGATGTTCTGGGCGATCTCCGAGGAGCCCTTGGCCGCTTCCGCGACGTTCCGGCTCATCTCGTTGGTCGTGGCGGTCTGTTCCTCGACCGCGCTCGCGATGGTGGTCTGGATCTCGGCGATCTTGTTGATCACTTCCGAGATCTCCTTGATCGCGCTGACCGCGCCGTCGGTGTCGCCCTGGATCGCCTCGATCTTCTGGCTGATATCCTCGGTGGCCTTGGCCGTTTCCTTGGCCAGCTCCTTGACCTCGTTGGCGACGACCGCGAAGCCCTTGCCCGCTTCACCCGCCCGGGCCGCCTCGATGGTGGCGTTCAGGGCCAGCAGGTTGGTCTGCTGGGCGATCGAGGTGATGACCTTGATGACCTTGCCGATCTCCGCACTCGACTCGCCGAGCTTGGTCACCGTGCTGTTGGTCGACTCGGCCACCTTGACCGCGTGGTGAGCGACGCGGGAGGCCTCGGAGGCGTTGGTGGCGATCTCGCGGATCGACGCACTCATCTCCTCGGTGCCCGTGGCGACCGTCACGACGTTCTTGCTGACCTCTTCCGACGCGGCCGACACGACGTTCGCCTGGGCGGCCGTCTCGGACGACGCGGCGCTCATCTGCTGGCTGACCGCATTGAGCTCCTCCGCCGCCGCCGCCAGGGACGTGGCGTTGCCGGAGATCTGCTTCATGCTGTTGCGCAGGTCGCCGAGGAGCCGGGCGAGGGCCTCGCCCATCTGGCCGATGGCGTCCTGGCCCGAGACCGAGACGGTCTGGGTGAGGTCGCCCTTGCTGGCCGATTCGACGACCGTGAGCAGCGAGTCGACCTTCTCGCGGAGTTCCGCGGCGGCCTTCTGCTCCCGCTCGGTCGCTTCCTTGATCTTCCGTTCGGTCTCGAGCCGCTCGGTGATGACTTCCCAGCTCACCATCGGCCCGATGTACTGCTTGTTGTTGTCGAAGATCGCGCTCACCAGGAGCGACAGGGTCTCCGGCCCGACCTGGATGTTGGCCCGGTGCGGCAGGTTCCGCGGATCCGCCAGCATCTTCCGCTGGTGCGCCGGGTCCTTGTGGAAGAGATCGATCGACTTCCCGATCATCTCCTCGACGCGCACCGGGAGGAACTGCTGGAGCTTCTTCAGGGTGTCGCGCGACGCCGGGTTCATGTACTGCAGCGACAGGTTGGTGTCCGTCATCATGATGTTGATCGGCGCGTTCTCCATCATGGACGTGATCCGGGCGGCCTCGGCCTCGAGGCGGAGCCGCTCGGTCACCACTTCCCAGGTGACCATCGGGCCGACGTAGGCGCCGGTGGAGTCGTAGATCGGGCTGACCAGGAGCGACAGCGTCTCGGGACCGACGTGGATCTGGGCCGTGTGGGGCAGATTCCGCGGATCGGCCAGCATCTGGCGCTGGTGGGCCGGGTTCTTGTGGAAGATGTCGATCGACTGCCCGATCATGTCCTTGACCTTGACCGGGAGGTACCCTTCGAGGGTGGCCAGGGTCTTCGACGAGGCGGGGTTCATGTACTGGATCTTGAGATCGCGGTCCGCCATCATGACGTTGATCGGCGCGTTCTCGAGCATCGTCATCGCCATCGCGGCCCGCTTGGTGGCCGTGATGTCGGTGGCGAACTTGATCACCTTGGCAATCTCCCCGTTCTCGCCGGCGATCGGGTTGTAGGAGGCGCTGATCCAGACCTCCTTGCCGCCCTTGCCAAACCGCTTGAACTCGCCGACGCTCGCCTTGCCAGCGCCGAGGTCCTTCCAGAACTGGCGATACTCGGCGGACCCCGCGTACGACGGGTCGGCGAACATGCTGTGGTGCTTGCCGACCAGTTCGCTCTCCTGGTACCCCATCACGGTGCAGAAGTTCTCGTTGGCACGCACGATGGTGCCGTCGAGTTCGAACTCGATGACGGCCTGGTTCCGGCTGACGGCGTCGATCTGGCCCCGGAGGTCGGCGAGTTCGGCGGCGTCCACCGACACCTGCTGCTCTCCGGTCAGCGACGCGATGCCGGCTTCGATGTCCGACGACCGCCGATTCTTCAGCATGGTCCGCCCGTTCTGGCTCATACCCGGTCCTTTCCCTTCCCCGGTCCCCGCCGGGTGATTCGAGGTGTTGACGACGTCCTTCGCGAGCGGCGCCACCTTGGCGACGACTTCATTGATCAGGTCTTCCGCGACGCCGGCGCCGCGGAGCGTATTGACGAGATGCCCGGCCACCCGGTCGAAGTGCCCCTGGGTGATCGGGAGATGGGCGTGGGCTTCCTGCATGCCCTTGCCGCGATAGGCCTTGGGCCCGCCGAAGGCGGACGCCATGAAGGCCTTCTGATGGCGCTTCAAATCCGCCAGGTTGGTCCGGGCAAAAAACGGGCGCAGTTCCGGGTCCGCGAGGACGGCCTGATAGAAGCCGTCCACGACCAGCGCGATCGCGTCCGCGCCCCCGAGGCGCTGGAACAGGGTTCGGCTAGCGGCGCGCTTCGGCGGCCGGCGCTTCACGGATGGCATAGTGATCCTTGTCGGATGCAGGGGTGACCAGATAGCTGGTGGCGTAGTTCGCCAACCGGAACAGAACGAAAGCGGTGCCAAGGCGCCGGTGGAGAGCCACCCGCATCGGGGCACCGCGAAGGGCCCGGAAGCCAAGCCGGAGCTGGCCGGCGTAGAGACCGATGACGGCGAGCGACACCGCCACGTGGAAGTAGAGCAACGCGGGATTCGGCCGGGCGACGACGCGTTCCACCGCGCCGCGGGTCGCCTCGATCCAGACGACGATCATCAGGTCGAGCGCGAAGGCACTCACCATCAGGGCGTAGTGCACCCCCCGGCGCCGGCGGAACATGAGCCCTGCGGTGACGAGCAGGAGGACGACCGTCGAGGCCGCGTGGAGCGGGTTCACTTGGACACGCCCGCGGTCTCGAGGCTGGTCGCCCGGACGATGTCGAGGATCAGGAGCAGCCGGCCGGGAAGCTTGTAGACCCCCCGGATCATCTGCCGGGCATCCGCCGGCAACGTCTCCGGCGGGCGCTCGAAGGCCTCGTCGTTGGTTTCGATGACGTCACCGATGGCATCGACCAGGAGGCTGAGGGCCCCGTCGTCGGTCCGGACGACCACGTGCATCGGCGGCTCCTCGTTTTCCCGGATGGGCAGGCCCAGCCGGGTCCGGAGGTCGATGGCCGTCACGAGCTGGCCCCGAAGGGTGTTCAGGCCCGCGAGGCACGGCGGC
>JBFXAY010000039.1:0-48384 GCA_050183815.1 Gemmatimonadales bacterium | reverse complement strand
TTGGGCGGGGTGGACCACTCCACATGGAGCTGCACGTCACCGAATCCCTGCCGGGTAACGAGCGGTCCGGCGCCCGGGACCGTCTCGAAGAACCCGTCGCCGACCCGCCAGGTCGGCGTGCCGCCGTTGGGGGTCGTCCACTGGTCGAGGGGGCCGCCGCCGAAGAGCACGATGGCGTCTTCCGGCGGTTCGGCATTCGTGGCGCCGGGATGGACGATCTTCGGGGCCGGGCGTTCGGGATCGTGGGCCTTCCAGACCCGGCCGGTCTGAGCGGCAAGCGGCGGGGCGACCTTCAAAGCGCCGAGGCCGGCCACGACGACGAGAGCCCCGGCAAGGGCTCGCGGCAAGACGTTCATGAGGTGACTCCGGGACTCAGGGACGGCCGGCGCCCGCCACAAAGAGGGGCATCGAGTTGCGCGGCTCGGTGGCCCGGCGGCAGGTCTCGCCGAACTGGAGGGCTTCCTCCTCCGACGCCGCAGGATGCCGGGCATGATAACTCTCGTGCGCGAGCGCCGCGACTACCCAGGACACCGGCCGGCTGAAAGTCCGCGACCAGAACTGGATGGCGAGCAGTTCGTTGTGCTGGTCCAGGTAGGTTGCTCCGAAGAACACCATGCCGCCCGTGGTATCGGGTTCGGCCCAGACGCCGATCCGGCCGGCCCGCTCCAGCCGGGCGAGGAACCCGGCGGTGGCCCGGCAGTCGTCGCGAACCGCCGTGGTCAGGCGATTCACGGCCCGGTCCCACACCCGCCGCTCATCCGCGGTCAGCCGGCTCGCCTCGACCCAGTGCTCGGCTGTCGAAGGGCAGACCTGATCGCCGGTCGAGCCGGCGCGGAGGGGGTGGGCGTAGCTGAGGCGGTCCGCCCAACCCGTTGCGTCGCATTCGGTTGCGTCTGACGATGTCAGTGACGCCGGGATCGCCTGGGCCGCCGCCTGCCCGGCGCCGATGCCGGCGACGAGAATGGCAAGCAGGGTTGTCGGCAGGCGATCGAACACTCGAACAGCTCCCAGAACCTGGTCGTCGTGACCTCAAAGTTTCTCGGTCGTCGGCTGATTGTCACCCTATTGTTACAGAACGGTGACTGGAACGTTTTTCTTGCGAGAATCGGGCCCCCGGGGCTAACGTCGGTTTCCGTTCCCTCCTTCCACCTGGCCTCCTCCATGGCTTCCAAGCGTACTCCGTGGTACCGGCTCCTCTACGTGCAGGTGCTGATCGCCATCCTGGTCGGCGTGGCCGTCGGGGTGCTTTTCCCCGGGGTCGCGACGAACGCGTGGACCAAGGCGTTGGGCGACGGCTTCATCAAGCTGATCAAGATGCTGATCGCCCCGATCATCTTCTGCACGGTGGTCTCGGGCATCTCCCACATCCAGGACGCCAAGAAAGTCGGCCGGGTCGGGCTCAAGGCGCTGATCTATTTCGAACTCGTCTCGACGCTCGCGCTGGTGATCGGCATGGTGGTCGGGAACCTCTTTCCCGTCGGACACGGGATGGCGGGTGCCACGGGCGACGCCGAAGCCGTGGCGCGGTACGCCGAGCAGGCGAGCCATCAGTCGGGTGTGGATTTCGTGCTCAACATCATTCCCGACAGCGTCATCGGCGCGTTCGCCCGGGGGGACATCCTCCAGGTGCTGCTGGTGTCGATCCTGGCGGGCTTTGCCCTGATGGTGCTGGGCGACCGGGGGCGGACCCTGCGGTCGTTCATCGATGACGCGGCCCATGCCGTGTTCGGGATGATCGCCATCGTGCTCAAGGCGGCCCCGCTTGGCGCCTTCGGTGCGATGGCCTACACCATCGGCAAGTATGGGTCGGCGGCGCTCACGAATCTGATCGGGCTGATTGCCCTCTTCTATCTGACGGCGGGGCTGTTCGTCATCGTCGTCCTGGGCCTCATCGCCCGGATGGCCGGGTTCAGCATCTTCCGGTTCCTCGGCTTCATCAAGGACGAACTCCTGCTGGTGCTGGGGACCTCCTCGTCGGAAAGCGCCCTGCCGCAGCTGATGGAGAAGCTCGAACAACTCGGCGCCTCGAAGTCGGTGGTGGGCCTGGTGGTGCCGACCGGCTACTCGTTCAATCTGGATGGGACCAACATCTACATGACGCTGGCCACGCTCTTCATCGCGCAGGCGATGGGAGTGGACCTGTCGATCGGGCAGCAGCTCACGATCCTTGTCGTCGCGATGCTGACCTCGAAGGGTGCGAGCGGGGTCACCGGCGCCGGATTCATTACCCTCGCCGCCACGCTCTCGGTGGTGGATCCCCGGCTGGTGCCCGGCATGGCGATCGTCTTCTCGATCGACAAGTTCATGAGCGAGTGCCGGGCGCTCACCAACATCATCGGCAACGGCGTGGCGGCCCTGGTCGTGGCGATGTGGGAAGGCGAGCTCGACCGGGAGAAGCTCGCCAAGGCGTTGCGCCGCCGGGTCGATCCGTCGGACGTCGAGACGGCGGTAACGACCGGCTGACCTGGGCGGAGGGCGGCGGGATCCGGCCTCGCCGCCCCGCCTAACGGGGAAGGTCGATCGCCAGCGGGTGGGGCTGGGCGCCGATCGGCACGCCCTGCCGGAGGCGCCTCGGGCGTCCCGGCGCGATCCGGGTCACCTCGACGTCCACCCGCGTCACGCCGTCCGGTACGCCCACGTGGAGCGGCCCAGCGCTCTGGGCGTCGTAGCCGGACCCTCCGTCCACGAGCAGCGTGGCGATCCGTTGCCGGGTTCCGCCGATGTATACCCGAACCTCGGTGCCCGCGGGCGCCGTTGCCCGGCCCGCGGTGACCGTGACGGCCAGGCTTCGCGCGGCCGCCGCGCGGGGCAGCAGATTCCGGAGCACCAGGTGCATCCCGTTCGGTTGGGCGCCGGTCAGGGCCAGATCGACGGCCCCGTCGCGATCGAAGTCGGCCCAGAGCGCGCCGTGGTCCGCCTCGAGCGCGGCGACGTTGTCGGGGGTGACGTCGACGAACCGGTCGCCGGTGTTGCGGTAGAGGTGATCGGGATAACTCTTCCCGCCGGTCACGGTTCCGTTGAGGTAGAGGTCGGGCCGCCCGTCGTTGTCGAA
This sequence comes from Gemmatimonadales bacterium, assembly GCA_050183815.1. Lineage (GTDB taxonomy): Bacteria > Gemmatimonadota > Gemmatimonadetes > Gemmatimonadales > GWC2-71-9 > SHZU01. Next base: position 45,332 of record JBFXAY010000039.1, on the reverse strand, counting down.
ATCCGCGAGTGCGCAGGTGTCGTACCGGCTGTCCTGATCGAGCCCCCAGGCGGCCGAGCGGTCGGCGAAGCGGCCGTCGCCCTGGTTGAGGAAGAGACCGGCTCGGCCGTAGTTGGCCATGATCAGGTCGAAGCGGCCGTCGCCGTCGACGTCGGCGGCACAGGGCCGGACGGTGCCGTTCGCCTCGAGGCCGGGCTCCCGGCCGCCCCACTCGACGCCGGCCTCGCGGGCCACGTCGGTGAACCGGCCGCCGTCGTTGCGATAGAGCGCGTTCGCGTCGCCGTCCATGTTGGCCAGGTAGAGGTCGAGATCCCCGTCCTGATCGGCGTCGAACCAGACGGCGCCGACGGTGCGCCGCGGGTCGGCCAGGCCCAGTTGGGCGGCCTCGTCGGTGAACCGGCCGCCGTCGTTCACGAAGAAGGCGTTGGGCCGATCCCGGAACGCCACGAACAAGTCGAGATCGCCGTCGCCGTCCGGATCGACCCAGGTCGGTTGCCGGACCGCGCCGCTGTCCACGCCGAGGCCGGCCTCGGCGGTGATGTCGGTGAACCGGCCGCCGTCATTCCGGTAGAGGCGAAGCACCGATTCCGGCCCCGGCGCGAACCCCACCAGCAGATCCGGATCGCCGTCGCGGTCGAAGTCGCCGAAGGCCGCGGCCCGGGTGGCCCGCGCGGCTGCCAGCCCCGCCGCCGCACCGCCCTCGGTGAACCGCCCGCCTTCATTCAGGTACAGCCGGTTGGGTTCGCCGTTGAAGCCGACGAAGAGGTCGAGATCGCCGTCGCCGTCCACGTCGGCCGCCGCATTGACCAGCGTGCGTCCCGCCGAGAACAGCTCGGGTTGGACCGGCGCAAACGCCGGCGCGGCCTGGGTCAGCGGCAGGCAGAGGGCAGGGAGGAGCCAGCGGCGCATCGTCGCACGTCCCGGATGGCGGTCGGCCAATGCTACTCCGGGGCTGCCGCCCGGCGCTAGATTCTCGCATCCCCGACCCATTGCCGGAGCCCCGATGCGTTTGCCCGCTCTTGCGCTCGTGATGCTCACCGCCGCGGTGCCCGCGGCCGCTCAGACCACCGCCACCGAACGGGCCGCGGCCGGCGACGTCCTGACCGAAATCGACGCCCTCCAGACCCGGCTCGCACCGGCGCGTCTCGCCGCCCGGCTCGCGGCCGCGAAGAATCCGGATCGTGACCGGGTGGTCGACCGCGTCGGAGCGATCTGGGACGGCGAGATGCAGGCGCTCTCGGATTGGATCGGCAATCATCCGGAGGTCGGGTTCAAGGAGGTGCGGGCGGTCGATACGATCCTGGCCGTGCTGCGCCGGAACGGTTTCTCGATCGACAGTGGCGTGGCCGGCCTGAGCACGGCGTTCGTGGCAACCTGGCAGAGTCCCGGCGGCCCGGGCTCGACGGTCGGTCTGATCGGCGAGTACGACGCGCTGCGCGATACCGAAGGCCCCTTCCACGGCGACCAGCACAACGCCCAGACGCCGGTGGCGCTCGCGGCGGCCCTGGCCCTGAAGGAGCACCTTACGACGAAGCATCTGCCCGGCACGATCAAGCTCTACGGTACCCCCGCCGAGGAGGTCGGCCCGCCGGCCAAGAAGATCATGCGCGATGCCGGGGTCTTTCGCGGCGCCGAGATCATGGTGCGAAGCCACTCGTCCACGGAAACGGCCCGGGCCCGGGCCGGGTTCGGGATCTGCTGCCTCAACATCAACGAAGTGAAGTACCTCTTCACCGGGGCACCGGCCCACCAGTTGACCAGCTGGAACGGCCGCAACGCGCTCGAAGCCGCGGTGCACTTCTACACGATGGTGGACGGGCTTCGCTCGACGTTCCGGCCGGAGGCGTCGATTCAGGGCGTCATTCCGGAGGGCGGCGTCGCACCGAACGTGGTGCCGCAACGGGCGGTGGTGGACTACTACATCCGCTATCCCGACGGCGTCTATCTCGAGCACATGACCCGGATGATCGATGCCGCCGCCGAAGGGGCGGCCCGGGCGATGGGCGTCAAGGTGACGATCGACCGCTACGGCGAATACCGCGACGGCATCACCCTGGGCACCCTCGAGGAAACGATGTTCGCCTACGCGAAGAAACTCGGCGCCACGCACGTCGATCCCGAGCCGGGCCGCCCCGCGGGCTACGAGGAGACCGGCGGGATGTCGCATGACGTGCCCGGCGTCGGGGTCAGCGTCTTCAGCTCGCGCGGATCCTACCACACCAAGGAGATGGCGGTCGATGCCACCTCGCCGGTGGGGCACGCGGGGTTCCGGATCGATGCCCAGGTCATGGCGGCGATCCTGTTCGACTACCTGACCGACGCGCCGTTCCGGGAGGCGATTCGGACCGAGCACGCCGCGATGCGCGGGCTGCTCGACCGGTACCAGCGGAACCTCGAGGCCGCCTACGCCGAGGAGATCCGGAGACCCTGATCTCGATGAACTGTAACCAGCTGCCGGATAAGGACTTGGGGGCGTCGAGCCCGGCTGGGCCGCCGGGGTACTGACGGCGCGAAACGTGCCGATACTCTGAGCATGACCCGCGGTCCCGAACCCACCGCGCCCGCCGCCCCTGAGGGCGCCGATCCCACGGTGGCCCGCCTCGCGACGCTCGTCGCCGGGCTCGACACGGCCGTCCTCGTCGAGGACGAACGGCGGCTCGTGGTGTTCGCCAACGAGCGTTTCTGCGAGTTGTTCGCGGTGCCCGTCCCGCCCAGTGCCTTGAACGGCAGCGACTGCGCCTCCGCCGCGCGTGCGGCCGCGGGACTGTTCGTCGATCCGGCCGGATTCCTCACCCGCGTCGACGCGATCCTGGCGGCTCGGCAGCCGGTGCGTGGCGACGTCCTCGAGATGACCGACGGCCGGATCCTCGAGCGGGATTACTTCCCGGTCGTGATCGACTCCCACCATCGCGGCAACGCCTGGCAGTACCGCGACGTGACGGACACCCAGCGGGCCACCCGCGAACTCGCCGACCTCAAGCGGTTCTACGAGCAGGTGCTCGACGCCCTGCCGGTCGAACTGGCCGTCTTCGACGGGGAAGGCCGCTACCAGTTCGTCAGCCGTCATGCAGTGTCCGATCCCGAGCGGCGGCAGTGGATGATCGGCAGGACCGACCTCGACTACGCCAAGCTCAGGGGTTTCCCGGCCGAACTCGGCCAGCATCGCGCCGAGCGGCTGCTCGAGGCCATCGCCTCGAAGCGGGGCCTTCGGTACGAGGAGTCGTTGGTGGACCGCGAGGGCCGGACCCGTTACTACAGCCGGTTTCTGACCCCGATCCTCGATGCCGAGGGCCGGGTCACCCAGGTCCTTGGCTACGGGCTCGATATTTCGGACCAGCGGCGGGCCGAGCTCGACGGCGCGGCGGAACGGGCCCGCAAGGCGGCGATTCTCGACGCCGCCAACGATGCGATCATCACCGCCGATGCGGCTGGCCACATCATCGAACTCAATCCGATCACGGAGCGGATGTTCGGCTTTTCGCGCGAGCAGCTCATCGGCCGCGAGGCGGTCGCGCTGTTCATTCCTCCGGAATTTCTCGAGGCGGCCCGGGCCGAAGCCCGCGAAGGGCGGGACTTCGGGCGCTGGCATGGGCAGATGGAGCGGACGCTCCAGCGGGCCGATGGAACCCGGTTCGAAGCCGAGGTCGAGGTGCTGCCGATCGCCATGCCGGACGGCACCCGGCTCTTCACCGCCTACATTCGGGATCTGAGCGAGCGGAAGCAGCGCGCGGCCGAGCTCAAGGCGGCCAAGGAACTGGCCGAACAGTCCGCTCAGGCGAAGCAGGAATTCCTCGCCAACATGAGCCACGAGCTGCGGACGCCGCTCAACGCCGTGGTCGGCCTGACCCACCTGCTGGCGCGGACCACCCTGACTCCGGATCAGGGCCGCTACCTCGAGGGCATCCGCTTCTCCTCGGACCAGCTGCTGTCGACGATCAACGACATTCTCGACCTGAGCAAGATCGACAGCGGCCGGATCCAGTTCGAGACGGTCCCGTTCGAGCCGGTGAAGATGGTCGAGGGCGTCGTCGGCTCGCTCCGGTTCGGCGCCGAGCAGAAGGGCCTGGTGCTGGTGTCGGTGATCGATCCGGCCGTACCCCCGGTGCTGGTCGGCGATCCGGTCCGCCTCAATCAGGTGCTCCTCAACCTCGTCGGCAATGCGGTCAAATTCACCGAGCGCGGGTCGGTGACCGTGACGGTCGGCGTCAGCCGGCGGGACGGCGAGCGGGTGATCGTCCAGTTCGCGGTGACCGACTCGGGCATCGGCATCGCCCCCGACCGGCTCGCCACGATCTTCGAACCGTTCAGTCAGGGCCGGACCGACACCACGCGCCGGTTCGGCGGGACCGGGCTCGGGCTCACCATCGTCCGCCAGCTGGTCGAATTACAGGGTGGCGAGATTGCGGTGACCTCGACCCCGGGCCAGGGCAGCTGTTTTACCGTGACCCTGGCGTTCGGCGTGGCGGAGGAGATCCCGGTCCCCGCCGCCAACGCCGCGGGCGAGGTCCGGCTCGACGGTGTCCGGATCCTGCTCGTCGAGGACAACGAGTTGAACCAGACCGTGGCGACGGAACTGCTGGCGGCCGCCGGCGCCGACGTCGTCGTTGCGGCCTCGGGCCTCGGAGCCCTCGGCCGGCTCCGGAGCGAGCGCTTCGACGTCGTCCTGATGGATCTGCAGATGCCGGAGATGGACGGCTTCGAGGCCACGATCCGGATCCGCCGGGAACTCGGGCTCTCCGAGCGGACCCTGCCGATCCTGGCCCTGAGTGCTGCCGGGCTCGTCGAAGAGCGGCGCCGCGCCGAGGCCGCCGGGATGAACGGCTTCGTCGGCAAGCCGTTCCGGCCGGCGGAACTCGTTGCCCGGATCGCGGAGCAGGTGGGCCGGGTGGTCCCGACCCCGGCAGTCGCCCGTCCGCTGGGGGGCGGAACCGGCCTCATCAATCGCCGGATGCTCGACGAATACACCTATCAGGACGTCGATCTGGCCCGCCGGGTCCTCGGTATCTTCATCTCGACGACGCCGGCCAAGGCTGACCAGCTGCGCCGGTGCTTCGCCGAAGGGCGGTTGCGGGATGCGGCAGACGCCGCGCACCAGCTCAAGTCGCCCGCCGGATTCATCGGGGCGCAGACCCTGTGGCAGCTCCTCAATGACGTCGAGGGGGCGGCTCGGGCGGACGCCGTCGCCGAGGCCGATCTCGAAAAACTGTTCCCGCTGATCGATCAGGTGGTGGCGGAGGCGGAGCGGGTGCGGAAGGTGCTGTAGCGCCGGCTACCGGGGCGTCCACTGGGCGCCGCCGGTGAAGAGCCCGTCCACCACTCCGATGCGGTAGGCCAGGAAGAGTCCCAATCCCACGCTCAGCAGCCCCGAGGCAATCCGGAGACCCCGGCTCGCCGCTGCAAACCGCCCCGCCGACAGCGCGAACGGGACCGCCACCGCCGCGGTGACGAGCATCATGCCCGCCATCGTCCCGAGGCCGAAGACCACGAGGTAGAGCAGGGCGCCCCGCGAGGTCGGCAGCGTGGCGAGGACGAGCAGCGCCACGGCGGCCGAGCCGGCCAGGCCGTGCACCACGCCGACGATGAGGGGCCGCGCCAGCCGGTAGGGCGCCAGCGAGCCCAGCATCCGGTCGAGGCGGGTCAGCGGCGTATCGTCGGCCCGATGGGGATGGGCCTCGGGTTGGTGCTGGTGCGGATGGGTATGGACGTAGTCGCCGTGCGCGTGGGCGTGGCTGTGGTGGTTCCGGCCCCGGGCCAGCTCGCCGATCCGGCGGAACACCCCGGCAAGGCTCGCCAGCCCGAGCACGATGAGCATCACCGCCACGGCGAATTCCATCGACAAGCCGACCCGGGGCGGGATCTCCCAGCGGAAGAGGATGATCGCGCCCCCCACCGCGAGGATGGTGAGCGTGTGGCCCAGGCCCCACGCCAGTCCGATGAGTGCCGCCGCGCCGAGGTGTCGCTGGCGCGAGACGATCGTCGTCACCGCCACGACGTGATCGGCGTCGGTCGCGTGGCGCATGCCCAGGAAGAACCCCAGGGCCAGGATGGTGAGGAGCTCGGTCATCGGGCGACAAACATAGCGTTGGGTCCGGCGGAGCGCCCGATTAGGTTGTCCGCATGTCGGAGCAATACCATCTCGCCGCCGATCGCGGCCCGGTGTCGCAGTTGTCGCTTGGCCTCGCGGTGCGGCTCGATCCGCCCGTCCCGCTGGGGGAACTCGCCCCGGGCGAGCGGTTCCTTCTGGAGTCGGCGGGTACCGAGGGCAAGGTCGTGTCGCACGGCAGCGGGTCGGCCACGGTCGCGATCCTGAGCGAGGACCGCTGGTCCCGGACCACCTGGTCGCTGGCCACGCTGGTCCGGCGGCTCCGCGGTTAGGCCCGCCGGTCCCAGGGCCGCGAAACCACGCACGCGTTGATCCCCCCGATTCCCATCGACAGCTTGCCGGCCAGCCCCTTCGGAGCGGGCGCCGGCTCGTCGAACACGAAATGGCGATGGACCCCCGCCACCGACGGGTGCAGCTCTCCCTCGGCCAGCGGCGTGGGGAACAACCGGCCTCGCTCGTAGCCGAGATACTGGGCGGTGAGTTCCCAGCCGCCGCCGCCCCCCATCCCATGGCCGAAGGTGCCTTTCCGCGCGGTGACCAGCACCGACGCCGGCAGCACCCGGCGAAGGTTCTCGACCTCGAGATAGTCACCGGGCGTTGCCGTGGCGTGCAGGTCCCAGCTCCCGATCGCCTCCGGAGCCGCCCCCGCGCCCGCCAGCGCCTGGTGGATCGCCGCCAGCGGGCCCTCGGTACTCGGAGTGATGATGTGGTGGGCGTCGGAGCTCACGCCGACGCTCACCGGCTCCATGCCTAACGCCCGGTAGCCGCGGCCGGCCAGGTAGTCGTGGTCACCCACGATCCAGATGGCGGCGCCGCCGGCCACGTGGGTGCCCCGCAGCCCGTGCAACGGCTTCGAGACCGCGCCGTCGGCCGAGATCACCCGGCCCTGGTAGAACGCGCCGACCACGAGCGGATGGGGAGCAGGGTCGGTGGCGCCCACCACCACGGCCTTCGCTTCCCCGCGGCGGATGGCGTCCATCGCCAGCTTGAGCGCCAGTCCGAACGTCGAGCAGGCGCCGACGGGGGCGAACGCGAGGCCGGTGATCCCGCCGATCATCGAGATCTGGGCGGCCGGGGTGTTGTGGAGATTCCAGATCACGTTGGCCGACACCGATTTCCACGGCGGCGTCGGCGCGCCCCACCGGGCCTCGAGCTGGCCGGTCCGGCGGGCCTTCTCCTTCATCACCCGGATCTTGCCCGCCTCGATGTCGCCCTCGACGTTGAGGGCCTCGATGGCCGACAGCTCCGTGAGGTACTCGGCGAGACCGGGGGCCGTGGCGGCCCAGTAATGCCACCAGCGGCTTTCCGCTTCATCTCGCTCGTCGGGGGCGGCGTTCGCCGGGTCCGGCGGCGCCTGCGGATCCCGGTCGCCGGCCAGGTGGCGGGCCAGCCCCGGATGCCGCGCCGGGTCGGCCCAGAAGCGGTCCCAGCGGCGCTGGGCGTGATAGAGCTCCAGCGAGGCGTCGTGAAGCGTGCCGACATTGCCGAGCCCGCAGCCGACGTAGATGTGCGCCGCCGAACCGAGGCTCTTGAGTTCCTGCTCGAGGCCGGGATTCTGCTCGAGGGCCTGGATGAACCCGCCCAGGGCATACAGCGTGGGGCCGTCCATCTTCTCGACCAGCTGGGCATAGCGCCGGGGAGGGAATCGGGCCTCCACCCAGGGCCGGTAGCGGGCGAAGTCGAAGCTCGGCCGGCCCACCATGAAGCTGTCGGGACCGAAGCCGTTGAACGGTTCGAGCCAACTCTCCCGCGAGTCGAGGTGCCGTTCGAAGGCGGTCACGTCGGGACACCGGGGTGCCACGATCCCCCAGCCGAAGACGCCGATGCGGGTCATGGGTCCAACGTAGCCGACCCCCTCGTCCGGTCCAGTCCCCGGGGCTACCTTCCGCCCCCATGCTCGCGCCCGACACTTCCGTGCCCTTGTCGCCGGCTCTCGTGGCCGGGGCGGCCGCGACCGCCTTCATCGGCGGCGCCATCAACTCGATTGCCGGGGGCGGCACGCTCGTCACGTTCCCGAGTCTCGTGGCCCTCGGCGTCCCGCCGCTGGTCGCGAATACCACGAACACGATGGCCCTCTGGCCCGGCGCGGTCGGCAGCCTGTGGGGCTACCGGGGACGCCTCGCGGGCATGCGTCCCTGGCTCGTTCGGTTCAGCATCCCGAGCGCCCTGGGCGGACTGACCGGGGGCTGGCTTCTGCTCGCGGCCGGGTCCGACCGCTTCGACGCGATCGTTCCCTATCTGGTCCTCGGCGCCACGCTGCTGTTTCTCGCCAACGGACCCCTCGGTCGCTGGCTGCGGGCCCGGTCCGGCGGGGACCATGGCTTGCCGCACACGGGCGTGGCGTTCTTCCTCGCTCAGTTCGGCGTCGGCGTGTACGGCGGATATTTCGGCGCGGGGATCGGAATCCTCATGCTCGCCGTGCTGGGCTTGTCGGGGCTCGCCGACATCCATCAGATGAACGGCGTGAAGGCGTGGGGCGCGATGCTGATCAATGTCGTGGCCGCCGTGCTGTTCGCGGCTCGCGGCGCGGTGGTCTGGCCCCTCGCCGCGATCATGGCGGCCGGTGCCATCGCCGGCGGGTATGGCGGGTCGATCATCGCGCAGCGGGTCACGCCGGCGCTGGTCCGCGCGACGGTGGTGGCGATCGGCTTCGGGACGTTCATCTGGTTGCTGCTCCGGCGCTGACGCGCGCGGGTGCGCGGTGGCGCGGAGGAGCGTTCCGCCATCGAGTGGGGTGAAGGCGCGCTCACGATGCCCCGCCAGCCGTCCGGTTTCGAGCCGCCCGTCCCATAACCGAACGCCTCGGCTCCCGTTCGTAGGGCGTGGCCGGCGGCCAAGACTCGATATCTCAACCGGTTGGAGCCCTCCGGGCTTTCGGCACGAGAGTTCCTTGGAGACCCCTGGCTCCCATCGGACCTCGCATCCATGCTCCGTTTCCTCACTCAGGACTTCCTTGTCGCCGCCCGGAACCTGGGCCGGCGTTCGGGATTCACCGCCGCGGCCGTCGCCACCCTCGGCTTGGCTGTCGGTGCCCTCGCCGCCATGGCGTCGATCGTGTTCGCCATCGTGGTCCGGCCGCTGCCGTTTCCCGATCCCGACCGGATCGTGACGGTGTGCGAACGGCACCCGAGCGTCGCCGGGTTCTGTGTGGCCTCGCCGCCGAATGTGATGGACTTCGCCGCGCAGGCGCCCGCGTTTGCGGCGCTGGGACTTGCGCGGGACTGGTCATTCACCCGCCGGGTCGACGGTCGGAACGCCGGTGTGCGGGCCGCACTCGCCACCCCGGGGTGGTTCGCGGCCCTCGGCGTGGCGCCGGCAGCCGGGCGGTTCTTCACCCCGGGCGATCTTGGCCCGAGTGCTGCCCGTGTCGCGGTAGTGAGCGCGACCTTCGCGGCGCGGGCGCCCGAACTCGCCGGCCGGCCCGATCCTCTCGGGGCAACGATTGTCCTCGATGACTCGAGCTATGCCGTGGTCGGCGTCATGCCGCAGGCCCGATCGGTGTCGCTGCTCGAGGATACCGAAGTCTGGGTTCCGCTGCCCTTCGATCCCCGCGACGAGGAACAGCGCAGCTGGCGCGGGTTCCAGGCCGTTGGCCGGCTGGCTCCGGCGGCTACCCTGGCTACCGCCGCCGCCGAGCTCCGGACCGTGGGCGCCCGGCTCGCGGAACTCCATCCGGCCACCAACCGCGACTGGGCCACCGAGGTCCGCCCGCTCCAGGACCAGGTCGTCGGGTCGGCCCGCCCCGCGCTGTTGGCGTTCTTCGGCGCCACGGCCCTCGCCGTTCTGATCGCCGTAATGAATCTCTCGGTCCTGTTACTCGTGCGGTGGTGGGACCGGGCCCGCGAGATCGCGGTGCGCGAAGCGCTCGGCGGGAGCCGGAGCCGGATCGCGGCGCTGCTGCTCACCGAGGCGGCGCTGGTGGCGCTGGGTGGCGTGGCCGCGGGGACCCTGCTGGCCCCGTGGCTCACCCGCGGGTTCGTCCGGTTCGCGCCGTCGTCGATCCCGCGCCTGGCCGAGGTGAACGTCGACGCCGGGATCCTTGGCATGACGGCGGCCGGGGCGGTGCTGCTGACGCTCCTGCTGGCGCTGGTGCCGACCCTCCGGTCGACTCGCCGGGATCTCACGGCAGCCCTCCGGACCGGGGCGCAGCCGGGTGGCCTCGGCGGTCGGCTGTCGGTTCAGCGCGGCCTGGTCGTCACCGAACTCGCCCTCGCCTCGACCCTGTTGATCGGCGCGGCGCTGCTGGGCCGCAGCTTCATGAGTTACCTCCGCTGGCAGCCGGGGTTCGATCACTCGCGGGTGGCGGTGATCTGGAGCGTGCTGCCCGACAGCCGGTTTCCGGACGCTGCGGCAACCACGGCGGCATTCGACCGCTTGCGAGAGGAGGCTCGGGCGGTGCCCGGCGTCGCGGCGGTGAGTCAGGCATCGAGCGGGCCGCTCTTCGGCGGCAGCGAGCCGGGGTCCTTCGCGCCGGAGGGCACGACCGACGTCGAGGTCACCGCGCAATGGCATGACGTCGGCCCGGACTACTTCGGCACGCTCGGTCTTCCGCTGGTCCGCGGGCGCGATCTCGCCGCCTCCGACCGTCGCGGCGGGCCGCTCGTGGTCGTGGTCAACGAGGCGTTCGCCCGGCGGGCCTGGCCCGGCGCCAATCCGGTCGGACAGCGGGTCCGGCAGGTGGGCCGGGGCGAGCGCGTGTTCGAGGTCGTCGGCGTGGCCCGCGATCTGGCGCCGTGGCGGGCCGGATCGTCGGTCGAGCCGGCCATCTACTGGCCGTTTGCCCAGAGCCCCCGCTGGGGCAGTTATCTCGTCGTGCGCACCGCCGGCGACCCGGCATCGGTGGCGCGGGAGCTCGAAGCGCGGCTCGCGGCGGCGGTGCCGGACGCGCAGATCGGCAGTCTCCGCACGATCGACCAGGCGGCGGAGCGACTCCTGGTCAGCCCGCGGTTCACCCTGCTGCTCGTGGCCGGTTACGGGGCCCTGACCTTGCTGGTGGCGGCGGTTGGACTCTACGGCGTAATCGACTACCTGGTGAGCCGCCGCCGCCGGGAGATCGCGATCCGGATGGCGCTCGGGGCCGACGGTGGGTCGATCACCGGCGCCGTACTGCGCGAGTCCGTGGGGCTCGGGGTCGCCGGGACGGCGCTCGGGTTCGTCGGGGCGCTCGCGGTGCGGCGGTTCGTCGCGCCGCTGCTGGCCGGCGTCGGAAGCACCGATCCGCTCAGCTATCTCCTGGTGGCGGCCGGCCTCACGCTGGTGGCGGTGCTGGCGGCCCGGCGGCCTGCCCGACGGGCCGCCCGAACCGATCCGGCGGGCATCCTTCGGGCGGAGTAAAACAGGAAAGGGGCCGGCGTGGCGCCGGCCCCTGTCCGGGTGATTCCGCCGTGGGACGGCGGTTCGTGACTACGGCGTGCAGGGGACGGTGAGGCCCCGGGCGTCGCACTCGTTCACCGGCACCAGCATGTTGGTGAATACCGCATCGCCCGCGCGGTCGAGCGGCAGCTGGGCCAGCCGCCCGTACTTCCGGGCGTCGAGCCACCGGACGCCCTGCTCGAAGACCAGCGACATGAGCCGGTTGTAGAGCAGCTCGGTGGTGATCGCGTCGGTCGAGCTCGCTGCGGTCAGGCCGCTGGCCGCCAGCCCGCCCGAACTGGTCCGGATCAGGTCGATGTCGGCGATCGCCGCCGCCTTGTTGCCGAGACCGAGATTGGCCTCCGCCCGCAGCAGAATCAGCTCCTCGTTCTTCAGCAGCGGAATGTCGGCCCCGAGGTTCGACGCCGAGGCCGTGGCGGTGTTGGTGTTGTACAGGATCGGCTTGAACTCGCCCGTCAGGTTGTTGAGCGTCTTGGCTGTGCCCGCCCGGAACTTGTCGGTCCAGCGCTGATCGTCGTCGCCGTTGCCCTTGTGCTGGACCAGGGCCCGCACCGACGGGTGCACGTAGTACCGCTGCTGGGTGAGGTTCTCGGTGATCGGGTTGGTCGGCTCGCCCGCCGCGCCGTCATAGCCGTAGTAGACGCCGGTGCCGAGGTTGGCGGGCAGCCCGGTCGTCGTAAGGAACGACTGGTTGAGCGCGGTCAGCGCGGCCGTGAAGCAGGGCGCGCCGCAGCCGGCCAGCAGGGCCCGGTTCACCTCGACCCGGGCTTCGAGTCCGCGAGTGAACTTCACGAACGTGGCCGGGGTGGTGAAGCCGGTGAAGCCCGGTCCGAAGGTGAACGGAAAGGCATCGCCGCCGCCGGCCAGATCGGTCGCGGCCGAGTCGAGCAGGGCCACGACGTAGTCGAAGGCCTCCGTCTGCGACACGAACGGGGCCGGGTCCGCCGTGATCTCCCGGTCGACGTCGATCGGGATGCCGAGCGCACCGGTCCGGAGCGCGAGCCGGTGGAGGGCATGGGCCTTGAGGGTCCGGGCAAAGCCCCGGGCCGCCAGCTTCTCCTGGGCGGAGAGCTCCGCCGTGTTCTCGATCGCCCGGAGGTAGGCGTTGAGGCTCCGGATGTGGGCGTACTTGGCGGCCCAGACGCCGCCCGCCCGGCCGCCGGGGTCCTGCGGGCCCCGCAGTTCCTCGCCGGTTTCGCGCGGGTCGTTGCCGAGGAGGTTGTAGAGCTCCCGGCCGTAGAGGCCCCACTGCTGGATCTCACCGCCGACGTCGTTGAGGACGCCGGCGAACAGGCCGGTGGCGGCGCGGGCGAGAATCGCCCGCGTCGGGTTCTCGGTCAGCTGGTTTTCGGTCGGCGCGTTGCTGTAGGGGACCGTGAAGTCTCCGCACGCTGCCAGGACGAGGGCGCCGCCGATTCCGAGGCCGCGAATCAATCGGGTCGTGTAGGTCATATCGATCAGAATCCGAGTGCGATGTTGAGGAAGACCGACCGGCTCGGCGGGAACGGCGCCACGTCCAGGTTGTTCCGGATCGCGGCGGAGCCGAAGTTGGCCACTTCCGGATCGAGACCGGAGTACTTGGTCCACATGAAGAGGTTGCGGCCGGTCAGGCTGATCCGCGCGTCCCGCGCCCCGATGCCCAGCGCATGCGCGACCGAGTTCGGGAGCTGGTAGCCGAGGGACACTTCCCGCACCTTGAGGAACGTCGCGTCCTCGATGTACGGCGTCATGACGCCCGCCGCCTGGGCCGCGATCCGCTCCGCGTGCGCCGGCGATCCGAAATCGGCCGCCGTGCCGGCGTCGTCATAGAGGAACTGGGTCAGGTTGATGACGCTTCCGCCCTGCTGCCAGTCGAGCGTGAAGCTCACATTGAGCGACTTGACGTTGACGTCGTTGGAGAAGCCGACCCGGAAGTCGGGCCGGGTGTCGCCGAGCGCCACCTGGGTGGCGGTCCGGTTCCCCTGCGCGTCGAACGCAAAACCGACCAGCTGCGAGAGCGACTTGCCCTCTTCGATGAACGTCACGCCCAGGCCGCCGAACCCGGACTGGGGCGGCCGGAACGAGGCCACCGGAAGCTCGAGGACGAGGCTCCGGTTGAGCGCGAAGTTGGTCCGGGTGACCCACTGGAAGCCCCGGGTCTGGATCGGGGTGACACCGAACAGCAGCTCGACGCCCTGGTTCCGGATCTTGCCGCCGTTGAAGATCTGGTTGGCGAAGCCGGACGAACTCGCCGGCACCCGGTTGAGGAAGAGGTTGTCGGTGACCCGGCGGTAGTAGGTCCCCTCGAGGACCAGCCGGCCGTTGCCGAACGAGGCGTCGAATCCGGCCTCGACTTCCTTGAGGCGTTCCGGCTGGATGTCCGGTGCGCCCGCGGCCCCGGCGATGGTGAAGCCGTTCCGCCCGCCGATCTGTGGCGTGTTGAGCAGCGTGAACTTCTGCCCGAACAGCGGCTGGTTGCCCGTCTCGCCGTATGCGGCGCGGAGCTTGAGCTCGCTGCCTTCCCCGAGCAGGTCGAGGCGGTAGGCCGCCGAGGCCCGCGGGAAGACGTAGTACTTGGCGGTGTTGCCGTTGGCGCTCGAGCGCTCGGCTCGCACGCCGGCCTGGACGGTCAGCCGGTCGTCCAACAGCCGCAGTTCTTCGTTGGCATAGAGGCCGAAGGTCCGCTCCTCACCGAGCGAGTCGGTCGGCGCGAAGTTGGTCCCCTGGTTCACGTTGCCCTGGCCGGGGACCAGGTTGGTCGTCGTGATCGACCCGACCCGAAGCCGCCGGTCCTCGTACTGGGCGCCCGCCGAGAACGAGGAAGACCAGGTGCCGGCCGCCGGCGCATGGGTCCAGATCCCGTTCAGGTTCCAGTTGAAGTTCCGGCTGACGCCGTTCCCGTCCACCGCGGTGCCCGGCTGGTTCTGGGGCTCCTCGAAGAAGAGTTCGTTCGGCGTGTAGATCCGGTTCTTCTGCTCGAAGATGTCGGTGCCGCCGGCCGCCACGAGGAGGATGGAATTCGTCGCGGTGGTCAGGGCCCGGTAGTTGAGCGTGGCCCCGCCGGTGAACCGGTAGGCCTCCTCGTCGTTGAGCGCGAGGGCGTTCGTCTGCACCGGGTTCGCGGCCGGGACGTTGTTGCCGGCCGGTTTCGGGAACGTGCCATCCCCTCGCCGCCGCAGGTCGATGTAGCTCGGCGTATAGGCCAGGGCGTATCCGGCCGAGCCGAAGTTGTTGGCGTTGTTGGTGAAGCCCCGCTGCGTGCTGGACCGGTTGAAGGCCGAACTCACCTTGAGGTCGAGCTTCTCGTTGACCTTCTGGTCCACGTTGATCCGGAGCGCCTGCCGGCCGAACCCGGTGTTCTGGGCGATGCCCTCGTCCCGCTTCCAGGTGCCCGAGATGAAGTACCGGGTGGTTTCGGTCCCGCCGCTCACGTCCGCCACCGTTTCGTAGGACAGGCGGTTGTCACCGAAGACCTGGTCGTAGTGGTTGTAGCAGGGCAGGGTCCCGTTGGTCGCGTAGTCGTTCGCGGTCTGCCCGAACTTGGCCACGGCCTCGGCGAGCGTGTAGCACCGCGGCTCGTACTTCCGCAGCAGGTCGAAGGTGCCGAACCGCTGCGACAGGTTGATCCGCGGGGCGCCCTGCTGGCCGCGGAGGGTCTGGATCACCACCACCCCGTTGGACGCCTTGGAGCCGTAGATCGACGAGGCGGCCGCGCCCTTGAGGATCTCGATGCTCTGGATGTCCGCCGGGTTGATGTCGGCCAGGCGATTGACGGCGTCGTCCTCGTTCTTGTTGACGCCGGCGATCGCGTTGTTCCGGAGCGACGGGACCCGGGCGTTGCTGTAGATCACGCCGTCCACCACCACCAGCGGGTCGGAGGCGCCCAGAATGGTTCCGTTGCCGCGGATCTGGAGCTGCATCCCGCCGCCGGGGGCACCGGAGTTGGACTGGAGGTTGAGGCCAGCCACCCGGGTTCCCAGCGCCGCCTCGATGGTCGGCGCCGCCACCTTGGAGATGTCCTCGCCGGAGACGTAGCCGACCGACGTCGTGACCGCCCGCCGCTCGACGGTCGTGGCCTGGCCCGTCACCACCACGTCACCGAGCTTGAAGACGTCGGCGTTCATGGCGATGTCGAGGGTGCTCTGGCCGGCCGGCACCGTGGCCTGGACGGCGGTGAAGCCGATGGCCCGCACCAGGAGCCGGACTTCGCCGGCGGGGACCGAAATGGTGTACCGGCCGTCCTCGCCGGTGCGGGCCGTGGTCTCCGTGGCCGCGCCGCTCACCGAAACCGACGCCCCCACCACCGGCGTGCCTTCGACGGCGCGCGTGACCCGGCCGGTGACCTGCCGGGTCTGCGCCGCGAGGACGACCGGGGTGGAGAAGAGAAGTACTGCGACGAATCGCAGCATGCCGCGATACTGAAAACGCACCGTGCCTCCGCTGGTTGACCGTGGGAATGCGGGCCGCTTCCCCGGTCTGACGCGCGAGTCGGCCGGAAGGATTCACGCTCTTACGTGTGTCATCCGTGTGATTTCGTGATGTCGTTTCGACACGAACGAACCTGAACACAACGACCGTTAGGCGGTAAGGTGAGCCGAGGGGTGCCGTTGGCGGATCGGCACGGAACCTGTACTGGGCAAACGAAACCGCCGCGGCCCGGAGGGGCCACGGCGGTGTCGTCCCGGAAGTGGGATGCCGGTCAGGGCGTGAGCGACTGCTTCGGCATCAGCCGGGCCGCCCAGAGCCCGGTGTTGAAGTCGCTGAAGAGCACGTGCCCCTTCCAGGGCATTGCATTCATCACGAACGACGCGTTGGGGGTATATCCCTTCGGATCGTAGGGCTTGAAGACCGCAATCTCCCGGCCCTGGTCGGCCAGGTTCCCCATCAGCTCGCCGGACACGTCCACCAGCCGGACGCCGCCTTCGTAGTAGGCCTGATAGAGGATGTCGTCCTTGACGATGATGTCGTGGGCGCCGAAGTCCTCGACGTGGTAACGCCCCACCGGCTTCGGATGCATCGGGTCGGTGAAGTCGATGATGTGGACGAACCCGCCGGAGGTCTGCGGGACGCCGCCCGGCGTCGTCATCTCGCCGCGATAGTTGGTGCCCTCCCAGACCCGCCCCGACCGGTTCATCTCCTCATCGCCGATGAAGAGGTAGACCTTGCCCGTGGACTGCTGGAAGTAGGGGAAGATCTCGTGGCCGCTGTTGACCCCGTAGACCGTGATCAGCTTGGGCTTCTCGATGGTCCCGCCGTACTTCCCGTTGCCGACGTCCACCACCACCGTGCCCGCGCCGCCCTGCGCCGAGTAGGCGATGCCGTCGTGAACCCAGAGGTCGTGGAGCCGGGCGTTCGGGTGGCGGTACTCGCTCACGTATTTCGGTTTGTAGATGTCGCGGACGTCCACGATCACGTACTTCGCCCCGCCCGAGACCGCGAACAGGTAGTCGTTGGTGGCGAACATGTTGTGAACGCCGCCGGTGAGTTCCTGGTCGAACGTCGCGGCCACTTTCGGATGGGCCGGGTTGGCCAGGTCGAGAATCACGACGCCGTTGACCCGGTTGGAGGCGCCTTCCCGTGACAGCACCCCGTACCGCCCGTCAGGTGAGACGGTCACGTCATTGATGGTTCGGGCATCCACCCGCACCGAATCCGTCTTGACCGGATTGCCGAGGTCGGTGATATCGTAAATGAAGGCGTATCCGTCGCCGCCCCAGGTCCCGACCAGCGCGTAGTCCTTCCCGTCCTTGCCGGTCCAGGGCCAGAGGTCGGACGTGTGGGTGCTGGTGATGTTTCCCCGGCCCGTCACCTGGATCCGCCGGCGGGCGTCCCGGGGCCGGACCTCGATGGTCCGCTCGGCGAAGTGGCTGCCGGTGCGGGCCATCAGGGTGTACTTGCCCGGATAGTTGCCGGCAAACTGGCCGAACTGGATGATCCCGGCGCCGCCGGGCAGGCCGGACGGGGCCAGCGAGTCGTCCGGCGTGTAGGAGTAACTCCAGGTCACCGGCGCATCCGCCACCGGCCGGCCGCTCGAGTTCCGGGCCGTGGCCTGCAGGTGCAGCACGTCACCGGTCCGGAGCGTCGTGTCGGGAATCGAGATTTCGAGCGCGGTGACCGGATTCGGCGGCACCGTGTACGACGCCGACGACCGGACCCCGTCCACCTCGGCCGTGATCTGCACGGCTCCCGGGGTGAGGCCGCGGACGTTGCCGAAGCGATCGACCGAGGCCACCCGAGGGTTCGAGCTCCGCCAGGTCGGCTCGACGCCCGGCCGGAGGCTGCCGTCGGCATGTGCCGCGCGGACCGTATGGCCCAGCGTGACGCCCGGGTAGAGCCGGCCCTCGCCGGCCACGATCTCGAGCCTGGCGATCGGCGGCCAGGTGATGGTGACCGGGATCTCGAGCTGCACCGGAGCGCCGTTGGCGCCCTGGGCCGTCGCGGTCAGGGTGTGGCTGCCCGCCTGGAAGGCCCGAACCCAGCCCTCGCTCCAGGCCACCGCGCGGCGGGCCCCGAAGACCCGGACCACCGCGTCGGTGAGTTCCCGGCCGTTGGCGTCGAGCGCCCGAATGGCCATGCGGGTCGAGTCGCCGGCCCGGAGGGTCACGGCGGCGGGATCCGCCACCAGCCTGGCGACGGTCTGGGCCGCGGCCGGTGCGGCGGCTGCGAAGGTCATTCCGAGCGCCAGATATCGAGTTAGTTTCATGGACGCATCCTGCGGTTCGAGAACAGGTCGTGATGGGGGATCGGGAACGATGCCGACGATGAGCCGGGTTCGCAAGACAATCGGATTGGCCCTGTTCGGCGCCGCGGCTCTGGCGCCGGCGGGCCTCGCGGGTCAGGCCCCGCCGCGGCCCACCGCCAACTACTGGGTGTACGTCGGCGCCGAGTCGGCCGACCTCATCCACCGGATTCGCCTCGGCCCGGACGGACTCGTCGTCGAGAAGACCATACCGGTCGGCGAACTGGCCGCCGAGATGGAGGGTCCTCACGGGCTCTCGATCTCGAAAGACGGCAAGTATCTCCACATGACGACGGGCCACGGGTTCCCGGACGGCAAGTACTGGCAATACGTCCTGGGGCCCGACACGTTGACCGGCCCGGGCATCTTGGTCGGGAATTTTCCGGCCACCATCGATGTGTCGCCCGACGGGCTCTGGGCCCTGGTGGCGAATTTCAATCTCCACGGCGACATGGTGCCCTCCTCCCAGTCGGTCATCTACACGCCGACCCGGACGGAGGTGAGCCGGATCGTGACCTGCACGATGCCGCACGGCAGCCGGATCGACCCGACCGGGCAGTTCCATTATTCCGGCTGCATGATGGACGACCAGCTGGTCGAGATCGATACCCGGATCTTCGACGTCTCGCGCCGCTTCTCCGTCGCCAAGGGCAAGGAGGGGCCGCTCCCCGCCAGCGACCGCGGGATGATGGGCATGCACGTCGCCGAGGCCTCCGGTCGGACCGGTCCCGAAGTCGATCCGGCGGACGTCGGCTACCAGGGGATGCGCCACGCCATGCCGCCCGCCACCTGCTCGCCGACCTGGGCGCAGCCCTCGGCTGACGGCAGGAAGATCTACGTCGCCTGCAACAAGGGCGACGAGATCCTCGAAATCGATCACGCGGAGTGGAAGGTCACCCGGCGGTTCGCCACCGGTCGCGGGCCCTACAACCTCGGCGTGACGCCCGACGGGAAATACCTCGTGACGAGCCTCAAGCAGGGTGGCGGGGTGCAGGTATTCGATCTGGCGTCAGGGACGGCGGCGGGTCAATTCAAGAGTTCGACGACCGTCACCCACGGCGTCGCGATCTCGTCCGATTCCCGCTACGCGTTCGTCAGCAGCGAGGGCGTCGGCGCCGCCCCGGGGAAGGTCGACGCTTACGATCTCACGGCGATGGTGCGCGTCGGCTCGGTGGATGTCGGGCAGCAGGCGGGCGGCATCGCCTTCTGGAAAACCGAGCCGGTCCGCTAGCAAAACCGCCCGTTGGCGGCTCCGGGCGGCTCGCAGGCAACAGGCCGGTGCGCGGGCCGGGATCGAGGATCCCGGCCCGCCGCGCTTTCTAGAACCGGGGCCGGGTCGTTCGCGGTGCCTTGCCGCAGTTGTCCGGCCAGTTCGCCGGCCAATCCCCCGGCGACTTGTCCCGCGCGATGAACTCGGGATCCTCCGACGCGAGGTACGCCAGCATGGCCGCCAGCGTCGCGTTGTGCTTGAGGTCGTCGAACACGACCTTGTCGTAGGTGTCCCGCCCGGTGTGCCAGGTATAGCTGCCGTAGTTCCACTGGACCGCGCCCATGCCGAAGGACGGCGTGCCGTAGCAGGCGAACACGGCGCCGTCGGTGCCGCCCGGGTTGCCTGTGGGCACGTCGTTGAAGGCCCACGATACGACGTTCGGGCTCATGCTGTCGGTGTAGAACGACGGCAGCTTCTCGTACCAGGACTTGAGGTGCCGTCCCATGTCCGAGAGCCCGGCGCCCGAGAGGGACTGCACCCGGCCGGTGCCGTTGTCCTGGTTGAAGAGCGCCTGGAGGCCCTTCATCACCTCCGGGTGATCCTCGGTGTACGCCCGCGAGCCGTTGAGCCCTTGCTCCTCGCTCGCCCAGTGGCCCACGACGATCGTCCGCTTCGGCCGCGGATAGGCGGCCTTGAGGATCCGCATCGCCTCCATGGCCATCAGGGTCCCGGTGCCGTTGTCGGTGGCGCCTGACCCGCCGTCCCACGAGTCGAAGTGGGCGGACAGCATGACGTACTCGTCCGGCTTCTCGACGCCCTTGATCATCCCGATCGTGTTGAACGTCGGCTGCTCGCCGAGGAGATCGGCATCGAGATTGAGCTGCAGGACCGGCTTCTGATGGTTCTCCGCGAGCCGGAACACGAGGCCGTAGTCCTCGCAGCTCAGCGTGATGCCCGGGGCCGTCGTGTTGTAGGTCTCGAAGATCTCGGTGACGCCCCAACCGCCCGAGCCGCCGGGCCCGCCGCCGAACCCGCCGCGGTTGCCCGCGCCGCCGGCCGGCCCGCCGCCCCGCGCGGACGCGGGGCCGGCCTGCCGGTTGCCGCCGCCGAACCCGCGGCCGCCTCCCTGGCCGCCGCCACCGAACGGATTCGCAAATCCGCTCAGCTTGGTCCGGAGCGACACCACGCCCGCGGCACCGGCCTGCTCCAGCCGGATGCCCAGGGTGCCGGTGCCGAGCCCGAGGTTGTAGCCGGTGCCGCGGTAGAGCCTGGTGCTGTCCGGCTCACCGTTGGCGCCGCGCATCACCGTCCAGTCGCGCTGCATCAGCGCCACGGCGGTGTCGATCCGCGCCTTGGATTCCGGCGTGGCCCAGCGAATCCAGTCCTCCGACGGACGGCAGGTCGGCCAGGCCGGCGACACCAGGACGATCTTGCCCTTGGCATTGGGCAGCCACCGGACGAACTCGGTGCTGTCCCGGAACTGCGGCAGCACGATCGCCTCGGCGCGAACCGTGCGGCCCTTCGTCCCCGGGCTCCAGGCGAGCATCGTGCCCTCCAGCGACCGCACCCGCGGCTCCACCAGGTCGATATGCGACACGCCCCGCCGCCAGCCGCGCCAGGTCCCGTAGTTCTCCTTCTTGGCCTCGATGCCCCAACTCCGGTACATCTTGACCACCCAGTCGCCGGCGGCGACGTGGCCGGGGCTTGCGGTGAGCCGCGGCCCGATCGAGTCGAGCAGCACCTGGGCCAGCTCCTGGACCCGGGAGCTGTCCATCCCGAGGCGCCAGATCCGCGTCAGGCCGGCGTCGTTGGTCGGGAACGTGGGCAGGCGCTGGGCGGCGGCCGTGCCCGCGGGGACGGTCAGGGCCAGCAGCAGGGCGAGCGAACGTGAGGTCATGACGACTCTGCGGGTAGCGGGTGGTTCGGATGAAGGCGGAGGTCCAACCATGAGAATACGGCTCACGGTGCCGGGGCGTTGGGCGGCGGCTCGGCGCTGCCCGCCCGGCCCAGGGCGTCGAGGGTTTCGGCGAAAAGATCGTATTGGGCGCGAAGCCGCGCCGGGTCATCGAGGAGCCCCACCGTCGTGAACGACAGGGACACGGTTCCACCGGTCTCGGCCAGATCGAAGTGCACGTCCGGCTGCGCCGCGAGGCCGGCCCGGATCCGGTCGTTGTCGAACAAGGCTCGCAGCTTGGCCTCGTCGTTGCCCTTGATCACGAAGTCGCGGTCGAACGCGTCGTGGCCCACGACGACGTCCTGCGCTCCCAGGGCATGGGCCAGGTCGCTCAGGAGCCCCCGTCGCGACACGGCGAACCGGAAACCGTCCCGGCTGGTGACCTCCGCCCGGAACCGGGTGAACGGCACCTTGGTGGTGTAGGAGTCGAGCACGATCGTCCAGTCGTCGTGGCTCACGGTGACCCGGTCCCCCCGCCAGAAGTTCCCGGGGGTGTAGTCGCCGCCGATCTGGGCCGCCAGGCGTTTCCAGATCTCGTGGTGGCTCGCGCCGAACAGTCGCTGAAGCATGCCCATGTCGAATCCTCCGGTATCGGTCCCGCGATGGCCCGGCCGCCGCCTCAGGCCCTCGGCCCCACCGAATCTGCCCCGCTCAGGCGGTCAAGCCGCGGCGGCGTCCCGGCCCGCCGCGGGGACCAGCCGGCTCACCACCAGGGCCACGACCACGTTCGCCACCAGCGCCGCGAAGCCGGTGTTGAGATCCCGCACCCAGGCGGGCGCCCCGGCGAGCAGCGTGCCGAATCCCGTGCCGGTCAGGGTGGTCCAGGCTACTGTCGCCACGCCGGCGGCGATCCCGGTCATCGCGCCCACCGGCGACAGCGGATTGCGGGCCAGGAACGAGCCCAGGAGGGCGGGCGTCAACTGGGTGACGAACGAGTAGCCCATCAGCAGCAGCGCCACGATCGACTCGCCGCCGCGGAAGGTGAACCAGAGGGCCACGGCCGCCACCGCCGGGACCAGCCCCTTGGCCAGCCGGGCGATCCCGGGATCGGTGGCGGGCCGATTTCGGTGAATCACGTTCTTGGCAACGATCGTGGACGCCGCCATCAGGATCATCGAACCGGGGACCAGCGCCGTGAGGACGCCCGCCGCGCCGATCACGCCGACCACCCAGGGATCGAAGGTCTGGATGCTGACCCGAAGCAGGGCGAGATCCGCGTCGGTTCCGGTGAGTCCGGGAACGCTCAACAGTGCCGCGAACCCGATGAAGAGCACGAACAGCATCACCAGCTGGTAGAGCGGCATCACCACCGCGTTGCGGCGGAAGACGTCGTCGTCCCGGGCGGAATAGATCGAGCCGAACGTGTGGGGCCACAGATAGAAGCCCAATGCCGTGAGCAGTACCGTCGAGGCGAACCAGGACGGGCTCTGTCCGGTCGCGGGCAGGACCAGGAATCCCGGGTTGCCCGCCTCGATGGCGCTGAACATCGCCCCCATCCCGCCATGGAGATGGGCCGGGAGATAGAAGCCGAGGAAGGCCGCCACGCCGAGGATCAGGATGTCCTTGACGACGGCGGTCCATGCGGAGGCGTGGATGCCCGACAGCATCACGTAGCCCACCACGACCACCACGCCGATCCAGATCGCCGCCGCCGGGGAGACGACCCCGTACGACGCCTCGCTCACGATGATGCCCAGCCCCTTGAGCTGAAGGACGAGGTAGGGAATCATCGCCACCACGCCGACAAGCGCTACCAGCGGCCCCATCAGCGGGTGCCGGTACTTGTGGGCGAAGAAGTCCGGCTGGGAGACCAGATCGTGGGTCCGGGCGTACCGCCACACGGCGGGCGCCAGCCAGTAGCTCATGATGTAGGCGACCGCCCCGTAGCAGATGATGTAGTAGGACGGGGCGCCGCGGCCGTAGGCCCAGCCGCTGGCGCCGAGAAACGTGAAGGTCGTGTAGATCTCGCCGGCCAGCAGCAGGAAGACGAGCAGGGTACCGAAGGTCCGGCCCCCGACGGCCCACTCCGTCAGGTTCATCTGCCGGCCGCGGCGGGCCCGCAGCCCGAGCCCGAACGCGAGCACCAGCGCCGCCGCGATGAGCGGGAGCGAGGCGTTCACCGGTCCTCGCGGCGGTCGAGCCGGTAGACGAGTGCCATGGTAGCGCTCGTGGCGAGTACCCAGCCCACGATCCACGCGAGCAGGAACGGCAGGCCGAGGATCCGCGGTTCGAGCCGGTTGGCGAACCAGCCCGCGCCCACGAGCGCCGTGGCCGGGATGAGCGGCAGCAGGCGGTAGAGCTTCACCGGCCCTCGCCGGCGCCGAGGACGTCGAGCGCCACGGCCACGAAGAGCCGGAGCGAGAGGTCGAGCGACGACTCGTCGATGTCGAACTTCGGATGATGATGGGGTCCCTTGAGACCACGCTCGGCGTTGCCGGCACCGGTGTAGAAGAAGGTGCCGGGCGCCTTCTCGAGAAACGCCGAGAAATCCTCGCCGCCCATGTTGGGCGGCATCGTCACCACCCGATCCTCGCCGAACAGCCGCCGGGCCACCGCGGCCACCCGGCCGGTCACGGCGGCGTCGTTGATGACCGGCCGGTACCCCTCCTGCCAGGCGAACTCGTAGTCGGCTCGGTGCGCCTCGGTGATCCCCTTGATGATGCGCTCCATGTCCTCGGGGATCCGGGCCCGGAGCGCCTTGTCGAACGTCCGGACCGTGCCGACGAGCTTCGCTTCCTCCGGAATCACGTTGTGGGTCGTCCCGGCATGGAACTGGGTCACGCTCACGACGGCCGGCTCGATCGGATCGACAGTGCGCGAGACGATGGTCTGCAGCGCCATCACCACCTGGGCCGCGACCGGAATCGGATCGATGGTCTGCTCGGGCTTGGCTGCGTGGCCGCCCTTGCCGCGGATGGTGATGTAGAAGGTGTCCGGCGAGGCCATCATCGGACCTTCCTTGACGCCGATCTGCCCGTGCTCGAGGGTGGCCCAGACATGCTGGCCCACCACCAGATCCACGCCCTCCATCACCCCGGCGTCGACCATGGCCTGGGCCCCGCCGGGCAGCACTTCCTCGGCGTGCTGGAAGATGAAACGGAGCTCGCCCCCGAGTTCGTGGCTCCGTTCGGTGAGGATCCGGGCGGCGCCCAGCAGCACGGCCGTGTGGCCGTCGTGGCCGCACGCGTGCATCACCCCCGGGGCGGTCGAGACGAACTCGTGGTCGTTCTCTTCCTGGATCGGCAGCGCATCCATGTCGGCGCGGAACGCCAGCACCGGTCCGGGCCGGCCGGTCCGCAAGCGGGCCAGCACACTCGTCTCGGTCGGGCGCGACAGCTCGAGCCCGCCGAACGAGCGGAGCGTCTCCTCGACGAACCGGGCCGTCTCGTGCTCGTGGAACGACAGTTCCGGGTGGCGGTGGAGGTGGCGGCGCCACTCCACCACCTGATCGTGGAGCGCCCGGGCAACGGCATCGAGACGGGGACTGGTCACGCCGGCAACCTCATCGCGGTGGGGATCGCGAAGGGTAAGCCGCAATCGGGATTCGCGGAAGCGAGCTGCCGGGCGCGAGCGGATCGCCGCGAGGCCGGCCCGGCGGCGGGGAACCGGTCGTCAGGGCGAGGCGAGCCGCTCCAGCGCCCGGGCGAGCCGGGTGAGACCCCGCTCGATCCGTCCGGCCTCGCGGGTGGCGCGCGCCTGATCGCGGCTCCGGGCCGCCAGGAAGAGCCCCGGAAACGGCTGGCCGTCATAGAGAGAGTAGATGTTCCAGCCGTGCACTACGTGCCGGAACCAGCGGGTGTCGGGCGGTCCCTCGTCGTCGGTCAGGAGCGTCTCGAGGCTGGCGAGCGACCGGTTGAGCTGGAGAAACCGGCCCGGTACCGCCCCGGCCTCGAGTGCCGAGTCCACGGCCGCCTCGAGCTGCCGGGCGGCGCGCCCGATCCGCTCGACCAGCGCCCGGTGGGGCCCGAAGTCGATCGTGACCGGCCGGCGGTCCGCCGTCAGTTGCCGGTCGGCCTGGTCCACCGAGGCGGCGAGCGCCTCGGCGTACCGGCTGAACCGGAACGGGAGCACGGCCGCCCCGCCGAGCCGCAGGGCGGCGGTGCCGAGGAGCCGGGCGAGCACGGCCCCTTGGCGGAACCCCGGATCCGCCACTCGCTCGGCGTAGGCCCGGTGATCGGCGGACGAGTGGTAGGTCCCGAAACCGTAGCCGTTGGCCCCGATGAACTCGAGCGACAGGGTGGCCGCCCCGAGGTGGTCCTGGAACGGCACGAAGTCGGCGCCGCTGCCTAACGCCTTGAGGTCGGGCGACCAGCCGGCCGGCCGCGGCTGGGTCCGGCGCTCGGCCGGGCCCCGGCGCCAGGCGCTTTCCCGCCAGCCGTCGAGGACCGTCCCGTCCTGGTCGGCCAGGTCGCCCGCGAGCTCCACCACGAAGTCGCGGAGCGACGGCACCCCGCCCGGGTCGAACCGGCCCACCATGTACATGTCGGTGTTGACGTACACCGCCACCGTCCGCCCGCCGCCCTTGATCTCTTCGGCGTACTCCGTCGAGCCGACGAGACCGTATTCCTCGGCGTCCCAGAACGCGAAGCCGATCGTCCGCCGGGGCCGCCAGCCGGTCCGGGCGAGCGCGCCGAGGGCGCGGGCGGTCTCCATCAGGGCGGCCGCCCCGGTGCCGGGATCGACGCCGCCGAAGGTCCAGGCGTCGTGATGGGCGCCGAACAGCACCAGCTCGTCCGGATCGTCGGTGCCCGGGATCAGCGCGATGACGTTCCGGATCGGCGCCAGGCCGTCGCGGTTCGCCACCGAGAGTCTGACCCGCGCAGGGCCCGGGCCGGCGTGATACGGAAACGGGAGGCCGCCCTGGAACCCGGCCGGGACCGCGGCGCCGCCTAACGCCTGGAGGAGGGGACGGGCCTCGGCGGCTGCGACGGCCACCACCGGAATCCGCGGCAGGGTCGGAGCGGTCGCCGGATCGAGTCGGGCGGCGTCGGTCGTGGCCGGTACGCCCGGCGTGAGGGGGTCACCGTGCCAGAACCAGCTCAACTTCGCGTTGCCGCGCTGGATCAGGTGCTCCTCCCGCCAGTAGCCGTCCGGCCACACCGGGCCTCGCGCCGCACCGTCGTCGGCGGGGTCGCTGTAGAGGATCACCGCCGCCACGCCGCGCTCCTGGGCGGTGTGGACCTTCACCGCCCGGTGGCTCTTGCCGTAGCGGGCCACCGCGATCCGGCCCCGGACCTCGACGCCGGCAGCCGCCAGCCTGTCGTAGTCGTCGGGAAGGCCGTAGTTCACATAGACCAAGGGCGCCTCGACCGACCCGGCGCCCGAGTAGGCGATGAACGCGGGCCCGACTTGCGGGTCGCCGGCGATCGAGTCGCCGGACAGGGCCGGCTCGGCGAGCGCCAGGGGCCGGCGCGTCGGCGCCGTCATCTCGACCGTTGTCGGTCCCGGCGCCGAGAGCCAGGCCTGGTAGTCGTGCACCGAGACGTCGAGCCCGGCCGCTCGCAGCCGCGCCGCGATCCGGTCCGCGACCGCGAGGGACGCCGGCGTTCCGGCTCGATGAGGCTCCCCGGTGATCGCCGCGTGTCCGGCCGAGATGGAGTCGCTCGAGACGAGCCCGCGGTACCGCTCCTCCACCGCGGCCGCACGCCGGAACTCGGCCGTGGAGTAGCCGATCCGCCGTTGCGCGGAGGCCTGGGCCGCTGCCAACAACAGTGGGACGAGCGGAAGGAGGCGTCGGGTCATCGCGGGACCACCGGCAGCACCAGCCGGGACCGGTGCTCCGGGTCATGGAGGATTCGCTGGCGCGCCGGTACCAGATCCGCCTCCGTGCCGAACGGCGCCCCGGTGTTCGGGTTCCGGTCGAAACGCGGGAAGTTGCTGCTCGAGACCTCGAGCCGGATCCGGTGGCCCGCCAGGAACAGGTTGCTCGTGGCACCGAGGTCGATGCGGAGTTGGTATGGTTGCCCCGGCACGAGGAGTTCGGGCGCGGTCGGTCCGTTGCGGTATCGCGCCCGGAGGATTCCGTCCGTCAACGCCCGGGCCGTGCCGTCCGGGTGCACGTCCACCAGCCGGGCCGTGACGTCGGTGTCTCGGGCCGACGACACGATCCAGACCTCGAGGCTCACCGGTCCGGTGACCTCAACCGGTACCGCCAGCGGCGCCGTCGAGTAGACCAGGACGTCGGGCCGGGCCTCGACCTCGCGCTGGTCGGTGGGCGCCCGGGAGTACGCACCGGCCTGGCCCGTCGGCACCGGGTGGGCAGGGTCGTAGGTGAAGGTGTCCGCCGGCGCACTCCGGACCGCCTCTGTCGAGAGCCGGCCGGTGCCGGCGGCGGTATTCGCGGTGCCGTCGCTGCCCAGGAAATACCCGGTCGCCTTTGCCCGGGCGAGCGGCCACTCCTGCTCGTCCCGCCAGCGGTTTTCGCCCATCACGAAGATCCGGACCGGCGGCCCGGGATAGTCACCGGTGGCGCGGAACCAGTGGTCGAACCACCGGATCATCAATTCGAACGAGTCGAGCCCGGCTTCGGGACCGAAGTCCACCGCGCCGATCCGGCGAGTGTCTGCTGCAGGACGGGCGTGCGTCCACGGACCGACCACCAGCCGCTGGTTTCGGCGGGCGGCGGCTGTTCCGGCACTGTCCCGCAGGCCGGAGAAGTTGCGGAGCGTGCCGTTGAGGAGCGCATCGTACCACCCGGTCAGGTGATACGCGGGCACCTCGAAGCGCGGATGCCGCCGGGCCACGTCGAACGTGGTCCAGTACCCGTCGTAGGAGGGGTGCGCCAGCATCTCGAAATACCCCGGCATGAACCGCCGGAGGTCGTACTCGTTCATCGCGGTGAGCGGCAGGGCCCGGAGCCACTCCCGGTCCAGCCGGCGCCGATCGTCCGCCGAGAGTCCGATGGCGCCGTCGCGATCGGCCGCGGGGTCGAGCACTCGGCGGCGGACGTCCATCGCCTGGCCGAGATTCCAGGCCAGGCCGTCGTTGAGGTAGAACGCGCCGCCCTGGAACACCATGTCGTAGCGGCTCGCGTACGACGCCGAGGGAAACAACGCCGTCAGGTGCGGGGGCCGGAGCGGCGCGGCGAGGAGTTGCGTGGTGGCGCTGTACGAGCCGCCGAACATGCCCACCCGGCCGTCGACGTAGGGCAGCCCGGCGAGCCATTCGACCGTGTCGTAGCCATCCTCGCCCTCGTCGTGGGGGCGGGCTACCCCGTCGGAGGTGTAGCGGCCGCGGGTGTCCTGAACGGCCACGACGTAGCCGCGCGCGGCGAGTTGCTCGAACCGGTCGTCGCCGGCCGCGGGGCGTTTCGAGTAGGGCGTTCGCTGGAGGAGCGCCGGAAACCGGCCGGGTCCGTCGGGCCGGTAGATGTCGGCCCGAAGCACGACGCCGTCGCGCATCGCGGCCGGGACGTTGCGCTCGACTACCACGCCGGCGGCCGGCCTCGCCGCTGGCGCGCGGGAGCCGGCAAGCAACGACACCACGACGAGGGCAAGCCGCATCGCGAGACATCCGGTGAGGGCGGGAGACGGGAACCGACGGAGGAGATGCTACTCCGGGGAGGCGCGCCCCGGCAAGCGGCTAACCGGGCTGCGCCTCCGTCGCGGCCGCCTGGGCCACCAGACCGCGCCATCCGGGGAGGTCGGCATCACGACCGAGGCCGGAGACGGCCCCGGCGTCGAGCGGGGCGGGGTAGAGCGCCCCTTCCGGCTTCACTTCGCGGAGCAGGCAGTCGGCCAGATGGACGAACACGGCGACGCCCTGCCGCTCCCGCTCGCGGCTCGGCTGGTGATGATGGCGGACGCCCGAGATGATCGTCCACGGGAGTCCCCACGCGGCCAGCAGGTAGCTGCCCAGCTCCGCGTGATCGGTGCCCAGCAGCTCCCGCTCCGCGACGAGCATCGACTGTCCCGACTCCGTCGCCCGGGCCACGACGTCCTCGAATTTCTCGGGCGCCCGAACCGCCAGGAGCAGCCGGCCCAGGTCGTGAAGGATCCCGGCGGAGAACGCCGCGTCGCCGCGGGCCGGACCCGCCAGCCGCCGCGCCAGGCCGCCGACGGCCGATGCATGCTCCTGTTCGATGCGCGGATCGAATTCGAGCGGCAGCGCCATGTGGTCCACCGATCGGAACATGCCGTCCACCATCGCGAGCGACTTGATCAGCCGGCTCCCGAGCACCGACACCGCGCGTTCGAGACTCACCACCGCCGTGCCGGTGCCGAAGTACGGCGAGTTGGCCATCTGGAGGACCCGGGCCGAGAGCGAGGTGTCGCCCTGAACCACCTCGGTGAGGCCGGCGATCGTCACGTCGTCCCGGGCCAGCAGCTCGCTCAGCCGGAGATACGCCGCCGGTATCGACGGGAGCGACTCGAGCTCGCCGACGGTGGCCGTGGCCACGGGGTTCGCGAGCAGATCGCCCAGGTCGGTGGCCATCTGGAGCATGCCGTGAATGACGCCCGGCTGGAACGGCTTCGAGAGGACCTGATGGGCGCTGGCGGCGCCCCGGATCGCGGCGTTCTCCCGCGCCTGGTCCGCGACCAGCACCCGGACGGCGCCCGGGACCGATTCGGCGATCCGGTGGAGGAATTCGGCACCGCTCCGCCCTGGGGCGCCGGCGTCGGCGACGACCAGGTCGTATGGCTCCCGCCGGCACTCGAGGAGGCCGTCCTCGGTGGTCGGCAGGATCGTGGCCGACCACGGCCGGCCGCAGGCCGCGAGGTCGCGCTCGATGATCGCCGCCGTGGCCGCATCCGCCTCGATGAAAAGCGCCCGCCGCTCCCGATCCCCTGTCTGGCCCACCCGTGACTCCTCGGAAAGCTGATATCGCTGCTCTCACTATCGGCCGGACCGGCCGCGCACTGAACCCCGGCCGATCCGGGTGAATTCCCTTTCAGGTCGGGGCAACGGATTCCTCAGGACGGGCCCCCAGCTTGAAGGGGGAGGGTTCCATGTGGAAGCGCGTGGCGACGCTTGGTGTGCTGGCCCTGGCTCTGGCCGGGCAGGCTATTCCCGGCGCCGAATCGGCCACTGGGGCCGGCGGTGCGGCGGGGCGGGATCGCCGCACGGCTCCCGTCCCTGACTCGATGCCGGAGCTGATCCGAGCCCTGGTCTCGGCGGGACGCCTCCCAGGTGGCCGGTGGGCGGCGTTTCCGGACGCGCAGGCGGCGGTGGACTCGCTCTATCGGGCCCGCGGCTTTGCGCCGCTCTGGCTCGAGGGCCGGGTCCCGACCGGTTCCGCCCGGATGACGGTCGGCGTCCTCCGCGGCGCTCGGTCCCGCGGCCTCGACCCGGCGGACTATGACGCCGATTGGCTCGCCGCCGAACCCGTGGGGACCGACAGCGCAGCCGCCTGGTACGACGCGGCCCTTACGGTGGCCGCCATCCGCTACGCGA
Source organism: Gemmatimonadales bacterium (assembly GCA_050183815.1). Classification (GTDB taxonomy): domain Bacteria; phylum Gemmatimonadota; class Gemmatimonadetes; order Gemmatimonadales; family GWC2-71-9; genus SHZU01. The sequence goes on along the minus strand of JBFXAY010000039.1, from coordinate 14,581 downwards.
CCGACCTCTGGCTGGGCCGCGCCGACCCCCGCGTGCTCCATCCGGGCCTGCGGTTCGATCCCCGCCCGCTCGATCGCGCGGCCTGGCTGGTGCGCCTGGCAACGGATTCGCGGCCGGACGCCCTGCTCCGGGGTCTCGAACCGGTCTCGGCCGAGTACGGGCGGCTGCTCGGCGCGCTGGCCGTCTATCGGGCATTGGCCGCCGACTCGACCCTCGCCCCCCGGCTGCCGGGCCGGGGCACGTTCGGCCCGGGGGCCGCGTATCCCGGCGCCGCAAGGCTTCGGCGGCTCCTCACCGCCGTTGGCGATCTGCCGACGGCCCCGGCGCCGCGGCCTGAGGCAGATACCCTCCTTGCTCCCGACCTGGTCTCGGGGTTGGTCCGCTTCCAGCGCCGCCACGGCCTGACCCCGGACTCGGTGCTCGGGCCGATCACCGCGGCCCGCCTCAACGAGCCGCTGGCCGACCGGGTGCGGGATCTCGAACTCGCGCTCGAGCGGTGGCGCTGGCTGCCTCGAAGCGCCGACGGTCCCTGGCTGCTGGTCGATCTCGCCGCTTTCGAAGTGCAGGCCTTCGCCGCGGGGTTCGATCCGGCCCGGATCCACCGGGTCATCGTTGGCGAGGCCGAGGAGCACGAGACGCCCGAGTTCACCGCCACGGCCACGGCCGTCGTGTTCCGTCCCTGGTGGGAGGTGCCGGCCTCCATCATGCGGCTCGAGATCCGCCCGGCGGCGCTCGCGGACTCGGCGTACCTCGTCCGGCAGCGGATGGAGCTCTGGATCGGCGACCAGGTCGTCGATCCCAGCCGGGAGAACCGGGCCCGAATCGGCTTCGGCGTCCGGGTCCGCCAGCGGCCCGGACCGCCTAACGCCCTGGGTGATGTCAAGCTGCTGCTCCCCAACCCGTACGCGGTCTACCTCCACGATACCCCGTCGAAGGCGCTGTTCGATCTGGCGCGGCGCGATTTCAGCCACGGCTGCGTCCGGGTGGACCGGGCGGCGGATCTGATGCGCTGGTTGCTCGAGCCGCTGGCCCTCGATTCGGCGTGGGTCGCCGCCGCGCTCGCGGACTCGGTGCCGACTGAGGTGGCCCTGCCGGCGCCGGTGCCGGTGGTCGTCTGGTCCCGGACGGCGACGGCGCCCGCGGACGGCCCGGTCCGTTTCCATCCCGACCTGTACGGGCACGATGCCCGCCTGGCGGACGCGCTGCGTCAGCGGTCGATGCGGGTCCGGTAGGCGGAGTACATTACCCAGACCCGCTTCTCCGGATCCGAAGATGTTCCGATCACTGCCCCTGGTCGTGGTCCGGCCCCTCGGCCGAGCCCTGTTCGTCGTCCTCGTGGCGGCGCTGCCGGCCGCCGCCCAGACCAAACCGCCGCTCACCGCCCCGGACTTCGGCAAATGGGAATCGCTGGGCTTCGGCGCCCAGCTCTCGGCCGACGGGAACTGGCTTGGCTACTCCGTCATCCGGGTCAACGAGGAAAACGACTTGCGGGTGATGTCGACGGCGGCGGACACCTCGGCGGTGCGGGCCGCGGGACGGGTGCCGCTGACCGTAGTGCAATACGGCACCTCGCTCGCCTTCACGCCGGATTCCCGGTGGGCCGGCTATCTGATCGGCGTTTCGCCGGCGGAGCGCGACCGGGCCCAGGAGAACCGCCGCCCGGTCCGGACCTCGTTCGGACTCCTCGATCTTGCCACGGGGCAGACGCTCGTGATCGAGCGGATCGCTTCCTTCCGCTTCAGCGGCGATGGCCGCTTCGTGGCCCTCCGGGCGTACCCGCCCGAAGGGAAGACCACCGAGGCCGTCGATCTCGTAATTCGGGATCTGGCCACGGGGGCAATGACCTCGTTCGGCAACGTCACCGAGTTCGCCTGGTCCGATCGGGGCGCTTCGCTGGCGATGACGGTGGAAACCGAGGCCGGCACCGGCAACGGGGTGCAGCTCTACGTGGCCGCGGCCGGCCGGCACCGGGTGCTCGAGTCGTCGCTGGCACGCTACCGGAGCCTGGCCTGGCGGAAGAACGGCGATGACGTCGCGGTGCTCCGGGCCGCTACCACGAGCGGGTGGCGCGACACCACCCATGCGATCCTGGCCTGGACCGGCGCCTCGGGGCCGACACCTTGGCGGCATCTGCTCGAAGCCAACGCCGCGGGCATCGCGGCGGACCGGCGGATCACCGAGCGGCGCCGGCCCGAATGGTCGGACGACGGCAGCGCGATCGCCTTCGGGCTCCGCGATCGGGTGGCCAGTCCCGACACGACGAAGAAGCGCGGCGGCGAGAAAGTGTCGGACGTTGAGGTTTGGCGCGCTGCCGACATCCGGGTGATGCCGATGCAGAAGGCCCAGGAACGGCGCGACCTCGACCGGAGTCTGCTGGCCGTCTGGCGGCTGGCCGACGACCGGGTGCTCGCCATCGGCACTGATCTCGAGGAGAGTGCGACGCTCCTGCACGGGTGGCGGGTCGCGACGGAATCGGACGTGTCGCCCTATCCGGAAGAACGGATGTTCGGCCGGGATCGGGCCGACGTGTACGTGGTGGACGTCGCGTCCGGGGAGCGGCGGCGCGTGGTCGAACGGGTCCGGCACTTCTATGGTGGGAGTCCGCTCGGGCGCCGTCTCGCCTACTACCGCGACGGCCAGTACTGGGTCGTCGATGTGGCCACCGGGGCCGCGGTCAACGTGACCGCCGGGATTCCGGCCGTGTTCGCGGACTCGGCGTATGACACGCCGACCGACGAGTTGCCGCCCTTCGCCGGGTTCGGCGGCATTCGCTGGAGCGCCGACGACCGCTACCTCTACCTCAACGACAAGTACGACGTCTGGCAGGTTGCTGCCGACGGTTCCGGCGGGACTCGGCTCACCGACGGGGCGGCGGACCGGGTCGTGGCCCGGCTCCAGATCCTCGATCGCGACGCGGAAGGGGTCGATCCGAAAGCGCCGCTGTACTTCACCCTGACGGGTGAACGCACCAAGCAGACCGGCTTCGGCGTCCTCCGGCCCCGGCGCCCGTTCGAGCGGTTGGCCCTCGAGGACGCCCGGCTGGGCCGGCTGGCCAAGGCGGACTCGGCCGACGTCTTCGTGCTGCAGCGGGAGCGCTTCGACGACTCGCCCGACCTGTTCGTGGCCGGCCCGGCACTCGCCGATCGCCGCCAGGTCACTGCCACCAACACGTTCCAGGCGGACTACGCCTGGGGGCGGGCCGAGTTGGTCGACTATACGACCAGCGCCGGCAAGGAGCTGCAGGGGGCGCTGTTCTACCCGGCCGGATTCCAGGCGGGCACGAAATACCCGATGATCGTCAACCCGTACGAGATCCGGTCCACCGAACTGCATGCCTATTCGGTGCCGTCCGAACGGAGCTACTACAACGTCCAGGCGTGGACCCAGGCCGGCTACTTCGTGTTGCTGCCGGACATCGTGTTCCGTTGGCGGGAACCGGGGCCTAGCACCGTCGAGGCGCTCGAGGCCGGTGTGGCGGCCGTCGTCGCCCGGGGCGACGTCGATCCGAAGCGGGTCGGGCTCGTCGGTCACTCCTGGGGTGGGTACGAAGCCACCTACGTCCCGACCCGGAGCCGGATGTTCGCGGCGTCGGTCGCGGGTGCCCCGCTCACCGACTTCATCAGCATGATGGGCGCGGTGCACTGGACCCCGGGCCTGCCCGAGACCCAGCACTGGGAGACGGGGCAGGCCCGGATGGAGGTGCCCTTCTGGGAGGACCTCGACGCCCATCTGCGCAGCTCGCCGGCCGCGAAGGTCAACGAGCTCGCGACCCCGATGCTGATGGAGTTCGGCGATGCGGACGGCACGGTGGATTTCCGCCAGGGCGTCGAGTTCTACAACTTCGCCCGCCGGGCAGGGAAGAAGGATTTCATCCTGCTCGTCTATCCCGGCGAAGACCATGGCCTCCGCAAGAAGGAGAACCAGATCGACTACCACCGCCGGATCTTCCAGTGGTTCGGCCACTACCTCAAGGGCGAGCCGGCGCCGCCGTGGATGACCGACGGGCTGCCGTGGCTCGACCGGAAGCGGATCCTGGAAGATGCCGCCCCGCCCAGGCCGGCGACCCCGCCTGGGCGTTAGGTAGATGACAACCGCCCCGGGGACCGAAGCCCCCGGGGCGGTTCTCGTTCCGCGGTTGCCTCAGCGCGCGAGGTCGGACGTCTCGACGCGGATCGTCGTCGTGAGCGTCTGGCCGCCGACCATCAACACCACTTTGTAGGTGCCCGGGTCGACCGAGCCGCCGCCGCCACCCCCGAACCCGCCGCCGCCGCCGCGGCCCAACAGCGGTCCGACCGCCTGGAAGCCGCCAAGGCCCTGGACGATTCGTCCGACCGCAGTGCCGCCGAGACCGCCGCCGCCACCTCCCTGAGTGATCGGCCCGCCTTCGCCCGGACGCGGCAGGAACGCCGGGACGCCGGGACTCTGGCCGGCACCGCCGCCGCCGAACCCGCCACCGCCGCCGCCACCGCCGCCAAAGGGCAGCTGGCCGCTCAACAACTGGGTCCGGGCGGAGTCGAGCTGGGCCCGTTCCGTGCCCTCCTCGACGAGCGAGTCGATCACCGCATCGATCTTGGCGACCAGCTCGAGACTGTCGCGGCGCTGCGCCGGCGAGAGCGGACCCTGGGTGGGTGCGGCGCCCTGAAACGGCCAGTTGGCCCGGTTGATTCCCGGCCGCGCGGGTCCGGTCACCGTCCGGATCGTGTCCCCGGCCGCGTCGATGATGGCGATCCGGGCCACCGGGCCGCGGCCGCGCTGGCCACCGGGGCCGGCACCCGCACCGCCGGCCGCTCCGGCGCCGCCGCCGGCTGCCGCGGCGCCCACGAAGTACGTGATCTCGGCACCGTAGGCCGGAGAAATCGAGCGGAACATCTGCTGGCCGCGGTTGTCACCCGCGCCCGGCGTGTCGTCCCGCCGCGACTGGTACTGCCACGCGGTGCCCGGCTCGAAGAGGTGGACCCGGGCCGCGAGTACGGCCGGCGTCAGCTGCTGCAGCGGCTTGATGTCCGCGACCCAGATGGCCCGGCCGTGGGTGCCGGCGATCAGCTCGCCGTCCCGGGGGTGGATCTTGAGGTCGTGCACCGGCACCGTCGGGAAGCCGGTCATGAACCGCCGCCAGCTGCCGCCCTTGTCGGTCGAGAAGTAGAGGCCGACGTCGGTGCCCACGAACAGGAGGTTCGGGTTGACGACGTCCTCCCGGACGACGTGAACGAAGTCGGGGCCGCCGGTAGGGAGATCCGCGGCGATCGACCGGAAGGTCTTCCCGAAGTCGTTCGTCACGTACAGGTACGGCGTGAAATCGCCGTTGCGGTGGTTGTCGAAGCTCACGTAGAACGTGGCCGAGTCCGCGTGGGACGGCTCGATCCGGCTCACGTAGGTGAATCGCGGCACCCCGGGAAACCGGCCGGTCAGATTCTCCCAGGACCCGCCGTCGTTGCGCGAGATCCAGACGTTGCCGTCGTCGGTGCCCGCGTAGAGCAGCCCGGGGCGGACCGGCGACTCGTTGAGCGACACGATCGTGCTGTGGGTCTCCGCACCGGTATTGTCGGGCGTGATCCCGCCCGTCGTCCGGGTGGAAATCCGGATCTTGACCGAGTCGTTGGTCGTCAGGTCCGGCGAGATCGGAAACATCTCGTCGCCCGCCTTGACCGACTTCATCACCCGGTTGGCCGCCGCGTAGAACACCTTCGGGTTGTGCGGCGAGAGGAAATACGGCGTGTTCCAGTTCCACCGGAGCTGGAGCGCCAGGGAGTCACGGGTGGCGTTGGCGCGCAACTCGGCCAGCCGGCGCCGCATGGCCGGGGTTTCCGGCTTCGTGGTATCGCCCCGCGCCGCCACGATCGAATCCTGCCACGCCACGTACACCGGGCGCCACTGCGGCTTCGCGAGGCCGCCGCCTTCGCCCGTGGCGAGGTTGCGGCGCTGCATGTTCCCACCCTGCGATTCCGCATAGACGATGTTGATGTCGGTCGGATCCTGCTGGGTCACGAAGCCGTCGCCGCCGCCCACGTTGAACCAGTGGCTGTTGGTGATGTTCCCCTGCCGCCGCCGGCTCGGTCCGCACCAGGAGCCGTTGTCCTGGAGGCCGCCGCAGACGAAATACGGCACCCCCATGTCGTAGCTGATGTTGTAGAACTGCCCGATGGCGAAGGTGTTGAGGAAATTCCAGTTCCCGCCCCGATCGAAGCTGATGCCCACGCCGCCGTCGTTCCCGACGACCTGGACATTCGGATTGGTCGGATCGATCCAATGGGCATGGGTATCGACATGGAGGCCCTGCGAGTAGGACCGGACCGTCTTGCCGCCGTCGGTCGAGAAGGCGTGCGGCGTCGAGGTGAAGTGCACCCGTTCCGGGTCCTTCGGATCGACCCGGACCTGGCTGTAATAGAAGGGCCGGACGTTCCGGTCGTTCTGCCGGGTCCAGGTCCGCCCGCCGTCGTTGGTCCGGTACAGGCCGCTGGGGCGGGTCTGGGCCTTGGCCCCCTTTTCCGGCCGGGCGTTCGGCATCGTGTCCGCTTCGACCATCGCGTACATGATGTCGGGATTGCTGAGCGCAATGGAGAGGCCGATGCGGCCCTTCATCGACTCGGGGAACCCGCCGCCCTTGACCTCGGTCCAGGTGGTGCCGCCGTCGGTCGTCTTCCAGAGACCGCTGCCCGGGCCGCCGCTCTGGAGCGAGTAGGGGCTCCGGATCCGTTCCCAGCTCGAGGCAAAGAGCACCTCGGGGTTCCGCGGGTCCATCACCAGATCCACGAACCCGGCCCGGTCACTGACGAACTTGACCAGCTGCCAGGTGCGCCCGCCGTCGGTGGTCTTGTAGACGCCCCGCTCCGGGTTCGTGTTCCAGATGGCACCGAGCGCGGCGACGTAGACGATGTCCGGGTTGGTCGGATGAATCACGATCCGGGCGATCGTCTGGGTTTTCTCGAGCCCCATCAGCTGCCAGGTGCGGCCGCCGTTGGTCGATTTGTAGATGCCCATGCCGGGTGAGATCGAGTTCCGGCTGTCCTCCTCGCCGGTCCCGGCCCAGACGATGCTCGTGTCGCTCGGGGCAACCGCCACGTCGCCCATCGCGACGACCCGTTCGTTCTGGAAGAGGGCCTGGAACGAAGTCCCGCCGTTGGTCGTCTTCCAGATCCCGCCCGCCGCGCTCGCGACGTAGAAGACAAACGTGCCGGGAATACCCTCGATGTCGGTGATCCGGCCGCTCATGTTGGCCGGGCCGATGCTCCGCCAGCGCATGCCGGCAAGGAAAGTGGTGTCGATCTGACCGGTGGGGACCTGGGCCACGCAGGGCGTGGCGGCCAGGAGTGCCGCGGCGGCGGCGCGGAGGCCCCGGCGAACGGGGCTTGGGCGTCTCGTCATGGGTCGGGTCGGTTGGAGAGGTAAAGCCTCCTCGCGGGAGGCGGGAACTGCCCAATAATACGTTGGCCCGGCGCCGCTGTTGAGGCCGGGCTTTCGCCCGGCCGGGACCGCCCGCATCTTCCGGTCATGAGAACACTTGTCATTTTCTCGGCCGCGGCCCTCCTCCTCGCCGCACCCGCGCAGGAGCCGCGTTTCGACGTCATCATCCGCGGCGGCACGGTGATCGACGGAACCGGCGCCCCCGCCCGGCGAGCCGACGTGGCGGTGCGTGGCGGCACGATCGCGCGGGTCGGCAACCTGGCCGGCGATCGGGCCCGGATCGAGATCGATGCCCGCGGCCTCGTCGTCACACCCGGCTTCATCAACGTCCACTCGCACGCGAGCCCGGCCGCCCTCGGCACCGCGGTCAACATGCTCACCCAGGGCGTGACGACCGAACTCCTCAACGCCGACGGCGCCGGCCCGATCGACCTGCCCCAGGCGTGGCAGCCGCTCGAGGCCGCCGGTCTCGCGGTGAACGTGGCCGCCAGCATCGGCTTCAACAGCATCTGGGAGAAAGTGGTCGGCCTCTCGGACCGCCGGCCAACCGACGCGGAGATCGAGCAGATGCGCTCGCTGCTCACGACCGGTCTCGGGTCCGGTGCGATCGGCGTCTCCGGCGGGCTCGACTACAAGCCGGCGTACTTCGCCACCACGGACGAGGTCGTCCGGGTGCTCGAGGCGGCCCGCCCGTGGCGGACGTTCTTCCCGAACCACGATCGCACCATTCCGGAACTCGGCTTCAGCTCTTACGCCGGGATGGATGAGACCCGGGTCATCGGCCAGCGGGCCGGCCTCGTGCCCGAGTTCACCCACATGAAGATCCAGGGCCATGAACACGGAACCGCCAGCCGGGTCCTCGGCCTGATGGACCGGGAGGCCGCGGCGGGGCGGTGGATCACGGCGGACGTCTATCCCTACCTCGCCGGCCAGACCGGCCTCGCGTCGCTGATCATCCCCGGCTGGGCTCAGGCCGGCGGGGTGGATTCGATGCGGGCCCGCTTCCGGGATCCGGAACTCCGCCGCCGCATCATCAAGGAAGCGGACGAAGCCATGAACGCCCGCTTCACCGGGCCCGAGAACATCCTCGTGGCCCCGAATCGGCGGCTGTCGGAAATCATCGCGGCGAACGGCTCCGCCACGCCGGGCGAGGCCGTCGTGCAGGTGCTCGAGAAGGAGATGCCCTCCGCCATCCTTGGCTTCGGCGTCGAAAGCGACCTCGTCGAGATCCTCCGGCACCCCGCCGTTGCGGTGGCCTGCGACTGCGGGGCCGCCACCGGCAGCCGCGGTCATCCGCGGTACTTCGGGACCTTCCCGCGGGTGCTCGGCCGCTATGTGCGGGAACAGCACGCGCTGACCTGGGAGGCGGCCGTTCGGAAGATGACCGGCCTCCCGGCGGCCATGATGGGCCTTCCCGACCGCGGACTTCTGGCGCCGGGCATGGCGGCAGACGTCGTCGTCTTCGACTCCGCCACCGTCATTGACCACGCCACCTTCGAGGCGCCGGCGCTTCCGTCCGAGGGAATCCGGCACGTGCTGGTCAACGGACAGGTGGCCCTCCGGGACGGGGCGGCCACCGGAACGCAGGGCGGCCGGATCCTTCGCGGCGCCCGTTATCTGCCGTCCCGGCCCCTGGATCTCGGAGCCACGCGGGTCGAGGCGAAGGGTACCGTGAGCGGCGGTCCCCTGGCCGGCGCCCGGCTTACGGTCATGCTGACCCAGAGCGCGCGCCGGCCCGGAGCGCTCGGCGCCGTGGTCGTGACCGGTGATGACCAGGCAGCCCGGTTTGAGGGAGGGACCTTCGGTGTCGTGCAGCGAGTCGGACGATGGGCCACGGTCACGGGGCGGATGCTCGTCCGGCCCGACCCGACCGACCGGCCCTTCACCCTCGTGCTCGACGGCGCCGATCCCGCCCTGCCGCCGAACTTCCACCTCTTCATCGAAGGACTGCCGCCCCTCGAAGGCTCGCTCGGCGGCGACCTCGTCGTTCGCTAGCGGAAAGGGTGCCGCTCCCCGCCCGGCCTACACCGGGCGGCCGTACCGCGTCTCGACGTCCAGCACCTCGAGCACCCGGTCGAACAGCCGGTCCGCCTCGTCCGGCGAGTTGGCGATGGCCGTCAGGCCCAGCTTCCCGAACTCGCTCAGCGCCCCGATCATGTGGAACAGGACGCCCGACTCGGTCCGCTCGCTGTAGTGGAGGCGGTTGACCGTGAGCAGGTCGATCAGGTCTTCCGGCAGCAGGCCCCGGTACCAGGGTGAGCGGAGATTGTCGGTGGCGCGGTAGTACTTGGGCCGGCCGCTCACGCTGAGGAAGTTGCCCGAGCCGGGGTCGAGCTCTCCCCCGGTGAGGAACCGCAGGGCCAGAAATGGATGGGTGGTGCCGCCCATCCGGAGGTTGATCTCGATGCCGGCGAGGTTCCACGGCGCGTCGGCCGCTCCCGGCCACGCCAGGAAATCCACGCTGAAGCGGCTGACGACGCCGCGGCGGGCCAGGACGTCGCCCACCCGCTGTCCGGCATCCTGGACGGCGAGCCGGTAGCGCTCGTCGGCCGGAAACCGGCAGCCCAGAAAGATCTGCCCGTCCTCGCCGCCGAGGAGCTGATCGTGCGTCGAGATCGGCGTTGCCTCGCCGCCCGGCCCCGTGCGGACCTGGGCGCTCGGCGAACGCTTGACCGCCGCCTCGATGAACTCCTCGACCACTCCGCCCATCGCGGTGAACTTCTCCAGGAACCGGACCGGCGTTTCGGTCGGGGCCACGGGCTGGAGCCGGGTGAACAGCGCGTCCTCGAGCGCCGACACGCTCTCGTCCTCGGGCAACCGGAACATGGCGTTGCCCTCCCCGGAAAAGCCCTCGTTCAGCTTGAGCACCACCCGGCGGGCCTCGGGGCGGAGAATCCGGAATTCCCGGATTGCCTCGATCACGTCTTCCGGCGAGCCGAGGTCCTCGAACCCCGCCGGAATCGGCACCGCCGCCTCGCGGAGAATCTTCCGGCCGCCCGACTTCGAACCGAGATAGCAGAGCGCGGGGTCGCACCCGTTGAGCGGAATGTCGAGCAGGACGGCCAACTTCCGCTCGAGCGGCGTGGCGTTGAACACCGTCAGGAAGGCCTTCGACTTGTCGCGCACCGCGCCCCGGATCCGTTCCACCAGCCTCGGCCGCTCGAGAATCTTCTCGGTGAGCGATCGCGGGGAGCCGTCGTAGGCCGAGATCATCGTCAGCCGAGCCCGGGCGTGACTGGCCGGGATCCCGACCAGCAGTTGCAGGTAGTACTCGAGAATCAGCGGATGGACCGGCTGGGAGGTGACGTACACCAGGTGGGCCCGCGGATTCCGGAGCCGGATCAGGAGAAAGAGGAGCCGCTCCTCGTAGTAGGCCGCCCCGTCGAGCTTGGTGAGCTCTTCCTGGTCGAGCGTCATCGAGGGCACGATGACCGAGGTGTAGTCCGCCTCCTCGTCCGCCGTGAGCCGGGCCCAGACCTCCGCCAGCCGAGGCTTCAGCGCCTCGAACCGGTTGAGTTCCTCGTCGACCGACAGGGTGGCCGCAAACGGCGGCTTGGGAATCATCGTGGACCGGTGCAGTGCGGGAACTCCGTATAGTCCCGCCCCTTCTGCCGATCCGCCAGGGTGCATGAAGAACCTTTCATTTGGTCGACCGCGCGACGCCGCCGCGGGGCCGCGCATCATGAAGACGTCCGCGATCCTCGTGATGCCCTCGTTTTCAGGAGCCCCCCGTATCCATGCTGCGCCTTGCCCTGTTGGCCACTGTGGTCACCGCCGATCCTCCCCCGCCGCACCAGACGCACGCCTTTGTCGGCAACTGGGACATCACGTTCAACGGCGGGATGCGGATGGAGAACGGCGTCGCCACCCCCATCACCGTTAATGGCAAGCTGGTGATCGAACTGAGGGGTGACTCACTGGTCGCCACGCTGAGCACCGAGCCGCCGCCGGGCATGGCCAAGCGGCCTGACGCCCGGATGGCTGCCTTGGCCGGGTCGGGAGAAGTCACCTTCGTGCAGCGGTCCACGGCGCAGCTCAATCTCAATGGCGCGGCGCAGGAAGCCACGGCCGTCAGTACCTGGAAGCTCACCGTCGCGGGCGACAAGCTTCAGGGCACGGTCGACCGCCGGATCGAGGGGATGGACATGCCGACGGCCGGCCCCCAGCCGGTCAGCGGCTCCCGCGCCAAGGGCTGACGGGTGGCCGCCCTCGGTCGTGTGTGGGTTTCGCCAGGCGGTGACGGGCCGCACCCGGGGCGGGGTTCCTCGTCGTGACACCGGTGGACGAAGACGGTCCGCCGGGTTTCCCCGGCCCAGGGGTCGAGGAGTTTCCGCCCACCGTCACGACGAGGTACTACCCGATGCGCGCTCCGTTTCTTCTGGGGATCACCCTGCTGGCCAGCTGGGCCTGTAGTACCGCCACGACCGACCCGGTGGCGTCGTTCGAGCCCGACCCCACGTCGGGCGCCCGGAGCGGCGCCGACACCACCACGACACCGAGTCCGTTCCCGCCGACCGTCTCGATCGTGGGCTTTGCCTATCGTGCGGGAACCGGCGTGCCGACGGACACCGGCGCGGTGAGCACCGAGCCGCCCGTGCCGGGCGTCGCCATCCGGATCCAGCGCAACGTCCTGCGGGACGGCAAGGCCGCCCAGATCCTGATGGCCACCGTGACGACCGACGCCCGGGGCGCATTTGCCTCCGGCCCGCTTCCCGGCGGGTACTACGTGCTCGAGGCGCTTGGCCCCGGCGGCGACGTCGTCAACTACCAGCTCGTGGCGACCTCCCAGGCGGTCACCAAAGCCTCCGTCTGGGTGCCGTAGCGCGGGCTCAGCCAACGCCACGATCATCGGGGTGGTGCGCCCGTCGCCCCAGGCAGCAATCGGCCGTCAACGGACATACCGGAGCCGTTCGAGCTGCGCCGCAAGCCACTCGCCGGGATACCACCGGCCGGCCGCCATCACGCCCGCGGGGGTGACGAAGCTCGACAGGTCGGCCCGCGGATCGCGATCGTGGAGCACCAGATCCGCGCGGGCGCCGACGGCCACCACCCCGAACGGCTCCGCGATCCCGAAATGCTCGGCCGAGAACGTGCCAGCATTTCGGGTGCCGGCCTCGAGCGCCGCCGTGGCCGAGCCGAGGGCCGCGGCGAGCGAACGCAACTCGGCCGTCGTGGCGAAGCCCGGCACCACGGACGGAATCCCGATGTCGTCGCTCCCGAGCAGGAGCCGCACGCCGGCCCGCTGGAACGCGCCCGTGAGCCGCGCCACCAGATCCACCGTCCCCGATCGGTCGGTCGGCGTTCGCACGTCGGGGCGGTTCTGCAGCGCCCCGCGCCACGCCAGCAGCGCCGCGTCGTCCATGAACTCCGCCCCCGGATAGGCGGTCAGCAGCTCGTTGAGATCGCGGCCCCCGATCGCCGCAAGGCCGTAGTCGCGAACGACCTCGCCGACATACAGCGTGGCGGTGACCGTGACGCCCGCGGCGGCGGCCTGCTGGGCCACGGCGTCGAGGGCCGCCGTCGAGGATCCGGTGAGGAGCCGAAGGAACTCCGACGAGTGCGCCACCATCACCTGGCCGTGGCTGATCGCATAGCTGAGCGAGATCAGCGAGGAGTGGCCGGTCACTGCGAGCCCCTCCGCCCGGCCGGCGGCAACCAGGGCATCGAACGCGGCCGCCGGGACCTGGCTGTAGATCTTGAGGAAGTCGTAGCCGTCGGCCCGGGCGCGCTGGGCCACCTCGACCGCCTGGGTCCCGTTGGCCACGATCGGGAAGCCGCCGTCCGCCGGGCCGCGCACGATCTGGCCGACGATCGACCGCGGCCCGGGGAGCTCGCCGCTGGCCACGGCCGCGCGGTAGGGCAGGAGGCCGCCGGTGAAGTCGCCCATGTTCACGATGGTCGTTACCCCGTTGGCCAGGTACATGATCAGGTTCCCGGGAATGTCGTCCGGCCAGTTCGGAAACCCGCGTTCGTGGGTATGGAAATCCACCAGGCCCGGCGTGAGCCACCGGCCGGTGCCGTCGATCGTCGTCGTGCCCGGTGGTACGGTGATCGTCCCGCGTGGCCCGATCGCGGTGATCCGGCCCTGTTCCACCAGCACCGATTGATTGGCGGCATCGGGCCCTCCGGTCATCGGCATCACCGAAACGCCCTCGATCAACCACGGCCCCGTGGCGGCCGCTGCCGGCGGCTCGGTGACAATGCCGAACTCGACGGTGGCCGGCTCGAGGCCTGGGGCGGTGAACCGAAGCGTATACCCGCCAAGGGTGTCGATGGTCAGGTCGTCGAACACCGCGCGGCCGGCGTTCGTCGTGCGCCGAGTCGTCCCGTGCAGGGCGTCGGGCCGGGGGGTGAGCGCCACGGTAACCTCGATCGCCTCGGGCGATCGTCCGCCGGTTCCATTGCGTACCTCGACGGTGATTGCGCTCAGCGGTTCATCGGGTCGGCCGCTTCGTCCCGCCGACACGATGACGAGCGTCGGCTCGTCGGGTTGCTCGGTCGTCGCCGGCGTGCTGCACGCGGCCGCGATCGTTGCCAAGGTCACAGTTGCCGGGAAACGCACGTCCGCTCCTGGTTACCGGTCGGCGCGGTGTCCAATGGGGAAGGGAGGCCCGCCCATAGGTGCCGACGTGAGGAGCGTCGTGCCGGATACCGCGAATCAACAAGTAGAGGAACGGGCTTGCCGATGTCGAGTCATCTGGCAGGACCCTTACACGTCTGACGATCGTCCCCCGGGATCCGGGTGGTGGGGCTACGGGTAGGAGCGCCGGTCCTTCCAGATGAGCCGGCGGTCGGTCGCGGTGTCGGCAAAGTCGGGGCAGCGCCCGTCGCCGGTGCCGGTGATGCCGCCGTCCGGCGCGCAGAGCAGCGCACCGGAGGCGGAGTAGAGCTCGCTGTACACGTCGCAGCACCGGCTGCTGCGCCAATACGTCGTCTTGCCCTGGTAGGTCTGCGCCCAGATTTCGGTGGGCGGGTTCGTGACGGGTTCCCGCGCAATCGAGCCGACCATCTCGCGAAGCCAGTCCGGCGTGTCAGCCGGCAGTTCCGTCGAAAACGAGCTGACGCATCCCGATGTGCCGAGGCCGACGGTGACGATCGCCGCGAACCAGATCGCCCGCCGCGCCCTCACTGCCGCGCCTCGACGGGCAGGCGTTCGACCCGGAGCGTCAGGCGGTAGTCC
>JBFXAY010000038.1:0-52493 GCA_050183815.1 Gemmatimonadales bacterium | reverse complement strand
GCGCGCACCGTCCAGGTGAGCGCCTGGTTCTCGGCGTTCATGAAGCTGAGCCGGATCCGGCCGTCGGCCTCGACGTTGACCAGCGACGGGATGTTGGCCGAGGCCACTTCAAACCCGGTGGGGAGGACGAGACTGTTGCGGGCGATGCCGAGGGAGCGGGTGAACACGATGTCGCCGCCCGGTTCGACACGGTAGCTTGCGGTGTCGACGTAGGTCTTGTCGATCCGAAGCCGCACTCCGCCACCGACCGGGACGGGCTGCGCCAGTGTCACCTCGATGTAACGGCTGCCGTCCCCGGCTCCCCGGACGCCGCCCTCCCGGGCCACGGCGCCGTCCACCAGGCGCCAGGCGAGGGGGTGTCCAGTGGCAAGATCGATGACGCCATGCACTTCTTCCTCGGCGCCGGCCCGGACGGCGTTGTAGAACCGAAGGGCGCCCGTGCGGGTCGCGGTGACGTCATAGACGATCCGGAAGGCGCCGGATCCCGGGGCCTCGAGCTGGTAGCGGGTGTAGCTGTCCGCCGAGGTCTGGGCCGGAGGGGTCGGCGACTGGGCGGCGAGCGGCGTGACCGGCAACGCGGCGGCCAACGCCGCGATCAGACGGCTCGGGTCCATCGAGACCTCGGATCGGTCGGGACGCGGGGGAAAGTAACGGCGGCGCGGCCTAGCGACCCCGCCGCCGCGCCTCCACCTTCGCCATCAGACCCGCTACCGCCTCCGCCCAGAGCGCGGGTGTCCGGATGATCTGATGCCCGTTCGTCCCGGCGGCCGGCGCGACCTGCCACCACTCCCCGTCACCCCCCGCCGCCACGAACGCGTCGAAGTTGCTCCGGCTGTGTTCGAGCCCATAGAAGGGGTCCCCTTCGCCGTAGAGCCAGAGCGTGGGCACTCCCGACGCCGCACCCCGGCGGAACGTGGCCGTGTTGATGGCCGCGGGGTTGGGACACCGGTCGCTCATCCAGCCGCCCACGAAGTTGATCACGCCGTCGAAGCGCCCAGGCCTCGTCCCGGCATACCCCACCGAAAGAATCCCCCCCCGCGACTGACCCCCGATCAGCATCCGGGCCGTGTCGACGTCGGGGCGGGCCGCGAGATAGCGGACCACCTCGTCGAGATCGGCCAGCGCGTGCTCGAAGCCCGCCAGGGTGGTGTCGACGTTGCATGTATAGCCCGTGCCGTCGTACCGGACGCCTTCGCCGTACCGCCCGCCCGACTTCCCGCGCCCGCGCCGCTGCGGCACCACCACCAACCACCCGCGCTCGGTGAAGTACCGGGCGATGGTCGCGAACTCCGCGGTCTGGCGGAAGAGCGTCGTGTCGCGGCCGTTGCCCGTGGAGCCGTGATTGAAGAGCAGGGTGGGGAAGGGACCTTCGCCGTCCGGCCGGTAGATGACGGCCTCCAGCCGAACCGGTTCGCCGCCCTCGACGAACCGGGTGGGAATCCAGTCGATGGTCTTCGTCTGGGCCGCGAGCGGGGCCACGAACATGAGCAGCAGGATCAGCGTGGGCCCGCCACAGGACGTCACGCTCGTCTCCCTTCCCGGGGCTCCACCCGCCGCACCCGACGCCGGTCTTGACAAGCCCGGCGGCGGAGCCATCATAAAGCTCCCCTTGCTAGCGCGGATCCGCATGGCTCGTATCGCTCCCTTCCTCGTGCTTGGTGTGGGCCTGCTGGCCGCCGGATGCAAAGGAGAGGACACCTGCATCTGTACCCCGATCGACGACGTGACCCGGACGGTCGAGGTGACCACCGATCGAGGCTGCGAGTCCGTTGCCAGCCAGGAGCCCAGGATCTACTCCAGCTGCATCGAGTCGAGTGCCTCGGTCTCGCCGTTCGGACCCACGATCGCGCTCAACGTCTGGTCCGATCCGACCTGGTCCTCCCCCTGGCCCTACCAGGGAGCCGCGTTGCCGAAACTCGAGCCGGTGTGGCTGGCCGTTCGCTGACGCCCTAACGACGGCTTGCCCCCGCATCGCGGTGGGCGGCCGCCCGGATGTAGTGCCGCAGCGCAGTCAGTTCCTCGTCGGTGAGCGCGGCAAAGGGAGGCATCCCCCGGCTTACCCGGGCTCCCGCGCGCACCACGTCGCCGAACGCCGCGGCGTCGAGGGGGACCGGTGACGCCCGCAGGTCGGGCGCCATGGCGTTCGCCACGGCGCCGCCCCCGTGGCAGATGGCGCAGTACGTCCCGAAGATCCCGGCCCCACGGTTCGCCAGCGCGTCCACCACCTCGAAGCTCGCGTCCACCAGTGGCTGCGGAAGCCCGGGCGGCGGTTGCGGCGGCAGACTCACGGTGCCGTCGAGCCCGAAGACGACGAGCCGCCTGGTCTGGACACCGTAGGCCCACCCCTCGTCGGGCAGCACGCCCCGCTCGAGGCCCATCGTGTAGCCTCCGCCGTAACCCACCAGGAGCGCTACGAACTGGCGCCCGTTCAACCGGTAGGTGATCGGCGGCGCCGAGATCCCGAGGCCGAGATCGCGGGACCAGAGCTCCTCGCCGGTTGTCGCATCGTAGGCGAGGAACCTGCCGTCGTACCGCCCCTGAAACACAAGGTTCCCCGCGGTGGTGAGCGTCCCGCCGTTCCACGGATGCTTCTGCGGCACCACCCAGGCCGCCCGCTGCCGCACGGGGTCCCACGCCTGGAGCTTGCCCGGTGCGCTGTCAGCGGGGGCGAGGATCGCGAACAGGCCCACCGCGTTCCCGCCCACGAAGTCCACGCTCCGCCACGAGGTATCGACGCCCATATCCACGTATCGGCCGCCCAGGTCGATCGTGGGCAGATAAACGAGGCCGGTCTTCGGATTGTACGACATGGCCTGCCAGCTGTGCGCCCCGTGCGCGCTGGGCCAGACCTCGGCTTCGCCGTCGGGGTAGCGCGCGTCCGGGGTTTCCACCGGTCGTCCGGTCGCGGAGTCGATGTGGGTTGCCCAGGTCACCCGCGCGAACGGTTCCGCCGAGATGAGCCGGCCGTCGGCGCGGTCGATCACGTAGAAGAAGCCGTTCTTCGGCGCGTGGAGGATGGCCTTGACCGGCCGGCCGCCGACCTCGATGTCCGCGAGGATGATGTCCATCGTGCTGGTGTAGTCCCAGGTGTCGCCCGGCGTCGTCTGGTAGTGCCAACGGTACGCGCCGGTCTCGGCGTCGAGGGCCACGATCGAGCTCAGGAACAGGTTGTCCCCGCCACCCGGACTCCGGACCCGCCGGTTCCACGGCGAACCGTTGCCGGTGCCGATGTAGACGGCGTTGAACGCCGGGTCATAGGTGAACCCGTGCCACGCGTTGCCGCCGCCGCCGTGCTCCCACCAGCTTCCGGTCCACGTCTCGGCGGCCCGTTCCATGGCCGGGTTCTCGAAGCCGTCCGCCGGGTTCCCGGGGACGATGTGGAACTTCCACCGTTCCTCGCCGGTGTCGGTGTCGTACGCCGTGACGAATCCGCGCGCTCTGCCGACCTCCGTCCCGCCGTTGCCGATCAACACCAGGCCCTTGAACGCCTTGGGCGCGCCGGTGATGTACATCGGCCGGTCGGCGTCGAACGTTCGGGTGCTCCAGGCGAGTGCCCCGGTCTTCGCGTCCAGCGCGAAGAGCCGCCCGTCCCAGGTGGCCGCGAAGATCCGGCCTCCGTAGAACGAAATCCCCCGGTTGTGCATCCAGCCCATCTGTCGACGGGTCCCGATGCTGCCGGCCACGTCCGGGTCGTACTGCCAGAGGAGCGCCCCGGTCGTCGCGTCGACGGCGCGGATGACGTTCATCGTGCCGGTGAAGTAGAGGACGCCGTCGACCACCAGGGGGGTCGACACCAGCCCGACGTCGTTGGGCAGGTCCAGGTACCACGTGACGCCCAGGCGCCGGATGGTCTCCCGGTTGATGTCTTCGAGCGGGCTGTAGCGCTGCTCGGAGTGGGTCCGCCCGTAGGCGAGCCAGGCGTCGGTCCGGCTCTCGTCGCCGATGGCGGCATCCCCGACGCCCCGGCGCCCGCCGGCGGCGGACGCGAACCAGAGGAGGGCCGCCCCGGCGAGCGTGGCGACGGTCACGACGGCGGTCTTCGGGGACATCGCGAGGTCCTGTCGGCGGTTCGGTTGCGTGGGCTACGGTGCCCTACGGGGCCGGCCGCCCTGCCGGCCGGACGGAGTGTGTGTGTCCCGTGTGACGCCGAACCCGGTTCGTTCCACCAGCGACGCCGGCCCGCCAAGGATCCGTGACACGGGTCACGGAACGGAGCCGCGTGGGGACGCACCCTTGGCGGGTGCGGTTGCCTCTCGCCTGGCTCACCCTGCTCCTGGTGCTGCCCCACCCGGTGGCGGCCCAGATGATCGTCGATCCCTTGCGGCGGGATCTCGAGGCACCTGCGGTCGCCGGGCGGGCGGAGCCTGCCGACCCAGGTACCCAGGGCCGCTTCTCGAACGGCGGCCGCGCCATCTGCATGGGGGTGGGCCGCGTCCCGGGGACGTCAGTCCGGCTAGGTTTGGCTGTCCCGTTCTGAGCAGGTGCGTCGATGCGACACGGCGGTGCGGTTGGATATCTGGCCATGGCCGGGGGCATCCTGGGTCTCGCGCTGGCGCCCGTGATGGTCACCATCAAGTACATGACCGGCTGGAACATCATTCCCGAACCCGGATGGGTCGGCGGATTTCAGGCCGGACTGGGCGGGCTGCTGCGGTTCGCCCCGCCGCCGGTCCTGTGGACGGCCTACGGCACCGGATACACCGTTGCCCTGCTGCTGCTCCTGGCCGGGCTCGTCGGCCTCATCGTCGAGGTGCGCCGCCATCACGGCCGGGTCCCCACCAGGGGGCTCTGGGTCATGGTCGTCGGCTTCGCGATGGTGATTCCGGGCGACGCCATCCACTCCTGGACCTGGCACCAGCACGGTCTCACGACCCCGACGCCGGGCACCAATCCGCTCGCGAACACGGCGTATGCCGTTCACATGATGGGGATGAACCTGGTGATGATCGGAGCCGTCTGGTCGGGCGTCGCGTCCCTGCGGCGGAAGCTGCTGGCGCGATGGCTCGCCTGGGGTCTGGTGCTGGTGTTTCCGGCGGCGCTGGTGGCCTCGGTCGGCTTCCTGCCGACGACGCCGAGCGGGGCCCTCTGGTGGTTCTGCGTGCCGATGCTCCTGGCCGGCGCGATCATGGCGAAAGGGGAGGCGGGCCGTCTGACCGCAGCCGGGGCCGCACCGTCCTAGCCGCTGGAGGGGACGGTGAAGCGGGTCCCCTGTGGCAGCGACTCGGACACGCCGCAGATCCGGTCGGAGCCGTCCGGCCGCAGATGATAGAGCACCGCCCGATCCCAGACCGGCGCCCGGCCGCCGGCCTCCAGCGCGCAGCGGAGCCACGGCGTCACGAACAGCACGTCGATTCGCGGGGCCGCGGGTAACACGGGCGACTCCGTGTCGCCGGTGAAATGAAGGACCCGCCCCCGCCACCGGATCCGGTACGAGCGATGGTCCGGGGTGTGCGGCGTCGGAACCACCACCACCGCGAACGCCCCGACCTGCACGCTGTCGCCGGGGAGCACCCGGTCGGCCGGCAGGCGGCCCACGACGCTCGCGGGTCCGATGACCCGCCACGTGGGACGGGTGCCGAAGAGCGCCGGATCGAAGTGGTCCACGTGTTGGTGGTCGAGATGCGTGGTCGGAGGTCCACCGTTGGGCAACTGGCGCTTGCCGGGTCCCGCGGCTGCCCCGTGAGCGCGGTCGCCATGCAAAGGAGAGCGGCGATGGGAGTGTTCGTCATGGCAGTGAAGCCCGTCCTGCAGCCCAACGACTAGTGTTCAGCGGCGGGCGCCGCATCGGGACTGAGCGGCCGCGCCGTCCTCCAACCAACATCGGGGCGCGGCCGCGACTCGGCAAGGGGAGGCCTGGGCGCCCGTCCGCCTGCAACACTGGGTTAGGCGCCACCTGAGCCATTACCAGCGCTGCTCCAGCAGGCGGCGTTGATCCTCTACCAGCCTAGCACGCGGTGCCTCCCAGCTAAATCGGTCGAACAGTTCGAGCGCAAAGTCGATCGCCAGTTCGTTGGCACGGCCGATCAGCGTGCCGACGGGATGGTCCCACGAGTCCCCATACTCGGACAGCTCAGCAGCAGACTTGCGATGTGGGCTGAGCGGAACACGGCCAGGCTCGAGGATCTGGAGCTGCCGGCCGCCCAGCCTGGTCAACTTGATCGAAAGGTGGACGTTGCCGACCAAGCGAAGCCGCGTTGCGAGGCGGGCAGCAAACGTGTGAATCTCGGTGATCGAGTAGAGGCTGGAAAGGACGCTTAGCACGGTGCCCGGCGGTACATCGGGTTGGCCTAGGGTCGAGTCGCCGTACCAATCCTCTCGCATAGCAAAAAGGTGAACGAATTGGCCCGACTGATAGAGACGCCACACCTCGTGGTGTTCCTCCCAACTGACCCAGCCCTCGATGTGGTCGGCAAGCCGCTTGGCTTCTCCTTCACGGTAGTGCGGATAGTCCCAGCCGCGAAGCTGAATATGGCAGTCGCGCAAGACCTCTTCTACCTCGGTGAGGGATGGAATGAGCTTCTGGTGGAACGTCGCCGGACGGACCACAACCGACCAATAGCCCCGCGACCGAATTGCGGCGATCACATCGTTCATAGGGCCAGGTCTCCTCGCTCATCAGCGAACTGCTTCTCGGCGGGGGGACCTTCAGCGGCGCGTTCGATAGCACGAAGGCGGAAGTACCGCTCAAGGCCGCGGGCGACGGCGAGATCGACGATGTCGCGCATATCTTCCGGCGACTGCACCTCAGTTGATTCTGGCGTTCTGCGACTTCGACAGTAGAGCTTGCCTCGGACGACAACTGGCCTGCCGTCGACGAAGTCCTTACCGCACAGAATGGGGTAGTCTTGGAATTGTCGAACGACAATGGCCACGACGCGCTTGTCGTCAACAGTGAGGTGTTCCACGGTTAGATCGACGTATGGCACCGCGTGTGCGTTGACGGAACTGGTAACCGCGTCTTGCGTGAAGGAGGCCCACCGTTCTTCCGAGAGCCCCACTAAGTCGTGAAGGGGTTGGTCAGGACCTTGGAGATACCCGAACGCGATGACGCCGCCATCAGCCTTGTTCGCCATCGCGAGGGCGGCACGAATGACTTTGCCCTTCGTCGCGTGGTCCGCCCACGACATAGCGTTCTTGAGCTCAAGCCCGGGATCCTCCCGCTTGGCAGCAAGGCGCTCGAGGAGCTCCGCTGACGATCCCATCCGAGCTGCCCCCTTCAAAGATGGTCGCCGGACTCGCTGGCGAGACCTGGAATGTCGTGTGGCGCCTAACGTCCAAGGAATAAGCTGCGGCGCGGCCACTAGGAGTCAGCTAGTACACGGGAATCCCTGGCCGCGCCGTCAGACTTCATTCCTGTGTTAGGCAGCTAGGAGCCCAGCAGTTCGGCAGCCGTTAGCACGCGGGTGTTCGGGTAACGCCCATAAAGCTGCGACCGTGCGGCCTCCGCGAACGAACCGTCGTCCGTAACAAGGACTCGGCGTCGCGTAAACATGCTCAAGTAGACCAGCTGCATGAGGTCGATCTGGCCGGCCGGATTCCGTTGCTGCTCCTTCCGGATCATACGATAATAAAACGACACGCCGAGCGCCTCCACCGCCAACCGCCAAACCTCAGATCGATCAAGGGCGGCGATCGGCGGCTCCCCCGGAAGCCCGAGGGTGCTCCAGAGGAGGGCAATGAGGTGGTCGCGGCTCTCCGGCACGTTCCACTGAGTATCGAGGTAGTCTGCCGCGGTTGGCCAGGCGTTCACGAGGCCATCCCTCTTGAGGACGGCGCGAACCTCCGGTCGGGAAGCTAAGTGCGCGTCGGCGAACGACTTGTCGATGTCGGCGAGAAAGGTCACTGCTTTCTGCCGGTCATCATCCAACGCCCGGTGGTTGGCGACGAGATAGTCGAGATCCGTCGATTTGATGGTGGACTCGTACCTGTCCTTTAGGGCGGATTCTCCGGCGAGCTTCATTAGGGTGGGTGGCCAGGGAAGGAGGGGGCGGAACTCGCACCAACCCGCGATTGCGACGATCAGCCGCTCTCGAATCTGTCGGTTCGGGTGCTTAAGCGCTTCGAGCACGTTCACGACGCTGGGCCACGGCTCAAGAGCCCACGCTCGGCTAGCCTTCCGTAGGGCTTCGACCGAGGAGGGGTCGACGAGATGCCGAAGGAACGTGGCATCGAGGACAACGATCGCGCTGGTCTCGATCATTCGCGGATGCTGGTAGACTGCCCAACGGCCTAGCCGTAACTGGCGGGCGCCCTCACGGAGCTGAGCGGCCGCGCCAACCTCCAATAAACATGGGGCGCGGCCGCGACTCAGGCAATGGAGAAGTGGGCGCCCGTCCAGTTCACGGCTGGGTTAGACCGCAGCTACGCCGACTTCTGTTCAGTCGAACAGATAAGACTTCCAGAGGGCCCGCTGAGCAGAGGAATCATTGAAGGTTGCGGCAAGCGCGCGGTCGGTAAGAATGCGCTTCAGGATGTGAGCCGTCAAATGAAACATATCGACGGTTGTGTCGATGATCTTGCCGTCGTCGGGAATGCCTCCGTGCACAATTGATGACCGAATCCGATAGAATCGCTTGACGCGGTTATAGATGTCCTCGCGCGCACCGGACTCAGCGCCCGCGAACCGGGCAAGATTGAAGCAGAGCTGGTGGGTGGTTTCCGATTGTGAGTGCGGGGCGAACAAGACCTCGAGAGCGATAGCCAGGTTGAGGCAAATGTGCTCGATATAGTGCGCGCGCCACGCATAGTAGAAGTACGACAGCGCATTGATCACCCGGCCAGACGACTTTTCTGCCTCCCACATGGGATTGGTGATGGCCCACATGGTCTCCACTGCATCGACGGTCGGCGCATCCAGCACGATGCGACTGTCTTGAAGAAAATCGGTTTGCGGACCGGCTTGGTGAACGGCAGCTGTATCGGTCGACGTCTCAAACTGGTCCTCTGACCAGATCATACGTGACCAGGTCAGTGATCGGGAAGATGCAACTGCCAGGAGATTGGCCACTCGATCGGCAAGTGCGTAGGGATCGTCTGCCCCGAGATGGTACGCACTTCCGTCGGATGGTTCAAAAAGGGCGTAGGCCTCGTACATGAGCGGCTCGCCATCGTCGATCCCCGTTTCAGCGCAAAGCCGCTCGTAAAGGGCCGCCACGCGGGTGCCCGAGAGGTTGCATAGCGCTACGGTCGGTGCTATCCGGCGTGTTGGCTCTGGAAGTTGCCAATCGGCCACGTGCAGCAAGAGTGCGGCGACCTGTCGTCGTGACATATGCGCAAGCCCCGAGGTGTTCGCCTGGCGGTCTAACGTTTGAGCTCACCTGCGGGCGACAGACGGCGTAGCCGGCTGGCGAACGTCAGGTGCAGCGAAGGGTTAGGCGACGCCGTCCGGTGGGATTGCGCGGTGCTCAAAGTGTTCGCTCCCGCGAGCGCAAGCGCGCAGTGAATGCTGGATGGCGGCGCAGCACGATTGAGATGCCGATATACGCGGCGAACTCAAGGAGCATTGCAACGAACTTCCAGCGACCAGTGAGGAACCAAAACGTCTCGATGATGCACACCGCCGCCATGCCGGAGTAGGCGATTGCCATAGCAGTTGGTGTCCCCGGCCAGCGGCGCAGAAAGCCTACGACAAACGTCGCAGCGCCGTTGAGGACCGCCAGCCAGTGAACTAACAGCAGCCAAGATGGAAAGGCATTGTTGCTGACTCGAGGCCATGGCGGACTGGAAACGAACCACTCAATCAGACCACCGATGGCCCACACGAGGAGACCGATGTGAATCGCGAGCAGCAATGGAGGACCAAAACTTGGCATTGAAGATGGCTCCGGCTTCGTGACCAGGGGTGGCAACGGCGCCTAACGTCTTCGGTTCAACGGCGGGCCGCGAAGCGGACCGTCCGCTGCAACCGTTTGTTGGGCTGCTCTGCGAAGCCCTCAATCGAACAGGAAATATCTCCAGTGCGCGTAACCCGTGTCACCAGACGTGTACCAGCCTTGGAGCGGCTCGGCCGCATCGGACGAAAGCAGCAGCCACGACGTGTGGCTATACACCCGATGCTCGTCGCGCGGATTGTAAACCACCCATTCTCGTGCACCGATGTCGTCGAGCAAGAATCGTGGTTGCTCGAAGGAGAGATTGTAAGAATGGCCCCGTGCTCCATAGACGTAGCGGTCGATTCCCACTCGATGTGGGTCGTAGTCTCCGTATTGAGCCTGGAGCGATAGCGGGTAGCGGCCGTGCCGAGCGTGGTATTGCTCGATATCCGCGATGAAGGCGCTGGCGGCCGCCAGCGCCTGATCCCGACTCCACCGCGTAACGGGGGCGGCCATCGCCAACTGCGTCACCACGGTCAGAATCGGCAGGAACAACAGATAGAGCGGCGCGGGATGTAACCGTCGGGCTTCAGGGCCTTTCAATTGTTTCAGCCCAGGTATCATCAGCGCGAGGGCGTCCGCCCAAGCCGCGAGCATCAGCATGCCAAGCGCGTAGCCGCCGCTCAGGGATGCGAACAGGGCAAGGATGAACGCAATGCATGTTCCGATGGCGGCACTGAACACGGCGAGTGCGACGCGGTACTTCGGCAGCACGAGCCACAAGACGGCGCCTGGAACGAGTGCCAGGCCGATCACACCGAACATCTGCACCATCGTCGAGAGGGGCAGGGCGAGCCGGTCGTACCTGCCGGGGAGGAACGGATAGACCATCACGCAGGCGAGAAATGTCGACAGGCCCAGGATAAAGGCGACGTGCTTCGCGAGGACATGCATCGCCACTCTCATGGGTGACAGGCCTATACAGACGGGTTGACGTCCGCTCATTGCTCGAACCTCTTCTTGTCAGCCCAACGTCACTGTTCAACTGCAGGCGCTCCAATAGAGCGAGCGCAGCGAGCATTCGCCAGAGCGACTGACTGTTGCAGCAGTTTGTTATGCCGCGTCACACGACGGCTGCATCTTCAAGATGCCGCCCGATTCGGGGCCTTTGTGCGAGCGCTTGCTGTCAACGAGCAGATGCCTCGAGCCACTCGGCCATCCGGTTGAAGTAGCCAGGT
Organism: Gemmatimonadales bacterium; assembly: GCA_050183815.1. GTDB lineage: Bacteria > Gemmatimonadota > Gemmatimonadetes > Gemmatimonadales > GWC2-71-9 > SHZU01. The sequence continues at coordinate 41,443 of JBFXAY010000038.1, read as the reverse complement.
ACAAAGCGCGATAGCCCCGGATACTCATCCCGGCCTCCGGTCTTCGCCTCCAGAAACACGTGGTTGGCTTTCGGCAGCACGACCATGGTTACGCGCGAATTCCCGCCGTCCCGCAACGCACGCTCGATCGGAGGCCACGACACGGAGGGTGGAACGTTCGCGTCGACCTCCCCGTAAAAGAGCAGCACGGGGCACCGCACCTGTCGCCAGTAGGGCGTCGGATCAAAGTCCATCAACATTCGGAAGTACCTGCGGAACCAATCGCCGGCTGCACGCGGTGGCCAGAGCCACGGTTCCGCGGCCCGCTGTTCCTCGTAGTACCGCTGAAGAGCATTCCAGCCTCGGCCTGTAGCCGTCACCGCGTCATCGAGCTGCTGATAGCGCATGCCCACCGCCACGGACGCTGGGGGCAAGCCTGCAGCTCTCAGCTCCGCCTCGAGATAGTGAAGGCCCTCCTCCCGCACGGTCGCTCCAGAGCCAGCATGCACGATGAGGAATGCAACCTCCGACGAGGCCTTCGCCGCAACGAGGGGCAGAATCCACCCGCCCTGGCTGATGCCCCACAACCCGACGCGCGTGCGGTCGATATCGGGACGCGCCGTCAGGAACCGAAGCCCGGCCGAGACGTCGTCCGCGAGCGCGGCGAAATCCGCCTCCTTCCAGTCTCCGGAGGAGTTGCCCGTCCCGCGCTTGTCGTAGCTCAGGACGGCGAAGCCCGCCGACACGAAGAAGCGCGACCACGGGCCGAGCGCATCGCGTGTCTGCGCGTTCGAGCCATGCACCAGCACGACGGCGGGGTATGGCGGGGGGCCCGGCGGAAGCATGAGCGTGCCGGCGAGTCGCACCGTGCCGCTGGTGACCTGCACCTCCTCGTCGCGTGTCACGATACGCGCGGCAACCGCGACAGGCCGTCCACGTTCCGCGAAGTGAATCTCCGCGACACGGTCACCCGACCAACGCATCGTCAGGGAGTCGGCGGGAAACACGGGGGAAACGAGCGCATGCCCCACGAGTGACCGGTCTCGCGCTAGCGTCAGAAGGGGTCCGATACGTCCTGTCTCGTAGTCGATGAGCATGAGTCGTTCGCCAAACTCCGAGAAGCGAGCGATCCCGATGATACGACCACTCTCCGTGCGATACGTACCGATCACCGCGCGTCGCTCCGCAGGCTCCATCGGGACCTCGCGAGCCATTTCGACTTCCGCTTGGCGCTTGCCCATGGAAACAGCGCCTCGCCATACGTCGTCAACAAGCGCGCCGGTCAGTCGGATCGTGTCATCGTGAACAACTGTCTCAAACACCACGCTGTCACCAGCCGCGCGCGTGCGTGTGGCAACGGCGGAGTCTACTTGCCAAGCCGCAAGGGTGATGCGAGCGGTCGTGTCACCCGAGTCGACGGTGACCGAGATCTGATCCGTGGCGTCGGGACGCCTCGCGTCCCCGATCCACGAGCCAACGATCATGGGCGCCCTCCGATCGCAGGCAACCACAAGGATGGCCAGCATGATGCAGCCAACAATCGCGGCGGGCCATCGAGACTTGGGCGTGCGTTGCGCTCTCACTGGGTTTGGTCTCTCCAGTTGTCGAAGAACGGCTTGGGCTTCGTCGGCATAACGTTCTGCCAATAAGCTGCGGGCGCCGCAGGCGACCGTCTGCTTCATTGGCTTGTTATGCCGTCCTGCCCCATGACTAGTTTCCGAAGATACTCAGGATCGTAGAAGCCCTGGTCCCACGCCGCAAGACCGGCATAGGCGCGGAGCAGCTCCGGCACAGGCCCATCTCCGCCATAGCTCTTTGCGCCCACCGTGTATTGCCGTCCCCCTGGGCCGGATGCCGGATCAAGCGTCACTGGCTGGTTCCCGATGATGGGCCACTCGCCCGTTCTTAGCGCTGGACCGAGCGTATGCAGGATGGTCAGGGGTTTTAGCGACGCAATCTTAACTCCTGCTGCCTCCGGCGCCGAGCCGAGCCACCGCATGATGGCAACGGTCGGACTGTCGTGCTGAAGGTCGATGACCTGACCCACACCACACCGGTCGGGCACTATCGGAACCGTGAATACGTCGCCGAGGGCAACAGGTAAAGGCCGCGGCCGCCGATAGGCGAGGATGTCAGGCTCGGCCGCATCGAGTTCGCGCGCATCCCAGCCCAACCCGGAGTAGAGTTGCCGGAGCGCAGCGACCACCTTCTTACCTGAACGGAAGCGAAGCGTCACTTCGTCCGCCTCATAGTCCAGGCCGGTGCGGGTCCCGGCTAGGAGCTCGCGTAGCTGTTTCGCCGCATCGCGCGAATACTCAAGGCCCAAGAGGCCAGCAAAATCGGCCGAGATGAACCAGTCGGACAAGATGACGTCGGGCGCATGCAGGGAGAACCTGCTGAGCTCTATTCGCACGCCGAATCTCCCGGAGCGGCATAACGGATAGTCTTCTGCTGCGGGCGCCCACCGGAGGAGCTGAGCGGCCGCGCCAACACCACGCAATATTCAGACGCGGCCGCGACTTTGCAAACCGGGGACTCGGGGCGCCCGTCTGTCAGCAAGACGGGGTTAGGTGGCGCCCAATACGACTCCCGGGTGCCCCTTAGGACTGGAGGTCAGCCAGCCTGAGCGGCCGCAGAGCAAGCAAGGGAGCGTCCTGGTCACCGAACCACAGGGTGAGCGTGCCGGCATCAACCAGCGCGTCAGGCAACGCCATCTGGCCCTGCGGTGTGGAGGGCCAGGGCAGGGCGAGCGCTTCGGCGACGGCATCCTGCAGGCCTCCGAGGATGCTACGGGCCGCGCACTCGGCCAGTTCGGCAACAGGCCGTCCGTCTCGGGCGTCGAGGATCGACGCCGCGGCCGAGGCGTGGTAGCTCTCGCCGCCCGGGCTCGTGACGTCGATAACGACGCCGTCCCGGACCTGGACGGAGAATCCGGGCGGCAGGATCGCCTCGACTCGGGAGCCAAGGGCCTGGGCAAACCGGCGTGCTAACGGAGAGCTGCGTAGCATGAGCGACGGCGGCGCCACCTAACGGCCAAGGCATAAGCTGCAGCGCGGCCGCTCGGGGCACGACGCATAACCGGGAGATCGGGCCGCGCTGTCAGACTTCATGCCTTTGTTAGGCAGCAATTTGGCACTCTTATGCCCTCGGCGGTCCTGTCAGCCCGATGAAGGAGAAGCGATCGAAGAGCGTGAACAGCCAGACCGTCGTGTCCGGATCGTCGCTTGCTTCGCCCCAAATGTACTCGAATTGCTCATCCGCACGAACGCCCCAGCCTCCGCCAGCGCCCAGCATGGGTATGAGGGGCCCGATGAACGGCGACAGGATCTCGAAGAGGCCGCCCCTCACGCGGTGGTCAGCGGCGACCACCCGGGCACGCTCAACGAAGAAGAACGCGCGGGTCAGGCGCTCAACGAACCGCCCGACACGTCCGTTCTCAATCCACTGGCCTGAGAGCGTCACTGTGCCGTCTGGGGCTGGGGGGCCTGCCGCCACCAAGTTGCTGAAGACGGACCGGGCGAATCCCGCCGCCTTGGGCCGCGCCAAGCCCCGGAGCGTCCGTGCCCGCACGGCTCTAGCCCGCTCAGGCATGCCAGCATTGATGCGAAAGGCCAGTGTGGCTCGTACGTAGTCGTCATCGGCCTGGAACCCTCCGTTGCACGAAGCGCAGCTCGGCACTGTCTGGAGGTCGGACGGCCGCGGGCGCGAAAACAGTGCCTTCGGTGGGACGTGGTCGGGAGCGCCTTGGTCCGTGCGGCCGCAGTAGATGCACGGGAATTGTGTCAAGTTGGGGGGCATCGGAGGCTCGGATGGCTGCCTAACGTCCTAGCCTTAACTGGCGGGTGCCCACTCGGAGCTGAGCGGCCGCGCCGGCCCTCAACCAATATGGGGCGCGGCCGCGACTCCTGCAACGGCGTTTCGGGCGCCCGTCCAGTTCAAGGCTGGGTTGGGCAGCATGCGGCGTGTGCTTCGGATCCGGCCTCCCGAGGAACTGACGTAGGCGAGCTGCAGCGCTCCGCCTCAAGGCCAACGCAGCACACGCACGTGAGCACCTCGGGTGGTGCGCGGGGGCCGCTATTCGTCGCGATCGGCGTAGAGCGCGATCAGATTGCCCTCCGAATCCAACACCTCAGCGCGAAAGCCGTAACCGCCGATGTCGTGAACATCGGCCCGGATCCGGCCGCCGTGCTGCGTGGCCGCCGCCACCGCGGCCCGAAGCCGGCCGGTGACATTGAACCACACCATGATGCCATGCTCCGATGGCTGCGACTGGCTGCCCGGAACCAGGCAGCCCATCTGCCCGCCGGCGGGAGTCGGCAGCATCCCGAGGGCCTTGGAGCCCGTCTGCTCCTTCGTGACCGGCGCTCCGAGGACTGCGGCGTAGAATCGGATGGCTCGATCCAGGTCGAGTACGGGGACATCGAACCAGGCGAGGTTGTGCGTCATCGCACGCACTCCGAAAAGGCAATAGTCGAGGAACGGGTCACCGATCGGGGCATGAAGCGATGCCGGAAGCCGGTCATATCGTGGCTGCCCAACAGATCTTGGGTCGCGAGCGGGCCCACCCCACCAGCACCCCAATCCGATAAACCCTACCGGCCCGCTGCCCAATTCGCTACCCCTGCAGAAGGTCCCCCAACCCCGCTCGGTCTGCCGGACTCGTCACCCCCAGCCCGCCACGATTGAGAACGTGGGTGTACAACATCGTCGTCGACACATCGCGGTGCCCAAGCAGTTCCTGAACGGTCCGGATATCGGACCCGCTCTCCAACAAGTGCGTCGCGAACGAGTGTCGCAATGTATGACAGCTGGCCCGCTTGGTTATCCCACTGGCCGCCACCGCTCTGGCCATCGATCGCTGCATGGCGGTGTCATGATAGTGATGCCGTCGGATCTGCCCCGTTTCCTGGTCCCGGTAGCGCCGGGTTGCCGGGAAGAGCCACTGCCACGCCAGACTCCGCCCGGCGGCCGGGTACTTGCGCCCGAGGGCGTGCGGCAACTCCACCCAGCCGGCATTCGGGTTCCTCTCCCGGTCCTCGGTATGCAGCGCCCGGACCCGCTCGACCTGCTCCGCCAATGCGCCCTTGAGCAACGCCGGCAGACAGGTCACCCGATCCTTCGCCCCCTTCCCGCGCCGTACCCTGATCTCCCCCCGCGGTGAGATCCACGTCCTTCACCCTGAGCGTGAGCGCCTCGGTGAGCCGGAGCCCCGCCCCATAGAGGAGCAGCCCCACGAGCCGGGGCGCCCCCTCGAGCTGGCCGATGACCGCCCGAACCTCCTCCGGCGTCAGCACCACCGGAATTCGAATCGGGGTACGAGGTCGTGGCAGTGGCCCGAAGTCGCCCGGATCCTGTTGCAGCACATTGCGATACAGGAACACGACCGCCGCGGTCGCCTGCGCCAGGCTGCTCGCGCTGAGCCGCCGGTCGACCGCCAGGTAGGCCAGAAACGCCCGAATCTCCGCCGCCCCCATCTCCGCCGGATGACGAAGCCGGTGGAACCGCACGAAACGGCGGACCCAGTCGAGATAGGTGGCCTCGGTACGACGGCTATAGTGCTGTAACCTCAGATTAGACTGCATGATGTGCAGCAGTTTCTTTTTGGGCTGCACAGGAGGGGAACCAGAAGTCATCGGCCTGCCGCCTCAGATGGGGTCCGGTCGAATCTCGCCCCGCCGGGACCACCGTGCTGCACCGTTTTCGCGCGTGCCGTTGCCCCCCCGAGCCAGCCCTCAAACAACGAGTCCCCCGAGGCCTCCAACCGCCCCGGGGGACTCACAATGTCACTTCGATCACCAGTCACCTCCTCCAGTCACGAGTCCCGAATCACCGACCACCTACGCCGCCAACGGCGTCTCCCCAGCCGGCGGCACCCCCTGCCGGCCCCGGCGCCGCACCGTCACCACCACCCGCGCCGCGTTCCACGCCGCCAACACCTCCGGATCCCGCCGGTACCGCACCTGGTTGTGCCCGTCGAGCCGCGCCACGTGCCGCACCAGCTCCCCGGCCACCACCCGGAGTTCCGCATAGGCACCGACATGGGCCAGCCGGGCCGTCCGCGCCTGCCCGGTCGCCCGCTCGAGCTCGGCCAGCGTCGTGCTGAGCTCGCCGAACACCACCTCCGACATGCCGTACTTCCGCAGCAAACCGGCCAACTCACCGGCCTCCGCGATGATGGTCCGCGCGGCCACCACGAACGGCTTCACCGCCCGCGACGTGGTTGGCAACCGGAACCGCCCGACGAGATCGGGCCGCTCCTGCGCCGCGGCCTCGCCCACCCGCGCGAGATGCTGCAGCAACTGCCGCTGCAACACCAGCCGCGCCTCCCGCTTCGCGGTCACGGCCGCCCGCGCCTCCACCTGGCCGCTCCGCGCCCGGGCCGCGAGCTCGTCGGCGCTCGCCCGGTCCGCCTCGAACGCGGCCCGAACGGCTCCATATCCGGGATCCTCGTCCGGATGCGCCGCGAGAAACGCCGACACCCGCTCGGCCATCTCCAGTTTCCTCCGTACCTCGGCTTGCATGATGCACGCTCCTTTCTACCGGTTCGGCCCGCGCGCGCCCCGTCATCGTCGCGCGCCGCCACCGGACAGACCGCGCTCGCGGCCGCCGGCGGAGTGCTCCGAACGCGAACGGCGTGCCAACCCGGAAGCGATCCTCACCGAACGCGGTAACTCCTGCTGCCGCAACAGGAACTGCCTAACGGCGACGGTGACGGTATCCAATGGCCGTGCCGGCCGACTGTCCACTCCGATGGACGCCTGGGGTTGCGATTCGGGACAGTTCGGTAGGCGGGACGACCGGGATCAGTTCGGGGCCCGCCCGATCCGTTCGGTGTCCGGCCCCGCGCATACCGGCACCGGCGCGACCCGTTCGGCATCCGGCCCCGCGCATGCCGGCACCGGCGCGGCCCGTTCGACCATCGGCTTGAAACGCTCGACCACCGGCTTGAAACGCTCGACCACCGGCTTGAAACGCCCGACCACCGGCTTGAAACGCCCGACCACCGGCTCGGGACGCCCGACCACCGCGCCTGGACGCTCGGCCACGAACTCGGAACGTCCATCCGCGACCCGGACTGTCCAGCCGCCGGACCGTCACGCATCGCCGGCGGCCCAGACCGCTCAATCCCGACTCGGGACGTCCGGTCCCTCCTTCAAGGCGCTCGGCCGTCCGTCCGGCACCGTCGCCATCGGTCCGCAACGACCGACCGCAAACTCAGCACCCTCCGGCGTCGGTCCGACACGCCGATCCCGCGCCCAGGCCGCACCGCCGGCAATCCGGCAGGCGCGGAGGCCGGCTCGAAACGCCCGGCCCCGGTCGGACGCCCCCGGTCCGCGGATCGACCGCCGGTGGCCGACCACCTGACGTCCGGTCCCGCGTTCGACCCCGAGCCGCCCGAATCCGAGACCCTCGGCTGCCGGCCCATTGCCTCGCCGTCCGGTTCGCGTCGTCGCCAACCCGCCCGGCCGCCCCGGAACGCCCGCCGCCCCGCCCACCCTCCGACCGCACGCAATCAACGCTCAGGCCACGACTTGCGTACCGCAAAGAAGGACACGCGAACCGCCCCGAATCCGGGAAACTTTACCCCCCGGCCGGGCGTCGATATAAATAGGTGTACGTCGGTCGCCGCTCGTTCCCGGCACGGGCACGCGTGAAACGCACCGCGGGAACTGGGAGTGGCCCCGTTGCTCGATTCCCTCTGGCAATTCCTCTTCAAGTTCCCTGCCCGGATCTACGAGCAGGGAACCTTCGTCTGGCAGAGGGCCGGCCTCCTCCCGATCATCCTCGGCGCGGGCCTCGCCCTCGCCGCCCTGACGCTCTGGGCCTACTCCCGCGGCGGCCGCACCCGCCCGGTGGACCGCGCGGTGCTCGCCACGGCTCGGATCCTCGCGATCGCGCTCCTCGGCGCCTGCCTCCTCCGGCCCGGCCTCCTCCTCTCGGTCTCGGCTCCCCAGCAAAACGTCCTCGGCATCCTGCTCGACGACTCCCGCAGCATGCTGATCCAGGACGCCGACTCGGTCACCCGGCTCGACCGGATCCGCGGCATCTTCGGCGACTCGACGGGCGACCTGATCTCCCGCCTCTCCGAGAAATTCGTCCTCCGCTTCTATCGCTTCTCCGAAACCCTCGAACGGATCGACGCCCCCGCAAGCCTCCGCGGCACCGGCGGCCGCACCGACCTGGCCACCGCCCTGGCGGACGCCCGCCGCGACTTCACCGGCGTTCCGCTGGCCGGCCTGATCGTGGCGACGGACGGCGCCGACAACGGCGGCCAGTCGCTCAACGACGCGCTCCTCACGCTCAAGGCGGCGAAAGTCCCGGTCTACCCGGTGGGCGTGGGCTCCGAACGCTTCGAACGGGACGTGGCGATCGACCGCGTCGAACTTCCCCGCACGAGCCTCAAGGGCGCCGTGCTGGTGGGCGCGGTGGCAATCCGGGCCCACGGCCTCGCGGGCGAAACCCTCTCGCTCGTCGTGGAAGACGGCAACCAGATCGTGACCAGCAAGGACGTCACCGTCCCCCGCGGCACCGAAGTGATCACGGTCCCGGTCCGGATCCCGCCGCTCGAGGCGGGCACCCGCGAGGTCCGCGTCTCGGTCAAGCCGGTCCGCGGCGAGGCGGTCTCCCAGAACAACAGCCGCTCCTCCCGGGTCCGGGTCCGCGACCGGCGCGAGAAGATCCTCTACCTCGAAGGCCTCGTCCGCCCCGAGTTCGCCTTCCTCCGCCGGGCGGCGGCCACGGACAGCAACCTCCAGGTAGTCGGCCTCCAGCGCACCTCGAAAGGCAAGTTCCTCCGCCTCGGCGTGGACGACAGCCTCGAACTGGTGGGCGGCTTCCCGGAAACCCGTGCGGAGCTCTTCCGCTACCGCGCGCTCGTCTTGGGCTCGATCGAAGCGTCGTTCTTCACGGCCGACCAGCTCCGGATGATCGCCGAGTTCGTGAGCGACCGGGGCGGCGGCCTCCTGGCGTTAGGCGGCCGAGCCTCCTTCGGGGAGGGCGCCTTCGAGGGGACGGCGGTGGCGGATGCACTGCCGGTCACCTTCGCCAACCGGGTGGCGGACAGCGCCGAGGCGGCGGTGGAGCTGGCCATCAAGCCGACCCCGGCCGGCCTTGGCAACGCGGCGCTGATGCTCGCCGCCACCGAAGACGGCAACACGGCCAAGTGGGACTCCCTCCCGCCGCTCACCTCGGTCAACCGTCTGGCCGGCCTCAAACCCGGCGCGACCACGCTGCTCGAAGGCCGCGCCGGCAGCGCCGACCCGGTGCCGATCCTCGCCTCGCACCGCTTCGGCCGGGGCCGCGCCCTCGCCTTCACGGTCCAGGACAGCTGGCTCTGGCAGATGCACGCGGCGATCAGCGTCGAAGACCTGACCCACGAAACCCTCTGGCGCCAGCTCCTTCGCTGGGTGCTCGAGGACGTGCCCGATCAGGCCGAGCTCACGTTCACCCCCGAGCACCCGGTGCCGGGCGAACGCGTGACCGTCCGCGCCGAAATCGCCGACTCCGCCTTTGCCCGGATCAACGACGCCCAGGTGTCGGCCGAAGTCGCCGGCCCCGACGGCCGAACCCAGACGGTCCCGCTCGACTGGTCCCTCGGCCAGGACGGCCTCTACCAGGGCAGCTTCGTGGCCGCGGCGGAGGGCGACTACCTCCTCACCCTCTCGGCCGCGATGGGACGCGATACCCTGCGGCTCCCGACGGAAACCATCGAGGTAGCGGACCGCGGCGCCGACTTCATCAACGCCGAACGCCGGACCCCGGTGCTCCAGCGGATCGCCCAGGAAACCGGCGGCCGGTTCTACACGCCGGAAACGGTGGCCAGCCTCCCGGACGACGTGGTCTACACCGAAAGCGGCGTCACGACCCGGGAGACGAAGGACCTCTGGGACATGCCGGCGATCTTCTTCGTGATCGTCGCCTCGCTCGCGTTCGAATGGGTGTATCGCCGCCGCCGGGGGCTCGTATGATCGGCCCCGTCCTTCTGGCGATCGGGCTCGCCACGTCAGGCGGCGCGGGCGAGGTCTCTTGGCAGTCGGGAGGCGTGTCGCGACTCCTGTTGGTGACCGGGCTGGCCGGCGAGCCCCAGTTCGCCCGCTCCTTCGCCGACGTCGGCGGCACCATCGCCGATGCCGCCAAGGAACGCTGGGGCCTGGCCGACTCGAACGTCGTCTACCTGGCCGAGAATCCCGCGGCCGATCCGAAGCGGATCACCGGCCGCGCCACCAAGGACGCCGTCATCGGGGCCCTCGCCCGGTTCGCCTCGGGCACGGGTAACAACGACGTCGTGGTGATCGTCCTCATGGGACACGGGAGCGATCAGACCGAAACCGGGCGCCTGAGCCTCCCCGGGCCCGATCTGAGCGCGGAGGATCTGGCGCTCGCGCTCGCCGGGTTCAAGGACCAGACGGTCGTCGTGGTCAATGCGGCCAGCTCGAGCGGCGGGTTCATCAAACCGCTCTCGGGCCGCCGCCGGATCATCGTCACGGCCACCAAGACCTCGCTCGAACGAAACGCGACGCTCTTCGGCGGCTTCTTCGCCAAGGCACTCGCCACCGACGAGGCGGACGGCGACAAGAACGGCCGGGTCTCGGTGGCGGAGGCCTACCGGTTTGCCAAGAAGGAGACCGTGCGGGCCTACGAGTCGGACAATCGGCTGCTCACCGAGCACTCGCAGCTCGACGACAACGGCGACGGCGTCGGTTCCCCCGACCCGACGGCCAACGGCGACGGCGCGGTGGCCCAGCTCGTGGCGTTCTCGCTCACGAAGGAGGAAACGCCGTCGGATCCGCGCGTGGCGGCCCTCGTCGCGGAACGGCGCCGGCTCGAAACCGCGATCGCGGGCCTCCGCGGCCGCAAGGCGGCGATGGACTCGACCGCGTACGAAACGGAACTCGAAGGACTCCTGGTGAAACTGGCGGAAACGAATCAGGCCATTCGTGCGGCGCAGGGACGGCCTCGATGAGCCGCCCGGCCATGCGCGCCTCGCTTGGCATCCTGATGGTGTCGCTCGCGGGCGTCACCTGCGCCGGCGCGGGCGACGCCCAGGACCCCGCCGCCCAGCGCCGCGCGCTCGAGCAGGCCCTCTTCCGCGGCGACGCCGAAGCGGTCGAACGGACCCTGAGCGGCCGGACCCCCGACGCGGAGACCGCCTTCTACCTCGGCGAAGCCGCCGCCCTTCGGGGCAACCTCGGCCGCGCCGACAGCCTCTTCGCGGCCGCGGCCGCGGCCCCCTCGCCCCTCCGCACCCGGGCCTCCGCCCGCCGCGCCGAGGTGCTGGTGGCCCGCGGAAACCTGCGCGAGGCGCTCGGCGCCGCGGATGGGCTCGCCGTCGCCCTGGAGCGCTCGGAGTCCAACACGGCCGGCGACTGGCTCGCCCTCGGCATTGCCTACCGGATCCTCGGCCGCGAGCAGCCGGACCAGTTCAAGGATGCCCTCGTCGCCCTCGACAACGCCGTCGAGGCGGACTCCACGCTCGTCGAAGCGCACCTCCGTCTCGGCGAACTCTTCCTCGAGAAATACCAGGCGCCGGACGCGAAGAAGTCCTTCGCCGAAGCCCTCCGGCGCGACCCCGGCAACGCGCGGGCCCAACTCGGCCTCGCCATGGTGGCCCAGTTCGAGGGTGCGCCGCACCGGGAACTCTTCGAGCAGGCGGCCAAGGCCGGCCCGGGACTGGCGGACGCGGAAGCGTGGCTGGCGCGCCTCGACCTCGACACCGAATCGTTCGCCGCGGCGGCGGGCCTGGCGGGGAAAGCGATCGCGCTCGACTCCGCCAACCTCTCGGCCTGGGCCGTGCTCGCCACGGCGGCGCTCCTCACCGGCGATTCCGCCGGATCCCGGGCGGCCGAGGCCGGCGTGCTCCGGCACAACCGGGCGCCGGCCGCGTTCTACGCCGCGATGGCGGAGGCGATGGCCCGGCAGCGGCGCTACGCGGAGGCGGCCCGGCTGGCCGCCCGCGGCGTGGCGGCGGACGGGCGCGACCCGGCGGCGCTCACCGCGTTAGGCACGAACGAACTTCGGCTCGGTGCGATCGACAGCGGCCGCGCCCACCTCGAGCGCGCGTTTGCCCGCGATCCCTACCACGTCTGGAACAAGAACACCCTCGACCTGCTCGACGAGCTGGCCAAGTACCGGACGGTCCGGTCCGGCCGCTTCGAGTTCGTGGCCGCGCCGGCCGAGGTCGACCTGCTGACCCTCTACCTGGCGCCGCTGCTCGAACGAGCCTTCGACTCGCTCTCGGCGCGCTATCGGTACTCGCCCCCCACGCCGGTCCGGCTCGAGATCTACCGGCGCCACGCCGACTTCTCGGTCCGCACCGTGGGGCTGGCCGGCATCGGCGCCCTGGGCGTGAGCTTCGGCTCGACGCTCGCGATGGACGCACCGTCCGCCCGCCCGGTCGGCGAGTTCAACTGGGCCTCGACCGCCTGGCACGAGCTGACCCACGCGTTCACGCTCGGGGCCACCGATCACAAGATCCCGCGGTGGTTCTCCGAGGGTCTCTCGGTGCTCGAGGAGCGCCGGGCGCGCCAGGGTTGGGGCGCCCAGGCGTCCACGGCGTGGGTCGCGGCCCTCAAGGGCAACCGCCTCAACCCGCTCAGCCGGTTCAACGACGGCTTCGTCCGGCCCCGGCATCCGGCCGATGTGTCATTCGCCTACTATCAGGCATCTCTCCTCTGTGAGTACCTCGAGTCCGCCTTCGGCTTCGAGTCGATCACGAAGATGCTCGCGGCGTACCGGCGCGGGATGGGAACCGAAGCCGCCTTCCGGGACGGCACCGGCCTTCCGATGGACGAACTGGACAAGCGGTTCAGCGCCTGGCTGATGGGCCGCTTCGCCACCCCGCTCCAGTCGGTCGGCACCTTCGGCGATTCCACGGCCACGCCGGGCGAGCTGCAGGCGCTGATGATCACCGCCGGCGGGTTCATGAAGACCGGCCAGATTGACCAGGCCATCGCGGCCCTCGAGAAGGCCGACAAGATGTTTCCGGACATGGCGGACGACGACAGCCCCGCCTGGGCGCTCGCGCGTCTATATAAGGACAAGGGCGACGACGCCCGGGCCCTCGAATACCTGAGCCGGGTGACCCGGTACAACGAGAGCCAGTACGAGGCCAACCGCCTCGAAGCCGAACTCCGCACCGCCAAGGGCGACGCCGCGGGCGCGTTCGCGGCCCTCGAACGGGCGATCTACATCAGCCCGTACGATCCGGCGGTCCACGCGGCGGCCGCCGTAGCGGCCGCCGCGGCCGGCAACCAGGCGGCGGCGGTCCGGGAACGGCGGGCGGTCCTGGCCCTCGACCCGAGCGACCAGGCCGGCGCGCACTACGAGCTGGCCGTCGCGCTCCGCGACGCCGGCAACCCGGCGGAAGCCCGGCGCGAGGTGCTCAAGGCCCTCGAACTCGCGCCGTCGTTCGAGAAGGCCCAGTCGCTTTTGCTCGAGCTGAGAGGCGGGAACTGATGCGGATCCTCCTCGCGTTGCTCTGCCTGACCGCGCTCGCCGCGAACGCCGATGCCCAGGGCCGGCGCCGCGGCGGAGGCGGGCGTGGTGGGGAAGCCGGCGTGGACGGCTACCTGCCGAACGTGCCCTACGACGGCCGCTTCACCTTCGTCCGGATCAAGTACACGCCTGCGTCCGGCGGCTTCGGCTTCCGCGGCCGCGACGTGAAGTGGGACCACGACTACAACCGGGCCGAACGGCATTTCACCAAGATCCTCGACGAACTCACCACCATCGGCCCCCGGATGGACGCGAGCAACATCCTCGCGTTCGACGATCCGGAGCTGTACAAGTATCCGGTGGCCTACGTGAGCGAGCCCGGCTACTGGGCCCCGACCGAGAAGGAAGTGGAAGGCGTCCGGAACTATCTCCTCAAGGGCGGCTTCGTCATCTTCGATGACTTCGCCGGGAACGACATCTACAACCTCGAAACCCAGATGCGGCGGGTTCTCCCCGAGGCCCGGATCATGCCGATCGGTCTCGAGCACCCGATCTGGGACTCGTTCTACCGGATCGAGTCGCTCGAGTACAATCACCCCTACTACGGGGTGCCGTCGGTCTTCCTCGGCATCTTCGAGAACAACGATCCGACCAAGCGACTCATGGCGGTGATCAACTACAACAACGACCTCGGAGACTACTGGGAGTTCTCCGACACCGGGTTCTTCCCGATCGACCTCTCCAACGAGGCCTACAAGATCGGGGTCAACTACATCGTCTACGCCTTCACCCGCTGACTGCGAGCCTTCTCGTGACTCTGACCCCTCCGTCCGCCTCCGTTCCGAACGCCGACCGGGAACTCGCCGACCGGCTCCATCAGGCCGGTCAGCGGATCCGCGCCGAGCTGGGCAAGCGCATCGTCGGCCAGGAAGAGGTGGTGGAGCAGTCGCTCCTCGCCCTCCTCGCGGGCGGCAACTGCCTTCTCGTCGGCGTGCCCGGTCTCGCGAAGACGCTGCTCGTCCAGTCGCTGGCCGAGGTCCTCGACCTGTCGTTCCAGCGGATCCAGTTCACCCCGGACCTGATGCCCTCGGACGTGACCGGCACCGACGTGATCCAGGACGACCCGGCCACCGGCCAGCGGCGGCTCGTCTTCATGCGGGGTCCGGTCTTCGCCAACGTGGTGCTGGCGGACGAAATCAACCGGACCCCGCCCAAGACCCAGGCGGCGCTGCTCGAGGCCATGCAGGAACAGCGGGTCACGGTGCAGGGCAAGACGTATCCGTTGGAGCCGCCGTTCCACGTCTTCGCCACCCAGAACCCGATCGAACTCGAGGGCACCTATCCGCTCCCGGAGGCCCAGCTCGACCGCTTCCTGTTCGAAGTGGTCCTCGACTATCTGCCCGAGAAGGACGAGATCCGCGTGGCCCGGGAAACGACCGGCGTGAAGGGCGGCCGGCTGAGCCACATCATCACCGGCGCCGAGTTGGTGACCTTCCAGCAGCTGGTGCGCCGGGTGCCGGTGGCGGATCCGGTCGTCGAGTACGCGGTCAAGATCGCCCGGATGACCCGGCCCTCGAACGAACAGGCGCCCGACTTCATCCGGAAATGGGTGGCCTACGGCGCCAGCGTCCGCGCGGCCCAGGCGCTCCTCCTCGGTGGGAAGGCCCGGGCCCTGCTCGACGGCCGGGCCCACGTGAGCTTCGAGGACGTCCGCGCCCTCGCGACACCGGTGCTCCGGCACCGGATCCTGGTGAACTTCCAGGCCCAGGCCGAGAAGGTCACCACCGACTCGCTGATCGGGCAGTTGCTCCGTGCGGTCGCCACGCCCAAGTCGGGGATGGCGTGAGCCGCGCTGCCGGCACGCCTGAATCGAGGATCGCGTGAGCCGCGCGGCCGCCACCACCGGGCTTCTCGATCCGGCCGTTCTCGCCCGGATCGGCGACCTCTCGCTCATCGCGCGGACGGTCGTGGACGGCTTCATGCACGGCCTCCACCGGGCCCCGCGGCTCGGCCACTCGACCGAGTTCGCCGAGCACCGTCCCTACCAGCCGGGCGACGACCTCCGCCGCCTCGACTGGCGGGTCTTCGGCCGGACCGACCGGTTCTACGTCAAGGAGTACGAGGCGGACACCAACCTCTCGCTCCTCCTCGCACTCGACATCTCGAAGTCGATGGACTTCGGCTCCGGGGGCGTCACCAAGTTCGAATACGCGCGGATGCTGGCCGCCGCCCTCGCCTGGTTCTCCCAGCGCCAGGGCGACCGGATCGGCCTCATCCTCTACGCCGACACGGTCAAGCTCTTCATCCCGCCGTCCACCCGGCACCTCTCGCTCATTCTCCACGAACTCGAGCGGGCCCGGCCCGAAGGGCAGGGCGGCGGCACCGAAGCGCGCGACGCGATCACCGAACTCCTCGGCCGCACCGGCATCACGACCTTCATTTCCGACTGGTACGCCACCCCGGAGTTCGTCCGCCAGGCGCTCGGCCAGGTCCGGGTCCGCGGGCACGACGTGATCGCCTTCCACGTCATCGACCCGGCCGAGCGGTCGCTGCCGTACGATCAACCGGCGGCGTTCGAGGATCTCGAGACCGGCGAGCGGATCTCGGTGGTGCCGGACACCCTCCGGGCCAAGTATCAGGCGGCGATCGCCGAGCACTGCGAGCAGCTGGCCACCGAGCTCTCCCGCGTCGGCGTGGATTACCACCAGCTCGACAACTCGGCGCCGCTCGACTTCGCGCTCTTCCAGTATCTCCAGCGCCGCGAGGCGCTCCAGCGGGTGCGTTAGGCATGGGCCTGGGCTGGCTCGTCCCCGCGTTTCTCGCCGGCCTCGCGGCCGTGGTGGTGCCCATTCTGGTGCACCTCCGCCAGCGCGAGCAGAAGGAACCCGTCCGGTTCCCCTCGCTCATGTTCCTGGCCAAGGTGCCGCACAAGACGACCGAACGGCGCCGGATCACCCATCCGTGGCTCCTCCTGCTCCGGGCCCTCGCGGTGGCGGCCCTGGTCGGCGCCTTTGCCCGCCCCTTCTGGCAGCGCGAGGACGCTCCGCCGGCCTCGGCCCGCGCCAGCCGCGCCCTGATCGTCGTGGTGGACCGCTCGATGAGCATGGGCTACCGCGGCGTCTGGGACCGCGCCCTCGATTCCGCCCGCGCCGTCCTGGCCTCCGCTGCCCCGGGCGATCGCGCCGCGATCGTCGCCTTTGACGAAACGGCCGAGGTGGTGGCCCCGCTCGATGCGGCGGGCACCGTGTCCGGTGCGCTCGCTGCCCTCACACCCTCGGGGCGGGGCAGCCGGATCGCGCCCGCGATTCGCGTGGCCCGCGAGGTGGCCGGATCCGCCCGCGGACTCGCCGTGGAGATCGCGGTCATCTCCGACCTCCAGCGCGGGGCCCTGACGGGACTCGAGGCGGTGGAACGGATTCCCGGCGCCGAGATGCGCTTCGTCGCCGTGGGCGACACCGCGGCCGCCAACACCCGGGTCGCCGAAGTGGAAGTCGATCGCCGCGCCGAGGGTGGGCGGACCCGGCTCGCCGTGAGTGCGCAGCTGGTCGCGAAGGGACCGCCCCACGACGCCGCCGCAGCACTGCTCGTCAACGGCCGATCGCTCGCCACCGCGCGGGTGCGCCTCGGCGCCTCGGGCACCGGGACGGCGCGGTTCGAGCCGGTCTGGATCGCCGAGGGCGACGCGACGGGCGTCGTGGCCCTCGAGCCGGACGCGCTGCCGGCGGACGACACCCTCCGGTTCTCGCTCACCCGCGCCTCCGGGGTGCCGGTGACGCTGTTGTTGCCGCCGGGAGCGGCCGCAGACGAGACGCTCTACCTGGAGCGGGCGTTGGGCATCAGCCGGTCGCCGGCCCTGGCGCTCACCGTCCGGCGGGGCGCGGCCGTGCCGGCGGCGGACCTGGCCCGCTCGCGCGTCGTGGTGGTGGCGGAGGCCGGTTCGCTGGCGGGGGCGGCGGTGGAACCGCTGGTCCGGTTCGTCGAAGGCGGCGGCGGCCTCGTCCTGGTGGCGGGCAGCCGCGGCCCCGGGCCCGACGCGGCGGCCTGGCCCGCCCGCCTCGGCCGGGTCGTGGACCGGATGACCGACCGCGGCGGCCGCCTCGGCCAGATGGACGCCGATCACGCCGTGTTCGATCCCTTCAAGGAAGCGCTCGCCTCCGATTTCGGTGCCGCGCGGTTCTTCCGCTACCGGGCCCTCACGCCGGACAGCGCCGCCCAGGTCCTGGGCCGGTTCGATGACGGCGCACCGGCGCTCCTCGAGCGGCGGCTCGGCGCCGGCCGGATCGTGATGAGCGCTCTCTCGGCCAACGCCCTCTGGACCGACTTCCCGCTCCAGCCCGTCTTCCTCCCGCTGATGCACCGCCTGGTGAGCTACACGGGCCAGGTGCAGGACGAGAAGCGCTGGTACGCGGTCGGCGAGGTGGCCACCCTGCCGGACGGCGGCGGCGATCTGACCATCCGGCCGCCGGAAGGTGCGGAGCGGCGGATCGCGCCGGACACGGCGGGCCGGGCCCTGCCGTTCGACATGCCCGGCGTCTACGAAGTCCGGTCGGACGTGACCACCGCCCCGCTCGAGCGGTATCCGGTGAACACCGCGGCGGCCGAGTCGGACCTGGCGGCCGCGGCCCCGGCCGAAGTGCTGATCCAGCTCCGGGCGCCCGCGGATTCGAGTGCCGCGCCTAACGTCGCCCCGCTCACGGTGGTCGAGCAGGAGCGAAATCAGTCGTGGTGGGCCGTACTGCTGGCCCTGGTATTGGTGTTGCTGGGTGCGGAAAGCGTATACTCAGGCAGGCTCGGCCGGCGGGCCGGTACCGCGGGAGGGACCACATGACCGATCGGGAATCGATCCACCAGACTCTGGCCGCCGTCCGGCGCCGTTGGCGGCTCCGCCTCGCCCTCGAGGCGATCGTGCCGCTGGCGGTGGC
Organism: Gemmatimonadales bacterium; assembly: GCA_050183815.1. Classification (GTDB taxonomy): domain Bacteria; phylum Gemmatimonadota; class Gemmatimonadetes; order Gemmatimonadales; family GWC2-71-9; genus SHZU01. Next base: position 23,108 of record JBFXAY010000038.1, on the reverse strand, counting down.
TGCGGCCGCGGGATTGGTCCTCTGGAGCCTCCTCTGGCCCGTGGCCCAGCAGCGGCCGGGCTTCGTCACCACGGCCCGCTGGGTCGCCGGGCTGGGCTTCCTTGCCGCCGCGGCGGCGTTGCTCCGGCGCTGGCTGCGGAGCCGCCCCTCGGAGATGCAGGTCGCCCTCTATGTCGAGGAACGGGCCCCCGAACTGCGCCAGTCGCTGGTCAGCTCGCTCGAGGCCGGGGCCGATACGTCAGCCGCCCCGGGCCTGGTCGAGCGGGTGCTCGAAATTGCCCGGACCGGCCTGGCCCGGATCGAGGACGGCCGCCATCTGGAGCGCGACCGGATGCGCCGCGCCGGCGGGATCGTCGGCGCCGTGACCCTCGGCTCCGCGGCTCTGCTCGCCTTCGGCCCGACCTCGTTTCGGGATGCCACGACCTCCCTCGTGAACCCCTGGAAACCCGTGGCGGAGGCGCCCGAGTATCTGGTGAGCGTCACCCCGGGAGACGCCGAAGTGCCGAAGGGCGGCGGCGTCGATATCGAAGCGCAGCTCGCCGGGTTCACCAGCGAATTCGCCGAGGTGGTCTACCGGAGCGACTCGACGGCCGAGTGGGTCCGTCTCCCGATGGCGCGTGATACCACGCTGGGACGCTTCACCTCGCGAATCTTCGACCTGGCCGAGCGAACCGAGTACTTCGTCGAGGCCTCCGGCGTCCGGTCGCCCGTGTTCCATCTCGACGTGGTCGACCTGCCGGCCGTGGCCAGGACCGACGCCACCATCAGCTATCCCAACTACACCGGCCTCCCGGCCGAGTCGATCGAGGAGGCGGGCGACCTCGCCGTCCTCGCCGGCAGCACCGTCCGGCTCAACGCCATCACGACGCGCCCGGCCAAGGCGGCGTTCCTCGTCGTCGAGGGGCGCGAGCCGATCGAAATGCGGACGACACCGTCCGGCGGCTGGAGCGGCGCCTTCCGCGTTTCGGGCGACACCTTCTGGCGGATCGACCTGGAAACCGATGACGGCCGCACCATCACCGGGCTGCAATACGCGGTCGACGCGCTCGAGGACCGGCCGCCCGAGGTCCGGTTCACCAGTCCGGGGCGCGACACCCGCCCGTCGACCATCGACGAAGTGGCCACCGAGGCGCAGGCCACCGACGACTTCGGGGTCCGGCAGCTGACGCTCCACTTCAGCGTCAACGGCGGCGCCGACCAGACCGTCCCGCTCACCGACAGCACCGTGAAGGCGCTCCGCGAGCTCTCGGCCGGACACACGTTCTTCCTCGAGGAATACTCGCTCCAGCCGGGCGACGTGGTGGCCTACTACGCCGAGGCCACCGACGGCGCCGGCCAGACCGGCAAGAGCGATCTCTACTTCTTCAACATCCGCCGCTTCGACCAGAACTACCGCGAGGCGGAGCAGCAGGGTGGCGGGGGCGGCGGCGGAGGCGAGTCGCCCGAAGGACTTTCCGAGCGGCAGCGGCAGATCGTGGTCGGCACCTTCAACGTGGTCCGCGACAGCGGGGGCACGGCGGCGGGCAACCGCCAGCGGGAAGACGTCACCACGCTCGCCATCGGCGAGGGCCGGCTCCGTGAGGATGTGAGCTCGCTGGTGACCCGGATGCGGCAGCGGCAGATGGCGGGCGTCGATTCGACCTTCGTCCTGATCGCTCGCGAGCTCGACTCCGCGGGGATCTTCCTCAAGGCGTCCGAGGAAGCCCTGGGTCGGCAGAAGCCGCGGGAGGCGCTCACCCCCGCCCAGCAGGCGCTCCAGCACCTCCAGCGCGCCGAGGCCGCCTATCGCGACGTGCAGGTTTCGCGGGGCGGACAGGGTGGTGGCGGCGGCGGTGGGGCGCAGCAGCAGAACGCGGAGGATCTCGCCGATCTCTTCGAGCTCGAGACCGACAAGCTCCGGAACCAGTACGAGTCGGTGCAGAGCGAGAGCCGCCAGCAGCAGGAGCAGCAGCTCGACGAAACGGCGGAGCGGCTCCGCCAGCTCGCGAGCCGGCAGCAGCAGGAGAACGAGCGGATGCAGCGCATGGCCGACGCCATGCGGGACCGTTCGGCGCAGGGCGGCGGCGGGGGCGGCAACAGCCAGCGGCAGCTGGCCCAGGAGACGGAGGAGGCCGCCCGGCAGCTCGAGAAGCTGGCGCGGGAACGGAACGATCAGGCCATGGCCGAGTCGGCGCGGCGGCTTCGGGAAGCGGCCGAGGAGATGCGGCGCGCGGCGGCGGGCAATCCGCAGTCGGGCTCGAGCCAGGGCGGGAACGCGCTCGAGCAGTTGCGGGAAGCCACCCGGCGGCTCGAGCGGGCCCGGTCGGAAAGCCGCTCCGAGGCGATCGAGGAACTCAAGTCACGCGCTCAGGACATCCGGCAGCGGCAACAGGAGGCGGCCCGGCAGGCCACCTCGCTGCCGTCGGACCCCGCCCAGCGGGGCGAGCGGATCCAGGCGCTGACTCAGCGGAAGGATGCGCTGGCGCGGGACGTGGACCGGCTCGAGTCGGATGCCGAGCGGCTTTCGCGGGAAGTCGCGCGCGAACAGCCGGAGGCGTCGCGGAAGCTGTCGGAGGCGGCGGAAGGCCTCCGGATGAACCGGGTGCGCGACAAGCTCGCGTTCTCGAAGTCGCTGCTCGATCGGGGCTCGCCCGAGTACGTCCAGAACTTCGAGGATGGCATCGGCGAGAACCTCCGGCAGGCCGAGCAGCAGCTCGGTCAGGCGGCGGGGGCGATGACCGAACCGGGCTCGAACCGCCAGGAGCGCGCGCTCGAGCGCGCCCGCGACCTCGTGCGGGGTCTCGAGTCGCTGAGCGAGCGGGCCCGCGCGGCCGAGCGCCGGCGCCAGAATGGCGAGACCGACGAGAACGGCGCCCAGGGCGACCAGCAGCGCCAGGCCGGCCAGGGCCGTGACGGCCAGGATCCCAGCGCCCAGGGCGATCAGGGCCGCCAGGGCGACCAGAACCGCCAAGGCCAGGACCCGCAGGGCCGCGAGGGCCAGCAGGGCCGGGAAGGCCAGCAAGGCCGGGAAGGCCAGCAAGGCCGGGAAGGCCAGCAGGGCCGTCAGGGCCAGCAGGGCGACCAAGGCCGCCAAGGCGACCAGGGACAACAGGGTCGCCAGGGTCAGCAGGGTCAGGAAGGCCGGCAAGGGCAACAGGGTCAAGGCCAGCAGGGCCAGCAGGGCCAGCAGGGCCAGCAAGGCCAGCAAGGGCAGGAGGGGCAGCAAGGGCAGCAGGGCCAGCAAGGACAGCAGGGTCAGGGCCAGGGCCGCCAGCAGGGCCAGGGCTCGCCTAACGGCGGCGCCCCGCCGAGCGGCAACGCCCAGGGCCGGTTCGACAACGACGGCCTCCGGCAGTTCAACCGCGAGTTCCGGGCGCGGCGCCAGGCGGCCGAGTCGCTTCGGGCGGATCTCAGGGCCCTCGGCCAGGACACCGAACCGCTCGACCGGGTCCTCGGACAGTTCCGCGATCTGGAGCGGAGCAATGCGCTCGCCGATTCCCGCGGGATCGACCAGCTGGAACAGGACCTGATCGCGGGCCTCAAGGAGATCGAGTTCTCGCTCTGGCGCCAGTTCGGCGACGACGGCAGCCAGCGGCCGGCCGCGGGCGCGAGCGCCCGGGTGCCGCCGCAGTTCCGCGACCTGGTCGAGGAGTACTACAAATCGCTCGCGAAGCAGCGGCCCAGGAAGCCGTGACGCACCGGACCGGGCGCCGGCGATGCCGGCACCCGGCCTGACGCGGTCGCCGGTCCTCGCGTTCCCGGCAGCCGGCTGCAGTCCTTGCCGCTCAGCGCCTTCCGTCGGCCGCGTGGCGGCCGAAACGTCCCGCCACCCGCAACGTCCCGCCGCCGCCGGAATCGGGATACAATTGGGTATCCCACTCCGGTCGGGTTCCATGGTTCGTCTCCCGTTCCCGCGGTTCGTCCTGTCCCTGTCGGTCGGGGCCGCCCTGCTGGCGCCCCGGCTCGCCGCCCAGCCCAATCCGACCGACACCCGGCTCCTGGCCGAGCCCGCGATCGGCCCGGCCGGTATCGCTTTCGCCTACGCAGGCGACCTCTGGACCGCCCGGCTCGACGGCTCCGACGTCCGCCGCCTGACCACGGCCGACGGCGACGAAATGCGGCCCCAGTTCTCCCCCGACGGCAAGTGGATCGCCTTCGCGGGCAACTACGACGGCAACATCGACGTCTACCTGATCGCCGCGGCCGGCGGCGAGCCCAGGCGGCTGACCTGGCACCCCGGCATCGACATGCCGCAGGCCTTCTCGGCGGACGGCCGCCAGGTGTTCTTCACCTCGAACCGGGCCGACTTCTCGGGTCGGTACACCCAGCTCTGGTCGGTGCCGGTGGACGGCGGGCCGGAAACGGCCCTCCCGATTCCGAACGTGTCGGAGGCCACGCCGTCGCCCGACGGCCGGTACCTGGCCTACAACCCGATCGGCCGGGCCTTCGAACAGTGGAAGGGGTACCGCGGCGGGCAGTTCTCCGAGCTCTGGCTGATCGACACCCGGACCTGGGACGTCGAAAAGATCCCCCAGCCGGCGAGCCACTCCAACGACGTGGACCCGGTCTGGATCGACGCCAACACCGTCTGGTTCCGCTCCGATCGCGACGGCGAGTTCAACCTCTATCGTTACGATCGCAGCTCGAAGCAGGTGACCCGGGCGACCAACCACACCGATTTCCCGATCGAGGGCGTGTCGGGCTCCGCCGGCAAGATCCTCTACGCCCAGGCCGGGTGGCTGCACCTCTTCGATCCGGCAACCTCGCAGTCGAAACGCCTCGTGATCGGCGTGGCGGCCGACCTGCACGAAACCCGGCCCGCCTGGGTGAAGGGCGGCGAGTTCGTCCGGGGCGTCGCCCTCTCCCCGACGGGAGCGCGGGTGGCCCTCGAGACCCGCGGCGAGATCGTCACCATCCCGGCGGAGAAGGGCGACGCCCGTAACCTGACCAACACGACCGGCTGGCACGAGCGGGGTCCGGCGTGGTCGCCCGACGGGAGCCAGGTCGCGTACCTCTCGGACCAGGGTGGCGAGTACCGCCTCCACCTGGCGCCGCAGGACGGCAAGGGAGACCACCGCGTCATTCCGCTCGGCGGCGCGGGCTTCTATTTCGGGCTCGACTGGTCGCCCGACGGGAAACGGATCGCCTACTGGGACAACTCGCAGACGATCTACGTGCTCGACGTGGCGACCGGGAAGTCGACGAAGGTCGGGGCCAACGACATCTACACCCCGGCCGAGGGGATCGGGTACGCGTGGTCGCCGGACTCGCGCTGGCTGGCGTACACGGTGCTCGATCATCCCCTGGTACGGACGCTTTACCTCTTCGACGCCGATGCCGGCAAGTCCACCGCCGTGACCGACGGTCTGAGCGAAGTGGCCCAGCCGGTGTTCGACCGGAGCGGCAAGTACCTCTACGTCGTGGCTTCGACCGACGCCGGCCCGGCACTCGACTGGTTCGCGCAGAGTAATGACGGCCTGAGCCGAAGCCGGGCGATCTATGCGATCGCCCTCGCCGCGGCCACGCCGAATCCGTTCGCGCCGGAGAGCGACGAGGAAAAGCCCGCCGCCGCCCCGGATACGACGAAGAAACCGGCTGGCGCCGGTGACGCCGCCAAACCGGCCGGCGCCGGTGACGCGGCGAAACCGGCCGACGCCGCCAAGCCGGCGGCCAATGGCAAGGCCACCCCGACCGTCGTCGATTTCATGGGTATTGCCCAGCGCATCGTGGCTTTCCCGATCGGTGCGGCCGACATCACCCAGCTCGAGGCGGGCGACGCCAACCAGCTTTACTACCTCCGCGAAGCGGACGGGAAGGGCGTCGTCCGGCGTTACGACCTCGCCAAGCGGAAGGACGACATCGTGGTGCCCGAGGCCGCGGGGTTCGCATTGACCCGGGACGGGAAGAAGATCTTCTACCGGCAGGGCCCGAACTTCTTCCTGACGGCGGCGGCCCAGGTCCAACCGGGCGCCGGGCGGCTCAACACCGGGGCCATCGACCTGCGGATCGATCCGCGGGCCGAGTGGGCGCAGATGGTGGATGAGGCGTGGCGGATCAATCGCGACTACTTCTACGCCACCAATTACCACGGTGCCGACTGGCCCGCGATGCGGACCAAGTACGGCGCCCTGGTCAAGGACGCCGCGACCCGGAACGACGTCTACCGGATCATCCGGTCGATGCTGTCGGAGCTCCGGGTCGGCCACAGCTTCACGTTCACCGCCCGCCCGATGAATCCGCCCAAAGCGGTGCCGGGCGGCCTGCTCGGCGCCGACTACGAGGTGGCGGACGGCCGCTATCGCTTCCGCCGGATCTACGGCGGGCTCAACTGGAATCCCGGCCTTCGTTCGCCGCTCGCCGAGCCGGGTGTGGACGTGAAGGCGGGCGAATACCTGCTCGCCGTGAACGGGGTGGACCTCAGGGCCCCGACCAGCGTTTACGCGCCGTTCGAGAACACCGCCGGCAAGACGGTCGAGATCACCGTTGGCCCGAATGCCTCCGGGGCCGGGTCCCGGACGCTCAAGGTCGTGCCGATTCCCAACGAGGGCGCGCTCCGGAACCGCGCCTGGATCGAGGGCAACCTCCGCAAGGTCGACTCCGCGACCGGCGGTCGGGTCGCCTACGTCTACGTGCCGAACACCGCCGGCGCAGGGTACGAGTCATTCAAGCGGTACTTCTATCCGCAGGCGCACAAGGACGCGATCATCGTCGACGAGCGGTTCAACGGCGGCGGCCAGCTGGCGGATTACTACATCGACATCCTGAAGCGCCGGGAATTGAGCCACTGGACCACCCGCTACGGCGGCGATCTCAAGACGCCGGCGGCGGCCATCGAGGGACCCAAGGCCCTGCTGATCGACGAGACCGCGGGCTCCGGCGGCGACTATTTTCCCTGGATGTTCAGCCACGAGAAGATCGGCCCGCTGATCGGCAAGCGGACCTGGGGTGGCCTGGTGGGCATTCTCGGTACGCCGGTGCTTATCGACGGCACGTCCGTGACCGCGCCCAACATCGCGATCTGGACCCGCGAGGGCGGTTACATCGTGGAGAACGAGGGTGTCGCCCCCGACGTCGAGGTGGAGCAGACGCCGAAGGACGTGATCGCCGGGCGCGATCCGCAGCTCGAACGGGCGATCGCCTGGGTCCTGGAGGAGTTGCGGAAGAACCCGCCCTCTGCGGCCCGGCGGCCGCCCTTCCCGAACAAGGTCAAGCCGTAACCAGGAGCCAGGATGAAGCCATTCCATGCGCTGACGATCGCGCCGAACCGGTACCGGGCCCGCGAGCTGCGGGCGTTCCGGGAGCTGGTGGAGCTCTATTTCGACCGGTCACAGCGGGATCCGGACGACGTGGTCTACGACTACGAGGGAACCCGGGATGCCCGGTCGCGGATCAACCGGATGCTGCCCCGGGTGCTCCAGGTCGTTCGGGCCGCGGGAATCGGCGGACCGGTGCGGGCGGGCGGGGTGACCGATCCGGGTATTCCGCTCGCCCGGATCGAGGTGCTCGAACGGATCTTCAGCGGTCCCTACGGCGCCGCGGTGGAGCAGGAAATCTTCGATGTGGTCGACATGGCGCTCGGGGTGTACGATGGCAGCCGGATCATGGCCCTGGGCCGGACGATCAATCCGCTGCACTACCTCGGCATGGCGCTTGGCATCGTTGCCCGGGGCCCGCGCTGGTTCGTGAGCTCGCTCGGCTTCGGCGGGCGGAGCCGCCAGCCGGTGCGATCCACGGATGTCGCCCGGCTCGAGGCCATCGCGGGGCAGTTGGCCGATGCGGAGGAGTTGATCGAGAGCCGGTTCCTGGCGCTGCAGGACCGTCAGGCGGCCCGCCAGGCGGAGACTGCCCGGCAACTGGCCGAGTTGGCGGAGCGGCTCGACTTCGCGGAGCGAGTGCTGGCGCGCCGGCCGAAGGGTCAACTCGGCCCGCCGGAGCAGGCGGAGATCAGCACGCCGGTTTGATCGTCGACGCCGCCGGGGTCACGTGTTCCACCCGGTGGCGCAGGTTCGGATGCGCGCCGAGTTCTCGAGAATCGCGAGGCCGATGAGCTGGTAGACGATCGCCTCGCGGACGACGCCTAGGACGGAACCCGTTTCTCGGCGGACGGTCCGCTGGGGTCGAGAATCCCGAGATCGACGAGCGCCCCCTCGATGGCATCCGGAATCATGCCGGGCCAGAGCAGAAAACCCTGCAGCAACACGAGCGGCCGCGGTTTGCGGCCGGCCGCCGTGTAGCGCCGGCGGGCCCAGAGTTCGTATCCCAGCGCCACCAGGCCGCCAAAGGCGGCAAAGAGACACCAGGTTGCCAGCGCGATCACCGGCGGCAGCGCGATCAGCATCAGGACACCGATCGTATAGCTTGCGATGATGCCCATCGTCCGGACCCCGCGGACCGCGGGGTTGAACACCACGCAGGCGCCGGCGAACGCCGTGACGCTGAACAGCGCGAGCCCCCACATGATGTCGAAGTACCAGATGGTCACGGTGCCCCCCGGGGCGGTCCTTCGATAAGATGTCTCCGATTCCGGGGCCCGCAAGCCGTGCGGGCGCCGTGCCGGCTAACCGGTGCGGGGAGTCGGCCCTGCCGGGCGTTCCCGCCACCGGCGGCAGAGGTCGGCCGCGGCGTCGGGCCAGGCGGGAAACTGGAAGCGGAACCCGTCCCGAAGCAGCACACCCGGGACGACCCGCCGGCTCTTGAGCACCAGCTCCGTTTCGGTCCGGAGCGCGAAGGCGCCGAGTTCGAGCATCCAGCTGGTGGCCGGCAATCCGATCGGCGCACCCCAGGCCCGGCGGAGCGCCCGCATGAACGCCGCGTTCGGCAGCGGCTCGGGCGCGGCCAGGTTGACGACCGTCGGTTGGTCCCCGCGGCTCGGACCGGCGGCGGCGCCGCTCTCGGGAGCGGTTGTTGGCCCCGGGGCGGATCGTGCGGCCCGGTGTCCGATGAGCCAATCGATTGCCGCGAGGAAATCGGTGTCGTGGATCCAGGACACGAACTGGCGGCCGCTGCCGGACGTGCCGCCAAGCCCGCGGCGCACCAGGCCAAGCAGCGTGGCGAAGATGCCGCCCGGATCCGGACTCATCACCATCGCGGTCCGCAGTTTGACGACCCGGGTTCCCGGCAGCGGCAGTTCGTCCGCCGCGGCCTCCCACGCCCGCGCCACGTCGATGCTGAAGCGCCACGACGCCGGGGCGTCCGGTTCGGTGCCGCCGATGAGGCCGGTGGCCTCGTCGTTCGGCGCGTCGAACCGGTGGGCGTAGATGGTGGCCGTGCTCGACTGAAGCCAGATCCGCGGGGGCCGGGCCGCGGCCGCGATGGCCTGGCCGAGAACCCGGGTGGAATCGACCCGTGACTCGAGGATGGCAGCGCGGTTGGCCGGCGTGTAGCGGCAGTCGACGCTGCGGCCGGCGAGATTGATCAGGACGTCGGCGCCGTCGATCTCGGCGGCCCAGGCGCCCGGCGTTCGGGCATCCCAGCCCGCGGTGCGCCAGGGAGCCGGTTGCGGGTCCCGGCTCAGGACGACGACATCGTCCCCCCGGGCCTGGCGCCGACGGGCCAGGATCGTCCCGATCTGACCGCTGCCCCCCGCGAGTACGACCTTCATGCCACCCCCGGCGACGTTAGGCGTTCCGGCCGCCGGGCGCCGGTTCGGCGCTACGGCAGCGGCTTGCCTTCCTTGTCCACGATCGCGGGCCAGTTCTCGTCCGCCAGCTTGAGCCGCGCGTCGGGCTCCTTCTGCCAGAGCTTGAGCACGCTCTTGCTGTTCTGGAGAATAAGACGCCCGTTCATGATCGTGTAGGCTTCCGGGTCCACCGAGGCGAGATACCCCCGCGAGGCACCGTAGCCGCAGTAGCCGCCGAACTGCGGGGCATACTTCGCGGGGCTGGCCGCGAACAAGTCGCGGTGCTCGGCCGAGGTGAACCGGTAGGTGGCGCCCAGGTAGGAGGCGGTGAACGCCTCGGAGCCCCTGGCCGGCCCGGCCATGAAATAGCTGACCGGGTCGTATCCTTCGATGGCGAGGCCGTTCTTGGCGTTGACGACGACCTTCTGACCCGGCGTCTGGGCGGAGGCGGTGCCGGGAAGGGCGGCACCGAGGGCCGCGGCAAGCGCGGCGAGGACGATGGTTCGCATGCTTCCCACAATCGGATCCGCTCGGAAAAGGTTCCCGGGGCCGCGTCTCGATCGGAAACGGGCCGCTAACGGCCGACCTCGGCGAACGGCGCCGCGGCGTGGGTCACCCGCCCGCCGACCACCGTCAAGAGTGCCCGCACGTCCTTGATTTCCCGGGGTTCGATGGCAAAGAGATCCCGTTCGAGGATCACGAAATCGGCCAGCATCCCCGCGGTGAGCCGGCCCTTGTCGGCCTCGGCGCCCTCGGCCCAGGCGTTGTTGGCCGTATAGGCTTTGAGTGACGTCTCGAGATCGAGGCGCTGCTCCGGGTGCCAACCGCCCTCGGGCTTGCCGTCGAGCGTCTGCCGGGTCACCGCAGCGTAGACGATCTTCATCGGGTCGGCGGTGTACCAGGAGGCATTGGTCCCGGGCCAGTCGGAACCGAAGGTGAGCATCACCCCCGCGTCGTGGAGCGTCTTGAAGGCGTAGGCCCACCGGGACCGCTCCCCGATCCGCTCCTCCATCCACCGCATGTCGTCGATCGCGTGATACGGCTGGACCTCGGCGATGATGCCCAACTCGGCATAGCGCTTCGCCACCGATTCGCCGCGGAGCACCTGTGAGTGGATGATCCGGTACCGCCGCTCCCGCGGCGGGTTCTCGGCGATGACCTTGCCGTAGAGCGAAAGCAGGGTGTCGATCGCCTCGTCGCCGATGGCGTGGACCTGGGGCCAGAGCCCGGCCCGGTCGGCGCCGAAGAGGTTCCGCTCCATGTTGCCGGCCGGTTCCATGCCCGAGCCGGGTCCGGAGGTCGCGGCGGTGTTGGTCGAGTCACGCCACTCGCCGCGTTTCCCCGAGTGGAGCTGCGGCTCGTAGAACCGGGCGGTGGAGTTGCCCTGGATTCCGTCGACGAATCCCTTGAGGCCGCCGATCCGGAGCCAGGCGTCGCCGAAGCCGTGCGGAATGCCGACGGCGGTGAGATCGTCCCACTTGTCGAGCGTGGGCCGGGCGTAGATCCGGACCAGCAGCTCGTTCCGGCGTTTGAGTTCGTGATACACCGGCAACTGCTCGGGCGGCGTGATGTCGTTGATGCCGGTCACGCCCAACTCGGCCAGGTGGGCCAGCGCGGTACGCGCCTCCCGGAGCCGTTGCTCGAACGCCTTGGGAGGTACTGCGGCGCGCACCCGGCGGAGCGCGTCGCCGCTGATTCGGCCGGTGGCCGCGGCGCCCTCGCACTCGAGGCCTTCCACGCCGCGGGCGCAGTCGAGACCAGCCGCCGCCAGCGCCACGCCGTTCGCCAGGTACTCGCTCCGGTCCCAGCGCTGGACGAGCACCCCGGTTGCCGGGGTGATCGAGTCGATGAGGGATCGATGGGGCCGGAAACGGGCGGTATCGGCACCCGCGGCGGTGCCGGTGCTGCCGCGGGCCCAGTCTTCGTACGCGCCCCAGTCGCCGCCGGTGATCCAGGCGCCGGCCGGCAGCCGCTCGCGGGCCCCCCGGATCCGGGCGGCGAAGGAGTCGGCCGTCGCGACATCGAGCAGGTTGACGCCGAGAAGGAGCGCACCCGCCTGGTTGAAGTGGGTGTGGTTGTCGATGAAGCCGGGGGTAAGGAGGCGGCCGCCGGCGTCGATCACCACTGTCGTGCGGGTCCGATGGGCCCGCGCCTCGCCGTCGGTGCCGACCGCGAGGAGCCGCTCGCCCCGAACGGCGAGGGCCGTGGCCCACGGGTTCGAGGAGTCGCCGGTCCAGATCCGGGCGTTGCGGACGATCAGATCGGCTTCGGGGCCGGCGGCGGCGCAGGCCGCGAGGCCGGCGACCAGCGCGGCCAACAGGCCGGCCGGCAGGTGACGGATGCGCATCGGGCAGATCGGGGTGGGAGGTCCCGGGAATGAAGCGCCCGGATTCCGGTGCCGCAAGAAAGTCCGTGCCGGGTTGACGCCGGTTCGATGGTCGGTAAGTTTATGCTTACCAACATGAGCCATACCCAGGTCCTCACGGCGCTCGCCGACCCAACGCGCCGCGGCATCTTCGAGTCCCTGCGCGGGTCCCCGCGTACGGTGGCCGAGCTGGCGGCGGGCCGGCCGGTCAGCCGGCCGGCGGTGTCACAGCACCTCAAAGTGCTGGCGGACGCCGGCCTGGTGCGGGCCGAACCGCGGGGGAATCGGCGGCTCTATTCGGTGCGGCGGGAGGGGCTCGCCGAGCTGCGCAAGTATCTGGATGGTTTCTGGTCGGACGTGCTCGATGCCTACAGCGCCGAGGTGGTCCGCCGTTTCAAGCCGAACCGACGAGGAGCGCGATGAACGAGCCGCTGGTGAAGACGATCGAAGTGCCGGGTACTCGGGAGCAGGCGTTCGCCGTGTTTCTCGACATGGGCACCTGGTGGCCCGTCAACCGGTTTGCCACCGCCGTCATGCGCGGTGCCGCGGTGGCCGAGCTCCGGGTCGATCCGCGGGAGGGCGGGCGGATCGTGGAAGTAGGCAGCGACGGGCGGGAAACGCTCTGGGGCCGGATCGTCGTTCTCGATTCGCCCCAATACCTCAAACTCGATTTTCACGTACCCCACCCGAGCGAGGCTAATCCCGGCTTCACGACGGTTGAGATTCGTTTCACCGCCCTCGGCCCCGAGCTGACCCGCGTGGAGTTGACTCAAAGCGGGTGGGAAGGACTTGGCGACGTGGCCGCGATGGCGCAGCAGGGCTACCCCGGCGCCTGGGTCATGATCTTCGAAGGCCGTTATCGCGAGGCCTGCGCGGCGGCCTGAGGGGGCGCCGTGTTGTCGGCGAGTCAACGCCCCAGGCGGGCCAGTTTCTCCCGGACCCCGGGGCGGCGCGGATCCAGCTCGAGGGCCCGGGTGAACGCTTCCCGGGCCCGCCGCCGGTCGCCGGCGGCGAGGCTCGCGTCGCCCAGCGCCGTCCAAAGTCCGGCGGCGTCCGCGCGGAGCGTCACCGCGTGTTCGAGCAGGTCGCGAGCTGCCGGTGCGGTCCCGAGCTCGATGAGTACCCTGCCGGCGCTTTCCAGCGCGTCGGCGCGGAAGATCGCGGCCGGGTAGCGGGCCTCCAGTTCCGCCCAGCGGCGGCTGCCCGCATCGACGCCGTTCCGGTAGGACGCGACCAGTGCCGCCGCCAGGTGCTGCCGCCGGGCAAACGCCGACTGCGGGAACAACTCGACGTTGAACGCGTGGACTCGTTCGGCGTCAGCGAACGCCTGCTCCCGTTCGAGGTCACCGCCCAGGTCGGCCAGCGGGACCTCGCTGAAATCGAAGGCGCCGTCGCCCAGCATGCGTTCCCGAAGCCGCCGGTACTCGGCCAGCATCGAGTCGACGCCCAACCGCCGGCGGACGATCGTCAACGAGTCCTGCAGCGAACGGGGTACGGGCAGTCCGCGATGGCAGGTGCCGCAGGTGACCCGTCCCGGCGGGTCGGCGCGGGTTGGCAATGCGGCGAGCAACGTGTCGTTGAGCAGGGCGACGAGCGCCAGCATCCGGCGGGCGGTACTCTTGGCCGGCAGGTCGTCGCGGCTGAAGACCAGCGAGTCCGCCTCGCGAACGTGGCAATGCGGGCAGCCGACGCCGAGGGCGCGGGTGAAGCCGCCCATGATCGTGATCAGCGAGTCGGCCGAGATCGATCGAGGAAGCACCCGGAGGTTGCTCGGCGCCTGCTGGCCCGCCACCGGTCCGGCCGCGAGGAGGCTCGTGACTCCGGCAGCGGCGACTCCCGGCCGGATCCGCCGGAGCAGACGAGTCGTTCCGACGGCCGGCCGGCGGCATGGCGACGGTTTCCCGATCCGCATTTGGCTCTCCTTGTGGCGTTCCAACCCGGACGGTTTCGAGCCCGCCAGGTTTCGTTGCGGGGACCGGGTGGTCCCCAACCCCCCCCCGGGGGGCCGTGTCGGGGAAACCGGTGTCGGGGCGGTGGCGTAGGGATGAACATCGGTAGTGGAAATCGTCGACAAGGATACCAGGATGATCACCAGGCGGCCGCCGCCGTCCTTGGCCATTTTCGTGCGCCCCCCCGTCGGTCTTCGGCTCGCGGCAGCGGCTCTGTTGCTGGGCGGACCCTTGGCCGCGCAGGCGGACTCGCTCGCCGGAGCGGCCCGGAACGCCTACCGCGAGGCCGTCGCGGCCGAGCGTCGGGGTGACTTGGCGGCAGCACTCGGCCGGGCCGCCGCCGCCGCCGAAGCCTGGCCGGTCCAGCCGTTCTATCTGGAAGCTGCCGCCGGGTACGCAGCCCGCGCGGGCGATACGACGGCCGTCACGAAGTACCTCGGCCGGCTGGCGGCCCTCGGGGCCGGTCCGGTGCTTCCGGACGCGCCGTTCGCGGCGTTGGCCGCGGTGCCATCGGTGGCGGCCGCGCTGCGTCAGGTGGCGGCCAACCGGGTGCCGCTCGCCAACAGTGTCGCCGTGGCCACGCTGCCCGACACCGCTTTCTATCCCGAGGGCGCCGACGTCGATTCGGCGACCGGCGACTGGTTCGTGGCCAGCGTTAGGCAGCGCCGCCTCGTCCGGATCGACCCGGCCGGCCGGGCCACGGACTTCGGCCGCCTGCCGGCCGGGCGGCGGCTGGATGCGGCGCTCGGCGTCCGGGTGGATGTCGCCCGCCGCGTGGTCTGGCTGACGACCCGGGTCCTGCCGCAGATGGAGGACTATCGCAAGGATGAGCCCACCCGCGCGACCGTCTGGGCGTTTTCGCTTCCCGACGGCCGGCTGCTCGGCGCCGCGACCGCCGAAGGGACGAATCACTGGTTCGGCGATCTGGTCGTTGCGCCGGACGGCTCGGTGATCCTGAGCGACAGCGAGTCGCCGGTGCTCTACCGGGCTCGTCTCGGCGCCGGCGGCGTCGAGCTGGTCGAGGTGCTCCGCCATCGCCTGTTCCGGTCGCTCCAGGGGCTCGTGTTCGACGAGGCCGGCCGACGGCTCTACCTGGCCGACTATTCCCACGGCCTGCTCCTGGCCGATCTCGCGGCGGGCACCGTGGTGCCGGTCTCGGCGCCGGCCGGCGTCACGACCCTCGGGATCGACGGGATCGCCCGGTCGGGCCGTTCGATCGTCGCCGTCCAGAACGGGATCGCGCCGGCGCGGGTCGTCTGATTCGACCTCGCGGCGCCCGGCCGGATCGCCGCGGCCGTCGTCATCGACCGGCACCTCCCGCTGGCCGACGAACCGACGATCGGGGCGGTGGTCGGCGATCGGTTCGTCTACGTGGCCAACAGCCAGTGGGAGAAGTACGCCGAGGATGGGAGCCGCCGGCCGGGTACGGTGTTGGCCCAGCCGGTTCTCCTGTCGGTACCGATCGGCCGCCCGTAATCTCCCGGGCCGGCCGGGGCGTTCCGGGTCGCGGTCGGCGCGGCCGCCCGTCGGTGGTGTCGGCCGGCCGCGGCTTCCCGGCGCCCGATCAAGCCCCCGGCTAGATTCCGTGCTTCGGTTTCCTTCTCCGGGAGTGGTCGTGAAGTTCAGCGTTGTCGTCGGGCTGGTCACCTCGCTTGGGCCGTTTGCCGTTCCCGCCGTCTCGCAGGTTCCCGTTTCCGACCTCCAGTACCAGATCACCTTCAACCGCGCGACGGCCGCCGTGCGGTCCTTCGAGGTTTCGGTGTCGTTCGGGGTGACCCGCTCCGGGCCGGTGGAGTTGTCGCTTCCGGCCTGGACGCCCGGCGCCTACGAGATCAGCAATTTCGCCCGGCACCTTTCGGCGTTCGCAGCGAGCCAGGGTGGGCGGCCGCTCGACTGGGACAAGGTGGACTTCGACACCTGGCGCCTTGTGCCGACCGGATCCGGCCGCGTGATGGTGACCTATCGGTTCGAGGCCGACAGCCTCGACAACGCGATGGCCTGGGCCCGGCCCGACTTCGCCTTCGCGAACGGAACCAACCTCTTTCTGTATCCCGAGGATGCCGATCTCGCCGCCCTGCCGGCTTCCGTGACGGTAGCGACGGAACCGGATTGGACCGTGGCGACCGGCATGACGGTCGCCGGACCCGGACACTACCGGGCCGGCAACTATCACGACCTGGTCGACATGCCGTTCTTCATCGGCCGGATCGATGTGGACAGCGCCCGGATCGAGGGCGCCTGGCACCGGGTGGCGTCGTATCCGGCCGGCGCCTTCGGTGGCGACGACCGGCGGCTGTTCTGGGATCAACTGGGCCGCACCGTGCCGGCGATGTCACGGGTGTTCGGCGAAACGCCCTGGTCCGACTACACCACGCTCATCGTCTTCGACTCCGCCTACGGCGGTGGCAGTGCGCTCGAGCACCGGAACTCTCACCTCGGCATCTACAACCCGGGCTTCATCGGCACGCCGATCCTCGCCTCGATCACGGCGCACGAGATCTTCCACGCCTGGAATGTGAAACGACTCCGTCCCGCGGAGATGGTGCCGTACCGTTACGACCGGCCGCAGCCGACCACGCTGCTCTGGGTGAGTGAAGGGATCACCGACTACTACTCGGACCTGGCCCTCGTCCGGGGCGGGGTGATCGACTCGACTGTCTTCCTCGGCGTGACGGCGGGCAAGATCGGCGAGGTGGCCGATGCGGTCCCGGTTGCGCTCGAGGATGCCTCGCTGTCCACCTGGATCCAGCCGACCGACGGCACCGCGACGCTCTACTACCCGAAGGGCTCGCTGGCCGGGCTGCTGATCGACATCCTGATCCGCGACGCGAGCGGGAACAGGGCGTCGCTGGACGACGTGATGCGGAATCTCTACGGCTCGGTCTATCGCGCCGGCAAGGGTTTCACCGACGCGGATTGGTGGGCCGAGGTGGCCCGGGTGGCCGGCCGGGACCTCCGCCCGGAACTCTGGGCCCGCTATGTCGACGGCCGGGATCCGTTCCCGTGGCCCGCGGTGGCACCGCTGGCGGGTCTCCGGTTCACCGTGGACAGCATCGCGGAGCCGCGGATGGGGCTCGGCAGCGCCGAAGTGGGCGGCAAGCAGGTGGTCACGGTGGTGGCCCCTGGATCCGCGGCCGCCGCGGCGGGTATTCTCCCCGGCGACGCGCTCATCAGGATCGGCGACATCGACGTCGACGCCAGCTTCGGGACCGCCTACCGGTTCCGGTACCGGCGCCGCGTCGGCGAAAAGGTTCCGGTGATCGTGTCTCGTGACGGGCTCGAGCGGACGCTCCAGCTCGAGGTCAGGACCGAACTCCGGGTGGAACAGCGGCTCGACTTCGACCGGCGGGCGTCGCTCAAGGCGGCCCGGATCCGGCACGGCATTCTCACCGGCACGACCGACCCTTCATGACGATCTTCGACCGGATCGTGACCCTCGGTCACGAACAGGTAGCCCTCTGCTCCGATCCCTCGTGCGGCTACCGGGGCATCATCGCGATTCACTCGACCGCCCTCGGTCCGGCCGTCGGCGGCACCCGCTGGTGGCGCTATGCGACCGACGAGGACGCCCTGGTCGACGCGCTCCGGCTCTCCCGCGGGATGTCGTTCAAGAACGCCCTGGCCGGCCTGCCGCTGGGCGGCGGCAAGTCGGTGATCCTCGGGGGCGACGGTCCGGTCGACCGGGCCGAGATCCTCCGGGCCCACGGCCGCGCGATCGACAAGTATCGCGGCACGTACATCACGGCGGAGGACGTCGGTACCAGCCCGGCCGACATGGAGTTCATCGCCGAAACGACGGCCTGGGTGGCCGGCCGGGCCGGTACCTCGGGCGATCCCTCGCCGCACACCGCGCGTGGCGTGTTCCGCGCGATGCAGGCGGCGGCGCTGATGACCTGGGAAACGGACCGGCTGAACGGGCGCACTGTCGCGCTTCAGGGCTGCGGCAACGTCGGCTACCATCTCGCCAAGCAACTCCATGCGGCGGGCGCCCGGATCGTCGCGAGCGACATCGACCCCGAGCGGGTTGGCCGGGTCGTCTCGGAGTTCGGGGCGGTGGCGGCGCCGATCGAGGCGATCCACGCCGTCGCCGCCGACGTGTTCGCGCCATGTGCCCTCGGTGCCGGCCTCAACGACCGGACCATTCCCGAGCTCAAGGCCGCGATCGTCTGCGGCGGGGCCAACAATCAGCTGGCCGAGCCGCGACACGGCCAGGTGGTGGCGGACCGCGCCATCCTCTACATCCCGGACTATGTGGCCAATGCCGGCGGGGTGACCTACGGCGGTTCGATCGAGGTCCTCAAGCTGAGTCAGGCGGAAACGCTCAAGCGGGTCGACGCGATCTACGACACGACGCTCATGGTGCTCGATCGGGCGCGCGAACTCGGCGTCCCGCCGTCCGACGGGGCCGACCAGCTGGCGATGGAGCGGATCGCGAAGGCGCGCGCTACGGCCGCCGCTGCCGGCTGATCAACGGCCCGCCGCGGTGCACGCCGCCACCGCATTCCGCACGTTCCAGCGCGCGATCGGCGGGTGCCCCGGCATCATGACCATGTGAACCGGGGCGGAGAACCCCGCGACCGGCGGACATCCGGACGCCGGCTGGGTCGCGGTGGCGAACAACTCGGACTCGTTGGTACTCACCACCACGCTGTCGATCGTCACCGAATAGCCGCCGCCGGTCCGTTTGCCGGTTCCTACCACCAGCACGGACGCAAGTACGAAGTCCACGGAGGGAAGCGCCGGCGTGGCCGGCTGGCCTCGCCAGGCGTCAGCCCACATCGCCTGCCAGGCCGTCGCGGACTCCACCATGACGAAGGTCTGATTCTCGAGACCCGAATTGCCGGCCTTGAGCAACGTGGCCGAGGGCGGCGGTGCCCAGGAACCCAGCCGGTTGATCCTCGAGTGAGTGATCGGCGCCGACTCGCTGCCGCACCCTGCCGCCACCAGCGCCGCCGCGGCCGCCAGATGCCAGTTCATCGAGTCCCTCCGGGTTCGGCCGGCAGCACGGGCTTCTTGCGGAACACTCGCCGGGAAACGTAGCCCTCGAAGTCGGTGCTTTCCCGTTCGACCCGGTTGGCCCCCGTGGCGAGATACCGGATCAGGGCCGAACTGTGGTTGAGCCCGGCGCGGGCAACCAGCTCCAGCCATGCGCCCCGGGCCGTCTCGTCCGGCGCTTCCGTCGTGGTCGAGAAATACGTGATCCGCGCGTTGTTGCCGCCCGGGCCGGTGGCGGGCCGCCCCCGGACCGCGCGGTACACGAGGATGCCCTGGTAGAAGTCCTCCCGAAAATTCTCGACATCCTGCGCGCCGTACTTCCGGTACCGGGCGTAGAGTCGGCGGTTCATTGCCTCGATCTCGGCATCCCCGGTGATCGACCGGGCCACCGAGTCGAGAATCGCGAATTGCGCCTTCTGGATCTCGGGATACCGGCTGTCGTCGGTCCAGCTGAACCCCGGCACGAACCACCCCCGTGGCGACCACCAGCTGCGCTGCGGGAACAGCCGGTTCCGCACCCAGGCGCTATATCCCGCGAAGTACTGGACCCACTCGTGGGACGGATAGCCGTGCATGTTCATCGAAATGTCCGGCAGCCAGGTCGCCTCCAGGACCGGGCGGGCCTTCGACTCGGGATAGACCGGGTCATCGCTGCCGGACTGGGCGGTCACGTCCACGCCCAGCGCACCCAGGTATCCCGCGTGGAGCATGAAGTCCGGCGTGATCCGCTGCATTTCCCAGGCGAGCCGGGCCCCGTCCGCGTTGGTGATCGGGTGCAGGACCACGTTCACCTTGTCGAGCAACCGCCGGTACGCGGTGTCGGTGGCGAGCAGTTCGCCGAGCCGGAGGATGTGACTCGTGCTCGAGACCTCGTTGGCGTGCTGGCGGCCCGAGATGAACACCGTCGGCTTGAGCGCGTTGAGCTTGGCCTGCGAGAGATACCGGCCCCGCTGTGCCGGCAGGAAGTCGATCGCGAAGGTGTTCTGCCCGAGGAACGACTGGGTGACGAAGTACGGGCGCGCCACGGGGAACGTGCCCAGGCGGGCCACGATCGAATCCGATTCGGCCGGCGGAATCGGGGTATCCCACTGGACCAGCCGCTGGCCGGTGTATCGGAAGCCCCGCGCGGCGAGGTGCGGTCGTTCGGTCGATCCGGGGCGCCGGCTCCGAACCAGGGTGGCGCTCCGCCGGAACGGTGTCGCCGCCGTGTCCTTCGAGACCATCGTGAACACCAGCGCCCCGATGCGATCGAAGCTGAGCGCCGTTTCCGCCACGCCGGCCAGATGGAGCCGGCCCATCGCGCCCACCATCCCGCTCACCAGGTCGGCCGACGGGAGGTTCCGGTCGTACTGGCCCTCGCTGGCCCGGTCGCGAAACTCGGCGAAGCGGTCGGCGGAGTCGCGGACTGTCACTTCGAACAGCATCCGGGCCGGGCCGCTCGCGCCGGCTGCCACCGCCGCGCCGCGGAGCACCGGGGCATCGGTGCCTAACGGTGTCAGCGAATAGCGCTCCCGGACGGCCTCGCCACCCGCCCGGCGGGTCACCAGCACCAGCTCCGGGATGCCGCGCTCCTTGCCGGTGAACCGGACCCGCGCCTCGCCGGCCCGCCCCTCGCGGGACGGGCTGACCCGGGGCAGGATCCGCCCGGCGTAGTTGAGCGGCCCGACGCCGTAGCGGTTGCCGATCAGGTCGAACAGCACCAGGGTCTCGAAGTAGATGTCCTCGTGGAGCGCCTCGAGGGAGGAGATGACCTCCTCGTCGACCCCGATCCGGTAGTCGGGTTCGGACATCGTCAGATCGACGGTGAACTCGTCGAAGTACGGCGCGTTGGCGGGCGAGGGCTTCCCGTCCTGGATGTCCATCACGTAGTCGACGATCCGGCCGTACACGTCGGTCTGGAGCCGGTCCCAGAACATCTCCGGATCGGTCCGGACCCGGCGGTCCACCACCCGGTCGGCGCCCAGGGACGCGGTGACCCAGCCGGTGGTGACCTGCACCTGCTCGTATTCGGGAAACAGATCGAAGAACGGGCGGATGACATACTTCGGGTCGAAGTCTCCGGCGTAGATCTCGGCCCCCGCCGGATCCGTCACCCGGACGCCATAGACCGGCACCGCGGTCGAGAACGTGGGCACGAACGTCACGGCCGAGTCGGTGAGGCCGAGGTCCCGGGCCAGCACGGCATCCACTGGGTAGATCTCCTGCAGCCAGCGGGTGTCCGACCCCATCGCCTGCCACTTCACCTCGTCGGAGTCCTTGAGGTTGCGGTAGCGGATCTCGATCCGGCCGACCCGCTTCCCGCGAAGGGACGGTGCCACGACCTCCGTGAGCCAGCTGTACCCCTGCTTGTAGGCGGACAGGACGGTGACGGTGAAACGCGCCGGATCAGCGCCGTGCGCCGCGAGGGAATCGCGGATGGCCGCCCGGAGCCGCTCCCGCACCTGGGGCGACTCGCTCACCCGGACTTCGATCGAGCCGGCGGCCGCCGAACCGAGCCGCGGGAAGAGCCCGCCCCGAAGCGCGGTCCAGACGCTGTCTACTTCCCACGGCAGCCGGATCGTGTCCTCGAACACGGGCCGGCCCACGCCGAAGCCGACGTCGAAGGTCGTCACCGACCGCCGTGCCCGCGGCAACCGCTGTCGGAGCAGCCCGTCGAGGAAACGATCGAGTCCGTCCGGCCGATCCTTCACGGCGAGTTCCACGGCCACCGAGTCGATGCCGTCCGCCGGCAGCCGGTCGAGCCAGCGGTCGAGCTTGTGCACGCCGAGGGCGAGTTGGCCGGCACCGCTGCGGGCCTGGACGAACCGGCGCACCTCTGTTTCGAGATCGCTCAACTGGTACTCGCCCTTGCCCGGCGTCCAGAGCCAGGGGGCCCGGCCGGCGAGCCAGGCGGCAATGGCGTCGAGGCCGGCGGCATCGGTGCCGGAGACGACGAGTCCCGCTTTGCCGCCGAACGCCCGGGGCACCAGTTCGGCAAAGCCTTCCCCGGCCGGGCCGCCGGCCAGTTGCAGCGTCCGGTCCCGGGTGAGGGCCGCGGCCCGGGGATGATCGAGGCCGAAGAGGATCGGGAACCCGCGGTCTTCGATCCGTTCCTCGGTGGGGCTGACGGACGCGATCGGCAGCCTGAGGCCGGCGGTTTCGAGGCCGATCCGCGCGGCGAAGTCCACGAGTCCCGCGGCACCGCCGGACCCGCTGAGCGACAGCGCGATGTCGCCCTGATCGGGCACGAGGTCCTGGTTGCCGTCCCGGTAGAGGCCGCCGACGGCGTAGAGATCGGCCAGCGAGAACGCCTCGTTGGCCCGGGAGGCGGGTTCGGTGCCTGCTGCGGCGGGCCATGGTTTCCGGGGCCGGAGCACCACGGTGTCGGCCACGCCGCCGCCCTGAAGGACCACGTCGAGGCGATGGAGATCCGTCGTTTCGAGATCGGTCGTCTTGACGAAGCTCCGGGCGGAATCGCCTGCGGGGCGGGGCGTCGAATCCGCGCGGAGCATCCGGGCGGCGCGCCGCATGGCCACCGAATCAGCGACCCGGATCAGGTACTGGGCCCGACTCACCCCCCGCGTGCCGGCGGCCACCACGATCTGGGTGAGCCGGGCCGTATCGCCGGGCGTGCCCTGTTCCCGCAGCAGGCGGCCGAGTTTCTCGCCGAGATCGGTGAACCCGGTCCCGCGAGTGCTCCAGACGCTCGGGAAGCGGCTCGCGAAGTATCCCGCCGCCGCGAGCAGCCCCGAATCGTCGCCGCCGTCGAGCAGGAGGCCGCCTCCCGGCCAGGCCGGATCGGGTGGAAGCAGGAGCACCGCGCCCTCGCCTGGGGCGAGGCGCAGGGCCGGTCCCGGGCGGGGACCTCCGGTGCCGAGCGCGTCGCGGCCGACGAGGATCACCGGGTCCGGGCCCCGCGCCACCGAATCGAAACTCGTCCGGCCGAGGTCGAGTCCGGTGGTCTCGTAGCCGAGCCGCGCGGCCACGTTGGCGGCGGCCGCCAGCAGGCCGGCGCGCGCCTGCCGGGGGAGCACGAGGCGCGCGGGCACGTAATCGATCAGCCCGTCGCCGTTCTCGTCCGCCAGGAGGAAGCCGGGCGTCAGCGCCCGGCCCAGATCGGCGGCGCGGGCCGGCTGCTGGGCCCACAAGGACGGAACGACAGTGGCGAGCAGCGCGGCGCACGCTGCGGAGAAGCTTGGTGTCTTTGTGGCGGGGGAGAGGT
>JBFXAY010000037.1:0-52842 GCA_050183815.1 Gemmatimonadales bacterium | reverse complement strand
GGACCTCGGCGGCATCATCGTCTGCGACTTCATCGACATGGAGTCGCGGGGGAACCGCGACCGCGTGCTGCAGGAACTCCGGACCCACCTGGGCCGCGACCGGGCTCGTACCAAGGCGCTGGCCGTTTCAGATCTGGGTCTCGTCGAAATGACCCGGCAGCGGGTCCGCTCCTCGCTCTGGGCCTCGATGACGACCGAGTGCCCGCACTGCACGGGTACCGGGCGGGTGTTCACGCCCGAGGTGGTGGCCCGCCGGATCGAACGCTCGGTCAAGCGGGCAGCCCACGAGAAGCGGGAACGCGAGATCTGCGTCCGGATGCATCCGGAGGTGGTGATCTACCTCAAGGAAGAGGAGCCCAAGCTGATTCCCGGCCTGGCCCGGGCGACCGGCATCAAGCTCGAGTTCCGGGACGATCCCACGATCCACCAGGACGAGTTCCGGCTGATGAGCCGGCCGGCCGGGCGCGACGTCACCGAGCTTTACGCGGTCGCCTAGACGGGGTCGGTGGCCCGGGCCGACAGGCGGGATGCCATCGGGAGGGCGGGGGGTTGCCCTATCCCGTTCTCCGGCTTATCATTACAGGCTTTCTAGAAACCTGGATTGACGGCGATGTACGCGATTTTCCGAGCCCAAGGCCACCAGTTCAAGGCCCAGAAGGGAGACACGGTTCGTCTCCCGCTCATGGAAGCCGAACCCGGCAGCAAGCTCACGTTCAGTGAGGTCCTCCTCACCTCCGACGGCTCGACCATCAAGGCCGGGCAGCCGCTCGTGGCCAACGCGGCCG
Source organism: Gemmatimonadales bacterium (assembly GCA_050183815.1). Lineage (GTDB taxonomy): Bacteria > Gemmatimonadota > Gemmatimonadetes > Gemmatimonadales > GWC2-71-9 > SHZU01. Next base: position 52,057 of record JBFXAY010000037.1, on the reverse strand, counting down.
TCGAGGCCGAGGTCATCGGTCAGGTCAAGGGCGACAAGATCTACGTGTTCAAGTTCAAGCGGCGGAAGAACTACCGCCGGAAGACCGGTCATCGGCAGAAGTACACCGAGGTCCGGATCACCGACGTGAAGGCAGGCTGATCATGGCTCACAAGAAGGGCGTCGGCTCGTCCAAGAACGGCCGCTCGAGCAATCCGCAGTACCTCGGCATCAAGCGCTTCGGGGGCGAGCGGGTCGTGGCCGGCAACATCATCGTCCGCCAGCGGGGCACCAAGTTCCACCCGGGCACCAACGTCCGGCGGGGCACCGATGACACCCTGTTCGCGGTGGCCGATGGCGTCGTCACCTTCGAGTGGCGGTCCAAGGGCAAGAAGCAGGTGTCGGTGTACCCGGTCGCCAGCTGACCGATCGCGGGACCGGGAGGGCGAGGGGTGGCCAAGTCGGCCACCCCTTTTCATTTTGAAACCAGCCTGAGACGGAATCCGTCAGTGGCAGGGATCCAACCGACCTGGCACCAGTAACTCCAAGGAGGGAGCCGATGTCCTCGCTCTTCGATCGCTTCAAGACCGAGCTCGACCAGTTCGGCGACCGGGTCAAGGATGCGGTGGAGTCGAGCAAGCTGCATGTGGAGCGCTCGAGCCTCGTGGCCCAGCGTAGCAAGGTGGCCTACAAGCTCGGCATGATGGTCTACCGGAAGGAACGCGGCACCGAGGTCAATCAGGGCGAACTGGACGCGCTCTTCGCCCAGATGGACGACGTGTCCGAGAAGATCGCCAAGATCGACCGCGAGCTCGACGGCCTCGACGGCGAAACCGTCCGGGTGGACGAGCAGCCGGCGCCGCCGGCCGAAACCGGCGAGGCCGAGATCTCCGAAAGCTGAGCCGACCTTCGCGTCGGTCGAACCCGAAAAAACCCCGCCGCCGGCCGAGCCGGGGCGGGGTTTGTTCCGTTCGGGAGTCCGCTCAGCGCGGCGGCGGCAGATTCCGGTACCGGTCCCGCAGCTCGTTCTCCCGGGTTCGCAGCGACGTTTCCTGCCCCCGAATGATCACGTGCTCGGCCCCGGTCGAGAACTCGAACGGGTCGCCGGACCAGACCACCACGTTGCCGATCTTGCCCACGGCCAGACTGCCGTAGTTGGTCATCCCGAAGGCCTCGGCGGGCCACACGGTGATGGCCTTGAGCGCGTCGTCCCAGCTGACCCCGTTGCGGACGGCATTGCCGGCCGCGAACCGGAGATTGCGCTCGCCGCCCGGATCGCCCTGGGCGATCACGACCTTGACGCCGGCCTGGCGGAGCAGGGTGACGTTGTCGAGCCGGGCTCCAAGGCCGTCGAAGCTCGGGATGTCGGTGTTCGGTTCCATGATGACCGGCACCCCGGCCTTGGCGATGGCGTCTGCGACCTTCCAGCCCTCGATCGCACCGCGCAGGATCAGCTTGAGCTTGTGCTTCTGCGCCAGCAACAGCGCGTTCTCGATGTCGATCCGCCGGTTGGCCGTGATGATGACGGGGAGCCGACCCCGCAGCGCCGGAAGCAGTGCGTCGAGCTCCGCCGGCGGAGCGGCGAGGTCCTGCATGGCGCCGCGCCGGTAGGACAGCCGCCGGGCGTCGTAGTCGAGCGCGTCCGCGAACAGCCGGTCGAGGAGAGCGATGGTTCCGGCCCTGGCGCCGCCACCGGCCGCCTTGGCGTCGTCGGTCAGGTTGATGGCCAGCGCGGCCGGCGAAAGCGCCACCATCTGGCCGGCGGCCTCCCCGGCCAGGTTGATGCCGATGGCCTGGCCTTGAATGAACGAGCCGCGCGGAATGATGACCCCGGTGGTGATCCCGCCGGTGCGGGCGATGGGCAGGGCAATGGCCTCCGGGTCGAGGCCCAGTGCCGGGTTGAACGACGGCGTGACGTTCCCGCTGACGTTCGCTTCGCCCTGGCCCCCGAGGCCGCGAATGCCGGCACCCGCGCTGGCATCAGCGTGGATCAGACCGGGCGTGACCCACTTGCCGGAGGCATCGATCACTTTGGCCCCGGGCGGGACCGCGACGTTTGCGCCCACGGCGGTGATCCGGCCGTTGGTGATGACAACCGTACCGCGTTCGATCTTGGGCCCGGTGCCCGGAAGCACGGTGCCGCCGGTGATGGCGATCGTCTGCGCCGCCGCCGGCCGCGCTGCCGCCGCGGCCAATACCGTCGCGCCGAGGCAAGTCCACAGGTTGGTGCGTGTCATCGGCCCACCCCCGCTTCCGCCTGCCCGAGATTGAAGTCGGTCTGATACTGATGGTTCTTGTCCGACCGGTCGAACACCAGCCAGCCCTCGTTCCAGACCTTCTCCGCCTTGCTGTAGACCGAGAACGGATCGCCGGACCAGAGGACGACGTCGGCCATCTTGCCGGCCTCGAGGGTCCCGGTCTGCTGGTCGATGCCGAGAACCCAGGCCGGATTGGCCGTGATCCAGCGAAGCGCCTGATCGCGGGTCACGGGGATTCCGGCCCGGTTGCCGGCGTACATCGACTTCGCGGCGTCCTGATTCATCCGCTGGATGCCATCGGGGCTGTCCGTGTGCAGCACCGCCCGGACTCCCGCCTTGGTGACCAGCGCCAGGTTCTCGGGAATCTCGTCGAAGGCTTCCATCTTGAAGCCGCCCCAATCGGCCCAGATCGAGGCCGCCGTGCCCGAGGCCGCCAGGAGATCGGCGATCTTGTAGGCTTCGACGCCGTGGTGGAATGACCGGATCTTGAACCCGAACTCCCGGGCCAGATCGAGCATCTGGGCCATCTCGTCGGCCCGGTAGCAATGGTTCTGGATCGAGATCTCGCCCCGGAGGACACCGGCCAGCGTCTCGAGCTTGAGGTCCCGGGCCGGCGGATCGCCCTTGCGGTCCTTGAGCCATTTGTCCCAGCGGATTCGGTACTGCTCCGCCTGGGCGTATGCCGCGCGGTAGCCCGCCATGTTGCCCATGCGGGTCGACGGCCCGCGGTTCTGATAGACCCGCTTCGGATTCTCGCCGCAGGCCATCTTGAGGCCATAGGGCGCGGCCGGGTACTTCATCTCCTGGACCGTGCGGGCCGGCACCATCCGGAGGGTGACCGACCGGCCGCCGATCAGGTTGGCGGATCCGGGGAGGATCTGGGCGACGGTTACGCCGCCCGCGACCGCGAGCGGAATCTGCGGATCCTGCGGCCACACCGAGTGCTCGGCCCAGACCTCGGCCGTTACCGGATTGGTGGCCTCATTCCCGTCCTGTTCGGACTGCGTTCCCGGGGCCGGATACACGCCGATGTGGCTGTGCGTGTCGATGATGCCCGGGGTCACGTACTTGCCTGAACCGTCGATCACCTGAGCGCCGGCCGGCACCGTGCCCACGTCGCCGACGGCGACGATCTTGCCGTCCTGAAGCAGGATCGAGGCGTTGGTGAGTTCCTGGCCCGTGGCGGTCATGATCGTGGCGTTCCGGATCAGCACGGGCGGGTTGGGTCGCCGCCGATAGGTCGACGGGTACTGGGCCCGGTCGACGCTGAGCGTATCGCGGAAGGTGTCGGAGCTCGCCTGCTGGGCCGCGAGCCCCGTGGCCAGCGCGCCGGAAACGAACACGGCGGCGGCCAATGGGCGAAAGAGCTGCATCGTTGGGGGACCTCCTCGTGGAGCGGATTGGGAAGAACGAGCTAGTTGACGCGAACGATCTCGACAGGTGCGTTGGCGATCATGATCCGGATGACCCGGTGCGGGGCGGTCGTGGTGATCCAGAAGGTCGTGGGCTGCCAGCCGCCGGTCCACTCGACCCGGTACACCGGCAGCGTTCCGCCGGGGCGGACCATCGAGTCGGTGGCGGCGACGGCGAGTTCCGTCAGGCGGGACTCGTTCTGGGCGCCGCTGAAGACCGCAAACGACCAGCGGGCGCCCGGCGCCCAGGGAAGCGCCTTGAGCAACCCTGGGACGGCATTGTCGTCGATCACGCCCGCGTCCGCCAGGGTGTCGACCGTGGCCGACTTCGGCCCGTCGGGTCCGACCGTCCGGGCGACCCCACGGACCCGGCCGTCGGCATAGGTGAGCTCGATCGAGGTCGGCTCCCCCTGGACCTTGCCCGACTGGCGAACGCCCTTCATCCCGGCCCGCTGGTCGAGGTCGATCGTGGTCTGTTCCTCGACGAGTCCGCCGATGTTGCTCCGTTCGATGAACCGGATGCCCTCCGGCGTTCGCTCGGTGGTGGACACGGTGTAGCCCAACTCCACACCCTGAATCCGGATCGCGAAACTGTCGCGGCCCGGGACGAGCTTGTTCGGATCGATCGGCAACCCGGGCTGGGCCGGGTGCCACACCGGCAGCAGGCTCAGCAACGCGACCAGCGTGGGAACTCGGAACATTGGCCTGGGCGAAAAGACGTCGGAATCTAGTCGGGGCTGGAAACCGGGCCGACGGGGCCCGATCTGCGACCAGGAGACTACGGCGTAAGTCGTTGCAGAAAGCCGTCTTGAGGGATTTGGCCCTCCCCTGGGCGGAGCCCGAGCCCGGCCGGCGTTAACGTTTTTGACGCTTCCCCGTCAAATTGGCGGCTGATGACGGCGCGGACCGATGACGAGCTGGTCGCCGCATTTCGACGAGGCGACGAAGGTGCCGCGGACGTGCTGGTCCATCGGCACGCCGCGTCGCTGGGGCGCTATCTGGTGGCCTCCGGTGCCGATCACTTCGATGTCGAGGACCTGGTCCAGGAGGCGTTCTTCAAGGCGTTCCGGGCCCTCGACGGCTGGCGCGGCGAGGCAAGCTTTCGCAGCTGGCTGTTCCGGATCGGCGCCAATCTGAGCCGGGACCGGTTTCGGCGGCGGAAGGGACGGACGGTGGTACCGATCGACGACCTCGAACTCGCGGCACCGGCGGATCCGGAAGGGGAGGCCAACGCCAACGAGATGGAGGACCGGCTCCGGCGCGGGATCGACAGCCTCCCGCGATTGCAGCGCGAGGTGTTCCTCCTGCGGGCGCAGCAGGGCCTCGAGTACGACGAGATCTGTGCGGCGCTGGGCACCACGCCGGGAGCGGCCCGGGTCCACTACCATCATGCGGTGAAGCGGTTGAGGGAGGCCGTGCAATGACCCAATGCGAGACCCTGTCGGAGCGGATGCCGGTGCTGGCCCGCGGCGCCGAGTGGACGGCGGCCGAGCGGGAGCATCTGGCGGCGTGCGGGGACTGCGCGGCCGAGTGGCGCCTGCTATCGGCGGCGGCGAGCCTCGGTGGCGGGATCCAGATCGATGCGGAGCGGGTGGCCGGTGCCGTGCGGGCGCGTCTGGCGGCCGACCCGCGGCCGACCCGGAGTCTCTGGGTTCGCCGGGCTGCCTGGGTGACCGGCCTGGCAGCGGCCGCGGCGCTCTTCGTGGCGATTCGGACCGCGGTGCGGACCGAAGCGGTCGTTGCGGCGAGCCCGATGGTGCTGTCCGAGCTCGACCAGCTGAGCGAACAGGAACTCGAGACCTTGTTGGACGATTGGTCCGATGAAACCGCCAAGCCCTCCGCCGCTGTGTCCGGCATGGGTGATCTCACGGCCGATGAACTGGAACGACTGCTCAGTGGGTGGGAGGGTTCATGATGCTCAAGACGATTGGGGTGCTCGGGCTGATGCTGGTCGCGGCCGGTCCGCTCCGCGCCCAGGACACGGTAATGGTCGAAGGACCGCGCGCCGCGCAGCTTCGGCGGGCCATCGAAGCGCGGTTCGCCGACCGACTGGCCGTCGAACTGGGCCTCAACGACGACCAGGCGACCAGAGTGACCGCCGTGTTGTCCCGCTGGGCCGCGCGGCGTCGCGTCATGGAAACCCAGGAACAGCAGATCCGGCGGGATCTGGCCCGCTCGATGCGGCCGGGAGTGGCCGCGAACGACGGCGAGGTCAACGGGCTCGTCGACAAGCTCCTCGACAGCCGCGCCGCCTACGTGCAGAGCTTCCGCGACGAGCTGGCCGACCTGAGCGGGATCCTCACTGCAGTCCAGCGGGCGCAGTATCTCCTGCTCCGGGACCGTCTTCTCCAGCGAGTCGAGGACCTCCGCAACCAGCGGACCGAGCCCCCGGCCGGCCCCCTGCGCCGAGGCCGCCCACCCGTCTAGCCGCCGCGATTCCATTAGATTCCCATCGTTCGCCTGAAGGAGGGGAACGATGAGGAAAACCGGCCTGTTGCCGGTGCTGCTTGCCCTGGTCGCCGGTCCGGCGGCGGGGCAAGCGCCGGTGGTCTACCGCATCCCGATCAGCGGCACGATCGAGAACGGGCTGGCGCCCTACGCCGCCCGCGCACTCGACGCGGCCCGCGCCGCCCGGGCCGATGCCGTCGTGCTGGACATCGACACGCCCGGCGGGCGGATCGACGCGGCCGAACGGATCGTCGACGCCATCCGTGCCTCCGAGATTCCGGTCTACGCCTTCGTCAACCCCCGCGCCTACAGTGCCGGGGCGCTCATCGCGCTTGCGACCAAGGGCATCTACGTCCGGCCGGGCGGCGTGATCGGCGCGGCCACCCCGGTCGACGGGCAGGGCACCAAGGCGTCCGAGAAGATCGTCAGCGCGATGCGCGGCGAGTTCCGGGCCCTTGCCGAGGAGGCCGGGCTCGATCCGGCCGTGGCCGAGGGGATGGTGGATGAAACGCTCGACATCCCGGGTGTCAAGCCGGCCGGCCGGCTCCTCACCCTCACCGCCGAGGAAGCCCTGCGGCTCGGCTATGCCAAGGAGGCCGTGGCCGACCTGCCCGCCCTGACGGCGGCGGTGGGCCTGAGCGGCGCGCGGATCGTGGACGTCGAGATGAACTGGACCGAGTACGTGGTCCGGTTTCTGACCAGCCCGCTGGTGTCGCCGCTGCTGCTGTCGCTCGGCATGCTGGGACTCATCTTCGAAATCAAGGCGGGCCATTTCGGGGTCGGCGGCCTGGTGAGCGTCACGTCGCTCGGACTTTTCTTTGGCTCGAGCGCCATCCTGGGCCTCGCCGGCTGGGAGGAAGTCATTCTCCTGGCCCTCGGCTTCATCGCGCTGGGGATCGAGATCTTCGTGCTGCCGGGATTCGGCATCGCCGGGCTGCTCGGCCTCGGCCTCATCGGCACCTCCATCGTGCTGGCCATGGTCAGCGGAATGCCCACCGGCGGCGACCTCGTGCAGGCGCTGGCGGTGATCGGCGCGGCCGCGGTCATCACGGGCGCCGTGCTGTTCGCCTGGATCCGCCACCTGCCGCACAGCGAACGCTTCCGGCGAGTGCTCCTGCAGGATGGCCTGGATGCGGCCGAGGGGTACGTGTCGGCGGCGCCGCGCGGTGACTTGATCGGGAAGGTCGGCACGGCGTTTACGGACCTCCGGCCGTCCGGCACGGCGATGTTCGACGGGGAGCGGGTCGACGTGGTCACGGAGGGCGACTACGTGAAGCAGGGCATGGCGGTCAAGGTGATCCGGTCGGACGGGTATCGCCACGTGGTGCGTCCGGCGGCGGAACTCGCGGCCGCCGGCAATCAGAACGGCTAACGAGGAGAGAACGTGAACGACAACATCACGCTGGGGCTGGTCGTCGCGCTGGTCTTCGGGGCGATGATCCTGCTGTCGGTGTTCTTCCGGTTCGTCCCGATCGGGCTCTGGTTCCAGGCGCTCGTTTCGGGCGTCCGGGTGTCATTCCTGCAGCTCTTCTTCATGCGGTTCCGGAAGGTGCATCCGGCCTCGATCGTCAATCCGCTGATCAACGCCCACAAGGCGGGTCTCACGCTGACGGCGGACCAGCTCGAGTCGCATTACCTCTCGGGCGGGAACGTGGCGCGGGTCGTCAACGCGCTGATTTCCGCCGACAAGGCCACGATTCCGCTCGATTTCAAGCAGGCGACGGCGATCGACCTGGCCGGGCGGGACGTGTTCGAGGCGGTCCAGGTCAGCGTCAATCCGAAGGTCATCACCACGCCCAAGGTGGCGGCGATGGCCAAGGACGGGATCCAGTTGCTGGCCATGGCACGGGTCACGGTCCGGGCCAACATCAACCGGCTGGTCGGCGGAGCCGGCGAGGAGACGATTCTCGCTCGGGTCGGCGAGGGCATCGTCAGCACCATCGGTTCGGCGGTGAGTCACAAGGCCGTGCTCGAGAATCCCGACATGATTTCGAAGACGGTCCTCGCCAAGGGGCTCGATGCCGGCACGGCGTTCGAGATCCTGTCGATCGACATCGCGGACGTGGACGTCGGCAAGAACATCGGCGCCGAGCTCCAGACGGATCAGGCCGAGGCCGACAAGCGGATCGCCCAGGCCAAGGCGGAAGAACGCCGGGCGCTGGCAGTGGCGATGGAGCAGGAATTCACCGCCGAAGTGCAGCGGGAGCGGGCCAAGCTGGTGGCCGCCGAGGCGGACATCCCCCGCGCCATGGCCGAAGCGTTCCGGAACGGGACCCTCGGCGTCATGGACTATCAGCGGTATCGGAACCTCGAGGCGGACACGCAGATGCGGCACTCCATCGCTGGGAAGAGTGAGTCCGGCAGCGGCTCGAGCGGCCCGGTCGGCGGCTGATGGAACTCGTCTTTTTCGTGATTCTCTTCCTGATCGGCGGCCTGTTGCAGGCCGGCGGGAAGAAGAAGCAGCGGCAGCGGCGCCAGCCGGAGGCACCGGTGCCGGGCGGCGAGGAAATCGACCTCATCGCCGAGTTCCGGAAGGCGATGGAGCAACTCAAGGCGGAGCGGGAGCCGAAACGGCTCCCGCCCAAGACCCCGCGGCCGCCAGCCGGCGCGCGCGCTGCGGAACCCGCCGGGCAGACGCCGGCGCCGATGGGGCGCTGGCCGGCCGAGGGTCGGATGGCCCAGCCGCGCAAGGCAGCCCCCGATCGCAAGGCAGCCCCCGATTCGGGTCCGTTCCAGGGCGTCCGGGGCGAGCGGGTGGTCGTCGATCTCGATGACGAAGCCGAGGCCGTGATTCAGCAGCGGCTGGAGTGGGCGCGCCAGCACGCCGGTGCGCTCACGGAAGCGGATCATCGGGCCTTCGATGCGCGAATCCGCCAGGCGAAGGCCGCGGCCCCCAAGGGGCCCGCGCGGCCCGGCACCGCCCAGTTGCGTCAGTTGCTCATCTGGCAGGAGGTCCTGGGCAAGCCCGTGTCCCTCCGCGAGGACGAGCGTTAGGTCGGTTTGCGGGTCCGGTAAGCGTCGACGTACCGGGCCATGCACTGGTTGATGATCTCGCCTGCCGCGGCCCGGTTTCCGAAGCCGCGGCTTTCCTGTTGGCGGATTCGGGCTCCCTCCAGCTCCTTGTAGACCAGGAAGAAGTGTTCGATCTCCCGAAGGGTGTGGGCCGGGAGGTCGTCGAGGTCGTGGATTTCCTCGGTCCACGGATCGGCGACGGGCACCGCGAGAATCTTCTCGTCGTTCTCGTTCTTGTCGATCAGGTAGAAGACCCCCACCGGGCGCACTTCGATCAGGCAGCCGGTGAAGGTCCGCTCCGTCATTGCCACCAGGATGTCGAGGGGGTCGTTGTCCTCGGCCAGGGTCCGGGGGAGGAAGCCGTAGTCGCCGGGGTAGTGCACGGCGCTGTGGAGAATCCGGTCGAGGCGGAAGATGCCGAGCTCCTTGTCGAGCTCGTACTTGTTCCGGTCGTTCTTGGGAATTTCGATCAGGGCGTTGACGACGGTCGGCGGATTGGCGCCCGTGGGCACGTCGTGCCACAGGTGGACCGGGCTACGGGGTGCGAGCGGCACGGAGGTCCTCGGTTGAGCTACCGTCCCGGTTGGCCGGCATCGAAGGGGCCGGGTACCGGGCGGACTGGCGAAACCTAGCGGGGAAGCGTGCCGGCCGCCCGCCCGACCCGTGTGCCTGAGGCTGGGGGCTGGCGGCGTCGGTCGGCTGGGGACGGGGACAGCGCCGGGATGCCGGCTGCTCGTGTTGCTCCCGGTTTGGGTTGCTGGCATATTCAGCGCCGCTGCCCGAGTGGCGGAATGGCAGACGCAGTGGACTCAAAATCCACCGGGGGCAACCCCGTGCGAGTTCGACTCTCGCCTCGGGCATTGATGTGGTCGGTGCAGCACTCCAGGGCCGGGCCCGGCGGTTGGCCGACCGCCGGCTGCTGCGGCCGTCTCCCTCCCACTGGGGCCTTGCCCCTGGACCACCCATGAACCGCATGCCCCCGAAACGCCCGCTGGTGTTCGCCGCTGCATTGGTCTGTGCCGGTGCCTGCGCCAAGGAAGCGGATCCGGCACCCGCCGCCGCCACCACGCCGGTCGTGGACGTCGTCGCCACCGAGTTCTCGTTCGCGTCGCCGGACACGCTGCCGGCCGGGTGGGTCACGATTCGCATTCGGGATGACGGGCAGCAGCTCCACCACGCGTCGCTGGCCCGGCTCGATGACGGCAAGACGATCGCGGATCTCGCCAAGTTGGGGCCCACGGATCCGTTGCCGGCCTGGTTCGTTCCGTTCGGCGGCCCGCAGACACCCGTGCCCGGCGGTGGGGTGACGGAGGCGACGGTTCACCTGGACGCCGGGAGCTACGTGCTGTTCTGCGTCATCCCGGGCCCGGACGGCGTCCCGCATCTGATGAAGGGGATGGCCAAGCCGTTCGTCGTGGCCGGGCCGCCGGGCGGCTCGGAGCCGGTCGCAGACGTGACGCTCACGCTCACGGACTACGCGTTCGGGCTCTCCGCGCCGCTGACGGCGGGGCATCACGTCATCAAGATTGAAGTCGGGGCCGGGCAGGCCCACGAAGTGCTCCTGGTCCGGATGAACCCGGGCAAACGGGCCGCCGATCTCGCGGCCTGGGTCGAGAAGATGGACGGCCCGCCGCCGGCCGTTCCCGTCGGCGGCATTGGTCCGCTGGTACCCGGCGGGACGAACTACGTCCCGGTCGACCTCACGCCAGGCGACTATGCCTTCCTCTGCTTCCTCCCGGACGCGAAGGATGGCGTGCCGCACGTCGGCCACGGCATGATGAGCGACTTCACCGTTCAGTAACCGGCCCGGGCGTTCAGGTCGTAGCGCATGATCGCCGCGTGGGAGCTTCCCGCGCGGCGTTCGGCTTCATAGACCTCGCCCGCGGGGCCCGGTGACGGACCGGTCACCGCATCGATCGCGCTCCGGTCCTCGTCAGTGAGATGGACGCCGAACGCGGCGGTCAGGGCCGCGACCTGGTCGGCGCGCGTCGCACCGACGATCGCGGCGCTCACGCCGGGGCGATCGAGGAGCCATCGGAGGGCCACGGCGGGAACGTCGACACCGTGCCGCCGGGCGACGCGATCGAGCGCGGTCAACACCTCCTGGAACCAGGACCAGCCCCCGGCGTCTTCGATGACCAGACGGTACTTCGTGGCCGAACGGGTCCGGTCGGTCGCGGGCGGCGCGGTTCCGAGCCAGCGCTCGTGGAGGAACCCGCCGGCGAGGCCGCCGTAGCAGAACTGGGCGATGCCGTTGGCGATGAGGATCCGGTCGAGGCCCCGTTCCGGACGTCGATCGATCACGGAGTGCTGGACCTGGATCGACCGAATCGGGATGCCGGTCGCCAGCAACTCGTTCATCCGGACGGCATCGAAGTTGGTCAGGCCGAGGTGGCGGATCCGGCCGTCCCGCCGAAGGTCGTCGAGCCAGCCGAGCACTTCGCGGTATCGATCAACCGAATAGTCCCACCAGTGAAACTGGACCAGGTCGAGCCGCTCGGTCCCGAGGCGAGCGAGAGACCGGCCGACGATCCGGTCGACGTAGCCCCGGTCCATCGTCGGCAGGTCGGCGAGATCGGGAACGAACTTCGTATGGACCTGGGGCAGGGCCAGTCCCCGGTCGCGCCGGCTGCGGACGAAGGCGCCGATGGCCTCTTCGACTCCGGAATAGATGTCGGCGCAGTCGAAGGTGTTGAACCCGCGGTCGAGGAGCCCATCCCAGAACGAGAACAGCGAGTCGCGGTCCGGCTGGTTCGGTGAGTGGCCCGACGCGAGCTGCCAGCCCCCGACGACGATCCGGGGCATGGTATAGCCGTCGGCCACATCGATGAGCGGGATCATGAGACAGGGCCGGGCTCGCCCGACTCTTCGCTGTGGCGGAACGTGCGACGCCCGGTCCGGCTGATCCGGAACACGGCGCCGCAGTGAACGTCGGGGCAGGCGATGTCGCTGTCGGTGGTCATCCAGTCGTTCGGATGGGTGTCCCGTTGTTTGGCGGGGAGCAGCGGCAGCAACGCCGCCAGCGCAAAGAGGGGGAACCCCTGGCCGGGCGGCAGCGTAATCCGGCCGCCGCTCACCTCGAAGAAGTCGCCCAGTTGCTCATGGCAGAGCATCCGGCCCCGATTGGCGACGACCTCGACGCGAAGGTCGTAGAGCACGAATTCGTCGGACATGCGGGCCCGCTCCCGGCGGTGGATTCCCGAAACCTATTGCGCCGTTCGCAGCGGGGCAGGGTGGTGCCTTCGGCGAATCACGCCTGGGTTCCCGATCCGGCACCGCCGGCACCGCCGCGGTCGCCGGGTAGCCCCTCCGGCCTGGATTCCCGCCCGGGGTGCCGCGCCCTGCTGGAGGCTGGGGGCCCTGGACCTGGTGCCCGCCAGATCCGGGAGCCCGGCTATGCGCCTCTGGCGCATGGGGTTGAATCAGTGTATCGTAACACCAACACAGTATGGCCCGGGGATTGCCGGGTCCTTCCTCCGAACGGAGGAATCCCCGTCCCGGGAACCCATGCCATGACCGGAACCAACGGACAACGAGGAGACCACCCAGCCGCGTTCGTGGCGCGATGGCTGGGCGACGTCGACGGCCGGAGCCCGATCCCGCTCTACGACCAGATCGCGAGCCGGGTCCGGGCGGCGGTGGGAGGCGGCGTGCTCGCCGCCGGCGACCCGCTGCCATCGGTGCGGCAGCTCGCGGCCGAGTTGCGAGTCAACCCGGCCACGGTGGTGCAGGCGTACCGGCTCCTCGAAACCGAGGGGTTGGCCGAGATGCGGCAGGGCAGCGGGACCTTCGTTCGGCATCCCGCGCCCGAGCAACGCGTCCGGCAACGGGAAAAGCAGGCCCGGACGCTCGTGCGCAAGCTGTTGGAGGACGGGGCTCGGCTCGGGGTCGAGCCGGCCGATCTGGAACGGGCCTGGAACGACCTGGTCGAGGAGCGTGGCCGATGAGCGAGGCGATTCGATTTGATGGCGTGAGCTACGATCCCGGCGGCGGGTTCGCGATCCGCGGCCTCGACCTGGTCGTTCCGGAGGGGTCGATCTACGGGTTTCTCGGTCCCAACGGGGCCGGGAAGACCACCACGATTCGGCTGCTGATGGGTCTGCTCGACCCGGCCGGAGGACGGATCACCGTGCTGGGTCACCCGTACCCGTCCGGCACCGTCGCCGCGTTAGGCGGGATCGGGTACGTGCCGGAGCGGCCCCACCTGCACCCCTTCCTGACCGTGGGCGAGAGCCTGGCACTCCATCGGGCGTTTCATCCCGGCTTCGACCAATCCTGGGCCGACCGGCTGCTGGACCAATTCGGCGTGCCCCGCGGCCGGCGGCTCTCGCGTCTCTCGAAGGGCGAGATGGGCAAGCTGCTCGTCCTCCAGGCGCTGTGCCAGCGGCCCCGTCTCCTGGTGCTCGACGAACCGACCGACGGACTCGATCCCGTGGTCCGGCGCGACGTGCTGAGCGCGGTCGTGGACTATGTCTCGGATTCGGGTGCCACCGTGTTCATCTCGAGCCACCTGGTTCACGAACTCGAGCGGCTCTGTGACTGGGTCGGCGTGATGGACGGCGGAACGCTCATTACCCAGCTGCCCATGGCGCAACTCAAACACGGCATCAAGCGGCTTCGCCTGGCGGGGCCGGTCGACCGCCTGGCCGATCCGCCGTTCGCGATCCTGAGCCGGAACGGCAAGGGCCCCGATGCCGCGGTGTGGGTCGTGGACAAATGGGAGGGGGCCATGGCGGGCTGGATCGATGAGCGCGGGGTACGGCTCGACCAGGTCGAGGATCTCGATCTCGAGGACGGTTTCGTCGAGCGCCTCCGCGCCCGGCGGGGAGGAATGGTGGCATGATTGGCGCGCTCTGGCGGCTGCAATGGAAGTCGGCCCGGGTCTGGATCCTGGCCGGGGCGTTCGCGGCCGGACTCCTGCCGGTGGTGTCGGTGTCGCAGTCCTGGCCCAGCGGCGAACGCGAACTGGCGCAGTTCCTCGCCCAGCTCGACGTCTGGAGCTTGTTCTATCCGGCGCTCGCGGTCGGGCTCGGCCTGATCATGGCCGCGGTGGTCGGCCGGGACGATCGCCGTGGCGCCTTCGTGTACGCCTACACGCTGCCGATCGATCGTCGCCGCTACGCCGCGATGCGGCTCCTGGTCGGTCTGCTGGCGCTCATCGGGGTCGGCGTCGCGCTCTGGGTCGCGGCGCTCGCCACGGTCGCGGTGGCGCCGGTTCCCGCCACGCTGTCGGCCTATCCGGGGTTGCTGGCCATCAAGTTCACCCTGCTGGCGCTGATCGCGTTCGCCCTGGGAGCGGCGATCGCGGGAATACCCGCCGCCGGCCGCCGCTGGCTGGCGCGGGGCGTTGCCTTGGCGCTGGCGGCCCAGGCGGTGCTCCTCCTGCTGGGCCTCGAGGTCAACTTCGTCCGGCCCGTCGCCGAGGCGCTGGTCAGTCGCTACGGGCCCTTCGGCCTCGTGGCCGGGCGCTGGATGCTGATCGATGTCTGAGCTGATCCTGACCGTGCTCGCGATCGCCGGCCTGCAGGCGGACAGCGCCGCGTTGCGCCGCCTCGCGGCCGAGCGCGATTCGCTCGAGCAGACCTACCAGGCGGCGCTCAGGGCGGCGGGCGACCAGCACCCGCTCGACACCCTCGCGACGGACGGGCTTGTCGTCGTGGTCCCGGCCCGGTTCCGCCGCGCGTTCGGAGCGGCGCTGGGCGAGGTCGCCCCGGCGTGGCTGAGTCTGTTCGAGCAGGTGCCGCCGGTGCTGACGATCGCCACGCGAGGCAGCTTCGTTGAGGGGGATCTCACCTTGGTCGGCTCCCGGGCCGCGGGGGCACCGACCTTCGGGTTCTCCCGGCTCGGCTATCGCCTGGAGGTCACGCCGGCGGCGGCGCGCCGGATGCTCTGGACGGCGTTGGCCGGCTACCTGGACACCGAGGCCGACAGTGCGCTGCTCCGATGGACGCCCGGCGTGCTGCCTCGGCTCGAACTCGTGCCGGACGGCGACGTAGCCTACCAGCTCGCCACGGCCCCCGGCGCCTCGTCGGCCGCCTGTCGCCGGGGCAACCGGGCGCAATGTGCCGTGGCCCTCGGGCTCGAAGGCCCGCTGGCGGCCAAGGAGCTCCCGCGAGGGACCCGGGCGGCGCTCCTCGCGTGGGCGCTCGAAGCCGGTGGGGCGGGGGCCTGGTCACGCCTGGTCGCCCACCCGGATGAACCGATCGCGTTGCGCCTCGCCGCCGCGGCGCGGCGTCCTGATGGCGCGGCGGTCGTGGCCGATTGGCTCGACGCCGTCGGCGCGGCCCGGTCGGGGGCTGAGTTCGCCGGGACCGGCGGGTGGGTGGCCGGGACGGGCTGGCTGCTGATCGCCAGTCTGGCGGTGGCCGGATTGAGGAGGCGTCCATGAGACAGCGGCATCACCATCGACGAGCCCGCCCTCGGGCGGTCGGTCATCTTGCCGTCGGCAGCCTTGCCCTCGTCCTGGCCGGGTTGTCCGGTTGCCGCTCCAAGGCGGCTTCGCCGACGCAACAAATCGGGCGGCTGCAGGAGGAGCTGGCCGCGACCTACCGGCGGGGGACTGCCGAAGAGGCGACGGCGGCCGCGCGGGTTGCGCTGGCCGCCCAGGGCGACTTCGACGTGGCGCGGGCCGGGTTCGACCGAGCGTTCGGCGATTCGCTGGCCGGACTGGCGACGGCATTGTGGCAGCAGACGCCTGATGACGGCAGCGGCATCCGCCTGCTCCTGCTTGGCTATCGCCCGACGTTCGGGAACCCCGAACGGCACCGCTGGTGGGCGTTCGGCGGGTCGATTCTCCCTCACCGCCTCGACGGACGTACCTGCGTGGTGGCGATCCCGATGAACGAAGCGTGGCAGCGCACCGGAGTCGGGATCGGGTCGACGTCGCTGCGCAATCTCATGTCACCCTGTCTGTTCTGGCGCCGGTACGGTACGCCCGGTGCCGGGATAATGGGCTGGCTCGAGACCACCGGCTTCAGGCCCCTGGCGCTCGGGGGCTGGCTCGACGACGCCAGTCGGATTGACTGGCGCCGATTGGGCAACCCATTCGCCGACTGGGGCGATTTCGGTCCTCCGGATATGCCGGTCATCCGCCGCTCGCCGTGGTCCGTGGTGTCGGTCCTGACGCGGATTCGGCAGCCTCCCTACCGGCTGGGTCCGGAGTTCGTCCGCTGCCTCGCTGGCCGCGAGGGCGCGTGCCAACAGGCCGCCCTGTCCGCCGTTGATGACGAACCCAGCGGCCAGGGACTCGCCGACCGGAACCGGAACTGGTGGGCGGGCTCGCCCGACTGGGAGTACTGGATCGCCAATCTGATCCGCTATGAGGGTGACGATCGCTTTCGGCGTCTGTGGAAAAGTGACTCTCGTCTGTCGGCCTCGTTCGAGGCCGTCTACGGGATCGGGCTGGACGAGGGCGTGCGACGTTGGGCGGAGCTTGGCCGGGCCGACAGGGAACCGATCAGGGTCGGCGTGACGGTTCCGCCTCCGGATGCCCTGGCCGGCGTGGGCTGGTTCGTCCTGCTGGCCGCGTTGGTGATCGCCGGAAGCCGGCGGCGCCTGGTGGCTGGCTAGGCAGGAAACGAGGCCGCGCACAGGATTGGACGGCGCCCGACGGCAACCGTGCGGGCGCCGTTTCCTTATCTCCCGCTTTGATTTAGGTTCCTCGGCGTTCGCGTGGCCGGCTGTTCCTCCCACCACTCCAACCGGCGAGCCGCTCTCGAAGATGGCGTTCACATCCACCGTTTCGACCGCATCGCTCGACGACTTCCGGGGGCCCTGGCTGGCCGTCCTGGTTTCCCAGGGGACCCTGCCTGACAGCTTGAAGAGTCTCGATGCCCGGCTGGGCGGCGCCTTGAGCCGGGCCTTTGCCAGCGGTGACTTCTCGGGCAAGAAGGACGAAGTCGTCGTCTTCTATCCGGGAGACGCCCCCGCCCGGCTGGTGCTCGTCGGCATCGGCAAGGATCCGACCCGCGCGGCGATCCGGCGCGGCGCGGCGGTCGCCGCGAAGCGGGCGCGCACGACGGGTGCGGGGACGGCGGCGATCGCCTGCCCGGCGAGTTCGCGCGGAACGGTCCCGGTCCGGGACGTCTTCCAGTCGCTCGCCGAAGGCGCCGCGCTGGGGAGCTGGCAATTCCTCGAGATGAAGCGCCCGCCCGAGGATCCGAAGGCGCCGCTCGCGAGCGCGACGCTGCTCGCCGCTCCGGCGGAAGAGCGGGATGCGATGGCGGGGCACGCCCGGGGTGCCGCCATCGGCGCCGGCCAGCTGTTTGCGCGGGGCGTCCAGGTCCTGCCGCCCAACATCTGCACGCCGAAGCGGATGGGCGAGATCGCCACGGACCTTGCTGCCCGTCACGGCCTGACCTGTACCGTCTTCGACCGGGCCCGCCAGGAGGCGGAGGGCATGGGCGCGCTGCTCGCGGTGGCGCAGGGGTCGGTCAACGAGTCGCGGTTCATCATCCTCGAGCATCGGGGCGGGACCGGGGCGCCGGTCGTGCTGGTCGGCAAGGGAGTGACGTTCGACACCGGCGGCATCTCCATCAAGCCGGCGCAGAGCATGGAGGACATGAAGTACGACATGTCCGGTGCCGCCGCCGTGCTGGGCGCCTTCGAGATGATCGGGATCGCCAAGCCGAAGCTCAACGTCATCGGGCTCATTCCCTCGGCGGAGAACATGCCGTCGGGGAGCGCCTACCGGCCCGCGGACGTCGTGAAGTCGCATTTCGGCAAGACGATCGAAGTGGTGAACACCGACGCCGAGGGCCGTCTGCTGCTGGCCGATGCGCTGTCGTGGGCCCGCCGGTACGAGCCCGCCTGCGTCATCGACATCGCCACCCTGACGGGCGCGATCGGGATCGCCCTCGGCTTCTCGGCGGCGGGCCTCATGGGAACCGATGCCGCGCTGGTCGCGGAGATCCTCGCGGCCGGCGAGCGGGCCCATGAACGGGCCTGGCAGCTGCCGCTCTGGGACGACTACCGGGATCTGATCAAGTCGGACATCGCGGATGTGAAGAATTCCGGGGGCCGTCCCGGGGGCAGCATCACCGCCGGGATGTTCCTGAAGGAGTTCGTGGAAGGCTACCCCTGGGCCCACCTCGACATCGCGGCCACGGCGTACACCGACCGGGAAGACGCCGCGTCGGCCAAGGGCCCGACCGGGATGGGGGTCCGCCTCTTCGGCGAATTCCTGTTCGCGCGGGCAGGCGCCTAACGGTGAGGCGGGCGGTTGGGGCCGGGTTGGTCCTGGCGGCCGTGGCGGCGGGATGCGGGTCGGGGCCGACCGGCGGGTCGGAAACGCCCTACGACTTCGCCTTCGAGGATCCGGCCGCCGATACCGTCGCCGCGACCGAGAACCCCGATTCGGTGGCAGCCGTCGATCTCGTGGCCGTTTCCGGCCGGGTCGACGGGAGCCGGGTCGAACTCACCCTCGAGTTCGCCGAGCCGGTGGCCCGGTGGAGCGACCACCAGCCGAACAGTCTGGACGGCTTCGTCTTCTTCGACGTCAACCAGGATCCGGGGAGCGGCTTCGCCAACCGGCTCGGCCCGCGGGTGGCCGGGGCCGAGTTCTATCTCGACCTTCGGGACGACGGCCTCGGACATGTCGGCCTGGTGGACTTCACCAAGAAAGTCCTCACCGCGCTGTCGTTCCGGCTCGACGGACGAACGCTCCGGATCGAGGTGCCGCGCAGCAAGCTCGAGACGACCTCCGACAGCGACAACAAGCTCAATCTGCGGGTCGAAGTCGGGGCTCGGGGGCGGTCGCCCCTCACGGATGGCGCCGCCAACGACTCGGTGTACGTGCTCGAACCGCCGGAGGAGCCGTGATCGGCACCGCCCGGCTCCGATTTGGGCTGGCCGTGCTCGGGGCAGTTCTGCTGGCCGGCCCCACCGGCGCCCAGGTTCCCGACACCGTGCGAACCGACACCACTGCCGTGGGCGACACGACCGACTACTCGGCCCTGTTCCTCAAGGCATACGAGGAAGGCCGCGAGCGGGTCCCGGTGTTTCCGCGGCTCGGGTCGCCCCGGCTGCTGCCGTCCCTCGTCCGGGCAGTGTTCGATCAGGATTCGCTCGAGTGGCACAACGCCGAGACGGTCTCGGACATCCTCGCGAAGGTTCCGGGTGTCTACCTCTGGCGGGGCGGCTGGATCGGGCGGCCGGAGCCGGTCGGGTACCAGGGCCGCGGGGCGGCCGGCACCGAATACGTCATCGACGGCATGCCGCTGACGCCGCTCGGACGGGACAGCCTGTCGTTCGATCCCTCGCTGTTGCCGCTGACGTTTTTCGAGCGGATCGAGGTGGAACGGATTCCCGGGCTGCTCCGGATCCACCTGTTCACCCGGCGCCACGAACATCTGCCGGAGCGAACCCGGGTCGGGGTCGCCAGCGGCGATTTCGACATCGCCCGATACATTGCCTCCCTGGAGAAGCGGACCCGGTCCGGGTTCGGTTTCGTGGCGGCGGCCGAGCACCTCGCGGTGCCGCTTCGGACCGGCGACGAAGGGGGGTACAGCAATACCCAGGGCTGGCTTCAGCTCAGTTGGGTGCCGGCCCAGAAGCCCTGGCGGGCCATGGCCCAGTATTTCACGGCCGGCCCGACGCGGGGGACCGTCCACGCGGTCGACGAGGCCGGCACGATCCTCCCGGACACCCTGCTGCTCGGGATCAACGGGGGCCGCTCGGACTTTCAGGCCAACCTGGTGTATCAGCCGAACCCATCCGGGATCGGGCCGGAATTCGGCCTTCAGGTGGCCCGCAGCGCCTGGCGGGAGGATTCGACCGAGTTCTCGTTAGGCACGCCCGACGGCCACGCCCGCTGGGTCGACCAGTCGCTCTGGCTCCTGTCGGGCCGGGCCGCGTGGCGAACCGCGCGCACCTCGCTCGGCGGCGAGGTGCGTTACCGGTCTCGCTGGACCCCACTCGAGGTGAAGGTGACCGGCGCGGCGACGCCGCCGGGTCCGTTGACTCTGGCCGGCGAGGCCGTCTCGCAGCGGCACGACGGGAGCCGGTCGAGCCGCTGGATTCTGGGACGGGCGGGCCTCGAGGCCGGAGCGTTCCGGGTCGCGGGGCAGGCCCGGGTGGGCTCGTGGGTCGGGTCGCCGATGGACGCCTCGGACCAGGCCGAGTCCCGCCAGGATCTCGGCCTGCTCGTGGGGTTCGAGCGGCCGCGGCTCGCGGTGGAAGCGGGGTACTGGCGGACCGATGGGTTCACCCCGCGCTCGTTTCCGCTGTTCCGGGGGATCGATTCGCTTGGCACGCTCGGTTCGACGCGGTGGCTCACGGTGTCGGCGCGGGTCGCACCGCTGCAATGGTTCGTTCTCGACGGCTGGTACAGCAATCCGGTCGGCACCAGGCCGGTCGGGCAGCCGCCGACGCACGGCATCGTCAACGCGACGATCCAGAGCCGGTTTCTGCCGACGTTCCGGAGCGGGATCTTCGGCCTGAAGCTCCAGGGCACGATGGAAAGCTGGGGCACCGGCGCTCTCGGGCTGGACGACGCCGGCGCGCCGATCGAGCTGAAGGGCGCCACGTTCTTCCGCGCCCAGATCCAGCTCAAGATCGGCAGCTTCATCGCCTACTACGACCGGGCCAACTTCCAGGCGAGCCGACTCGGGTACGTTCCGGGGATCTCGCTGCTGCGGCTCGCCAGTACCTTCGGAGTGCGGTGGGAGTTTTCCAACTGACGCAGAGGCGGACATGGATCGGCCACGGCGTTTCTGGAATCTCGAACCGACGGAGCTTCCCGACCGGGAGCAGCTGAAGCGCGCGCTGTCGCTCCTCGAAGCGGCCCTCGAATCGACGGCCGACGGACTGCTCGTCGTCGATCTCGAGGGGCGGGTTCTGGGCTTCAACCAGACCTTCCTCACCCTGTGGCGGA
Source organism: Gemmatimonadales bacterium (assembly GCA_050183815.1). GTDB lineage: Bacteria > Gemmatimonadota > Gemmatimonadetes > Gemmatimonadales > GWC2-71-9 > SHZU01. Next base: position 31,077 of record JBFXAY010000037.1, on the reverse strand, counting down.
TTCCCGACTATCTGGTCCGGCAGGGCGCCGACCAGGCGCTCCTCGGTTTCGTGCTCGACCAGTTGGCGAATCCCGAGGCGTTCGTGGCTCAGGTCAATCAGATCTACGCCAATCGGGACGCCGTCACGTTCGACGTGCTCGAGTTCAAGGACGGCCGGATCTTCGAGCGGTACTCCCAGCCGCAGCGGATCGACGGCGCGGCCGTGGGCCGGGTCTGGAGTTTCCGCGATGTGACCGACCGCCGGCGAACGGAACGGATGCTCCGGGAGAGCGGTGACTGGTTTCGCAAGATCATCGACCAGGTGCCCCATTTCATCTTCGCGAAGGACGCGGACGGCCGGTACGTGCTGGTGAACCGGGCCCTGGCCATGGCATACGGCACCACGGTCGACGGCCTCCTCGGCAAGCGCGACGCCGATTTCGTTTCGGTTCCGGGCGAGGCTGCCGCCTATGCCGCGACCGACCGGCTGGTGCTCGATACCGGTGGCTCGGTGCAGGTGGTCGAAGACCGCCTGACCGATGCCAGCGGCGCGGTCCGCCAGCTCGAATCGACCAAGGTCCCGATCGACCTTCTGGGCACCGGACGCCCGGGCGTGCTCGGGGTCTCGATCGACGTGACCGCCCGGCGTCTGCTCGAAGCGGAGTTGCGGCAGTCGCAAAAGATGGATGCGGTCGGACGGCTCGCCGGCGGCATCGCCCACGATTTCAACAACCTGCTGACGGCGATTCTCGGATTCTCGAGTTCGATTTTCGCGACGCTCGACGAGGACGATCCCCGGCGACGCGACCTCGAGGACGTCATTGGGGCGGCCCGCCGGGCGGCCGATCTCACCAGACAACTCCTCACCTTCAGCCGGCGTCAGGTGCTGCAGGCCCGGGTCCTCGACGTGAACCTCGTGGTCCAGGGCCTGGGGCGGCTCCTCACCCGGATTCTGGGGGACGACGTCCAGATCGCCCTGCGACTCGACGATGCCCTGCCGGCGGTCCGGGCCGATCAGGGCCAGTTGGAGCAGGTGCTCCTCAACCTCGCCGTGAACGCCCGCGAGGCGATGCCGGATGGCGGCCACCTCGTCATCGAGACCCACGCGACGGTGCGGCCGCCCGGGTACGCCGGGCCGAGTCCGGAGGGTGGTTGGATTCTCCTCAAGGTATCGGACACCGGCGTCGGGATGACCGCGGACGAAGTCAGCCGCGTCTTCGAGCCCTTCTACACCACGAAGGAGCAGGGAACCGGTCTCGGGCTGGCCGTGGTCTACGGGATCGTCGAGCAGGCGGGCGGGCGGATCGCGGTCGATTCCGTGCCCGGGCGGGGGACCACCTTCGACGTGTATCTCCCGGCCACCGGGGAGGCGCCGGCCCCGGCAGCCGCGGGTCCCGGCCGGCTCCCGCCGGGTGCCACGGCTACGGTGCTGCTGGCCGAGGACGAGGACTCGGTCCGGAGGCTGACCCGGATGCTGCTCGAGCAGGACGGGCTCGTGGTGCTCGAGGCCGCCAGCGGAGAAGACGCCCTCGCCCTGGCCGAACAGTGGACCGGCGCGATCGATGTGCTGCTCACCGACCTCGTGATGCCGGGAATGAACGGCCGGGAACTGGCCGGTCAGATCCTCGCCGCTCGGCCCGATACCAAGGTCGTGTTCATGTCCGGCTATACCGCCGACAGCCTGGGCCGGGACTCCGCCCCGTTCCCGGGGATCCCTTTCTTGCAGAAGCCATTCGAAGGCAACGAGTTACGACGCGTCGTCCGGGAGGCGGTCCAAGCGGCCAAGGCGGCCGGGGGTCGGGCTACCGGGGGGTCCTGAGGCGGGGTATTTTTCTCGGCTCCGCCGGAACCGCGGCGGGGGCATGAACCCGGGGAGGGAATCTGCCGCAGAGCATGACCGGATACGGAGCCGCCGAAGGCGGGGTCGCGGGTGGGGTGCTCCGCGTCGAGCTCCGGTCGGTCAATCATCGCTACCTCAACCTCTCGTTCAAGGCGCCTGGCGATCTGTCGGCGTTGGAGTCCGAGGTCCGGGAGCGGCTCCGCCGGGACTTCGAGCGCGGCCACTTCACGGTGTCGCTCCGGTGGCTCGAGGAACCTGCGGCGGCGGCCGGCCTCCGGGTCGATCCGGCCGGCGCCGAGGCGGCACTTCGGCGGCTGCGGGACCTCGAGGCGCTCAGTCAGCTGGGCGGGCTCTCTCTCGAGTTGCTGGCCCGGCAGCCGGATGTCTTCACCAGCGCCGCCGAAGCGGCCGCGGCCGGTTGGAGCGAGGTAGAGCCGGTGCTCGTGAGCGCCATGGCCGAGATGACGGCGGCCCGGCGGCGCGAAGGCGAGGTGCTGGGCCAGGAACTCGGAAGCCGGCTCGAGTCGATCCGGGAGCACGCGGCGGCGGTGGCGCGGCGGGCGCCGGAGCGGTTGCCCCGGGAGCGCGACCGGCTCCGGGCGGCGGTGGAGCAGTTGCTCGACGGCCGGCGGGTGGACGAGGACCGGCTGGCCCAGGAACTCGCGTTCCTCGCCGACAAGCTGGACATCACCGAGGAGTTGGTCCGGCTGGAAGCCCATCTGGCGGCGGCGCTGGACGCGCTGGCCGGCGAGAAGGCGGTCGGCAAGCAACTCGGTTTCCTGGCGCAGGAGATCGGCCGCGAAGTCAACACGATCGGCTCGAAGGCGAACGACGCGGCGATGCAGCACCTCGCCGTCGAGATGAAAGGGGAGCTGGAGCGATTCCGGGAACAGCTCGAGAACTTAGAGTAGATCCGTTTCTGCTGGTGCTGTCGTCGCCCTCGGGCGGCGGCAAGACCACCATCGCGCGCCACCTGCTGATGGGGCGTGACGATGTGATCTATTCGGTTTCCGCCACGACCCGGACCCGCCGCGACGGCGAAACCGACGGCCAGCACTACCACTTTCTGTCCCGGGATGAGTTCGAGGGACGGGTGGGCCGCGGCGATTTTCTCGAGTGGGCCGAGTACGGCGGGAACCTCTACGGAACCCTCCGGTCGGAGGTGGAGGCGGGCCTGGCCTCGGGACGGCACGTGGTGCTGGACATCGAGGTGCAGGGCGCCCAGCAGTTGCGGGACCGGTTTCCGAACGCGGTGCACGTCTTCGTCCTCCCGCCGTCGGCCGCGACGCTGGTGCAGCGGCTCCAGAACCGGAAGACCGAAGACCCGGCGGCGCTGGCCCGGCGGTTCGCGATCGCCGCGCGGGAGCTCGCGCTGACCGGGCAGTACGACTACATCGTCGTCAACGACGACGTGGTGGAAGCGGTGGGGCAGGTGGCCGCGATTCTCGAGGTCGAGTCGCGGCGGCCCCGCCGGTTGCGGAACCTGGATACGGTGATCGAACGGCTCCGGCAGGATCTGGCCGGAGCGGCGGAGCGGCCGCCCTCGACCGACGCCGCCTAACGAGGAGCAGGAGCATCATGGAAATCGTCACGCCGACCGAAGCCGCCCGTCACGCGGGCACCAAGTACCGGAGCATTCTGGTTGCCGCCCGGTTTGCCCGGATGGTCAACGAGCTGCCGAAGGAGAAGCAGGTCCAGCTCGAGCAGAGCCACGAGTACAAGAAGCTCACCACGCTCGCCCTCCGGAAGCTCGCGTCGGGCGAACTGGCCTTTCGCGAGCTGCGCCGGCGCCGCTCCGAGGTCTGAACCAGACCGTGTGGGCCGGCCGTCACGTCGTGGTCGGCGTGACGGGAGGCATCGCCAGCTACAAGAGCTGCCTCCTGGTCCGCCGCCTGGTCGAGGCGGGCGCGACGGTGGACGTCGTGCTCTCCCGCGGGGCGGCGGAGTTCGTCCGGCCGGTCACCTTCGAGGCCCTTTCGGGCCGCCCCGTGCTGCATTCGCTGTGGGAACCGGAGCGCGCGCTCGCCCACGTCCGGCTCGGCCAGACGGCCGACCTGATCATCGTGGCGCCGGCCACGGCGCATCTGATCGCCCGGGTGGCCGGCGGGCTGGCGGACGACTTCCTGACGGCCATGCTGCTCGCCCGGACCGCGCCGGCGCTGATCGCCCCGGCGATGAACGACGCGATGTACGCCGCCGAGGCCACCCGGGCCAACCTCGGCCGGCTGCGCGACCGCGGCTTCGGGATCGTCGGGCCGGAGACCGGCGCGCTGGCGGAAGGCCCTTCGGACCGGCCGGGCCGGATGAGCGAACCCGAAACGATTCTTCGGCATGGCGCCCGGTTGCTGCGCGCGCGCGCCCCGTGGCAGGGCCGTCGGGTGCTCGTGACCGCCGGTCCGACGCGCGAGGCCATCGACCCGGTGCGGGTCATCAGCAACCGGTCGAGCGGGAAAATGGGTATCCGGATCGCCGAAGCTGCCTGGCTCCGAGGGGCCCAGGTACGGCTGATTCTCGGGCCGGGTACCGAGCAGGTGATGCCGGAACTCGAGGTCGTCCGGATCGAGTCGACCGCGGACCTCGAGGCGGCGGTGCGGACGAGCCTGCCGGAGGCGGATGTGTTGGTGATGGCGGCGGCACCGGCCGACTATCGCCCCTCGGAGCCGGCGGGGGAGAAGCGGCCGCGCGCCGAAGGCACGCTGGTGATTCCGCTCGAGCCCACACTCGACATTCTGTCGGGCACTCGTGACGCCAGAAAGCCGGGCGCGATCATCGTCGGGTTCGCCCTCGAGACGGGCGGCGCGATCGAGAAGGCGCGAGCCAAGCTCGCCCGCAAAGGCCTCGACCTGATCGTGGCGAACGACGCGCTCGAGCCTGGTGCCGGCTTCGAAGTCGAGACGAATCGGGTCACCCTGGTGGCGGCCACCGGGGAACCCAGACCGGTGCCGTTCGGATCGAAGGCGGAGGTTGCCGAGGCGATTCTCGATGCGGTGGAGGCCCGGCTTGTCTGACGCCCTCCGCCGCTACCTTCGCCAGCAGGCCGAGCTCGGAGGTGCCGAAGCCGTCCTGAGCCGGCCGCTCGCGGAGTTGCCCCGACCGACGGGGAAGGCCGCTCCCAGTGCCGAACCACCCGCCGAGGAGACCGACATGGGTGCGAAAGCCAGGCGGGAACTCCGGACGCCCCCCGCGGCGGCGCCGGCGGCCCCGGTTGCCGCCGGAACGCCTCACGAGGCGCCGCGGGGCGGGAAGGACTGGCGTACCGGGGCGCCGCCGATTCCCGGACCGGGGTTGGTCATCGCGCCGCCGCCGCAGGATCTCCTGGCGCCGCGGGCCTGGGATACCCTGGAGCAGGTGGCGCAGGCGGTGGCCGGGTGCACGAAGTGTTTCCTGGCCAAGGGACGGACGAACGTGGTCCCCGGCGAGGGGAATCCCCGGGCCCAGCTCGTCCTCGTCGGCGAAGGCCCCGGGCAGACCGAGGATCAGACCGGCCGGCCCTTCGTCGGTCGCGCCGGCGAATTGCTGAACGGGATTCTGGCCGCGATCGGCTATGCCCGCGAGGAAGTCTTCATCTGCAACGTGGTGAAATGCCGGCCGCCGCAGAATCGGAAGCCGCTGCCGGACGAGATGGCCGCCTGCTCGCCCTTCCTCAGCGCCCAGTTGGCGATCCTCAAGCCCCGGGTGATCCTGGCCCTCGGCGCGACGGCCGCCGAGGCGCTGCTCCAGGCCAAGCGGTCCCTATCCGACCTGCGCGGGAAAGTGCATTCTTATCACGGCATTCCGCTGGTGGTGACCTACCACCCGGCCGCCCTCCTTCGAAACCCTGCCTGGAAGAAGCCGACCTGGGATGACGTTCGTATCGCCCGTCAGCTCGTCGATGTCGGCTGACCAGCCGCTGCGCTCGGCGCCGTGGAGCCAGGAGGCCGAGCAGGCCGTCCTGGGCGCGATGCTGCTCGACCAGGACGGGGCGTTGCGCGCCTCCGAGCTGCTGTCGCATTCGATGTTCTACCAGGAATCGCACCGGCGGCTGTTCCGGGCGATGGTTTCCCTCGTGGAGCAGCGCGCCGTCATCGACCACGTCACCCTCCGCGACGAACTGGTCCGGCGGAACGAGCTGGACCGGGTCGGCGGGCTGGAGTATCTCGCCGAACTGGTGGACGCGGTGGCGTCGGCGGCCAACCTCGAACACCATGCCCGGATCGTCAAGGACAAGGCGGTCCTCCGCCGGCTGATCGAGGCCTCCAATCAGACGATCGTCGAGGCCTACGACGCGGCGTTGCCCACCGGGGAGCTCGTCGATCAGGCCGAGTCCCGGATCTTCAAGATCTCGCAGGAGCGGCGGGCGGACGGGTTCACCCGGATCAAGGAGATGCTGTGGCCGACGATGGAGCGGATCGAATCGCTCCAGAAGAGCGGCAAGAAGGTTACCGGGGTGCCGAGCGGCTTCGCAGATTTGGACGAGATGACCTCGGGATTCCAGCCGGCGGAACTGGTGATCGTGGCGGCCCGTCCCTCGATGGGCAAGACCGCGTTCTGTCTCAACATCGCCACCCAGGCGGCGGTGGACGGCTACGGCGTGGCGGTGTTCTCGCTCGAAATGTCGAAGGACTCCCTGGTCCAGCGGATGCTCTGCGCCGAGGCCCGGGTGGACAGCCAGGCCGTTCGGCGGGGTGCACTCCGGGATCGGGACTTCACGAATCTGGCCCGCGCCGCCGGCGTGCTGCAGCAGTGCCCGGTCTGGATCGACGATACGCCGGCCATCACGCTGCTGGAAATGCGCTCGAAGGCCCGCCGGCTCAAGTCGGACGCGGACCTCGGGATGATCATCGTGGACTACCTCCAGCTGATGCGGAGCCCCGAGTACGCCGACAACCGGGTCCAGGAGGTGTCGGACATTTCCCGATCGCTCAAGGCGCTCGCCCGGGAACTCGAGGTGCCCGTCGTCGCCCTGTCGCAGCTGTCGCGGGCGTCGGAGCAGCGGGGCGGGGACCGACGGCCCCAGCTCTCCGACCTCCGGGACTCGGGCGCCATCGAACAGGACGCGGACCTCGTCGTCTTCATTCACCGGCCCGAGTACTACGACCGGGAGGACGAGTCGAAGCGGGGGATCGCCGAGATCATGCTCGCCAAGAACCGGAACGGCCCCACCGGAGACGTGACGCTCCGTTTCACCCGGGAATACACCCGGTTCGACAACTTCAGCGGCCGCGAGGATCCCTCCTACTGATGGCGAAGGTGAAGTCGACCTACCGTTGCGCCGAGTGCGGGCACGAGCATCCGAAGTGGGCCGGCCGTTGCGAGGCGTGCGGGGCCTGGAATTCGGTGGCGGAAGAGCGGCTGCCGAGCCGTTCCGCCGGGAAGCGCTCGGGCGGGGGCAGCCGGGGCCCGGCCGGGGATCAGCCGCGGCCCCTCGGCGAAGTGACCGGCGACCGGTTGGTGCGCTGGTCACTTGGACTCCCGGAACTCGATTTCGTGTTCGGCGGCGGGCTCGTGCCCGGTTCGATGTCGCTCATCGGCGGCGAGCCGGGCATCGGCAAGTCCACGCTGCTGCTCCAGGCGGCGGCCCGGATGGTCACGGCCGGCCGCCGGGTGCTGTATGCCAGCGGTGAAGAATCGGCCGAGCAGATCCGGCTCCGCGCGGACCGCCTGTCGGAAGACGCGAGCGGTGTGCTGGTCCTGGGAGAGACCCACCTCGAAACGATCCTCGCGGCCACTCGCGAGGTCCGGGCGGATCTGCTCGTCCTCGACTCGATCCAGACCGTGTTCACCGAATCCCTCGAGAGTGCGCCGGGAAGCGTCGGTCAGGTGCGGGAGAGCGCTGCGCTCTTGATGCGGTTCGCGAAGGAGCTGGGCGTCAGCGTCGTGGTGGTCGGTCACGTCACCAAGGGCGGGGCGCTCGCGGGGCCCAAGACGCTCGAGCACATCGTCGATACCGTGCTCTACTTCGAAGGGGAAACCTCGCTCAACTACCGGCTCCTCCGCGCCACCAAGAACCGCTTCGGCTCCGTGGACGAACTCGGCGTCTTCTCGATGACCGAACGGGGCCTGGCCGGCGTGCCCAATCCGTCGGCGCTCTTCCTCGAAGCCCGGTCCGCCGGCACCAGCGGCAGCGCGGTCACGGCGCTGATGGAGGGCACCCGGCCGGTGCTGGTCGAAGTCCAGGCGCTGGCGGCGCCGTCGGGGTACGGGACACCGCAGCGAGTGGCGACCGGGCTCGATCCCAAGCGCCTGGCCGTGCTGCTCGCCGTGCTCGAACGGCGGGCAGGGCACAACTTCGGGAACCTCGACGTCTTCGTCCAGGTCAGCGCCGGCGTGCGGCTGACGGAACCCGGGGCGGATCTGGCCGTGGCCGCCGCCCTCGTGTCCAGCCTGACGAACCGCCCCACGCCGGCGGATGCCCTGTTCCTCGGCGAGATCGGCCTCGCGGGAGAGATCCGGCCGGTGGGCGGCTCCGATCGGCGGCTCGCCGAGGCGGGCCGCCTCGGTTTCCGGCGGGCGTTCGGAAGCAGCCGCCATAGCGCCGTCTCCGGCATCACCGCCGTGAGCCTCGATCACGTCGACGATCTCGTCCATGTCCTCGCCGCCTAACGTCGCCGCCATCGTGGTCGCCGCGGGGCGGGGCGAGCGGGCCGGGGGCGGGATGCCGAAACAATTCCGTCCGATCGGCGGTGTGCCGATGCTGCTCCGGACGCTCCGGCCGTTCCTCGCCAGTCCGCTCGTTGACCTCGTCGTGGTCGTGCTGCCGCCCGCGGTGGCGGCGGAGCCGCCGGCGTGGCTGGCGCCGCTGCTCGGCGATCGCCTGGTGGCCGTGGCGGGCGCGGAAGAGCGGATGGGCTCCGTCGAGTGCGGTCTGGCGGCCCTGCCGGCCGGCATCTCCGTCGTGGCGGTGCACGACGGGGCCCGGCCGTTCGTGAGCGGGACGGTCATCGACGCCGTGATCGCCGCCGCCCGGGCCGGCACCGGCGCCATTGCCGCGGTGCCGGTGGCCGACACGATCAAGGCGGCCGTGCCGGCAGAGCGCCCGGGCACGTTCGCGATTGGGCGCACCGTGCCGCGGGACGATCTCTGGCGGGCCCAGACGCCGCAGGCGTTCCCGGTCCGGCTGCTCCGGCGGGCGCTCGCGGCCGCGCGCGGGGCCGGCCGGTTCGTGACCGACGAGGCCTCGGCCGTGGAAGCGCTGGGCGAGCCGGTGTTGTTGGTTCCGGACCGTACCACCAACTTGAAGGTCACCACCGAAGAGGATTTCGGCGTGGCCGAAGCCATCGCGCGGGGCAACCCGTGATCCTGCCGTTCTTGACCGACGCGGACGTCGACGCCGCGGCGCCGATCGTGAAGCGTCACCTCGGCACCGGCGGGCTGCTCGCATATCCGACCGAAACGGTCTACGGGCTCGGGTCGTTCGCCACCGACGCCGGACTCGACGCGCTGGCGGCGCTCAAGAACCGGCCACCACGCAAGCCGTTTCTGCTGCTCATCTCGAGTCGCACGATGGCCGAGCGCCAGGGGTTGGTTTTCTCGGCGGCCGCCAAGGCCATGGCGGACGCGTACTGGCCGGGGCCGCTCACCCTGGTGCTCCCGGGCGGCGAGGGAAAACTGCCCGCGCGGCTCCGCGGGGCTGAGGGCGGCATCGCCGTGCGGCATACCTCGCACCGGGGCATGGCGCGGCTGATCGCCGCGATCGACCAACCGATCACGTCGACCTCGGCCAATCGGTCCGGCGGGCCGCCAGCTCCGGGCGCCGAGCGCCTCGCGGAACTGTTCGCCGACGCCGTGGCTGCCGGCACGCTGCTGGTACTCGACGGCGGTGTGTTGGGCAACGTGCCGCCATCGACGCTGGTGGACTGCACGAGCGACGTGCCGGCACTCGTGCGCGAAGGGGCGATTCCGCGGGCCGAGTTGCGCCGGGCCGTTGGGCGATTGGCGCCATGACCCGCGTGCTCTTCGTCTGCACGGGCAACACCTGTCGGAGCCCGATGGCCGAAGCCATGCTCCGGCGGGGTCTCGAGACCGCCGGCAAGCCGGACGTGGCCGTCGCTTCGGCCGGGACGGGTGCGTGGGAAGGTGCACCGGCCTCCGAGGGTTCCTATCTCGTGAGCCTGGAGCACGACCTCGATCTCTCGGCCCACCGGGCCCGCCTCCTCACCCGCGCGGTCGTCGACGAAGCGGATCTCATCCTGACCATGTCGCGCACCCATCTTGCCCGCGTGCGGGAACTCGGCGGCGGGGCTCGCGCCCACCTCCTCGGCGAGTACGCCGGTTTGAGCGGGGCCGGCGCCGACATCACCGATCCCTTCGGCGGCGATCTCGAGGACTATCGAGCGACCTTTCGCGCCATCGCCGCCCTGATGCCCGCCGTGCTGACGCGCCTCTCCGGAACGGTGACGTGATCACCGGCCGGACCCGGTTGTTCGCCCTGCTCGGCGATCCGGTGGCCCACTCGTTGTCGCCGGCCATGCACAACGCCGCCTTCCGGGCCCTGGGGCTCGATGCCGCCTATCTGGCGCTCCGGACCGGGGCGGCCGAGGTGCCGGCGGTGATGCGCACGCTCGCCGGCAGCGGCGGAGGCGGCAACGTCACGGTGCCTCACAAGCGCCTCGCCGCTACCGTGGTCGAACCGGCTGACGGTTACTCGCTCCCGATCTGCAATACGTTCTGGTCGGAGGACGGCCGGATCGCCGGCTGCGAGACGGACTCCATCGGAGTCACCAAGGCGTTCGAGGCCCTCGGCGCTCCGGGAGGAGATTGGCTAGTGCTGGGCACCGGGGGCAGCGCCGTGGCGGTGGCACGGGCGGCGGCCCGGCTCGGGGTCGGGCTTGCGGTACGTTCGCGGGTGGCGGAACGGGCGGCCGCCTTCTCGGCGGAGGCGGCCCGAATCGGTGCCGGGCGGGCCTCGGGGCCGGTTGGCCTCGTCGTGAACACCACGCCACTCGGGCTCGGGCCGGCGGATCCACTCCCGATGCCGCTGGGCGAGTTGCCTCCGGGCGCTGCCGTCCTCGACCTGGCCTATCGGCCAGGTGGGACGGCGTTCTCGAACGCCGCTCGCGCGGCCGGGCGGCGGGCCATCGACGGGGTCGAGGTCCTCATCGCGCAGGGCGTGGCCGCCTTCCGCTGCTGGTTTCCGACGGTGCCGGCGCCAACGGAGGTCATGCGTGCGGCCGTGGCTCGCGCGCTGGCATAGCTTCGCGGCCGGTTGGGAGCGGCGCCTGCTGCCGGCCGAGTGTCTCCTCTGCCGGGAACGCCTCGGCGCCGAACCCGACGAGCCGCTCGTCTGCGCCGTCTGCCGCTCCCGCTGGCGGCGCCTCCCGCACCCCCTTTGCGCTCGCTGCGGTCAGCCGATCGACGCCTTCGACGCGTGCCGTCTCTGCGCGGACTGGCCGCCGGGATTCGGCGGCGTCCAGAGCGCGGTCTGGCTCGACGAGTCGGCCCGCCGGGCCGTGCATCTGTTCAAGTACGAAGGCTGGTGGCGGGTCGCCGGCTCGCTGGCGGCGGCGATGGACGGCCTCGACGCGCTGGCCGGCGACCCGGTGCTGATACCGGTCCCGCTCGGGGCCGCGAGGGAACGGGCTCGCGGTTATAATCAGAGCGCCAAACTCGCTGCGGCGCTGAGCGTGCGGCTCGGCCTCCCGATCCGGCATTGCCTGGTTCGCGCCAGGGACACCCGGAGTCAGACCCGGCTCACGCCGGAAGAGCGGGAAGCCAACCTGCGGAAGGCCTTTCAGGCGCGGGCCGTGCCGACGCGGCCGACGGTGCTGGTGGATGACGTCTTCACGACCGGCGCCACGCTGCGGGCCGCCGCGGAGGCGTTGATCGCCGCCGGGGCGTCGGAGGTCCGGGCGGTAACGTTCGGACGGGCCGAGTTACCGCTCGCGGCCGTGGCGCGGGAAACCGCGGCGCGGGCCGGTCGCCGGACGGCGTAGTCAGACGAACCACGACTCTACGGAACATCAGGAGAACACCATCATGGCGATTCGGGTAGCGATCAACGGTTTCGGTCGGATCGGGCGGAACGTCCTGCGGGCGGCCTACGAGGAAGGCACGCCGGAGCTCGAGTTCGTCGCCGTGAACGATCTCACCGACACCAGGACGCTGGCACACCTGCTCAAGTACGACTCGGTCCACGGCCGGTTCCCGGGGGCGGTCGAGCCGGCCGCGGACGGGATCCACGTTGGCGGGAAGACGCTCAAGGTTCTCTCCGAGAAGGATCCGACCAAGCTGCCGTGGAAGGACCTGGGGATCGACGTTGTCCTCGAGTCCACGGGCCGCTTCACCGACCGGGACGGCGCGGCGCAGCACCTGGCGGCCGGCGCCAAGCGGGTCATCATCTCTGCGCCGGCGAAAAAGGAAGACATCACGATCGTCTACGGCGTCAACCACACCGCCTTCGACCCGGCGAAACATTTCGTCATCTCGAACGCGAGCTGTACGACCAACTGTCTGGTGCCGGTCGTCAAGGTGCTGCGCGACACCTTCGGGTTCGTGCGGGGATACATGACGACGATCCATTCCTACACCAACGACCAGCAGATTCTCGACCTGCCGCACAAGGATCTGCGCCGGGCCCGGGCGGCGGCGATGTCGATCATCCCGACTACCACTGGTGCCGCCAAGGCTACGTCGCTGGTGATCCCGGAAGTGAAAGGCAAGCTCGACGGTGTATCCCTCCGGGTCCCCACCTCCGACGTGTCGCTGGTCGATCTGACCTGCGTCGTCGAGAAAACCGTGACCATCGACGACGTCAACAATGCCTTCAAGGCCGCGGCGGCTTCGGGTCCGTTGAAGGGGGTGCTGGCCGTGAGTGACGAGCCGCTCGTGTCGATCGACTACGTCGGCAATCTGGCGTCGAGCACCGTCGATCTGCTGTCGACTCAGGTGCTCGACGGCACGATGGTGCACGTGTCCTCGTGGTACGACAACGAAATGGGCTACTCGGCCCGGTGCGTCGACCTGATGCAGTACATCGGGACGCACGGCGCATGAAGCGGACGCTCGCCTCGCTCGATCCGGCCCGGCTCGACGGGCAGCGGGCCCTGGTCCGCGTCGACTTCAACTGTCCGGTGAAGGACGGCGCGGTCACCGACGACACCCGGCTCCGCGCGGCGCTGCCGACGATCCGCTACCTCCGGGAGAAGGGGGCCCGGGTGGTGCTTCTGTCGCACTTCGGGCGTCCCAAGGGCGGACCCGATCCCAAGTACTCGCTGCGCCAGGTGGTTCGGGCGCTCGAGGGTCTCCTCGGGACCCCGGTCATCTTCATCGAGGATCCGACCGCGGAGGCAGCCGTCCAGGCCTCGCGCCGGCTGCCCCGGGGCGGGGTCGCGCTGGCGGAGAACACCCGGTTCTACCCGGGTGAGGAACAGAACGATCCGGCGCTCGCCCGGACCTTCGCGGCACTGGGCGATTTCTATGTCAACGACGCCTTCGGCTCGGCCCATCGGGCCCACGCCTCCACGGCCGCCGTCGCCGAGGTCCTGAAGCCGGCGGTCTCCGGCTTCCTGATGGAAACCGAACTGAAGTACCTCGGCGGGGCACTGCATCAGCCGAAACGCCCGTTCGTCGCGGTTCTGGGCGGGGCGAAGATCTCGGGCAAGATCGATCTCATCGAGGCGCTGCTGCCCAAGGTCGATGCCATTCTGGTCGGCGGCGCGATGGCGTGCACCTTCTTCAAGGCCATGGGGCTCGAGACGGGGAATTCCCTGGTCGAGCCGGAGCGGGTCGAGTTGGCCGGCACGCTGCTCGAGCGGGCGGGCGACAAGCTCGTCCTGCCGCGGGGGTGCGTCATCGCACCGGAACTCAAGGAAGGGATCACGACGCTGGCGGTTCCCCGCGAATCGGTGCCGCCGGGGTTTTCGGTGTTCGACATCGACCCGAGCGCGGTTCGCGAGTTCGCCAGGCGGATCCGCGAGGCGGGCACGGTCGTGTGGAACGGCCCGATGGGCGTCTTCGAAGTGCGGCCGTTCGACCAGGGCACGCTGGCCGTTGCCAAGGCCATGGCCGACGCCACGGCCGGCGGGGCAATCACGATCGTCGGCGGCGGGGACTCGGCGGCGGCGATCGCGCAGGCGGGACTCGCCGATCGGGTCAGTCACGTTTCCACAGGGGGCGGCGCCTCTCTCGAGTTTCTCGAGGGTAAGGTGTTGCCGGGTGTGGCCGCCCTGGACGATGCATGAGCCGACCGCTGATCTTTGCCGCCAACTGGAAGATGCAGATCGGGCCCGCCGAAGCCCGGGATTTCCTCCGCCAGTTCCTTGACGGGTTCGCTCCCGCCGACGGCCGGTCGTACTGGTTCTTTCCCCCCGCGGTCAGCGTCGAGGCAGCCGCCGGTGCCACCGCCGGCCAGCGGGCGGTCGCCGTCGGCGTGCAGGACGTCTATTGGGAGCCCAAGGGGGCCTTTACCGGTGCGACCTCGGTGCCGCTCGCGCGCGCGGCCGGGGCCCGGCTCGTCCTGGTTGGGCACTCGGAGCGGCGGCACGTTTTCGGGGAGACCGACCAGGATACCGCCCGCAAGGTTGAGGCGGTCTTGGCGGGCGGGCTCGATGCGCTGCTGTGCGTCGGGGAAACGCTCGCCCAGCGGGAGGCGGGCGAAACGGAGCGGGTGGTCGTCTCGCAGCTCATCAACGGGCTTGACCGGGTGGCTGGTACCGACCTCGGCCGGGTAACGGTCGCCTACGAACCCGTCTGGGCGATCGGGACCGGCAAGAACGCCACGCCGGAGGATGCCGCGGCGGTGCATCGGACGCTCCGCGGGGTGCTCAGCGCGAAAGGGCACCCGTCGGCTCGGATCCTGTACGGTGGCAGCGTGAACCAGGGGAACGTGGCCGCCCTGCTGCGGCAGGCGGAGATCGACGGGGTTCTCGTTGGGGGAGCGAGCCTGGACCCAGCGGGATGGCGAACGATCGTGGCGGCGGCCGTTTGACCGGCCCGGTTGACGCAAGCGGTTGTCTTCGTGTATGTTAGATGGCTAACTCTCAGGCGTTACGATGCTCTACGGGCTGATTCTCACTCTGCTGATCGTCGACGGGCTGCTGCTCGCCGCCGTGGTGCTCTTCCAGGCCGGCCAGGGGGGCGGGCTCGCCTCGCTCGGTGGTGGCACGACGGACCTCGTCATGGGCGGCCGCCAGGCCGTGACCATTCTGCACACGCTCTCGTGGTGGACCGGCGGGATCTTCATGTTCCTGTCGCTGGTGCTCTCGCTGCTCGCCTCGCGCAGCACGGTCGGCGTGTCCGACGTGCAGCAACGGCTCCGGACGCAGCCCGCGGCCCAGACCGCCCCGATCGGCGAAGCCCCTGCGACGGGCGCGCCGGGCACCAGCCTGACGCCGCCGTCGACCGAACCCGCACCGGCTCCGGCCACCAACTGACGACATTGATGACCCGAGTTGCAGTGAACGGCGGGGCGCTCCGATGACCGAGCGCCCCGCCTTTGTCATGCTCGAGGACGGCACCTGGTATCCGGGGGTTACCCGCCACGAGATCGAGGCATCCTTCGGCGAGGTCGTCTTCACGACCAACCTGAGCGGCTATCAGGAGACCTTCACCGACCCGAGCTACATGGGGCAGATCGTCGTGATGACGGCCCCGATGATCGGGAACTACGGGATCAACGACGCCGACATGGAGTCAGGCAAGCCCCAGATCGCCGGCGTGGTGGTGCGGGAGATGTCCCGGACGCACTCCAACTGGCGGGCCAACGCCGGGCTCGACGAGTGGCTCGCCCGGTTCGGGGTACCGGTGATCGAGGGCGTCGATACCCGGCGGCTCACTCGCCATATCCGGGAGCGCGGGGCCATGCGCGGGGTGATCGCCCTCGGCGACGCACCCACCGAGGATCTCAAGGCCCGGCTCCTGGCTTCGCCGTCGATGGAGGGACTGGACCTGGCCTCGAAGGCGGGGACCACCGAGGTCTACCACGAAGGCGGGCCGGGCGGGAAAGCGCCGCATGTGGTGGCGCTCGACTTCGGGATGAAACGGAACATCGTCCGGATGCTCACCCAGGCCGGCTGCCGGGTCACCGTCATGCCGGCGGCGGCCACGCCTGAGGAGATTCTGGCGCACCAGCCGGACGGGCTCTTCCTCTCGAACGGCCCCGGCGACCCCGGGACCCTCGACTATGCGATTCGGAACATCCGGACGGTGGCCGACACCGGCCTCCCTACCTTCGGGATTTGCTTGGGGCACCAACTCGTCGGCTGGGCGTTCGGCGGGAAAACCGTGAAGCTGCCCTACGGGCACCGCGGCGGAAACCACCCGGTCAAGGACCTGAAGAACGGCCAGGTGCTCATTACCTCCCAAAATCACGGATTTGCCGTGGCCGGGGACCGGGAAGGGGTACCAGGGGCTCCGGACCTGGAGGTCACCCATCTCAATTTGAACGATGGGACGGTCGAGGGGGTGCGGCATCGGACGCTTCCGGTGTTCGCTGTCCAGTACCATCCCGAGGCAGCGCCGGGACCCCACGACGCCTTCCCCCACTTCGGGGAGTTCGTGGCCCTGATGGGGCGGTGACCCGTTGCGGACACGCAACCCCTTGACACACAACGGTTAAGCCCATACTATCGAGCCCGACCATGCGCCATCTCGAACGGGGTGGCCGCCCCGTGTGACCCTGAAGGGGGAAGCATGACGAAGGCTGATCTCGTCGAGCAGGTGACCGCCGCGATGGCGCGGACCGCCGGTCCGCTCATTTCGAAGAAGGACTGCGCCCGCGTCGTCGATGCGTTTCTTGACGCCATCAAGCAGGCACTCAAGGAGCAGCACAACATCGAAGTGCGTGGCTTCGGCACCTTCAAGATTCGCCGGCGGAAGACGCGCATGGCGCGCAATCCGCGGACGGGGGAGCCGGTGGAAGTGGCAGCGCGTCCGGTCCCCGTGTTCAAGCCCAGCAAGGAGTTACGGGCTCTCGTCGCGGATGAGACCAGCGAGCTTCGGCCCAGCGGGGCCGACGATTCGGAGGACTGAGGAACCGGCTCACCCGCGCCGGGTACCACGAGAGCCGACCGGCAGGTCGGCTCTTTCCATATCCCGGGTTGCTGTGTGCTCCCCTGCGGGCCATTATCACACGCGTCGAACGCTGGTATTCATGTCCTCGATTTCCGTCCAACTCTTTGCGCGCTATGCGGATCTGCTCGGGGCCAGCCGCCTCGAAGTTCCCTCGGCGCGGGCCGACTCGATCGCCGAGGTTGTCTGCTATCTCCGGTCGCTGCCCGGCGGCGACGCGCTGCCGGAGCGCCCGTTCGTTGCCGTGAATCATGCCCAGGTCGGGGAGGATTATCGGCCCCAGCCGGGTGACGAGATCGCTCTGCTGCCACCCATGGCCGGCGGTTGAGGTGCCCATCCTGACCTACGACCCCATCGATCCGGCCGACCTGACAGCGTTGGTGTCCGGCCCTGCGACCGGCGGGGTCGCATCCTTCGTCGGGTTGGTGCGCAACCACCACGCGGGGCGGGGCGTTACCGAGCTCGAGTACAGCGCCTACGAGGCGATGGCCGAAGCGGTGGCCCGCACCATCGTCGACGAGGCGCGTGCCCGGTGGCCGGTGGCGGTGGCCCTGCGACACCGGCTCGGCCGCCTGGGCATCGGCGACGTCGCGGTGGCGGTCGCCGCCGGAGGCGGCCACCGGGGCGAGGCCTTCGATGCCTGCCGGTATGTGATCGAGGAAGTGAAGCGCCGGGTGCCGATCTGGAAGCGGGAGCGCTACGCCGACGGGTCGGAGGCCTGGGTCGATCCGACCGCACCGGCCGGAACCGTCCCCGTGCAGGAGCGACCGGCCCGGTGACCGCGGATCGCTTCGGCCGCCCGCTCGGGAGCCTCCGGCTCTCGGTGACCGACCGCTGCAACATGCGGTGCGGCTACTGCATGCCTAACGAGCACTACACCTGGCTCCCGCGGCAGTCGATCCTGACGTTCGAGGAACTGGACCGGCTCGCCGGGATCTTCGCGGGCCTCGGGGCCGACAAGGTCCGGATCACGGGCGGGGAGCCCCTGCTGCGCCACGACCTCGACTGCCTCGTCGCGATGCTCGCCGCGCGGCCCGCGGTCCGGGACCTGGCGCTCACCACCAACGGCATCCTCCTGGGAGAGTCGGCGCAGCGGCTCCGGGCGGCGGGGCTCCGCCGGGTCACAGTCAGCCTCGATACCCTGATCCCGGAGCGGCTCCAGCGATTCGCCCGGACCGACCGGCACGACGCGATCGTGCGGGGCCTCGATGCCGCGCTGGCCGCCGGATTCGAGGCCGTGAAGCTCAACGCGGTGGTGATCCGGGGCTACAACGACGACGAGATCGTCCCGTTGCTCGACTTCGCCCGCGGGCGGGGCCTCGAGTTGCGATTCATCGAGTACATGGATGTGGGCGGCGCCAGCGGCTGGGCGCCGGAGCAGGTGGTCCGGCGCGAAGAGATCCTCGCCGCCATTGAGCGGCGGTTCGGGCCGGCGACGGCGCTGCCCGGGCGGGGCGGGGCCCCGGCCGAGCAGTTCCGTCTGGCGGACGGTACCGTCTTCGGCATCATCGGGTCCACCACAGCGCCCTTCTGCGCCTCATGCGACCGGAGTCGGATCACCGCCGACGGCACCTGGTATCTCTGCCTCTACGCCGATCGCGGGACCGATCTCCGGCAGTTGCTTCGGTCCGGGGCCGGCGACGAGGAGATCGCGGCCCTGGTGGCGCGGACCTGGCAAGCCCGGGCCGATCGCGGTGCCGAGTCGCGGCTTGCGGTGGGCGACCGGGGGGCGCTCTACCCCCTCGAGAAGCTCCGCGCTGACCCCCGGCGCGAGATGCACACCCGGGGCGGCTGACGATGGCCCTCGGCGTCGTCCTCATCGAGCCGGAGATCCCGCCCAATACGGGCAACATCGCCCGCCTCTGCGCCGCGACCGATACCGCGCTGCATTTGATCGAGCCGCTGGGGTTTTCGCTGGCGGATGCGGAGCTGAAGCGAGCCGGGCTCGACTACTGGGATGCGGTGGATCTCTGGCTCCATCCGAACTGGTTCGTGTTCCGGGACGCGATCAGCCGAGACCGGTGCCTGTACTTCTCGGCGCGAGCAACGCGGCCCTACTGGGAGGCCCGGTTCGAGCCGAACACGTGCCTCGTCTTCGGCAGCGAGACTCGAGGAATGCCGGACCGGATTCTCGAGAAGCATCCGGACCGGTGTTACCGGATTCCCATGCCGTCGGAACGGGTGCGCAGCCTCAACCTTGCCACGGCGGTCGGGATCGTGCTCTACGAGGCCCTCAGGCAGCAGGAGGTCCGCCGGACAGCCTTGGCCTAACCCCTTCGCAGGACTACCTTTCGGCGCTTGGCCGCGCTGGACCGGCCGGAAGCGTTCTTCATCAAAGCATCCCTTCGACCGATACCCGTCATATGCTCAACAAGATCACCGTAGTCGGCGCCGGCAACGTGGGGGCCACCGCGGCCCAGCGGCTGGCCGAGAAGAACCTGGCGCGCACCGTCGTGATGGTGGACGTCGTCGAGGGCGTGCCGCAGGGCAAGGGCCTCGATCAGTGGCAGACCGGCCCGATCGAGGGCTTCGACACCCGGGTCGTCGGGACCAACGACTTCGAGACGGCCCGCGACTCCGAGGTCTTTGTCGTCACGGCGGGTATCGCCCGGAAGCCCGGGATGAGTCGGGACGACCTGGTGAAAACGAATGCCGGCATCGTCAAGACGGTGTCGCAGCAGATCGCCAAAGTGGCGCCGAACTCGATCATCATCGTGGTGTCCAATCCGCTCGACGTGATGTGCTACGTCGCCATGAAGGCGAGCGGGTTTCCCCGCGAGCGGGTCATCGGCATGGCCGGCGTGCTGGACACGGCGCGCTACCGGACCTTCCTCGCCGAGGCGATGGACGTCTCGATGGAGGACATTCAGGCAATGGTGCTCGGCGGTCACGGCGACACCATGGTGCCGCTGATCTCCTACACCACCGTTTCCGGCATTCCGGTGACCCAGCTGCTCGCCCAGGACAAGCTCGACGCGATCGTCAAGCGGACCCGGAGCGGCGGGGCCGAGATCGTCGGGTACCTCAAGACCGGCTCGGCCTACTACGCGCCGAGTGCGGCGGCGGTGCAGATGGTCGAAGCGATCGTCCTCGACAAGAAACGGATCCTCCCCTGTGCCGCGTGGCTCAAAGGCGAGTACGGGCTCCAGGATGTCTTCTGCGGCGTCCCCTGCAAACTCGGCCGGGCCGGGCTCGAGGCGGTGCTCGAGGTGTCGCTGACCGAGCAGGAACAGAAGGACCTCCGCGCTTCCGCCGAGGCGGTTCGGGAAATCCAGGCCGTCGTCGACGCCGGATGACGGCCCCGGCGCCCGCGGCGCCCGCGAACTGGCTGGGCCGGTTCTACGCGTCGACGATCGGGCGGAAGGTCGTCATGGCCGTCACCGGGATCATCCTGGTCGGCTTCCTGCTGGTCCACATGAGCGGCAATCTCCTCGTCTTCCGGGGCGCGGAGGCGATGAACCACTATGCCGAGTTCCTCAAGAGCCAGTTGCCGCTCCTCTGGGGAACCCGGATCGTGCTGCTGGTGTCCGCGGCGCTGCACATCCACGCCGGCCTGTCGCTGAGCCGGCGGGCCGGCGCGGCCCGGCCGGCCCGGTACGCGGGGCTCCAGGCGCAGTCGTCCACGTGGTCATCCCGGCTGATGCGGGCCGGCGGGATCCTGCTGCTCGTCTTCATCGTGTTCCACATCCTTCATTTCACGACCGGCACGGTGCTTCCCTCGCAGTTCGTCGCGGGCGAGGCGTACCAGAACGTGGCCCGAAGCTTCTCGATCGGCTGGGTGGCGGCCTTTTACGCCGTCACGATGGGGGCGCTGGCCCTGCATCTCCACCACGGGATCTGGAGTCTGTTCCAGACCCTCGGCATCAACCATCCCCACCTCAACGGCTTGCGCCGGGGGCTCGGGTGGTTCTTCGCGGTCGTGGTGCCGATCGGCTTCGTGTCCGTGCAGCTCGCCGTCCTCTTCGGCGTCGTCCGGTGGTAGCCCCATGGATCTGAACTCTCGCGTTCCGGCGGGGCCGCTCGAGCAGAAGTGGGAGCGGCACAAATTCGACCTCAAGCTGGTCAACCCGGCCAACAAGCGGAAATACACCGTGCTCGTGGTGGGCTCCGGCCTCGCCGGGGCATCGGCGGCCGCGTCCCTCGGCGAGCTGGGCTACCAGGTCGAGTGCTTCTGTTTCCAGGATACGCCTCGGCGGGCCCACAGCATCGCGGCGCAGGGCGGGATCAACGCGGCGAAGAACTACCAGAACGACGGCGACTCCGTGTTCCGGCTCTTCTACGACACGGTCAAGGGCGGCGACTTCCGGGCCCGGGAGGCGAACGTCTACCGCCTGGCGCAGGTGAGCGTCGACATCATCGACCAGTGCGTGGCGCAGGGCGTGCCCTTCGCGCGGGAATACGGCGGGCTCCTCGCCAATCGCTCGTTCGGCGGCGCCCAGGTGTCCCGGACGTTCTACGCGAGAGGGCAGACCGGCCAGCAGTTGCTGCTCGGAGCCTACAGTGCACTCGAGCGCCAGGTAGCCGTGGGCACCGTCCGGATGTACGCCCGCACCGAGATGCTCGACCTGATCACCCAGGACGGGCGCGCCGTCGGGATCGTGACCCGGAACCTCATCGACGGGACGGTGCGCCGCTGGTTCGGTGACGCGGTGGTGCTCGCGACGGGCGGATACGGGAACGTCTTCTATCTCTCGACGAACGCCAAAGGCTCGAACGTCACGGCGGCGTTCCGGGCGTACAAGCGCGGCGCCGCGTTCGGCAATCCGTGCTTCACCCAGATTCACCCCACCTGCATTCCGATGAGCGGCGACTACCAGTCCAAGCTCACGCTGATGAGCGAGTCGCTCCGGAACGACGGCCGGGTCTGGGTCCCGAAGCAGGCGGGCGACAAGCGGGCCCCGGGCGACGTGCCCGAGGGTGAGCGGGACTACTACCTCGAACGGAAGTATCCGAGCTTCGGCAATCTCTGCCCCCGCGATATCGCCTCCCGCGCGGCCAAGGAGGTCTGCGACGAGGGGCGCGGCGTCGGCGAGACCGGCCTCGGCGTCTATCTCGATTTTGCCGACAGCATCCGGCGGCTCGGCGAGGACAAGATCCGGGAGCGCTACGGCAACCTGTTCGACATGTACGAGCGGATCACCGGCGAGAATCCCTATCGGGTGCCGATGCGGATCTTCCCGGCGGTGCACTATACCATGGGCGGGCTCTGGGTCGACTACAACCTGATGAGCACCGTGCCGGGCCTCTTCGTCCTCGGCGAGGCGAACTTCTCCGATCACGGCGCCAACCGGCTCGGGGCGAGCGCCCTGATGCAGGGGCTGGCGGATGGCTACTTCATCATTCCCTACACGATCGGGAACTATCTGGCCGGCGTGAAGCCGGGCAGCTGGCAGGACGACGCCGGCGCCCTCGCGGTCGAGCAGGAAGCCACGGACCGGATCCAGCGGCTCCTCGGGGTCAACGGAACCCGCACGGTGGATTCCTTCCACCGCGAACTGGGTCACATCATGTGGAACAAGTGCGGCATGGCCCGCTCGGCGGCCGGGCTGCGGGAAGCCCTCGCCGCGATTCCCGCGCTCCGGGAGGAGTTCTGGCGGGACGTCCGGGTCCTCGGCCGGGGCGAGGAGTTCAACCAGTCGCTGGAAAAGGCGGGCCGGGTTGCCGACTTCCTGGAGTTCGCCGAGCTGATGTGTCTCGACGCCCTCGACCGGGAAGAGTCCTGTGGGGGCCATTTCCGCACCGAGCACCAGACGGCGGACGGCGAGGCCCTGCGGCACGACGACAAGTTCGCGTACGTCTCGGCGTGGGAGTACCAGGGCGACCGGCAGGCGCCGGTGCTGCACAAGGAGCCGCTCCACTTCGAGTACGTCAAGCTCGCGACGCGTAGCTACAAGTAGGGGAACGATGCGGATTACCCTCAAGGTGTGGCGCCAGTCCGGGCCCGCGGCGGCAGGCCGGTTCGAGAGCTATCAGGCCGACTCGGTCTCGCCGGACATGTCCTTCCTCGAGATGCTGGATGTGGTCAATGAGGAACTGATCGGGAAGGGCCAGGAGCCGATCGCCTTCGATCACGATTGCCGCGAGGGCATCTGCGGGATGTGCAGCATGGTGATCAACGGGATTCCGCATGGGCCCCACAAGGCCACCACGACCTGCCAGCTGCACATGCGGACGTTCCGGGACGGCGACACGATCACGGTCGAGCCGTTCCGGGCCCGGGCGTTCCCGGTGGTCCGCGACCTGTCGGTCGACCGGACGGCGCTCGACCGGATCATCCAGGCGGGCGGCTTCATCGGCGTCGCGACCGGGAACGCGCCGGACGCCAACGCGATGCCGATCTCCAAGGGCGAGGCGGACCGCGCCATGGACGCGGCCCAGTGCATCGGGTGCGGCGCCTGCGTGGCGGCCTGTCCCAACGCGAGCGCCATGCTGTTCACCGCCGCCAAGGTATCTCATCTCGGCCTGCTGCCGCAGGGCCAGCCGGAGCGCCAGCGGCGGGTGCTGGCGATGGTCGAGCGGATGGACATCGAGGGGTTCGGCGGCTGCACCAATTTCGGCGAGTGTCAGGAAGCCTGCCCGAAGGAAATCGGCGTCTGGACCATCGCCCGGCTCAACGCCGATTTCCTCCGCGCGAGCCTCACCCGACGGGAGGAATCCGCCTCCTCGTCCGGCGCGGGCTGACCGGATTTCGGACCCCGGTCAGGGCAACTTCCCGCCTCGGATGTCGTAGGGCTGAGATGGCCACTCGTCTTGCCGTTCTTCCGGTGCTCGTGCTCGCCGCGTCCTGCGTCATCACCGAGCCGCCGCTGCCCCCGCCGCCACCGCCCCCGCCGCCCGGGGCGGAGCCCGAACTGGTGGGGTCGGTTCCGATTCCGCCCACATACGGCATTCACGACACCTACGTCCGCGACGGGTTGGCCTTCGTCTCGGCCTGGAATGCGGGCCTGATCATCTACGACGTCGGGGACGGCCGCCGCGGCGGCTCGCCGGCCAACCCGGTGGAGATCAGCCGGATCGTCACCAACGCGAATGGAGTTCCCGGCGGGGCCGCGGTCCACAACGCCTGGTGGTTCCACAATCCGGTGCGCGGCGAGCAGCGGTACGTGTTCGTCGGGCAAGAGGGACCGGCCAGCCTCTTTTCGAGTGCCTCGGGCGACCTCCACGTGGTCGACGTCTCGGACCTGGCGAACCCGATGGAAGTGGCGAGCCTTCGCATTCCGGGCGCCGGGGTCCACAACGTCTGGATGGACGAGTCCGCCGAGCGGCTCTACGCGGCGTGGTACAACGGCGGCGTGGTCGTCCTCGACGTGTCGGGGACCCTCGCCGGCGATCTGACCTCGAGGATCGTCGCCCGGGTGCAGCCGGGCGGCGCCGGCCAGACGTTCGTCTGGGGCGTGATGCTGGCCAACGGGGCGCTGTGGGCAAACGACATCGTTAGCGGCTTCTGGAAGCTCGACCCCACCGACCTGTCCACGTTAGGCGGCGGCGGGAACGTTCCGGATCGCTGGGGATCGGATCTCTGGGTCCGGGGCGACTACGCCTACACCGGCACCTGGGGCGGGACCGCGCGAGGCGGGAATTACGGTGACGTGCTCAAGATCTGGCGGATCAGCGGTGCCGCGCCGGCGCTGGTCGACTCGGTCAAATTCGCCGGGATCCGGACGGTCTCCGACGTCGAGGTGAGCGACGACGGTACCCTGCTCGTGGTCACGAAGGAACGGGACACCCAGGCCGGCTTCAGCGCCTACGACCTGACCAATCCCGCGGCGCCGACCCTCCGCTATTCGGTCGTGGTCCCGGAGGGCCTTCACACCGGTACGCTCGCCCGGATCGGCGGGGAGCGCTACCTGTTCGCGGCCAAGAACCCGCCGGAACCGGCGCTCCAGATCTACCGCCTCCCGTAGCGCGGCGATGGTGCGTCGTCGGCGTCGCCCGCCGGTGCCCCCGGGTCAGTCCAGGACCTCGAAACGGCCGCGGGCGATCAGCTTGTCGCCGTAGCGGCAATCCACCCGATACCGTCCCGCCTTCCACGCCCCGGGCTTGTCGGCGCCCCACCCGGAGGCGCTCTGCCAGTCCGTGGCCGTCGCCGCAATCCGGTTCTCGAGGGTGAAAGTGCCGCTCACGCTGCCGTTGGCGTCGTAGATGACACAGCTCAGGGGGACGGTCAACAGCCGGCCAGGGGCCTCGAGATGCAGGCGGACCTCGGTGTTGACGAAGCGGGTCTGGCCGGCGGCAAACCGGGTCAGATAGGTGCGGCTGCCCAGCGCCGGAACGCCCCGGGGGCTCTCGAAGAACCGGATCGACTGGCTGGTGAGTGTGGTCCGGAACTCTGATCCCGCCGTCCGGAGCCGGACATCGAACGCGACACCGGTGAGCTCGTCCGGCCCCCGGACCGCGCGCCAGACGGCGGCGGCCGCGACGATCGCCGCAGCCAGGAGGAACAGCGGCTTTCGAAGCCGGGGCGACAATCCCGGCTTCGGGACCTTCAGGTGGAAGGCGCTCTTGGTGCTCTCGAGGATCCGCCCCGGCGGCGGGGGCGGCGGGGGGATGGTGCCGAACTCGGTGGCCGGCGGCGCGGTGGGGCCTGAGGCGAGCACGCCCTTCACCGTGGCCACCAACTCGGCGACGGGCCGGGCGAGGTCGGGGCCGAAGGCATCCAGCCAGTGCCGGGTCCGGAGATGGAATTCCATCGCGCCTTCGGGGAGCACGTCTTCGATCCGGAGGGGCACGATCACGGCGCCCTTCCGCACCGCCGCGTCGAGTTCGTTGACGACGTGCCCGGAGCGGTTGGCGTTGGCCGAGAAGATCAGGACGTAGACCCGGGCCGCCGCGATGGCCTCGACGATGGCTTGGGCCCAGACGTCTCCCGCCTTGATGTCGCGCGGAGCGAGCCAGCAGCGGACTCCGGCGGCCTCGAGCCCGTGGACGACCGCCAGGGCAGCGGTCTGATCGCGGGTCGAATACGAGATGAACGCGTCGTGGGCCATCAGTGGAAATAGAATACCCCGGGCCGGTCGGACCGTCGAGAGGGGTTGACGCTTCCTCGGCGGGAGTGCCAATTCCGCTTGACCATGAGCCAAACCAAGCATCGATCCGGACCGGACCGCCCCCGGTTCACTTTCCGAATCGGCGTGGTCGGCCACCGCTGGGATCGGCTCGCGTCAGGTGCCGGTGGCGACCCCGACGGCCCGACCCCCGATGTCGAATCGACCCGCGAAACGGAGCAGCGCCTGGTGGCCTCGGCCCGATCGGTGCTGGTCGCCGCCGCCGACCGCTGCCGGGCCGCCGCGGCGGCCCCCGATTCGGGCTACGATCCGGCACCCCCGCAACTGGCCCTGGTGTCCGGGTTGGCCGAGGGCGCGGACCGGGTCGCGGCTCAGGCGGCCCTCGAGGCCGGGCTGGAACTGTGGGCCATTCTGCCGTACGACCGCGAGACGTACGCCGCCGATTTCGACGGACGGTGGGCCGCGCCGCTCTGGTCGCGGCCGGGGGCGGCCGAGCAATTCTCGGCGCTCCTCGGGCGGGCCAGTCAGGTAATGACAATGGACGGCGGTGCGGTGTCGTCCTACAACCGGTACGACGCCCTCGGCCGTTCCGTGGTCAGCCACAGCGATCTGGTGGTGGCGATCTGGGATGGGCTCCCGGCACGCGGCACCGGCGGGACGGCCAACCTCCTGGCTGAAGCACGGCGCTTCGAGGTGCCGATCGTCCGGATCGATCCGGCGTCCGGTGCGGCGTGGCTGGAAGACCGCCGGCAGGAGGACGAGGGTCGGGCCGCGGGCCTCGGCGCCCTCGGCACCCGCATCGACGGCCTCGTCAGGGTGCCGGGGATCGGTGCGGTTCCGGCCGGGACGGAGGTGCAGCGACGGAACCGGTTCTTTCGAGAACGGCCGCGGCGGGGGCAGGCAGGAGGTGCGTACCGCGCGCTGGTCGAGTTGCTCGAACGGCCGGCGAGTCTCGGGGTCCTGCTTCCGACCGGGCTGGCCTGGCTCGCCGCGGCGGCCGGAGTCTTCCGGCGCCCGGTCCGGTCCGACCCAGGGGAGGAGGCCCGGCGTGCCTGGAGCCGGGAAGGGGGCGACGTCCTGGGCGGCCACCCGGCCCTCAACGCCGCGGTCCTCGACCGCCTCGTTCCAGCTCAGGGATGGCTGGATCACCTCGCCACGCATTACGCCGGACGCTACCGAAGCGCGTTCACCGCCATCTTCAGTCTGGCCTGGATCGCGGCCGTCGCCGCAGTGGTCGGTCTGGTGGCGCACGAACTCGGCTGGCGCCTTGCCGGCGCGTTCGGCTGGCTCGAGCTCGTCGTGATTCTGGCGATTCTGGTGCTGAGCCATCTCGGGCAGCGGCTCGGGTGGCACGCCCGCTGGGTCGAATACCGGCTCCTCGCGGAGCAGCTCCGTCACCTCGCGTTCCTGTGGCCACTCGGCGCGACGACGCCCTGGCTCCGACTTCCGGCCGAACCGGCCGCGGACGATCCCCGCACCGGCTGGACCGGCTGGTACTACCGGGCCTTCGTCCGGCAACTCGGTCTGCCTCTGGCGCGATTCGACACCGCCGCCCGGGATGCCTGTCGCCGCTACCTCCGGGGCCCGGTGCTCGACGGCCAGCGGCGCTACCACGATCGCGCCGCGGCCCGGCACCGTCACCTCCACCATGTCGTCCACCAGCGGGCGGAGGTCCTGTTCGGCGCCGCGCTCGTGGTAGCCCTGGTGCATGTGTTCGGTGGCGGCGAGTGGCTCGCCCATCATCTCGGCGGCGCGGACGTCGGGCGGGCGGAGCGGCTCATTGAGTACGGGCTCGCCGTGGTGGCGGTGGCGCTGCCGGCGCGGGCGGCGGCCCTCCACGGCTGGGCGGGGCACGCGGATTTCCAGGCGGCGGCCCTCCGCTCGGCGGCCATCGAGAAGCGGCTCGAGGAACTGAGCCGCCAACTCGACACGCTGGCGGTCGTGGACAGCACCACCCTTGGCCTGATCGGGGAGGACGCGGCCCGGGCGCTCGAGGCCGAGCTCGGGTCCTGGCGGGCGACCGCGCTGGCGCGGCCGCTCCAGCGGGTCTAGTTCAGGGCCACAGCTTGTCGACGAAGTAGGGAAGCATCTTGCGCCACCACGGCCAGTCGTGGGCCACGTCGTGGCCCCAGAGGTCGAGCGCGTGCGGGATTCCCTTGTCGTGGAGCAGGCGCGAGAAGGACCGGGAGCACTCGGGCGCCTCCCACTGTCCCTGGCCGGTCACGATGATCGTGCGACAGGCGGTGCGCAGCAGGTCGAGGTAACCGCCGCCCAGGTTCGGGACGAACCAGGTCGGGTTGTTGTAGTAGCAGTTGTCGTCCGAGTAGCCCTTGAGGTAGTCAGGGCCGAGGTCGTAGAAACCGCTCATCGCGATGAGGGTGTCGTACAGGTCGGGGCGCCGGAAGTAGGCGTTGGCCGCGTGGAACGCTCCGAAGCTCGCGCCCGACACGGCGATCCGGGCCTGCCCGTGGCCGACCAGATTCCGGATGAACGGCACGAGTTCGTTCTCGAGGTACCCCGAATAGAGCGCCTGGCGCCGGGCCTGCTCCTTGGGCGGGAGGTTCCGGTCCATCCAGGCGTACCGGTTGATGCTCTCGATCGAGATCACCCGGATCCGGCCCGCCATGATCGCCGGCTCGACCGCCTTGATCAGGAAGAACCGCTCGCATTCGTAGCAGTCGGCCGCGGCCGTCGGGAAGAGGAGCAGCGGATGGCCGGCGTGCCCGTAATGCACGAGGGGCATGTCGAGGCCGAGGGCCGGACTTCGCCAGCCGTCGGACGTGCGGGGCAGGGCGGGATCGACGTACTGATAGTCCACGACCGGTGCTCCGTTCCTAGAGTCGGGGCAGGGTCACGCCCTGCTGGCCCTGGTACTTGCCGGCTTTGTCCCGATAGCTCGTTTCGCACACGTCGTCCGCGTCCGCCTCGAAGAAGAGCACCTGGCAAATCCCCTCGTTCGCGTAGATCCGCGCGGGGAGCGGCGTGGTGTTGGAGATCTCCAGCGTCACGTGGCCCTCCCACTCCGGCTCGAAGGGGGTCACGTTCGTGATGATGCCGCACCGGGCGTAGGTGCTCTTCCCGACGCAGATCGTCAGCACGTTGCGGGGAATCCGGAAGTACTCGACGGAACGGGCCAGGGCGAAGCTGTTGGGCGGCACGATGCAGACGTCGCCCTGGAACTCGACGAAACTGCGCGAATCGAATTCCTTGGGGTCGACGATGGCCGACAGGACGTTGGTGAAGATCTTGAACTCAGGGGCCACCCGCATGTCGTACCCGTAGGACGACACACCGTAGGAGATGACTTTGCGGCCCTGGCTGTCGACCTGGCGAACCTGGCCGTCGACGAAGGGCTCGATCATGCCCTGTTCCTTGGCCAGCCGGCGAATCCAGCGGTCGGACTTGATGGACATCCTCTGATCCGGTCGAAGGAGCGAGACTGCAGCGGGAGGGTCGGCGGGGCCGACCCGGCGGGAATATAGCGTGGGGCCGGGCGGGCCGCGGCGGTCTCAGCGGGCCAGCGAGTCGAGGATGCTCCGGGCCGGGAGACGGTGCGCGGTCCGCTCGGTGCGGCGTTCGCCCAGCGCAGCCCGGGTCCAGTCGGCGATCTGGTCGACCAGGGCGGCCACGCCTGCATCGGCGGGCGCCCGGAGCGCGAGCCGCCGAACGGTGTCGCCCCGTTCGGTGTCGAGGAGCAGTGCCGTGGCGTGGACACCGTCGACCTCCTCGGCCACGGCGAGTCCAAGCAGGAACCGGGCGCCGACGGCGGCCGCGGCGGCCGCCGCCGCGGGCGGCTCCCCCGCGACCGGCTCGGCCGGGCGGGGCGCCAGCCAGCGCGACACCTGCAGTGCCGCGGCGGTCGTCGTCACGGCAACGGCCGTGAGGCCCTGGTCGCCCGCCGGGAGGGCGGCGACGGCGACGGTGTCGCCGCGGGTGAATCCCGCGGGTGGCCGCGACCCCGTCAGGTACACGGCGGCCAGGAGGAGCAGGCTCGCCCCACCGATCGCGATGGTGGTGACGGAGCGAAGCCGCTTCTGCGGCGCCCGGACGCCCGCCGTCGGTGCGACGGCCCCGCGAACCTCATCCGCCCAGGCGAGGAAAGCGGTGGACCGGGGCAGGTTGAACCCGGCCAGAAACCGGTCGCGCGCGACGGGGTCGGGGGAGGCGGCGCGGCTCACGTCGCACTGCAGGAGCGCGCGGTCGGCCACGAAACGATCCCCTGATCGACGCAACAGAGGCGAGCCCGCCACCCGCGCCACGGTCGCCACGGCGTCCTCGAGGCGCCCGGCGGCCACCGCCGGATCGAGCGCCGGGAAGAGGAGTTCACTCGCCCGGGCGAGTTCCAGCCCCTCGTCCGGACCGAGGAGGACGAGACACACCAGCCCGAGGGCGGCCGGGTCCTCGATCCGGAGCGGACCGGTGTCGGCGTCGAGTGAGAGCCCGCCGAGGGTGCGAAGGACGAACGAACGCATGGGCGAACGGTAGTGCGGGGAACGGGGCGGCGGCAGGGGACCGGCGCCACGGGGACTGCCGCTTCTCCAGCCGCGGTTTCCCTACCGGGCGGCTCGGCTAGGCGTCCGCTCCCGCCGGCGTCGGGTTGCCGGCGGACCCGCGGTTGCGGCCCTTCTGGATCAGCATGGCCCGGTCCGCCCGGTCGAGGATCTGCGCCAGCGGGAGTTCGCTTGCCGCGGCCCACGCGGTCCCGATGCTCACGGGGCAGCGGATCGTCCCGCCGTTCACGTCGTAGGGCACGTCCAGGAGCCGCTTGGCCCGGGTGGCGATCAGCGAGAGCCGCGACTCCGGTACCTCGGGCATCAGGGCCACGAACTCGTCGCCCCCGATGCGCGCGAGGAGGACGTTGTCCCGGAAGCAGTGCCGGAGCCGGTCGGCGAAAAGCTTGAGTACCGCGTCGCCGGCGGCGTGGCCGAAGGTGTCGTTCGCTTCCTTGAAGGCGTCCAGGTCGAAATACAGGACCGCCACGCTCTGGCGGGTCGCCGCGAGCCGATCGAGGACCGCCTCCGCGTCCGCCTCGAAGCCGCGCCGGTTGAACAGCTCGGTGAGCGGGTCGAGGTTGGCGATCGTCGAAATATGCTCTTCCCGGGTCTTCTGATCGGTGATGTCCACCAGGGTGACCAGGGCATCCGCGCCGGCCGGCGACGACACCAGTTGGAACCACCGGCCCTGGGCCGGCGCGTCGAGTACCACCGACGCGGTTTCCTGGCGCAACACGGTGCTCCGCAGCAGTTGGACCAGGAGGGCCTTGTGCA